>JAAVEA010000020.1 GCA_014801535.1 Bacteroides sp.
ATATATCTCGATTCGGAACCGCTGCTTGTCCTGTGGCAATATTTCATTGTTCTTTGCGCTCCCGGTTTCCCGTTTGCGGTTGCAAAATTACAACCGTTTTTTTCATTACGCAAGTTTTTCCTTAATTATTTTCGTTTTTTAATATCCTTATCCGTTTATTTCGCTGATAATAAATTAAATCAATAAATGTTAAAATATATTTAGTTTTGTTAATATATATCTACGAAGATAAAAAAATAGCACTACTTTTTCAAGTAATGCTATATTGCTACATTGGGTTGATGTCACAAATCTTAAGAATAGAGGAAGCGTTTGATGCTTCGCTTGGGTGTTTTTTCAAACTCCTCGTCGAAGATTTTGAAATCTTTCACCTTTGAATAGGCAGGAATATCTTTGTTAAGCACGTCAATATTCTGTGCCATCGTTTTTTCAAGTTTATCTCTATTTATGCCGGCTTTCATGGCCGCATCGAAATCGGGATGAATCAAAGCCACAATCTGACCATCCTTCTCAATAACGAGCGACTCATTTACGAAAGGAAGATTATTAAGTTTTGCCTCTATCTCTTCGGGATAGATATTTTGTCCGGACGGCCCGAGAATCATTGTCTTCGAACGACCGAGAATAAAAATGAATCCATCGTTGTCTATTATGCCGCGATCACCAGTATCCATCCATCCATCTTTCTTCATCACCTCCTCTGTGGCTTTAGGATTTTTATAGTAACCCTGCATTACATTCATTCCCTTTACCTGAATATTACCGGGGTCATGTGCCGGATCAGGAGAATCAACGCGAATCTCCATCCTGTCCACAATCTTACCCACTGAGTGAGGTTTTGTTTTGTCGGATGGTGCATACGAGATTAGCGGGCCACACTCCGTCATTCCATATCCGACGGTCAATGGGAAATTAATTCTTGTAAGGAATTTTTCCACATCAGCATTTAAAGGCGCACCTCCCACGATGATCTCATGCAGGTTTCCTCCAAATGCATCCATGAGTTTAGCGCGTATTTTTTTAAGTAATATATCATCAATATAAGGCACTTTCAACAGAAATTTCATCAAAGGCTTCTCAATTACAGGGAAAACCTTGCTTCTGATAATCTTTTCTATGATGAGAGGTACGGTTATAATAAGTTTCGGACGCACATCAGAGAAAGCCTTGAGAATAATCTTTGGAGAAGGGAGCTTTGTAAGGAAGTAGCAATGACAACCCTTGCAGATCGGATGAAGCATCTCTACTGTCATCCCATAGAGATGTGCCAAAGGAAGCATATTCACAATTCCATCGCCCGGTTTGAACCAATCAAGATTATCTATACAGAACCGTATGTTGCTCCAGATGCTTCTGTAAGGGAGCATCACACCCTTTGACATTCCGGTAGATCCGGCCGTATAGTTTATGAGTGCAAGATCATCAGGAGAATCCTGGAAATAGTCAAGGTTATCTCTTGAAAAACTATATGGATATTCCTTGCCGAAATATTCATTGATATTATTACGTGTGTCGGTGAGTTTCTTGCTTCTCGACAGAGGCATGCCGAACTCACTGATAAAAATAGCCCCTACAAGATCGGTAAGATTCTTTTCATCAAGATTTTCCCATATGGCTGCATCCACAAAAAGCAATTTAGCCTCGCTATGATTTACAAGATGATGAATGGTGTCAGGCTTAAATTCATGCAGGATAGGAACAGCCATTACCCCGGCGGTGAGACAGGAAAGGAACACAACGGCCCAATTTGAAGAATTTTTGCCGCATATTGCCACACGATCACCCTTCTTCACACCAGCCGCGTCAAAAATGATATGAAGTTTGGCAATCTGTTCGGCAAGATCCTTATATTGATAATTGATTCCTCCCATGTCGGAGAAAGCCATTTTATCCCAATTCTTTTTTATAGATTCCTTTATGATAGCATTTAAGGAATTTTCTTTTACATTATCTTTCATAGCCTTAGTCTTAGTGCATCAGGGGATGCGATATAGTGTATAAGCAGAACCATGAGACGGTAAATACCGTCTCATGGTTATAACACATCAGAAAAGGGAGAGGTTTAAAAAACTTCTCCCTTTCACATTAAATCCTTATTAATACGGTTTAAATCCTTATTAATACGGTCACTTTTTTATTTTTCCACCATAATCTGCAGCACAAGTTTATCGGTCTCCTGCATAGCATCTCTACCTATCATGGTCAGGTTATGAATCGTACGGTCTATGTCTGCCGCAACAATTCCCTCTGCCTCCGAAACGCATTTGCCGTTCATGGCAAGCATAGCCGACATAACAGCAGTAGACACGCCTGATGAGATCTTCATCGCACAGGCAGGCTTCGCTCCGTCGCAGATCATACCCGTAAGATTGGCTACCATGTTCTTTATCGCTGCGCAAATACGATTGAAGTCACCGCCCATAAGATATACCAGACCCGCAGATGCTCCGGTAGAGGCGACCACACATCCGCATAATGCAGACAGACGACCAAGACTCTGCTTTATATAAATGCTTGTAAGATGACTCAATATCAATGCCCGGGTGGTCTCTTCCTCACTCGCATTCATATCTTCTGCATAGGAAATTACAGGCAGAGTGCATGTGATACCTTGATTTCCGCTTCCGGAATTCGACATCACCGAAATAGGAGCCCCGCCCATTCGGGCGTCGCATGCGGCTGATGTGAGGCAAATGATATGTTCAAGCGGAGTGTCACCAAAAAGATGGCGACCGTTATGACGGATTGTCGCACCCAAAGAATGTCCGTAATCGCCCGATAATGCAGTGTCGGCGGCTGCCTTATTGATTCGTCCCGCTTCCAGAATAAAATCAATCTCATCCAGAGGAGTCTCAGTTGCAAATCTATATACCGTACTCATCGTTAGCTCGATATCGTCGCCATCCTCAGATGAATCTACGCCTTCATCTTTTACATATAGGACTTCATCATTGAGACGAATCAACACAAAATTAGTGTGAGATCCCGAAATTACAGCTTCCGCTTTTATCACTTTATCCTCGGAAATCTCCTTATTAGCCACAACTTCGATATGAAGATTTGATGGAGTGCACGGCAGATGACGGATCCTTATACGTCCTTCATTTATAAATCTGCGTCCTTCTTCAAGAGCTTCAGGAGTGACATCTCGAAGCACTTCAAGCCCATATTCTGATTTCCCAATCAATGCACCGAGCGCAACCGCGATAGGAAGACCTATCATTCCCGTTCCGGGAATTCCCACACCCATCGCATTTTTGATTATGTTGCCACTCAGACCAAGTTCAATATAATCAGGTAGTTCACCGAGTGTTTCTACTGCTTTTGCCACACATAGCGCCACAGCCACAGGCTCAGTGCAACCCATTGCCGGCACAACTTCCCGGCGAATCATTCTTATTATTCTTTCACGAGTATCTTTTTCCATGTTTTTTAGATTGTCAGGTTATGTATTGTTTTCTCATCAATCGAGCGGAAGGCTACCCTGTTTGCTTTTCTCAATTTTTTTATTTCGCCAGCACTTTCGACAAACAGACATATAGCGCTCGTTTCCGCCAATCTCAACCACCTCCCCTTCTGTGATAATCTCGCCACGGCCATCAATTCGGGCGTTAACAATCGTCTTGCGACCGCAGGAACAAGTGGATTTGATTTCATCTATAGTGTCAGCAATCTCGAACAACCGACGCGAACCTTCAAAAAGGTGTGTACGGAAATCGGTGCGTAGTCCGTAGCACAACACATTGATTCCATAATCATCTACCAACTGTGCGAGCTGATCCACCTGATCGGGAGAAAGGAACTGCGCCTCATCCACAAGAATCCATTCGGCATGTGGTAACTTTGCACGCACCTTCTCATTGATCATATCATAAAGGTTAGTCTCCGGATATATCCAGCCGCATTCACGCTCTATTCCGATACGGCTTCTGATCACATTCTTCTGGTCTCTTGTGTCGACCACCGGCTTGAAACATAGATAAGGCATATTGCGCTCCTCGAAATTATATGCCGTTGTCAGCAGCATGGCTGTTTTAGCGGAGCCCATTGTGCCGTATTTGAAATATAGTTTTCCAAGTCTTCCCATGGAGTATTATTATTTTGTAATCATACAGAGTCATACGATGGTTCGGTCAGCACTCCCAAAATGACTCTCTTCTATAGAATTTACGCGAAATTACTAAGATTTTTTCAATTTATAAAAATCCAACGCAATTTTAACCTATTGAAGTCTTTTAAATCCAGTTATTAAACAGCTTGAAAAAATTTAGAGATTTAAACATATTTTATCCACATCGTTAATTAAATTTAAAAAAATAATAAAACTCTTAACCAACAGAAAAACACTGAATTGTAAAAAATTTAGATTTTTTTGAAAAAAAATGCCATTTTTCGGAACAATTTCTAAATAAACTTTGTTTCTAAAACATCAAAGCCAAAATTAAACTTAAAAAGGCATATATAATAATACGAGAGAACAGCCAAATCATAGAGACTTAATCATAAAACAGATTTCACTATGAGCAGTATAAATGTCATTTCAATCAATCCGGCACAAAGCGCTAAAAGTGCGCTCCATCCTGAAGTGTTTGAACGTATCGCACGTGAATATCGTGTGGATAGAGAGATGACAAAAATCAATCTGTCGGCAAAAAGATCAATCAATTTTGCTTTTGGTATCAGCAAACGTATTTCTCGCTCAATGTCAGTAAAACTTCTTGCCGCCCGTGCCGTTGCAGGTGTGGCAATGATAAGTTTTGCGGTTTATCAGGGTTTGAGCATCGCTTCCTTCTCCATGGCATGGATGATGTTAATTCTCGGAAGCTCTCTCTTATGCGGACTCTTTACAAGGTTCACTTCCTTGGTTTCATTAGCATTTTTCGGATATGTAGGAATCATGACGGCGGTTACAACTGCCACTCCTGATTTCGCAGCTATAATTCCCGCATTGATTTCAATAATCTTCATGGTTGCAGGACCCGGCATCTACAGCATGGATCAGATAATGCGCAGAGGGATGTTCAGATATGCAAAGCAGCATGCTCGTTCAAAGGCAGTCAAGCTTGCAGAAAACCGACTTTCCTATCGCGCAATGAGATATCTCTAATTCCTCGAAAGTTAAATAAAAATATAAATAAAAAGGCGGCATGAGAATTCATGTCGCTTTCTGTTTATACAAGCCCTGTCAAGATTATGCAGGGTAAACAACCCCTCCAACGGGAAAAGTTACGTGTCTTTTGCACGTATGATTTTTACGTTATCCGCTAATAAATATCGCTATTTCCCGGTATAAGTTTTACAATATCTCCTGACTACACATTCCATACACTCCGGTTTACGTGCCTTACACACGTATCTTCCATGAAGTATCAGCCAATGATGAGCCTTCGCAATCAAATCATCGGGAAGATATTTAACAAGTGTTCTTTCCGTTTCAAGTGGTGTCTTTGAGTTATTGGTCAGCCCGATTCTGTTGCTTACCCTGAATACATGCGTATCAACAGCCATTGCCGCCTTATTCCATACGACAGAGAGCATCACATTTGCAGTTTTCCTGCCCACCCCAGGCAATTTCATCAGATTATCTATATCTGTCGGCATCTCCCCATCAAATTCCTCAACCAACATACGGGCAGCCTTTAATAGATGCCTGGTCTTATTGTTGGGGAAAGTTACGCTTTTGATATATTCAAATACCTCCTCTTCGGAAGAGGAGGCCAGATCGGCAGGCTCCGGGAAACGCTCATAAAGAGCAGGAGTCACCATGTTTATCCGTTTGTCGGTGCATTGAGCCGATAGAATGACTGCCAATAAAAGATGAAACGGAGTGTCGTATTGCAACTCCGTTTTAGGATCGGGCATCACCTCCTGAAATGTGGAGATGACGCCCGCATATCTTTCCTTAATTGTCATGATCAGACGTTTTTATTTTGCCGCCTCAAATTCGCGCAGGAAACGGACATCGTTTTCACTGAACATGCGAAGGTCTTTAACTTTATATTTCAGATTGGTGATTCGTTCTATACCCATTCCGAATGCATAGCCGGTATAAATCTCCGGATCAATACCACACGCTTTCAACACATTGGGATCTACCATTCCGCAACCAAGAATCTCAACCCATCCCGTTCCTTTACAGAATGCGCATCCTTTACCTCCGCAGATGTCACAGCTTATATCCATCTCGGCAGAAGGTTCGGTGAATGGGAAATAAGAGGGGCGAAGGCGAATCTTAGTCTCCGGACCGAACATCTGTCGGGCGAAACCCAACAACACCTGTTTCAGATCTGCAAACGAAACATCCTTATCTATGTAAAGTCCTTCTACCTGATGAAAGAAACAATGAGCACGGGCAGAAATCGCTTCGTTACGATACACACGTCCGGGACATACGATTCGGATCGGTGGCTGAGTCTTCTCCATTACACGGGTCTGTACGGAAGACGTATGGGTGCGAAGAAGGATATCTGCAGGATTACGCGAAATGAAGAATGTATCCTGCATGTCGCGAGCGGGATGATCGGGAGCGAAGTTTAGCGATTCAAACACGTGCCAGTCATCTTCGATCTCGGGTCCTTCAGCAATAGTGAAACCCATCCCCTCGAATATGCGGAGCATCTCGTTCTTTACAATTGACAACGGATGTCGCGTACCCAGCTCAATCGGAGAAGCGGTGCGGGTAAGATCAATCTCCTCCAGTTCTTTGTCGGCATTTAGAGCAAATGATTCCTTGAGAGCAGCAATCTTCTCTGTAGCAAGATTTTTTAGTTCGTTCACTTTCTGCCCTACCTCCTTCTTATGTTCGGCAGGAACATTGCGGAAATCTGCCATAAGAGCCGAGATACTTCCTTTCTTACTCAAATATTTAATACGGAGTTGTTCCACCTCTTCCAATGAACCAGCTACTACTCCGGCGATCTCTTCCTTAAGTTTCTCTATCTTTTCAAGCATCTTTACTTGTATTATAGTATTTTCTTATAACAGCAATTCGCTGTTGCCTTTTGCGATTGAATAAGCGGCCCGTAAAAAAACCGCCTCCCAACCGAAGATAACTTCAATATGCAAATTTACAAATAATTTCCGTAAATCTCGGATAATTACACTGTTTTTTTGGATTCCAAGCTTTGTGAATCAAGCAAGAACACCCTGTCTTTCGGTTTGATCAGCGAAATAAAGAAGATGGAGATAAAAACCAAGACAGCAAAAATATCCCACCATATGCTGAATTTATCCATCGCTATTACTATGAGAAAATAGATTGTATATAACGATGATATTTCGGATAGCCATTTATTTACCGTAATCTTCGCAGGTTTCTTCACAAACAACCAGACAGTATAGCCTATTATAAGTAACAGTGATGCTGCGCCGCATATAATCGGCACCGTAACATCATTAAAACACGGAATCAACAGTATGAATAACTCCATAATAAGCATCATACTATTGATAACTTTGCTGTTGAAAAACGCATAAAGCCGTTTTTGCTTAATAATTATCATTATATCCTGTTGAAGTTGCTTAAACTTATTTAATAAGAGGGCGACTGAAAAGCCGCCCTCTTTATCATTAATCATAAGATTTTTTCAATTACTTTCTGAGTGCTATCTCTTCGGGAGTGAGCTCGGGATCTTTACCCCAGTCCTGAGCTGCGAGACGCTTGTAGTTGTTGTAACGCCACATAGCGTTTGCCTTACAAGCTTCGAAGAGCTCCTCAGCCTGCTCGGGATACATCTTCACGAGCGAAGCGAAACGAACCTCACCTTTGAGGAAGTCGCTGAACTTGCTCCAATCCGGTTCCTTGCTGTCGAGAGTAAACGGATTCTTACCCTCTTCCTCAAGTGCGGGATTGTAACGCCAGAGATGCCAGTAACCGCAGTCAACCGCTTCCTTCTCTTCCTGCTGTGCCTTACCCATACCTTTCTTGATACCGTGGTTGATACATGGAGCGTATGCGATGATGAGCGACGGACCGTCGTAGGCCTCAGCCTCACGGATAGCTTTAAGAGTCTGAGCATTGTCAGCACCCATAGCAACCTGGGCAACATATACGTAGCCATAGGTAGTGGCGATCATACCGAGGTCTTTCTTACGGATTCTCTTACCGGCAGCGGCAAATTTAGCGATCGCACCGATAGGAGTTGACTTGGATGACTGGCCACCGGTGTTGGAGTAAACCTCAGTATCGAGAACGAGGATATTCACATTCTTGCCGGAAGCGATCACATGGTCGAGACCACCGAAGCCTATATCATAGCTTGCACCGTCACCACCGATGATCCACTGGCTGCGTTTTGTGAGGAAGTGTTCGAGAGCCACAATACCCTTGCAGATGTCGCAGTCGCATTTCTTAGCCTCCTCTGCCAAAGCCTCGGCAGCCTTGCGGCATGTATCACCGTTATCCTTATTGTCGAGCCAGTTCTGAGCAGCAGCCTTCATTTCAGCTGAGCAGCAATCGCAAGTGAGAGACTGCTTAACAAGCTCCTCAACACGAGCACGCATCTTCTCATAACCGATATACATTCCGAGACCAAATTCACAGAAATCTTCGAAGAGCGAGTTAGCCCATGCCGGACCGTGACCGTTCTCATCGGTGGTATAAGGAGTCGAAGGAACCGAACCGGAATATATTGAAGAACATCCGGTAGCGTTGGCAACCTGCTGACGATCGCCATAGAGCTGAGTGATGAGTTTCACATATGGAGTTTCACCACAACCGGAGCAAGCGCCTGAGAACTCGAAGAGAGGCTGAGCAAACTGGCTGTTCTTAGCGTTTAGCTTAACATCAACGAGATCTTTCTTGTTAGACACATGTTCCACACAGTAATCCCAGTTCTTCTGCTGGTCTAGCTGACCTTCAGTATGCTGCATTGAAAGAGCCTTGTTGCCTTTCTTACCGGGACAAACATCCACACAGTTACCGCAACCGAGACAGTCAAGCACATCAACCTGCTGAACGAAGCGGAGGCCTGCCATAGTCTTGCCGATTGCCGGAATAGTATGGTCTTCACCGAAAGGAGCGTTGGCCATCTCCTCTGCATTGAGAAGGAAGGGACGGATTGAAGCATGAGGACAAACGAATGAACATTTGTTACACTGGATACAGTTCTCGGGATTCCATTCAGGAACGAAAGCTGCAACACCGCGTTTTTCATAAGCGGCTGTGCCCTGCTGCCATGTACCGTCGGCATTATCGGCAAATGTGCTCACAGGAAGAAGGTCACCGTCCTGTGCATTGATCGGACGAACCACGTTGGTGATGAATTCGGGAGCTTTATCGGCTACCACTGCATCATCCTCAAGCTCAGCCCACGCGGGATCAACATCGAGTTTAGCATACTCACCGCCGCGATCAACCGCAGCGTAGTTCATGTTAACGATGTTCTCACCCTTCTTACCGTAAGACTTAACGATGAATTTCTTCATCTGCTCAATTGCAAGATCAACGGGGATAACCTCGGTGATGCGGAAGAACGCGCTCTGGAGAATAGTGTTGGTACGATTACCGAGACCGATTTCCTGAGCGATCTTTGATGCGTTGATATAATAGCAGGTGATGTTATTCTTAGCGAGATAACGTTTCACCTTGTTGGGAAGATTCTTGGCAAGCTCCTCACCTTCCCAGATAGTGTTGAGAAGGAATGTTCCATTGGGCTGGAGACCGCGAAGCACATCATACATGTGAAGGTATGCCTGAACGTGGCAAGCCACGAAATTAGGAGTATTCACAAGATATGTGGAACGTATTGGATTGTCACCGAAACGTAGGTGAGAACAGGTGAAGCCACCCGATTTCTTGGAGTCGTAAGAGAAGTAAGCCTGACAGTATTTGTCGGTGTTGTCACCGATGATCTTGACAGAGTTCTTGTTCGCGCCCACAGTTCCGTCGGCACCGAGACCATAGAACTTAGCCTGGAAGAGACCCGGCTCTGCCACATTGATTTCGGGGATAACGGGGAGTGAATGGAAAGTAACGTCGTCAACTATACCGATAGTGAAGTGGTTCTTAGGCTCGGGGAGCGACAGGTTTTCGAAAACTTCAAGAATCTGCGCCGGAGTAGTATCTTTTGAAGAGAGACCGTAACGGCCGCCTACGATAACCGGAGCATTCTCTTTGCCGTAGAAACAATCTTTAACATCGAGATACAAAGGCTCGCCGTTTGCGCCGGGCTCCTTAGTGCGGTCAAGCACGGCGATACGTTTTGCTGTTGCGGGAACGGCAGCGAGGAAATGTTTCGCAGAGAAAGGACGGTATAGATGAACACAAACCACACCTACTTTCTCACCCTTGTCACGGAGATGATCGATAGTTTCCTTGATACACTCCGTTACAGAACCCATAGCGATAATTACGCGGTCTGCTTCGGGATCGCCATAATAGTCGAAAAGACCATAGTTGCGTCCGGTGATCTTATTGATCTCCTTGATGTAACCTTCCACAATTTCGGGAAGAGCATTGTAATAAGAGTTGCAAGCCTCACGGTGCTGGAAGAATACATCCGGGTTTTCAGCCATACCGCGAGCCACGGGAGCATCGGGATTGAGGGCACGCTTACGGAAATCGGCAAGAGCCTCCTGATCAACGAGGGGTGCAAGCTCCTCTTCGCTAAGAGCCTCGATCTTCTGAATTTCGTGAGATGTACGGAAACCGTCGAAGAAGTTGATGAAAGGCACTCGGCCTTTGATAGTGGAGAGATGCGCAACAGCAGCGAGATCCATCACTTCCTGCACAGAGCCTTCGCAGAACATTGCGAAACCGGTCTGACGGGCTGACATTACATCCTGATGGTCGCCGAAAATTGACAGGGCATGGGAAGCGAGCGTACGAGCCGATACATGGAACACGCAGGGAAGAAGCTCACCGGCGATCTTATACATGTTCGGAATCATGAGAAGAAGACCCTGCGATGCGGTGTAGGTAGTAGTGAGCGCACCCGACTGCAGAGAACCGTGAACGGCGCCGGCGGCACCACCTTCACTCTGCATCTCCTGAACGAGAACCGTTTCACCGAAGATGTTCTTTCTTCCTGCTGCCGACCAGTCGTCAACATACTCCGCCATTGTTGAAGACGGGGTGATGGGATAGATGGCAGCAACCTCGCTAAACATATAACTGATATGCGCTGCGGCCTGATTACCGTCGCATGTCAGAAATTTCTTTGTTTTGGCCATAGTTGTGTTGTTGTATATTTATAAGTTATCTTAGCTTCAATTAATCTGTCTTAGACCTTATAATAGAAACTTTGCAGGACTTTGAAAAGTCAATGAGCAACTTTTCTTATCCTGCAAAGTTAACACTTTTTGGTGGTTTTATCACTATCACAGTCAACTTTTTTAGCTGCGGAATGCTAAAAAAGCTAAAAAGTTAAAGAAGCGATATTATTCTTTTCTCTCCCTTTATCTTCTTCCCTTTCGCCATTGCCGCAGCTTCTTTTGCGAAGCCGCTCTTCACGGCTGCCAAGGCATAATGATCGTAGACATCTATCTTCCCTATGGCATCACCGGGAACGCCACATTCTTTAGTGAGGAAGCCCACGATATCACCCTTTGACAGTTTCTCTTTCTTCCCGGCCGAGAAATAAATTGATTCGAATTCAGGGCCGGCACCCTCCGGAGCATCATAGTCGAGATAATAGGTGTCGTCAAATTCAGTGTATGGTTTCACTTCTTCGTCTGGCCCGACAAGAACGTAAATATCACCCTCCTTGTCGATACGGGCTGTTCGGCCATTACGGTGCGTATAGGTTTCCGGTGTGAGTGCCTGATGATAATGAATAATCGATTTAACATTCTCTATATCGAGTCCACGTGCTGCCAGGTCGGTGGCTACAAGCACGGGGCGACTACCATTGTTGAACAGCGCTACAGCCTGTTCGCGTTCCCGTTGATCGAGTTGGCCGTGATAAAGCACGGCAGGTATGCCATGTCTTTTAAGATATTCAGCCACACGGTCTGCACTTTCCCTATGATTCACAAAAACAATGCTTCGTTCCCTACCCTTTTCTCCGGAGGCAAGGTCATTAAGAAGAATCCTGAGCGAATTAAGCTTATCCTTCCCATCTGTGTCTACTCTATGGGCGCGCAGACGGGTGCGCAGCTCATGACTGTTTCCCAAAAAATTAATCGTGAGTGGCTCTTCGAGTTTAAGGAAATCGGGAAGTATATCAGCTCTCGTAGCTGAAGTGAGAATTGTACGGCTCACGTTTTTCAACCTCTCAACGATCTTCTTCATTTCTTTTTCAAATCCGAGTTCAAGCGACTTGTCAAATTCGTCGAGAACAAGTATTCTTGTCGGAAGCAGATCGACATTCCGGCGGGTTATATGATCGAGCAGCCGTCCGGGAGTGGCCACAACTATGTCGGTTCCTGCTGAGAGGGAGTTAACCTCATCCTCAACCTTGTGACCGCCATAGAGAGGAGTTGCTTTGAAACCGGCGGCTATGGCACTTATGATGCGGGTTATCTGAATCACAAGCTCGCGCGATGGAGCAATAACAACGGCTTGAACTCTACCCGTAGAGGGTTTGAGCAGTTTCAACACAGGCAGGATGAAGGCCAATGTTTTGCCGGAACCTGTAGGAGATAACAAAATAATGTCGCGTGCTTCTGAAAAAGAACGCAACATCTTCTGCTGCATCGGATTGAGTTCTTCTATATTTAATTTTTCCTTTATAAGGGGTAAAAATTCTTTCTCTTTCATTCTATCATTATTTTTTTTCATTCCAAATCCAGACCAATCATATTTCCTTACTTTATATAACGTATCGCATCATACTGCGGTTTATTTAGGAGATCTGCGACCAGTCTACGGTTTTGGCGAATCTGAACCTGAGTTCATTTCCCACCACCACAAGAGATTCGGAAGAAAGCGGAAGCTTCTCACCCGTTTTGTCAGTTTCGGAGGGGTTGCCTGCAACAAGCTCCGGATGTGCGTTGAGCACCATATCCGCTCCTTCTCTTGCAATATTAAGAATTTGTCCGTCAGAAGCGAGATTAGCCACTTTGAGAGCAAATGCAAGACCGCTCTGCTGAGTTCCTTCCATATCTCCGGGGCCACGCAGTTTCATATCTGCTTCTGAAATGAGAAAACCATCTGTCGTTTCGGTCATGATTGAGAGTCTTTTACGTGTGTCGGCTCCTATCTTGAATTTAGTCATGAGTATGCAATAGCTCTTGTCGGAGCCACGGCCCACACGTCCGCGCAACTGATGAAGCTGCGACAGACCGAAACGTTCGGAGTTTTCAATAACCATAACAGATGCGTTGGGAACATTGACACCGACTTCAATAACGGTGGTCGCCACCAGAATCCTGGCTTTTCCACTTGCAAACCGTTCCATCTGATAATCTTTCTCATCCGGCTTCATCTTGCCATGGACACAACATATCTCCACCTCCGGGAAGAGTCTTCTCACACGTTCTATCCCTTCTTCCACACTCTTCAACTCAAGTTTCTCATTCTCCTTTATGAGGGGATAGACTATATATATCTGTCTCCCTTCCTGAAGTTCGCGTGCGATCAGACGATTCACCTCCATCCTGTTTTCATCATATCGCATCAGGGTCTCTATCGGCTTTCTGCCGGGCGGAAGTTCATCGATCACCGACACATCAAGATCTCCGTAAACAGTCATTGCCAACGTGCGAGGAATCGGTGTGGCTGTCATTACAAGCACGTGAGGAGGTATTAACGATTTTTTCCACATCTTTGCGCGCTGAGCAACTCCGAACCTATGCTGTTCGTCGATCACCACAAGCCCGAGTCGGTGGAAAACCACATTATCTTCTATCAGGGCGTGTGTTCCGACAAGGATATTGATATCACCGTTTCGCAATCCCTCATCAATCTCCCTCCGTTTTTTGGTCCGCACACTTCCCGTAAGAAGTTCTACCCTAAGACCTATCATGGCTCCCCACTTGGATATAGTTTCATAATGTTGGGTGGCAAGTATTTCTGTCGGAGCCATCAGCGCCCCCTGATAGCCGTTATCCACAGCCATCAGCATCGACATGAAACCCACCATTGTCTTCCCGCTTCCAACATCTCCCTGCAGAAGCCTGTTCATCTGCCGCCCGGTGCGCATATCGGCGCGAATCTCTTTCAAGACACGTTTCTGGGCGCCGGTCAGTTCAAACGGAATGCAATTGAAATAATAATCATTGAAATATTTTCCGATTGTCGGAAAAACAATCCCTCTTATCTTCCGGCCGCGCTCTCTTGAAAAACGGAGTATATGGAGCTGTAGATAGAATAGTTCCTCAAATTTTAGTCTCTCTCTCGCCTTCCGAAGCATTTCAGCATTCTCGGGACGATGCATCTGAACCAATGCCTCTTTCAATGGTAAAAGATTATATCGTGTCCTCACCTCCGCAGGTAGAACGGAAGGGAGACTGTCAAACCGGGGATTATCTATGATATTTTTTATCAGCGAGGACAATAGTTTAGAGCTATATCCCTTGCGGCGCATATTCTCGGTAACGGTGTAGACTCCCACAAATCCCATAGGAGGTTTCTGTGGATCGTAGGCAGACACTTCAGGATGCGACATCGAGAATACGGATCTGAATTGAACCGGTTTTCCAAATATAACGTAATCTTTACCTATGGAATACGCATCCTTTATTGCGTCAACTTTAGAAAACCAGACACATTCCATTAACCGTGAGCCATCTGAAAACACAGCGTTAAGGCGGCGTTTCACACCCTCCCCTTCTATTGTGAAGCTGATAAACCGGCCTACAATCTGAACCATTGGCATCTCTCCTGATAGTTCCGAAATCTTATAAAATTTGCTTCTGTCGATATGACGAAAAGGGAAATAGTATAGAAGATCGCGAAAAGTATTGATTTCAAGTTCCTTATTCAACACCTTGGCACGAGCCTCCCCTACTCCTTTAAGAAATTTTATGTCGGTATTAAAAAAATCTGCCATATTTTCAATGATTAGCTTTTACCGGTTTACAGTATCAGTTTTTAATCCTTATATCATCTATCTTCCAATAGAAGCTCGGCAATTTTAAAATCGAAAGGATTGGTAATCTTTATATTATTTTCGGCTCCTTCATAAAGAGCTATCTCCACTCCGGCAGCTTCCACGACAGAAGCATCATCTGTCATCGTCGGAAGAAGATCACGGGAATATGCGTCTTTCAATATATCTCCGTAAAATACCTGTGGGGTCTGTACCCTCACATATTTTGAGCGGTCGAGCGCCACAGAGCCGTCTGAAGTCAGTTTCCTTATAGAATCGGTCATCGCTACAACAGGAATTGCGGCTCCGCTCTCTCTCGCGCTCTTCCAGCCTCTACCCACAAACGAAGCATCTATCATGGGGCGCGCCGCATCATGAACAGCAATAAGCGTCTCAGCTCGAGTGCCGGGGTCAATCCCCATTATACCGTTCTTCACCGATTCCGCACGATTACGCCCACCACAGATAAGCTTCACATTTATCTTCTTCTCCTCGTCAGGCAATTCGGAGTAAAGTATATCCCATAAATCAAAAAAACCGGGATGTAACACAATTCTTATCTCCACGCCCGGATCTTCACTATAAAATGCCTTTACCGACCACCACACCACGGGCAAACCATGAAGGATCTGAAACTGTTTGGGCACTTCGCCTCCGGCGCGCATGCCTGATCCTCCGGCCAGAATCACTGCAAATTTCTTTTCCATAACCTCCATAAACAAGAGAAAGGACGGACGTTGACACGCCGCCCTTCCTTATGATAATTAAAATTGAATTACATATTCATACCACCGTCTACCTGGATAACCTGACCGGTTACATATCCGGCCATGTCTGAAGCAAGGAATGTGGCAACATTGGCTATATCCTCAACCTTACCACCGCGACGCAATGGAATTTTCTGGCACCACTCAGCACGAACCTCATCGGGAAGAGCTGCAGTCATAGCTGTCTCAATGAAACCGGGGGCTATGGCGTTCGCACGGATTCCGCGTGAACCAACCTCTTGAGCTATACTCTTGGCAAGAGCTATAAGACCGGCTTTGGATGCGGCATAGTTAGACTGACCGGCATTTCCGTGAACACCCACAACTGAGGCCATATTGATGATCGAACCGCTCTTCTGGCGCATCATGATAGGAAGAACCGCATGGATATAGTTGAAAGCCGATTTCAGGTTGACTGCTATAACGGCATCCCACTGCTGCTCGGTCATTCGAAGCATGAGACCGTCTTTTGTAATGCCGGCGTTGTTGACAAGAATATCAACACGTCCGAAATCTTTCTTTATTTCCTCAACAGTGGCTTCAGTGGCTGCGAAATCGGCCGCGTTTGAAGCATATCCTTTGCATTTCACACCTAAGGCCGCGATCTCTTCTTCTGTCTTCTTTCCGTTTTCGTCGATAACGAGATCGGTGAAAGCGATATTACAACCCTCGGAAGCAAATTTCAGAGCAATCTCTTTACCGATTCCACGGGCAGCGCCTGTGACAATAGCTGTCTTTCCTTCTAATAACTTCATTTTTATATTCAGTTTATATGTTGATCAAAGTTGTTATTTCTCAATTATAAAGCAACCGCAACTGTAGCCGCCTCCGAAAACCATCAGCGCGATCTTTTCCCCTTTCTTGATTTTATCTATGTTCTGCACAAGAACAAGCGGGGCGGACGCGGATCCGGTGTTTCCAAGTTCTTCTATATTGTTATAGAAACTGTCGAGCGTCAGATCAAGTTGGTGAGCCACCTGAGCCACGATGCGTTTGTTAGCCTGATGGGTGATGAATCCTGAAATATCCTCCTTCTTCAAGCCCGCGCTCTCAAGCGACTTGTTGAGCGCATATATCATATATCGGCATGCATGAATGAAGACATCGCGACCATCCGGCATGGTTATACCGTCTTCTTTAGGACGAAGCATCACACCCCCGGGGCCTTTGCCTATGTCGCCGAGACCTTCTGTGAAAATATCGAGGATGCGGATATCGCCTTCACCTATCTTATCTTTTGATATGAAAAATGCCACAGCGGCATCGCCCCAAAGATGGCCGCTCTTGGGATCGCTTTCATTGCAGTAATAACTGTTCTCTTCTGAGCAAACAAGCAATGCCTTGTCGGCTTTTCCGCTGGCGAAATATCCCTCGATCACTTCGAGTCCATTTATAAATGATGAACATGCAGCTGAAACATAGACGGCTTTCGCTCCGTTGATTCCATATTCCTGCTGTATCTTATGAGCCACAGTGGCAACCGTGTCATATGCACAGTAATGAGCCGATACAATAAGATTTACATCTTTGATATCGTAGGGAAGGGATTGCAGAGCATCCTCCACCGCCTTTATCCCCATTGTATCCACATTCTCATCGGCAGCCGCCTTGCTGCGTGTCTTTATACCGGTGCGTTGCTCTATCCACTCGGGAGTGAGCCCGTTTACCGATGTGAAATACTCATTGGGAACTCTCTCTGAAGGCACATACTGGCCCATTGAATTAATATACATAGTAAGGTATATAAGTAGGTATCTTAATATTTACTTTCTTAAGCGTGCTTCATGCATCGGAAATCAGTGACGAAGAATACCTTTAAGCACAAGATTGGCCACCAATTCCGACATTCTATCTTTCCCTATCCCGTATTCGGCGAGACTGTTGCGGATATAGGGAACATCAAGACCGTGTATGGCATTCATAATGACGATCGCAGATTCCTTCACATTGTCTATTTCAAACACTTTTGAATCCACACCGTCGTGAAGGATATCCATAAGAAGGGCTATCTCTTTCTTTGAGATCAATGCCCTTGCCCTGTCTACTTTTCTGACATCAAGAAAAAAACCGGCTCTCAACGACCCGTTTCTTGAAACAATCTCCTTCATCGTTTCGAGACGGCATGCTATATACTCGTATAATTTCTCTTCCGGACGCGCCGGTTTTGCAACAATCATACGAAGTTTATGGAGCAGCTGATCGGTCTCGGTCTCTATCACCGCGTTGAAGATATCACGTTTGCTTTTAAAATAGGTATAGATGGTGCGCCTCCCTTTGTCGGAAGCTGAGGCTATATCGTTCATAGTGGTGTTTTCCACACCCTTGCGAGCAAAAAGCTGTCGTGCTACCTCGATAAATCTGTCTCTTGTTTTCTTTACCATTTCTACCGTTCTTTTGCACACTCAAAGAGTTTATGCGCAAAATTAGTAAATATTCTTGAATTAATCCCTATAATCTCCTATTTATTAATCAATTTTTTATGATTTTCGCTATGGCCTTACTTGTCCGTCACCGCAAAGAAGATAACGGTAGGTTGTCATTTCCTTTAATCCCATCGGGCCGCGTGGACCGAGTTTTTGGGTTGATATACCGATTTCGGCTCCCAATCCGAACTGTGCGCCATCTGTGAAACTTGTCGGCAAGTTTACATATACACATGCTGCATCGACCCTGCGCTGAAATTCTTCAGAATTTACCTTATCGGAGGTTATTATACTTTCGCTGTGACCTGAACCGTGAGCGGCTATATGGGCAGTGGCTTCGTCAAAAGATTTCACCGTCCGTACACCCATCTTGTAATCCATCCATTCCTTATCCCAATCCTTATCCTCCGCTCTCTTAAGCAACCTTGATGGATAATTGGACTCCAGGATGGCAAATGCCTTTTCATCCGCGTGAAGTTCTACGTTTTTATCCGCCAATGGAGCTAAAAGACCTGGAAGATCTGCCAACCGGCCATCATGAATCAGAAGAGTGTCAAGAGCATTGCACACGCTCACCCTCCTTGTCTTGGCATTGTCGATTATATTTTTACCCATTTCAAGATCGCCCGTTTTATCAAAATAGATGTGTACGACACCGGCTCCTGTTTCTATAACAGGCACCTTCGCATTATCGCGGACAAAATCTATAAGCTTTCGGCCACCTCTCGGAATGCAGACATCAACATAGCCAACGGCTCCCAGAAGAGCAGCAGTTGCCTCATGAGTGGATGGAAGCAGCATCGCTATATCCTCACTTAAACCTTCATCATGCAAAGCGCGGTGTATCAGCTCCATTCCGGCTTTATTTGATTCTTCCGCATCACGACCTCCTTTGAGCACACATGCATTCCCGCTCTTCAGGCATAGGGAGAAGACATCATACGTAACATTAGGCCTCGCTTCATAGATCACACCTATTACACCGAAGGGCACACGCACTCTTCTAAGAAGAATACCGTTGGGAAGGGTGCGTCTTTCTATCTCCTCACCTAAGGGGGAAGGAAGTGAAGCCACATGACGCAGGTCGCCTGCAATCCCCTTTATTCTTTCCGGTGTAAGCTTCAAACGATCATAGAGGGGGTTAGATTGTTCCATCTTTGCCAGATCCCTCTCATTTGCCGCAAGCAAGGCCTCCTCATTCTCTTCAAGAAGACCGGCAAGCCGAAGAATAACACGATCTCTTATCGTGTCACCAACCAAAGGCAAATCCCTCGCTGCATTCTTTACTTTCGCAAACAGGTCTGTGTATTCCATAAAAATATCATTCTATATATAGATAATCATAATGTACCACGGGCTTCTCTCCCCTCTGTCCACGGGAAGCTACGGCGATTTCGGAGCTTACAGAAGCTCGGCCGACCCCTATCAGAGTTCCATCGATTCCGTGAATATTTACAATGTCTCCTTCTTCCCAATCTCCTTCCACATCAACCACACCGACAGGCAGAAGCGAAACGGCACTGTCACCTCTAAGCACTTTCTCCGCATTCTCATTCACAACTATCTTTCCTTTTGCAAAAGATGAGGAATGAGCTATCCAACGTTTCACGGTGCTTAACCCTTCACGGCGTGGTTCAAAAACCGTATGAGGCACATTGTCCGGATTTTCTATCACATCGACAAGCACGTTTCTCCGCTCTCCTCTCGCTATGATCACCTTTATCCCTTCTTCACTTACTTTTCCGGCTATACCACATTTCGTTCCCATTCCCCCTCGGCCGAAGCCGCTTTTGGATGCAACCACATTGCCGCTGACATCTTCACCGGGCATAACTCGTTCTATTAGTCTGGAATCAGGATCCGACGGGTTACCCGTATATATTCCATCCACATTTGATAGAATTACAAGCATGTCAGCATCCATCATGGTGGCTATCATTCCGGAAAGCTCATCGTTATCCGTAAACATAAGCTCAGTAAGACTCGCGGTGTCGTTTTCATTAACAATTGGCACCACACCGTTCTCAATCATTGTCAGCATACATGCCCGTTGATTAAGATATGATGATCGTGAACCAAAATTCTCTTTCTGTGTGAGCACCTGCCCTGCCACTATATCATATTGGGCGAACAGATCATTATAAATATTAATCAACCGAATCTGTCCTACAGAGGAAAATAGTTGACGAGCTGCAACGCTGTCAAGCTGACGCAACGGTTTTACGGCACCACGGCCACATGCCACAGCTCCACTCGACACAAGAATAATCTCATGCCCTCGACTGCGCAGATGAGCCACCTGATCCACGATTGCAGACATGTTGGTGACATTCGGTTTCCCGTCACCCCGAGTCAGGACATTACTTCCTATCTTTACAACAATTCTTGCCATAATCTTTATCAATCAGGAATCAGACCTTTAATAACCGATCGGGTAAAACCGGCATTTTCCATCGCATTCAAACCTTTAATGGTAAGACCTCCCGGAGTTGTCACTTTATCAATCTCTGCCTCGGCATGCTCGCCGCCGGATAATAGCATTGCTGCCCCTTTTACGGTCTGCGCTACAATCTCCTGAGCCTCAGACGCACGGAAGCCGAGTTGCACACCACCTTCTGTTGCTGCTCTTACGTATCTGAGAGCGTATGCAATGCCACATGAGGCTAACGAGGTGGCGGCAGGCAACAGACGCTCTTCAATCACCTTCACCTCTCCTAAACGTCGGTAAATCTCTATATCGGGATTCTTCTCATTACCTGTAACCGGCACAATAAAAGTCATAGACTGACGGCATTTCACCGCAGTGTTAGGCATAGAGAGCGAGATTGTGGGGCAATAGCCGTTATAATCAAACATGTCGCGAAGATCGGTTCCACTCACTCCGGCTGCCACTACCGACACCGCCTGATAATTATAGTGAAGCGTATCTTTAATCTCTTTTACCACATTTGGAAGAATCCATGGTTTAACAGCAATGAATACAATATCCGCACTTTGACAGGCTTCCTTATTGTCGGTAGTTACCGACACCCCCTTTTCTGCGAAAGATTTCAGTTTCTCTTCATGAGGATTCGACATAGTTATGTCAGAAGGATTAAAGCCTGATTCAACCAACCCGAAGGCAATGGCACCTCCCATTGACCCGGCACCTATAATTGCTATTTTCATCTTCTTTACCTTTTTTCAATGCAAATTTAGTAAAAATAATTAGTATTGAGAATTATTGAAGCCATCGGAGAGAATTAGAGCTATCGCACAGAATTAGAGCAATCGGAATTATCTAAACCATCGGAATGATTAGAATTACTCTGATTATTCCAATCCCTCTAATTACTCTGATTATTCCAATCCCTCCGATTATTCCGATCATTCCAATCCCTCCGATTATTCTGATCATTCCGATCCCTCTGATTATTCCTATATTTTAGGCGAGCTCTGGTCATTGATTCTCGAATCCCTCCTTCTTCAAGAAATCTTTTTTCCTGCGAGGCTATAAGTCTATCAAGAAGATATTGGGTCTGTTTTATCAAAGTGATAGCAAGGTTGCAAAACTCCTCAGCCGGAAGTTTTAAGCACAATGTCCGATAATTTTCTTTAAAATCTGATGTCTTAATAAAAGTTCTCAATCTGAAAATGCGAGGATGATCCTTTCCCCACAACGACATATTATGAAAAAGGAGATAATCCATATAATCCTCTTCAAGCTCTCCCAATGAAGCCCGCGCAACATTTGTCAGCTTTATTTCCGTCTCCTTTGAAGTACTTGCAGCCTGACTGCCCTCCACAATATTCTGCTTGCAGCTTCGGGCTGCCTGCTGCATCTGGTCAACTGTTCGGGAGCCACGAGATAGAAATCTTTCCACAAATATTTCTGTAATCACAGAAATCTTCAATGCCAATTGATAAACCAATAAATTTCGCACATCCCCATTATGATTCACTATTTCTCCCATAACAATTAGATTTTCAATAAATAGATTTTCTACATTTCTTTCTTATATAATTTCTATCTCTCCTTGTAAAATTAATCAAATAATCTCTATTTCAAATAATAAAGCAGATAATATTTCAAAATTTTCATGATATGACAGACTTTCCGATGATTACAATAATTCAAATAGTTCAAATAATTCCAATAATTCCGATAATTCCGATAATTCAAATGATTCCGATAAAACATACTTACATAAAAGGATAGCTTTTTAATAATATTTCCGCCTATTCGAGAAAGTTCCTCTAAAAAAATTGAAAGAAATTCAAAAAAAATCATTTAAATCCACATTTTTTCTTCAAAATATTTTGTAGTTTAAAAATAAAGTCGTAACTTTGCATCGTTAAAACATCGCGGGGTGGAGCAGTGGTAGCTCGTTGGGCTCATAACCCAAAGGTCGTAGGTTCGAGTCCTGCCCCCGCCACTAAGTAAGACGCTTTATTCAAAGCGTCTTTTTTTATATCCGAACTTTATGGAAATTGTTTACGAGGATAATCATATTATCATTGTCAATAAGAAGGCCGGCGAAATCGTGCAGGGCGACAAAACCGGTGACACTCCCCTATCGGAATTGGTAAAGGAGTATATCAAGGAAAAGTATCACAAACCGGGAAATGTGTTCTGCGGTGTGGTGCATCGTATCGATCGCCCCGTGGAGGGACTTGTTATCTTCGCCCGCACATCCAAAGCTCTCGAACGTCTTAATCGAATGCTGCGCGATGGAGAGATTCACAAAACATATCATGCTTTGGTAGAAGGGAGAATGACACAACAAGAAGCAAGCCTTGAAAACTATCTTGTCTCAGACGGAAGGATAAACAAAACTTTCGTCGCCAAAGCCTCGACCCCAGGAGCGAAGCTCTCGAAATTGAATTACAGGACACTGGCTGTCGGCGACCGTTATTCACTTCTCGAAGTCAATCTCCTGACAGGACGCAAACACCAGATTCGCGCCCAACTTTCAGCCATCGGCCATCCCATAAAAGGAGATCTTAAATATGGTTCCAAGCGCAGCAATCCCAATGGTGGAATCTCGCTTCAAGCACACAAAATCGAATTCATCCACCCCGTGTCTAAGGAACAGATCTCAATAGAACTCCCGGAAATAGAAAATCCTATCACTAAATAATAAATATCCCGAAAGTTAATACTTTCGGGATATTTATTATTTAGTGATATTTTCAGATTATTTCCCAAGGAAATCCTTTATCTTTCCAAGAACAGTCGGCACATTATAGCCGAATTTTTCTTCAAGCACCTTCGCAGGAGCAGAAGCCCCGAAACGCTCCAGACCCATCACCTCATATTCACCCTTCATAAGAGGGAACATAGTTGTGGGAATACCGGATGTGAGAGCGAAAATTTTCACTCCGTCAGGGAGCAGCGCATCGCGATATTCTTTGTCCTGTTCTTTGAAGAGACCGATAGAGGGAACCGATAGCACACGAGCCTTAACTCCCTCCTTGGCAAGTTCCTCAGCGGCATGACAAAGCAATACAACATCGCTGCCGTTACCGACAAGAACTATATCTGGATTTTCGACATCATATACGGCATAACCTCCACGAAGCGCTTTCTTCGCCTCTTCTCTACGATTATCCCCGGGAAGATCTTCCAGATTCTGACGTGAGAATATAAGTACAGTGGGGGTGTCAAGATTTTCCATCGCCAACTGATAAGCGGCAATTGTCTCAGCTGCGTCAGCTGGACGAAGCACAAGAACAGATGGTTTGCCATCGAAATTCTTTATCTGTTCGAGAAGACGCATCTGAGCTTCTTGCTCAATAGGCTCATGAGTAGGGCCATCTTCCCCTACACGGAATGAGTCGTGAGAATAGATATATTTTACAGGGAGCTTCATCAAGGCGGCCATACGAATAGCCGGTTTCATATAGTCACTGAACACGAAGAATGTGGCACAGGCACCAAATACGCCTCCGTGAAGCGCTATACCGTTTATAAGACAGGCCATTGTCAGCTCAGCCACACCGGCCTGAATGAAACCACCCGAGAAATCATCCTTTACAATAACCCCCGTTTTTTTCAGCCAGCCTTCAGATTTATCGGAATTGCAAAGGTCGGCACTTGAAACTATCATATTGCCGATATGATCTGCAAGATAGTTGAGCACGTTGTGTGAAGCGGCACGGCTGGCCATTCCGGGTTTGATCTCAATTGCATCCCAGTCGATGGCCGGGAGTTTGAGATCTATATAATTTTGAAGTGTCTGAGCTTTTTCAGGATTCTGCTCAGCCCATTCCTTATATTCTGCACGTCGCTTTGCAACAATCTTTTTTAATTCCTCGCGACGTTCGGCATAAAGTTTCTTTACATCATCACGGATGATCCACGCATTTTCAGGATCACCTCCAAGATTCCTTACAGTGGCCTCGATGTCGGCCCCGGCGTTTGATAACGGCTGACCGTGTGTGGAAACAGCCCCTTCCATGGACTTTCCATCCTTATCTATCACTCCGCGAGCCATGATTGTACGCCCTATTATCAGGGTCGGGCGTTCTGTCTCCTCCACTGCAGTCATCAACGCACCCGCCACTGCTACAGGATCACATCCATCAACTTCGAGCACGTTCCATCCCCATGCACGATATTTCGCAGCAGTATCCTCCCCCGTAACTTCCTCGACACGAGTAGAGAGCTGAACTTCATTGGCATCATAGAACATTATTAGGTTATTGAGGCCAAGCAGTCCGGCTATACGCCCTGCACCCTGAGAAATCTCCTCCTGAATGCCTCCATCCGAAATAAATGCATAGGTCTTATGAGCGATAACTTCTCCAAAACGTGCCACAAGATAACGCTCTGCAATAGCAGCCCCGACAGCCATCACATGGCCCTGACCGAGTGGTCCGGAAGTATTTTCTATTCCATGGGCAAAATCAACCTCCGGATGACCCGGAGTGATGCTCCCCCACTGACGGAAAGCCTTAAGATCATCAATTGTATACCTGCCACACAAAGCAAGAACGCTATATAGCATCGGCGACATGTGACCCGGATCAAGGAAAAATCGGTCACGCGCAAACCAATTCGGATCTTCAGGATCATATACGAGGAATCCGGAATATAGCACATTGATAAAATCAGCCGCGCCCATTGCGCCACCGGGATGACCGGACTTAGCCTTCTCGACCATCTCCGCAATAAGTACGCGGATATTGTCGGCGGCTTCATTCATTACTTTTACGTCCATTAGGTTTAGGGTTTGTATTTTTTACTTTGACAAAGTTAATAAGTTATATTGAATTATTAAAACCTCAGGCTTAATTTTATCCAAAATCACAAAATAAATCGCGGATGGCACTTAAACAGAGCCGTCCGCGATTCTTTATATCTGTACTATTTACTGATCAATCCAGGATCTCCGGTTCTTCAGGCAAATCTGCCGTGTTCTTGGGACGGGAAAGGAACAACGCATAGATGCAGATATACGCTGCCAGACAGAAGGGTACCCAGAAACTTGCAACGATAGAATTTGCAGCTATCAATGACTGCAAGGCCGGGAACACACCTCCACCACATACCATCACCATGAAGATTCCGGATGCAACCGCCGTATATTTTCCAAGTCCTGTCACAGAGAGGTTGAAGATTGCGCCCCACATAACTGACGCAAAGAAACCGCAGAGCACGAAGAAGACCGCATTCAAAGGAATTTTAACGACTCCGAATGAGAATTCCGATGAACTGAATCCGATGAAGTTTACTATTGTCTCGGATGTGAAAATACCAACGGCAATAAGAGCCATCACACCAAGAGCGGCCACTGTGAGCATGGCACGTGAAGATATCTTGCCACCTATGATACCGCCCAGGAAGCGGCCTATAAGCATAAGAAGCCAGTATATCCCTACTACGGTGCCGGCGATCGCTGCCGACTCCATTACATTATTGGAGATGACATCGGGTGATTTCTCAAGATATTGAAGAGTCCAGTTTGCAATTCCCACTTCAAGACCCACATAGCAGAAGATAGCGAGCACTCCGAATGTGAAGTTTGTATATGCAAATGCACGCGAAACCTTGATTTTATCTTTTTTCTTACCCAGGTCGGGTGATTCGGGAAGCTTACTGAAATAAAGCACAACGAAAGCAACGGCAAAGATTGTCATCGCCAGATAGAACACCGGATTAGCTGAAGATATCGTGCTCGCAGCTCCTCCGAGGAGTCCACCGACAATAACAGGTGCGAGTGTGGCGCCAAGAGAGTTGAATGAGCCGCCGAACTGAACGAGCTGATTACCCTGCTTGGGAGTTGAGCCAAGAGAATTCAACAATGGATTGACCACTGAGTTCAAAAGACACATCGAGAAGCCTGCCACGAAAGCTCCGACAAGATAAATTGTAACCGCCGTAGCATCATCTGCTATAAATCCGGAGCAATACGTGATTGCCACACCAAGGAAGCCTATGGTAACAGCCCAGAGAGCTGTTACTCTGAACCCCTTGTTCTGAAGCAATATTCCTGCAGGATAGCCCATAAACGCATAGGCGATAAAATTGGCAAATGTGCCGAGCTGAGACATCAGTTTATTGCCGTTTGACATCTTTTCGATAACAGACCCGAGAGGATTCTGATAACCTGTCACAAACGCAATCATAAAGAAGAGTGCGAACATTATCGCAATAGGCAACGCAAAATTTCTCTTCTCCCTTTGAGATTTTTCCACCATAATCGTAGGTTTTAGTAGTTAATTATAAATATATTCGTACATTAGCAATGTCTTTTAAACACTTCCGCAGAAGCAAATCACGACCTCTCGCCGAAAATCATGCTTCCGATTCTCACTATGGTCGCACCTTCCTCAACTGCAATAGGCCAATCATGACTCATACCCATAGAGACCATATCAAATCCCCGCAGTCCAAGAGAACTGTCTTCTGAAATCGTGCGATATACCTTTGCTATCTCCGCGAAATCCGCCCTTACTCTCGTCTCATCATCAGTATTGCTCGCCATCCCCATAACCCCGCATATGTGAGTATTTGTAAGAGATTCAAACTTTCTGTTTCTGAAGAAATCCAGGAGTTCCTCAGGGAGGAAACCGAATTTCGTTTCTTCACGCGCCACATGGAGCTGCATCAGAATCCTTGTGGTGACACCCGCTTTTCGGCTCTCGGAGTCAATGAGATTCAGAAGTTTCTCGGAATCGACACTCTCGATCAAGGTCGTTTTCCCGATTAATGGTCTCACCTTGTTTGTCTGAAGATGACCGATAAAATGCCACTCTATATCGGAAGGGAGTTGCGCAACCTTTTCCAGCAGTTCCT
Organism: Bacteroides sp.; assembly: GCA_014801535.1. Lineage (GTDB taxonomy): Bacteria > Bacteroidota > Bacteroidia > Bacteroidales > Muribaculaceae > Lepagella. The sequence goes on from JAAVEA010000020.1 coordinate 27,443, forward strand.
GCACACGGCTTTCTCCGAAGCAGCGCTGTCCGGCATCATAGGCCTCACGGATCGCCTCCACCGGATGAAATTTTGACACGGCACACAACTTCACTCCCGGAGGAAGAAGCTGACGCAATCTGATTATTTCTGAAGACACACTCATAATTTATGCCGATCTTTATTTGGTCATGATCTTATAAGACTATTTTCCCGAAAGGTCTGCCGGAAACACATCCATGAGCATTGTCTCTGTAATAGATGCAATCTCATAGTCACCGAGTGTTCCAGCCATCCCCTCTTTAAAATTTTTCAGCGCATCATCAAAATCCGATGCCTGCACCAGAATCAAAGAGGCTGTCTTTTTTTCAGCACCGCTTTTCTCATCAAGAGTGATGAAATTTACTTTCACCTGATAATAACGGTCGCCTCCATCATTGAAGAAGATCTCCGAAATTTTAGTCTTCTTTTCCGATGAAATGGAGTATTCGCCCGAAATGAACGGTTTCATTTCATCCATGATACGAGCCTCGGCCTCCGTGAAAGTAAGTGCATCCACAAGATAGGGCTCGTTTACTTTCTTTACAACACCGTTCTCCATCATTTTGTCATATCTGACCTTACATTCAAACCAAAGCGCCATAGCTATATTTCTCTTCTTTTACTGTTTTTTATCGAAATCACACCTTTTTTTCTGTGTGTTTAATGCAAAGTTAATCAAATTTTGCTTGATATTTTCGTTTGATTCTAATTTTTTGTTAATTTCGCTTATAAGTTGTTTAATTTGTGATGAGCCCACCTATCATGGTTTGAACAACCATGAAGAAGCCTGCTAAAATTTAAAAACAATGAACACTCTAAAAAAAATATGGATTTTCTATCGTGACGGCTTCAGGGAAATGACTGTCGGGAAAACACTGTGGATGATAATTCTGCTGAAACTCTTCATCTTCTTTGTTGTAATAAAGCTCCTGTTCTTTCCAAATCTTCTTTCGCGAGATTATGACACGGATTCCGCCCGCGCCGATCACGTGAGAAAGGAGCTTACAAAATGACCTGCGACCCGAGCATGAAATCATTTATATTGAAATTACAATTATTATCAACCCATAAAATTAAAATCTATGAATGACTTAACCACCGTTGTAGATTGGTCGCGATGGCAATTCGCACTAACCGCAATCTACCATTGGCTTTTCGTTCCGCTCACACTCGGACTGTCCGTGCTTGTGGCTATAATGGAGAGTCTCTATCTGAAAACAAAGTCGGAGAAATGGCTGCTCGCCACAAAATTCTGGATGCGCCTTTTCGGTATTAACTTTGCCATAGGTGTCGCTACAGGTATCATCCTTGAGTTTGAGTTCGGCACCAACTGGAGCAACTATTCCTGGTTTGTAGGTGATATCTTCGGAGCTCCGCTTGCTATCGAAGGCATCCTTGCCTTCTTTATGGAATCCACCTTTGTTGCAGTTATGTTTTTCGGTTGGAACAAGGTATCACCCCGCTTCCATCTCGCTTCCACATGGCTGACGGCCATTGGAGCTTCGATTTCCGCATTGTGGATTCTTGTGGCAAATGCGTGGATGCAATATCCTGTAGGCATGGAGTTCGACCCGGCTCAGATGAGAAACGTAATGGATAATTTCTGGGATCTTTTCTCAGGCATCGCCGTCAACAAGTTCTTCCACGCCGTGTTCAGCGGATGGGCGCTTGCCGGTGTATTTGTCATCGGAGTCAGCTGCTGGTTCCTCTGGAAAAAAAGAAATCAGGAGTTTGCGCTTCTCTCAATCAAATCCGGTGCCTGGTTCGGATTGGCCGGTCTGTTGCTTACAATGTATACCGGCGACGGTTCGGCAGTAGAGGTTACCAAACATCAGCCTATGAAACTCGCCGCCATGGAGGGTCTATATCATGGCTCGGAGGGTCAGAGTTTCACTGCGTTCGCTATTCTTAATCCCGATAAAGATTGGGATAATGACGAGGACGAATATATTTTTGAAATCGCCATTCCCAAAATGCTCTCCATCTTAGGACGTCATGATGTGAACGCTTTTATTCCCGGTGTGACCGATATAATCGAGGGGCGCGACATTATAAACGGCGACACTGTAAACACCGTTTCATATGCCGAGCGAATCGAGCGCGGAAAACTGGCTCAGGCCGCTCTACGTAATTATGACATAGCTATGGAAAAGGGGGATTCCACGGCAATGAATATGGCCAAGGCAGATCTTCAGAAAAACTTCCAATATTTCGGATATGGTTATTTCGATGATGTAAAAGAGGCTATCCCTCCCATCGGAGTCACATTCTGGACATTCCGCATCATGTGTTTCCTCGGCGGATACTTCCTTCTTTTCTTCGTTGTGGTGCTTTTCCTTGTTTACCGCACCCGTTTGATGGAACGCTCCACATGGATCCAGTGGATCGCCATGGCATCCGTTCCCCTAATGTGGGTTTGCTCGGAAGCCGGCTGGGCAGTTGCTGAAGTGGGTCGTCAGCCATGGACCGTGCAAGATCTCTTGCCGACGAAAGCGGCCATCTCCGATATTCCCGCCTCTTCGGTAATTATCACTTTCTGGCTCTTCGCACTTGTCTTCACCGTATTGCTTGTGGCAGAAGTGAGCATCATGTGCCGCCAGATAAGCAAAGAATCAAAAAAGAATCTTACATCTAATAAAGCATAAAGATATGACACTCGAATTTTTTCAAAACTATTGGTGGTTGATCGTTTCCATTCTGGGCGGCATCCTTGTTTTCCTTCTTTTTGTGCAGGGTGGTCAGTCAATGCTTCTCGACACACGCAACAAAACACAACGTGATCTGATCGTCAATTCCATGGGGTCTAAATGGGAGCTTACCTTCACTACTCTTGTAGTTTTCGGAGGCGCCATGTTCGCATCATTCCCCTTGTTCTATTCTACAAGTTTCGGTGGAGCCTACTGGCTTTGGATATGCATTCTTTTCAGCTTCATTGTGCAGGCTGTAAGCTATGAGTTCCGCCGCAAGAAAGGTAATATTTATGGCACAGCCACCTACGACACATTCCTTTTCATCAACGGCTGTGTAGGGTGTATCCTTCTCGGTGTGGCTGTCTCGATGTTCTTCTTCGGAGGTAGTTTCACAGTAAGCAGAGGTTCCTTGCTCGATGGAGCTGCTCCTGTTGTTTCACACTGGGATAACCCGTCACATGGGCTTGAAGCTATCTTCAACTGGAGAAACCTTATTCTCGGCATCGCGGTTCTTTTCCTTGCAAGAATGCAGGCTTGCCTCTACATGATGAATAATATTGTTGACGATCCCGATTTCTTTGTCCGACTTAAAGTGAAAGCTATGCTCAACGGCGGAATATTCGTGATTTTCTTTCTATGGTTCCTCGCAATGCTTCTTACGGCTAACGGTTATACTGTAATTTCCGATGGCTTCCGCACTGCAGAGGTTGAAATCACACCATATAAATATTTCCATAATTTCGTGGATGTATGGCAAGCCGCGGTTATGCTTCTGCTCGGGGTTGTTCTCGTGCTTTACGGCTGGGGACGCTCTGTGTTTACTAAGAAATATACCGGTGGCATCTGGTATACCGGCATCGGCACATTCCTTGTTGTCGTTGCACTGTTCTGCGTGGCAGGTTTCAACGACACCCCCTTCTACCCATCTATCACGGATCCGGCCAGCTCCCTCACCATTAGAAACGCCTCCTCTTCCGAGTTCACACTCAGAACGATGAGTTACGTTTCAATCCTTGTTCCTTTCGTAGTAGCCTACATCGCCTACGTATGGCATTCAATGGATAAGAAAAAACTTTCACCCGAGTCTCTTGAAAAGAGCGATCATAAGTATTAATGCACATTGTTCTTGTTAAAACTATTTTAAATTAAAGCGGTCGGGCAACTATTACCCGACCGCTTTAATTTTATCAGGCATTTTTATTAACTTTGCAACGAGTTTTCTAAAAATTCAGACAATGAACAATTCGACTTACTGGCGGCTTTTCGCCACCTTCTTCAAAATCGGAGCTTTCACCTTCGGAGGAGGCTGGGCCATGATCTCAATCATAGAGCGAGAGATTGTAGATAAATATCACTGGATAGAAAGAGATGATTTTCTTGACCTATTGGCCATTGCCCAATCCATGCCCGGCATCCTGGCGGTCAATATAGCCACATCAGTAGGAGACAAACTGCGTGGCGCAAAGGGGAGCATGGTGGCTGCGGCCGGAACAATCCTGCCTTCATTTCTGATTATCCTTGCGATAGCTATTTTCCTTACTCCTGATATCATAAAGAACAACCGCGTCATTTCCGCGATTTTCATGGGGATTCGTCCTGCTGTTGTGGCTCTTATAATCGCACCGGTCATCACCTCCGCAAAAGCGGCGAAACTCACATTGAAAACCATGTGGATCCCACTTGTTGTGGCTTTGATGATCTCTATCGACATGGGATTCATCTCAAACCCCATACTCTATATCGTGCTCGGTGGAGTCGGTGGATTCGCCGCATGGAAATGGTCGCAGAAAAATCTATCTTCCAAATAAGAATCCAAATAAAATTATCGAATCATGAGTTTCTATCTTAAACTGATATGGGCCTATCTGAAAATAGGGATCTTCGGATTCGGCGGAGGATATGCAATGCTTTCTCTTGTGGAAAAAGCTGTGGTGACTCCCGGTTGGATAACCGAAACAATGTTTACCGATATTGTGGCGATCTCACAGATGACTCCCGGCCCGATAGGTATTAATTCGGCAACTTATATCGGGTATGCCGCCCCGCAGATTGCAGATCCCGCTCTTCAAGGATGGTGGTGGGGGATACTTGGATCCGTACTGGCCACATTGGCCGTAACCGTCCCCTCGTTCATACTGGTGCTTTATGCGTCTCACTTTATACGCCGTCATCAGGAAAGTGGTGCTATCAAGGCGATCTTCGGAGGGTTGCGCCCGGTTGTGGTTGGTCTTATAGCTTCGGCTGCGATTATGCTTATGAACTCGGCTAACTTCAATCCGCGTCATATCTCCTGGCAGTTATGGACCAATATCGCGATCTGCGCCATCTCTTTCTGTCTTGCTTATTTCCCCCTGCCAATTAGAAATAAGAAGATTAAGATTCATCCCATTCTTATTATAATCATGGCCGGCATAGCGGGCCTTGCAATCTACTATTGAATATGACTTATCAGGAAGCACTCGATTATCTTTTTGCTCAACTTCCAATGTTCTCACGCATCGGAGCCGCAGCCTATAAACCCGGTCTCGACAGGGTTATCGAACTGAGCAACTTTTTCGGAAACCCTGAAAAGAGACTGAAAGCCATTCACATCGCTGGAACAAACGGGAAAGGCTCCACCTCCCATATGATAGCCTCCGCGCTCCAAGCCTGTGGATATAAAACCGCGCTATACACTTCCCCTCATCTCATCGACTTCCGTGAAAGAATCAAAATCGACGGGAAAATGATACCGGAAGAAAAGGTTGTTGAATTTGTCGAAAACTGGAAAAAATGCGAATATACCGGCGACCACCCATCTTTTTTTGAGCTTACAATGATGATGGCCTTTGACTGGTTCGCTTCGGAAAATGTAGACTATGCAGTAATCGAGACCGGCATGGGAGGACGTCTCGACTCCACGAATATTATCACTCCTTTGCTAAGCGTCATAACAAACATTTCTCCCGACCACACTCAGTTCTTAGGACATACCCTTTCACAGATAGCCGCTGAAAAGGCAGGCATCATTAAAAAAGGGATTCCTGTTGTTATAGGAGAAGCCGACGAAGAGGTTGAAGCCGTGTTCCATGCGAAGGCTATGGAGATGGCAGCCCCGATTGTGGATGTATATAATAATCCTCCTGCAAATGGTTTCATGCTCAAGGAGGATTATTCAGGCTGGACAGCCTGCTCTCCGCTCATAGGTGAGTTTGAGGTGGACCTTGCCGGTGACTATCAAGTAAAAAATATATCGACGGCACTTGCTGCTATTATTGAATTGCAGAAAAAAGGTGTCGGCATGCCAGTTGAAAAAATAAAGGAAGGGCTCGCTCATGCAGCAGAGTCAACAGGTTTGGCCGGACGCTGGACAATCATGTCAAAAGCTCCGCTGACCATTTGCGACACCGGCCATAATATCGCCGGCCTGTCGGTTAATCTCAAGCGGCTGAAGAAAATTGTTGAAGAAAAAGGAGAAGGAACGCGACTGAGAATCCTGATCGGATTCGTAGCTGACAAAGCCGTAGACGAGATTCTCGACTTGTTACCTAAGAACGCCGAATATTATATTACTAATGCTGATATTCCGCGCGCAATGCCCGCCGGGATATTGTTGGAAAAGTTCAATTCCCACGGCCTCTTCGGAAGAGCGTTTTCAAGCGTGAAGGAAGCATGGGATTCTTTATCTAAAGAGACCTCGGAACAAGATGTGATATACATAGGAGGGTCTACATTTATCGTAGCAGATTTTCTCAAGATCAACTGAGCAGCAGTTTCAACTCCTGACCCTGCCGTAATCTCTGATGTAATGGAGAATTATGGGATCAACAGATGATATGACAAACGGAGACATCACCATTATGACGTCTCCGTTTTTCAGTCTGTTGGATTCAAAGATCAGTTTTCTTCTTTATCCCGATTCTTAATTCTTACTCTGTTCTTGCTCTGACTTGTACTCATGTCGCTTTCCTCCTTAAGATCGATCTCCTTGCCGGATTGATCGATCACTCTATATTCAAGATAGGCAAGCGCTTCGTCAGGAACAACCTTGAAGCCTCTTCCGAACTTTCTCTTCCATCTTCCGTATAGGGAGAACACACCTTTCTTAACGTATGCCTCCACGTAGGGATGGATATAGAGAATAAACTTTCTCACCTTCAAGCTATTCACCAGATACTCCAGTTTCTCTTCAAGCTTGTCGGTGAAGAGAATCGAAGGCTGCACCTCCCCTTTTCCAAAACAGGAGGGGCAGGTTTCAGTGGTCGTAATGTCAAGAGCCGGACGCACTCTCTGACGAGTGATCTGCATAAGTCCGAACTTACTTAAAGGAAGGATATTATGACGGGCGCGGTCATTGGCCATAATCTCTTTCATATGATCGAAGAGAGTCTGGCGGTGTTCGGCCTTATTCATATCAATGAAGTCGATCACAATTATTCCTCCCATGTCACGAAGCCGGAGCTGTCGTGCGATTTCGTCGGCTGCTTTAAGGTTCACATCAAGTGCATTCGATTCCTGGTCGTTCGAAGCCTTGCTTCTGTTTCCGGAATTGACATCTATAACATGAAGAGCTTCCGTATGCTCTATGATGATATAGGCTCCGCTTTTGAACGACACCGTCTTACCGAAACTACTCTTGATCTGACGGGTAATATTGAAATGGTCGAAAATCGGAGTGTCTTTTGCATAAATCTTTACGATATCCTTATTTTCGGGTGAGATGAGACCCACATAATTCTGAATCTGTGTAAATGCCTCTGCCTCGTTAACGTAGATATTTTCAAAAGTAGGACTGAAAATATCTCTGATCACACTCACCATCCTCGACTCCTCTTCAAATATGAGAGCCGGGCTTTGGCTCCGCTGCATTTTTGCAATCGACTCCTCCCAATATCTAACCAGGGTGCGCATCTCATTATTGAGTTCGGCCACCCTTTTGTTCTCTGCCGAGGTGCGTACAATCACGCTGAATCCCTTCGGCTTGATGCTGCTCATAAGCTGCCGCAGTCTTATTTTTTCTTCCGTCGACTTTATTTTCTGAGAAATTGAAATCTTATCGCCGAAAGGCATCAGGACCATATATCGGCCTGTAAAAGAGATTTCTGTTGTCAGACGGGGACCTTTTGAGGAGATAGGCTCCTTGGCAATCTGCACGAGCAGTTGTTGTCCCGGTTGAACCACTTCCGATATGCTTCCTTGTTTGGAAATATCGGGGTCAAGCTTGAACTTGGATATATTGGGCACCTTCTTCTTGTCGGTCATAGCCTCATTGATGAAACGGCTATAACTGCTGAACTGGGGGCCCAGATCAAGATAATGAAGAAAAGCGTCTTTATCATAGCCTACATCGAGGAATGCGGCATTGAGACCCGGCATTATCTTCTTCACCTTAGCCAGATAGAGATCACCGACCGCATAGGCGATGTTGCGGCTCTCCTTCTGTAGCGAAACAAGACGCCCGTCTTCAAGCAATGCTATCGAGACATCCTCTTGCTGCACATCTACTACTAATTCGCTTTTCATCTTCGTTGAAATAAAAAGAACAAACTTTCTTTCAGCCAAGGCCGCTTCAGTTTGTTCTTATGACTTTTGTCAGTGACTTTTGTCAGCGCTTCCGGCTGGAATTCGTTCACTCAAAGATTATTTCTTCTTATGACGATTCTTTCTCAGTCTTTTTTTGCGCTTGTGAGTTGCCATCTTGTGGCCTTTTCTCTTCTTTCCGCTGGGCATGACGTTTATGTTTTTATGATTAATATATAGATTTTATTTTGTGAACTGATATTATTTAACCACATCCATGAACACTTTCGACGGCTTGAACGCCGGGATATTATGCTCCGGAATCTTGATAGTGGTATTGCGAGAGATATTACGGGCGGTTTTCTCTTTTCTTGTCTTTATGACAAAACTCCCGAAGCCTCGCAGATAAACATTGTTGCCACCGGCCATTGAATCCTTGACAACTTCCATGAGTTTCTCAACTATAGCAAGTACAGCCGATTTCTCGAGGCCGGTCTTGCGCGAAATTTCGTTTACAATATCTGCCTTAGTCATTATGATTAAATTTTCTATCAATATTCACTTTTATACGTAAAATATCGAACCAATTTTATCAGTCTCAATTTTAGCACTGCAAATATCGTAATTTTTTTTTAATAAATCCCTATCATTCCAATGTTTTTATACTTTTTTGTTCATTTTTCCCCTAATTGAAGACATACAGTAGCTTCTTTATCCCATTTATTACGTTTCATCAGTCAGATATCTCTTCAACCAACGCCCCATCGACTTTCGATATTTTTCCTATAACCTCCTCTTTCATCCCCTCCGGAAATTCTATCAAAATATGGCATAGATTATCGAAATTTCTTTCAAGAATCTCCACCCCCTCCCCTTTGGCTACCTTCATCACTCCATCGGAGCTGATATAAGGGAAGCTGACAGATATGCGGACCATCTTATGCATCTCTTTTATTCCCGCATCTTCAAGCGCAAGGCGCGCGGCTTCCCGGTAGGCCGCTATCAAACCAGAGGTCCCAAGCTTGATTCCTCCGAAATACCTCACTACAATCACAACCACGTCGGTGACATTGAAGCTGTTGATCTGTCCCAAGATCGGTTTGCCGGCCGTGCCGGAAGGCTCACCGTTATCGTTAAGCTGCCATTCCATCCTGTCTGCTCCTATCATATAAGCCCAGCAAACATGTCGGGAGTCATGATATTCGTTCTGATACTGCTTTATGAGCGCTTTCGCATCATCAGAGGTTTTCACCGGAATGGCAAACGAAAGAAACCGGCTCATCTTCTCTTTATATTGAGACGAACCGGATCCTTTTATTGTATAGTAGATATCACTCATCCAAAATAATGCTCTATGTCTTTTACACTTCTGGGATAAAGGAGCATGTCATTGGCCAATTTATCAGAGAAATTATTGTCGAAAGTTTCGCGAACTATACGCAATGCCCATACCAGAGCGTTGGCCGGACCATTTCCAAGCACAAATTTACCGTCCACTACAATCGGTTTACTCTCTACTTTCGCGCAGTTGAGCATATCCTCGAAGCCGGGATAACATGTGGCGCGGCTATTCTTCAGCAATCCAAGTTGTCCGAGCACTACGGCCGGGGCAGCGCATATCGCAGCTATACGTCCTGTTGCCGACTCAGCCTGTCGCCGCAGAAGCCCGTGAAGGGGTGCGAACTCGTAAAGGTTCTTTGCCCCGGGCATCCCGCCCGGAAGAATCAGCCAATCGGGATTTGAGAATAATGCCGGATCGAACAATACATCTGCACCCACAGTAACACCATGGGCCCCGGCTACACATAAGGAGGAGGTAATCGATACAGTCTTAACAGACATTCCTGCGCGACGAAGCACATCTATTGCAGTCAGTGCTTCAATTTCTTCAAAACCATCGGCAAGAAATACAAATGCTTCTTTCATCTGGTTATTTTTTTTAATTCACTAACGTTTTTTCTTAAAGGGTGGTGTGAGTTGTCTTAGAGAGTGTTTGAATTTAAATGATTTTAGCACAAAGAGAGATTTTGGGATGATTTTCCAAAGTTGAAGAGGGAGCTATGCGGGCATCATGACCGATGAAATCTTTGGGAAAGCGCCCAAAAGATCCTTTGTGATGAAATTAAAAATTTCTAAAACTCTCTAAATATTTAATTTGGTTTAAATTCAAACACTCTCTTAGAATGGAAACAAATACACTATCTTTAAATAGGATTCTCTTATATGCTTCTAATTTAGATAAAAATTTTAACTTTGCAAAATTATTTCACCTTTTTAAAGATTTTATTATGAAAATTTCCATTTTTACACTGTTTTTCTCTATCTTTATCTTGATGGGATGCGCAGGAAAGGGAAATCAAAACGCCGCAAAAGATTCCTTCATTTTCGATGAAGGTATGGTTTGGAACACTCAATTTCATATTACATATAAGGGAGCCGAAAGTCTTAAAGATTCAATAAGGAGAATACTCGATGAAGTAGGTCATAATCTTTCGGTGTTCGATTCGACATCTCTGGTAAGCAGAGTCAACCGACAGGATTCGACAGCTGTAAACCGTGATTTCATTCGTGTGTATGAGATGTCGAAAAAAATCAACAAGCTTTCGGATGGTCTGTTCGATCCCACCCTCTCCCCTCTTATTACGGCATGGGGATTCGGGCCCGGACATAAAGCCACTCCCGACACAGCCAAGGTGGATTCACTGCTCTTGATAACCGGCCTCGACAAAACAAGACTTGAATCAGACATCCTTATCAAAGAGGCGACGGCCATTCAGTTCAATTTTTCTGCAATAGCAAAAGGGTTCGGATGCGACAGGATCGCCGAGATGTTTAAAGCAAATAATGTGAATGATTTTCTGATTGAGATTGGAGGAGAGATAGTGGCATCGGGGAATAGTCCGAGAAATGATAAATGGAATATATCAATCGACCGGCCTGTCTATTCGGATTCCGACGCAATACATGAATCCCAGGTGGTTATAAATTTTTCCGATATGGGACTCGCCACATCAGGAAACTATCGGAATTTTCATGGTAGCGGACCGGAACGTTATGGCCATACAATTTCGCCTGTTACAGGCCGTCCTTTGCAGACGGATGTGCTCAGTGCAACCGTGCTCGCATCATCTTCAATGGAAGCCGATGCACTGGCAACATCCTTCATGGCAATGGGTAGTGACAAAGCAAGGAAGACGGCCATCGACCTCAATCTTCCGGTTCTTCTCATTTGTGCCGACTCCGTTTGGTCGTCCCCTCAGTTCGACAAACTGATTATGCAGTAGCTCTGACCATCAGACCCGGGTTATCTCAATATGCGGGGAGCATGGAAAAGCAATCCGAAGTTTATTCCGAAATTCCAGTTCCGAGCCGGATACGAGAGGTAGTTGCCATAGAGCGACAATGATGCAAAAGGGAAATTATATACAACCGCCATTTCCCCTATAAATTCGGCCCTGTTGAACCATCCTTTATAGACAGCTGAATTGTCAGGACCTCTCCTCATGTCGCGTATCGGAGAATAGACATAGAAATCTCCCCGCACCTGAAGTTTGCTAACCGGACTCCAAATCGGCATAATCCCCGCCGCCACATAATTATCCGACCGGAAAGCTTCATTGAAATAATTTTGAGTTGAGGGTGTGGGTGCGAATGCAGGGGCATGCACAAGAGTGGCTATATAATCTTGTGGAAGCTGCTGAAGGGTACCCAATAGATTGGCCGCACCTCCTACACTGAAATGTTTTGCCACAGGGAAAAACTGTTTCCAATATAATTCCATCGAACCACGGAAATGACCCTTATATTCGGTTCGAAGTGATTTGTCACCATTGGGTGTGAAACGTGATTTCTCATAACTTCCCTGAACGTCTGCTCTCCACTCCATTCCGGAACTTGGATATAAGGGATCGTTGAGTAGCCCCCCTTTGAAACCGGCTCTCAGAGCTGTGACAAAATATTGTGTCTTATCTTTCGACATGCTTGCATAATCACCGGTGTTGGTGGGGTAATATGAATCGGATTCATATCCCCAGGTGAGGTCGGCGAAACCTATTGTCTTCCGGTTCATGGCCCACACATATTTCATGCGAAGGAAATTCTGGCTCTCTGTTATGAAGGTTGGTGTAGAAGTCTGGTAGAACAACAATTCCGAATCATAATATTTCTGACGCTGGGCCACTCCCATAAATTCAAGATATGAGGGAGTATTAGACCTGAGAGAGAAACGCCCTGATAACATTCCGGCATAATATGACTGGCCTATCCAACCCTGCAGATCCACATCAAGTGAATTGAAGCTAAGGGTATGGAAACCGAGGTCGAGATATAGCATACTGTTGGTTGAAGAAGTGATCCAGCCTCCCACACCTATCGACCACGGTTTTTTCACTGTTGCATCAAGCAAAAGTTTATTATGGCCGTCGGTGCCGAAATCAGCCTTAGGGACAAGATTGCTCAGAGTGCCATCAGTTACCGCTCGATAATACGATTCTTTTGCATTTTCTAGTGTAAATGGACGGTGTCTGGGCCCTTCAAATAGATATTCCAGATAATGAGCCTGCCCGGGAGTAGCAGCCCCGGAAACCGATACTGAATCGAACACCACTTCAGGAGTGGCAGCGGCAAAGCGCTCACGACGCGCCGTTACATCCGATAAAGGTTCGCGTGCGTAAACCCTCTTCTTTATGGAATCGACCATGGCAAGGCCTGTCTTATATCCTATATCATAAATGGTCTGAGCCTGATCAAAATCAAGCACTCCGAACTGGAGCACAGGAACCTGTATCTTGATTCCGTTCTCAGAGGGGACATTATAGTCGTTGTTCTGTATGATCATGTCTTCGAGCTGACTGTATATATCTCCCTGCTGTGGTTTCTGGTCTGGTCCGGAGACAGAAACACCTATGATGAAATCGGGATCAAAATCCTGCTGCATGACATTAACAGGGAAATTATCATATATGCCGCCATCATATACCAGCACACCATTCATCTTTATAGGCCGGAACACTAAGGGGAATGACATCGATGCTCGCACTGCATCGCCCAAAGATCCTTTTGACAGCACTACCTTATGTTTATGGTAAACATCAGACGTGACACATCTGAAAGGAACAAAAAGATTGTTGAAATTCTCTTTACACTGGAGTGTATAGGGTGAATATAGTTCCAGGAATTCTATATTCATTGGAATCGGACTTATCAGACTCGTGGGAAGCATCGACATCACTCCCGTGGAGTCTTTAAGACTCACGTTCACCCCCACCCACTGCGGTGTCGGATCAAGGCGCGAGATACGTGTTATATTGTCGGGGTTTACCACGCCTGTGCTCCAATATTTGAAGTCTTCTGATTTGAAAAGCTTCATCATCTTTTCAGGACTCCATCCGCATGAATACAGCGAGCCCACGATTGCTCCCATCGAGGTTCCCGTAACATAGTTAACCGGTATATCATTTTCTTCAAGAGCACGTATCACTCCGACATGTGCAATTCCTTTGGCACCCCCACCGCTCAATACAAGACCGACAGTCTGTTTCTTTTCTGCGGCAACGGCCACCGTGCTCCAGAGAAGCACGGCAGCCGTTGTAAAGATCTTAAATATATTTTTCATTGCAATATGGATTGTGTTATTCTGTTTTAGGAATTCCGGGATGTTGCAATGAACCTGCGGTCATTGCTCTATATATGAATCCTTGAATCCTAAAAAGTATAACACTCCATCTATCCCGATGGTTGAAATGCTTTGGCTTGCCTCCGCTTTTACTTTCGGTTTAGCGTGGAAAGCGATTCCAAGTCCGGCCTCAGCAAGCATGGGAAGATCATTGGCTCCATCACCTACGGCTATGGTCTGCGCTATATTGATCCGTTCCACTTGGGCAAGAAGACGCAACAGTTCTTTTTTTCGCGGACCATCTACAATGTCTCCGACATAATTTCCCGTCAGTTTCCCATCGGGTCCTATCTCAAGTTCATTGGCGTAGACATAATCAAAGCCGAATTTCTGTTTGAGATATTCTCCGAAATATGTGAAACCTCCCGAAAGTATTGCCGTTTTATAACCTGATCGCTTCAGAACTTCCATGAGTCGTCCCACTCCTTCGGTAATAGGGAGGTTTTCAGCGATATCTTTCATTACAGAGACATCAAGACCTTTGAGAAGCTTTACGCGCTGCGTGAAACTCTCACGAAAATCTATCTCCCCACGCATGGCCGATTCGGTAATCGCCCTTACCTCCTCACCGACTCCGGCACGATCTGCAAGTTCGTCTATCACCTCGGTGCGGATAAGCGTGGAGTCCATATCAAAACATATCAGTCTGCGGCTGCGGCGGTACATGGTGTCTTCCTGCATTGATATATCGAAGTCAAGCTCGGAAGCAAGTTGCATAAATTCACTCTGCATCTTTATCCTATCGTAGGGCGTACCTCTTACGGAAAGTTCGATACATCCTTTCGTCAGCGGCTGCTGTGCTTCATCGAGCGGCATTCGCCCCGTGAGTCGAGTGATTGTCTCGATGTTCAGACCCTGTTCCGAAATGATGGATGAAACTGCAGAAATCTGGGCAGCCGTAATTCTGCGTCCCAGAAGCGTGACTATATATCTGTTTTTACCCTGACGTCCTACCCACGCTTCATATGCCTCTTCAGTTACAATTGAAAACTGCACCTGCACCTGAAGGTCATTGGTTTTGAATAGCAATTCTTTAAGAATTTCTCCGCTGCGGCGGCTGTCGGTCTTGAAAAGTATGCCAAGCGCCAAAGTATGGTGTATGTCGGCCTGGCCTATGTCAAGTATATCAGCTTCGTAACGGGCAAGAATCTCTGTCAGACTGGCGGTTATTCCACTCTTATCCGGGCCGGAGATATTTATGAGAATTAATTCGGTATGAGGCATGGCTATTTTCTCTTTTTAGATGTGGTCGTTTTTTTGGGAGTCTCCTTCTTTGACACTGTTTTTCCGGCATTGTTTTTCTTTACTGCCGGAGTGGTTTTCTTGGTGACATTACGGGTGGGGAGTTTCACGCCTTGATTTTCGAGAAGTCCTGCCTGATATGCGGCATCAGGATAATTCTTATCACCGGCCATCTTGAAATATTTCAAAGCACGGGGAAGATCTTGTTGAACTCCGATCCCGTCGCGCAACATAACTGCATAGCGGAATGCTCCCTCGGCACTTCCACGCTCCGCCGCTCTCCAATAATTTTCTGCCGCGACGCGGTTATCCTGGAGCACACCTTTCCCTTCCTGAAACTGACGGGCTATATTCAATAAGGCATCCATATGACCGTTACGGGCAGCTTTCCTGAACCAGTAGGCCGATTCTTCATAATTCTTTTTTGTGCCTATGCCGTCGCGATAAAGTGTGCCTATGATATAATCCGCTTCTATGTTCCCTTCAACGGCAGCCTTGCCATACCATATCCATGCCTGTTTCACATCTTTTTTTACCCCGGTGCCTGTCTCATAGCATTTCCCGATGGTGAGCATGGCATCTCCATCTCCTTCTTTAGCTTTTGAGAGGTTGAATGTATAGTCATCAGGCGCAAGTCCGTAGCTTTCGGCCGTATTGTCCGCAAACAAACCGAAACCGAGGATTGCATATATCGAAGTTGCAAGTAATATTCTCTTTTTCATCTTAAGCATGATATTTTCAATAAAAAAGACGGTCTTATGGCCGTCTTTTCTATTTTATTTTGTATTTAATGATAATTATTCTCCGGCTTCGAGAATGGCGATCTTCTCTTCAACCTGCTTCATTTCATCCTTGAGACGGTTAATCTTACGCTCCATCTCTTTGACCATTGAATTTCCTGCAGAAGATTTCACATTGAAGAAACCCATATTGTTTTCAATAGTCTTCATTTCATTTCGTTTAGCCTCAAGCACACGCACAAGACGATCACGCTCGCGATTGAGGTTCTGACCCTCGTTCTTGAGATTGGTGACACGCTCCTGGAAATTATTCATACGCGCCTTTCTCTCCTTGCTGTCAAAAGCTCCGTAAAGTTCGTCGCAGATAGCACGGTATTCAGCATAAATCTTGTCTTTAAGACGGAAAGGAACGAATCCGGCTTCCTGCCATGCGGCCTGAAGTTCTTTTACACGGCCTATCACTTCACGACGATCTCCATCTTTGGGGAGCATCTTAAGCTCTTCGATTATAGCACGTTTTTTCTCAAGGTTTGCGTTTTCCACTTCACGGCGGGCATTCTCCTGTTTCTTACGTTCGTCGAAGAAGTAATTGCAAGCTTTTTGGAAACGCTCCCAGATGCTGTCGCTGTATTTGCGCGGCACACTTCCGATCTTTTTCCATTCCGCCTGAAGCTTAACCACTTCAGCAGTGGCCTTACGTATATCTTCGGTCTCTTTCAGAGCCTCCGCTCTTTCACACAACTTGGTTTTCTTCTCAAGATTAGCGGCAAATTCATCTTTTGTCTTCTGGAAATATTCTGTCTTGGCATTGAAGAATTTATCACATGCTTCGCGGAAACGGGTATAAAGAACCGTATTGCTCTTTCTCGGAGCGAAACCATATTCTCGCCATTTCTTCTGAAGTTCGATAATCTTGTCGGTGGTGCTGTTCCACTCGTTGAAGCTATTGATTGCGTTCAGGTCGATAGCCTCGATCTCTTCGCAAATCTTTGTCTTGGCTTCTTCGTTAGCCAATTCGGCTTCCTTACGCTTCTCGAAATATTCCTGATGTCGCCGATTGATAACCGCGGAAGCGGCTTTGAACTCTTCCCATATGGAGTCGCGCAGATCTTTAGCCACCGGGCCAATGTTGCGCCATTGTTCATGAATAGTCTGAAGGCTCCTGAACGCTGCGATCGGATCGGGGTTCTCCTCAAGTTTCTTAGCCTCATCTATCAATGATTTCTTAGCTTCGAGATTCTTCTTGAAATCAAGGTCACGAAGTTCCTTATTCATTTTAAGATGATCATAGAACTGTTCGGTAACCATCTGGAACTGCTTCCAGATTTCGCTCTCAGCTGTAGGAGGAATCTCTTTTATCGCTTTGAAATCCTGCACAAGCTGCTGAAACTCGGGGAATCGGACATTGACATTATCAATGTCTTCCGTAATAGCTTTAAGCTGTTCGAGAATAGCGTTCTTCTTTTCAAGATTCTCTTTACGTTTCTCCTCATCGGCGAGGATGAAAGCGGCACGCTTCTCCTTGAACTCGGAATATAATGCCTTGAACTCATTCTCTTTCTCATCCACCGGAGATGAGAATGCAGCCGGATCATTCCCTTCGTCTATAAAAGCATTAAGCTGCTCGAGATTCTCTCTTGTCTTAATGTTGAAAAAAGCCTGCTTCAAGGCTGTCACCTCTTTATGGGCATCCATACGGTCGTTGGCAAGGATATCCTTTATCTCTGCAATGAGGCCATCCTTGTCAAGAGAATGGAATCTGCGTAAATCCTTGTTTTCATCTTTTTCATCCTCTACAGCATCAGCTACCTCCGCCAGATCAAGTGCGGGTGAGGTGGTTTCAACACATTCGTTAACTGCCTCATTTGAAACAGTGCAGGCGTTCGTGGTGTCAGACGACTCCACTTTTTCGAGATCGTTCATATAGGTTCAATTCATTTTTCAGTCGAAACTGAGTGAGTTCTTTCCGCTGAGGTTTCCCCCGCTCTTTACATTCCGCAGAATCCGATTTACAATTCTGCTGAACTTTTCGGCTTCAAATATACAAATAATTTATTTCCCGACAAAAAATCGGCTTATATTTATGAAGTTGAAGTTCTTAAATCTATTTTATTTTATTTCTCAACTTCCATTGAGATCACGCGTATATCTTCCACAGGGCGGTCATCACGGCCGGTAGCGGAGTTCTGGATTTTTTCTACCACATCCATCCCCTCCAATACTTCTCCGAACACCGTATACTGTCCGTCAAGATGAGGAGTTCCGCCTACTGTGGTGTAGGCTTTTACAATATCTTGCGGAAGATCTACAGATACATTTGCTTCTGTCTCTTTTATAAGTTCCTGACGTAAAGATTCGAGACCTTCTTTGTCACCTGCTGCCTGAAGCTCCTTAATCTTGTCGCTGTTTTTCCTGACGAGCGAGTTGAAATAATCCTGAAGCTTGGCTCCAGCACTTTGACGAGCCATCATCTCAACATCAGACTCTGAATATTTATTCCCTGTCACAATATAGAATTGAGATCCTGAGCTCCGGCGTTCCGGATTCACATTGTCACCGGTGCGTGCCGCAGCGAGAGCGCCGTATTTATGGAAATGTTTCGGATACAGAATCTCCGCCTCAAGCGTATACCCTGTGCTTCCCGACCCGAGACGGGCGCCCGGGGCAGCCGTCTTTGAATCAGGATCACCGGTCTGAACCATAAAATCTTTTATTACACGGTGAAAAAGCACTCCATTATAAAAACCATCGTTCACGAGTTTCAGAAAATTATCTCTGTGGGCCGGTGTGTCATCATAAAGCTTTACCTTTATATCTCCAAGAGTTGTCTTGATATCCACAACCGGTCCTGATGGTATCGTATCTTCTGCCATAATTTTTTGTTGAAATAGCGCAGCTATCAGCAGCAGCGCAGCTATAAATTTTAATTTCATATTCTTTCCCCTTTAATGTATGCAGATAATTGCTTACATAGCTTCTCCTTCAGAATATATCCTTTTATAGATTCTTCTGAAATTGTCATCGGAAGCACGAAGTTCCTCCACATGATCCTTATAATCCGTCCCCCATATCCCTTCGAGAAGCGATCCGATATATCTGCGGTCGCGGTCACGCTCAATGGCACCCTCTATCAGCGGAGTCAGCCAGCGGTCGAATTTCTCACGATCCACGGCTGAAAGATAGCGCGCCGTGCTGGCAAGGAATTGTCCGGAACTGTCTGCCATTCTCAACTTGCAGATCAGCTCACCCATTTCGGGCTCGCAGGTTTCGACGTTATCCACGATATACTCATATATCGACATCCCCTCCTGTTCTTTATCTGTATCCATTAGTTATCTTTCTTTTAGAGAAGAGTGCTGATTGCGTCATAAAGCACGCATTTTACGGTTTTTCACGTTTCTCTCCCCGTTATTTTAAAGTTGAAGCACAAATTTACGAAAATTATTTTTAATTTTGTAGATGATTGACACAGTTTTTACTGTCAACCCCTATAAATGAAGTTTCCAAAACTGTTTCAAGTTTCTTTTTCTATATAACACATCATTTCTCCAAATGGATAAATTCATAATAGTCATCGGACGTCAGTTCGGCTGCGGAGGACGTAAGATAGGCCGTAAGATTGCAGAAGCCTTCGGCATCCCTTACTACGACAAGACTCTTCTTTCTAAAGCGGCCGAAGAGTTTGGGATAGACTCTGAAATTTTCAGTGCCGCCGATGAAAAAAGACCCTCTTTCCTTAGAAATTTTTTAGGCCTCAGCTGCGGCACATCGAATTCCCCTTGTGCTCCGGGGGCAATCTCTCACTTAGGACCGGGGTCTTTAGCCCCGGAATCCCTCTATAACGCTCAGTCGGAAGTGATACGCTCAATATGTAAGAAAGGGAGCTGCGTCATTGTAGGACGCACTGCCGATTATGTGATGCGTCACGAACCGGGATTAATTTCAATCTTCATCCAGGCTCCGATCGAACACAGGGCCAAGGAGATTGTGGCACGCAACGACGCAGCCGATGAACACAGCGCAACCTCCTTGGCTAAAAAACATGACAAAGCGCGTGAAAGCTATTACAATTATTTCACCAATCGCTCGTGGGGGACGGCAGAAAACTATCATCTCTGTTTTGACTCCTCTCGATTTGATGCCGACGCAATCATAGCTCTGCTTAAATCATATATCGATTCTCAAAAGGATTGACCCGTTACCACCCCGTTCCTCAATATTTGAACGGGATCTTAAACTTTTTCTCATCTTTCAGCCTTTTATTATAAAAAGCTCAAGATTATGAAAAAGACGTTATTTTTTATCTGCTATGTGGTTGGCATGTTGATCGGAGTGATGTTGCTTATTTTCAACTATGAAACCATGAACCGCGATCAGACTCTGCTAAGATATGCCATGCTGGCGACCGGTGTGATATTCATTATACCGGGTGTTTTTCAACTTATCGCCTCGCTCAGTCCCAAAAAAGATGAGAACGGGAATATTCTCCCTCGTAAATGGTATTCCACGGTCATAGCCGTGATTGCTCTGCTTTGGGGCATCTATATATTGATTATGCCATTGGGATATGACGGAAGTCTGCGCATCACACTTGGAGTGTCTCTTGTGCTTGCGGGTGTTGCTCAGGCCGCCTGGATTGTCAGAACGGCCGAATCTACTTTCCTCAGATTTCTTGTCCCTTCGGTCACGGTTGCGGTAGGAGTGCTTGTTTGCATATTATTCAACAACTATCCTCAGAATGGGAAGGGAGATCAGATTGCGGCAATCATTTCCGGCATTATGCTCCTCATATGGGGTGTGAACGGGTTTATGTCTCTTCGATCCAAGAGAGTTGTGGCGGCAGCCGACAAAGCAGCTAAGATTGAGCGCAAGGCTGAGAAGGAAGAGCGCAAAGCTTTGAAGGAACAAGCCAAGGAACAGAAAAAGGAAACTGTCGAAAATGCATCTGAGGCAACGGACGCAGGCACAAAAGATAGCTCGGAAGAGAAGACTGAGCACTCCTCAGAACCGGAGTCTGAACCAAAACCCGAAGACACAGATAAAACCGAACCATAAAGATTACATTTGTATAACCGGATTTTAATCATTAATTTTGCATTGCAGAAATGAGGTCTGTCGCTGCGTGATTAAATCACGGAGAGGAAAGTCCGGGCAACACAGAGCACCGCACATCCTAACGGGAAGCCGGCGGCAACGTCGGGGCAAGTGTGACAGAAAATAACCGCCTCCTTTATGGGAATCATTCCCGGAGGTAAGGGTGAAAAGGCGGGGTAAGAGCCCACCGGCTCCGGTGGCGACATCGGAGGCCGCACATCCTGCGGGTTGCAAGGCCAAATATACCGGCAGCGAAGGATTGCTCGTCCATTGCCGGGGGGTAGGCTGCTCCAACCGTCGGGAGACCGACGGTGTAGATAAATGACAGACTCCGGCCTGTGGCCGGAACATAACCCGGCTTATATCTTTTCTGCATTCTTACTTGACGGATTCAGATCGCTTCAACTTTTAGCTATCTGAATCCGTTATTATTAGTAAGTATTCAAAACTTAACGTATGCTCTTTCCGCTCTGCAACCAAATTGTCTGAAAAATAAGCACGCATATCGTATAAATTAATTTTGAACACTTGCTTATCTTGATTTTATTCCACTGTAACTATGAGCAAAAACACTGAAAACACACCCAAAGCCAAGAAAGAGGGCTTTATTATACGATGGTATAATAAGATATATACTTTTGTGATATATTGCATCTCCGGCGTATGGAAAGATCCGAGAAAAACTTTCAAGGTTAGATTTATCAAGACAGTCAATCTCTCGGTAAATTCCTTTCTCGACCGCGGGCTGCAGATAAGATCAATGGCACTCACCTATTACACGGTTCTGTCGTTGGTTCCGGCGCTGGCTCTTTTAGTAGCTATCGGCCGTGGATTTGGAATGAGCGATACAATGCAGGGGGAGCTTTACAATATGTTCCCGTCGCAGTCGAAAGTGATCTCTACATGCATGAAGTTTGTCGATTCATATCTCAACGAGGCTACTCAGGGAGTATTTGTAGGTGTCGGTATCGTGATGTTGCTTTGGACCATCATCTCTCTTCTTTCATATATTGAAGATGCCTTCAACACAATATGGGATGTTAAGGAAGGACGGACTTTCTACCAGAAACTTACCGACTACATTGCCATATGTCTTATTATTCCGGTTCTGATGCTATGCTCTTCAGGTGTGAATATTTTCATGTCGACAACTATTCAGGAAAAACTTAATCTACCTTTCCTGAGTGCGGGTGTGAATCTGATATTGGAAATGGCACCACTCGTTTTGGCCTGGTTGGCTTTCACCTTCTCTTATTATCTGATACCTACTACCAAGGTGGAATTGAAATATGCGATGATAGCAGGGGCGGTGTCGGCTATCTGTTTCGAGGTGCTTCAGATGCTTTTCGTAAACGGACAGATATATGTATCTAAATATAATGCCATATACGGTTCCTTCTCGTTCCTACCGTTGATGCTCGTATGGCTTCAGTTCTCATGGATGATACTTCTGGCAGGCTGTGTTCTCGCCTACTCTCTTCAGAATGTGTTCACATTTAATTTCCTCGGTGATGTGGGTCAGGTATCAAACCGCAGCTGGCATTCGATGGGTCTGATCACAATGTGTGTTATCGTAAAGAGATTTATAAAAGAGGAAGAGCCTCTTTCGAATCAGGATATTGCGGTGCGCTATAATCTTCCTGTCCGTATCGTGAACCGTGTGGTGGCAAAACTTTTGCAGGCCAAATTAATTTATGAAGTGAAAATAGACAATACCAATATAGGCCTCTCCCCCGCCTTAGAAGTGTCGGAACTTACATTAGGACGTTTTTATCGTGAATTTGATTCGGCGGGGGAAAACAATATCATTCCTGACTTCAACCTTATATATGCGGATATGTTGAAACTGCTCCGTCCGCTTTCCCAACAATCCTACGAAGACTATAATCAGGTAATGCTGAAAGATATTCCTCTCCCCTCTCCTGAACAAATCCATAAGATGCTGCTTAAGGAGGAAGAGGATGATAATAATTGATTCTCCGATAGGTCTGTTATTACTTATAAAAATGAAAAATAGAGGATGCAACTTCATTGTTGCATCCTCTACTCGTTTTACATTACCTTATTGAATTCAATTGCTTTTACGTGCTGTTTTCTTTTTGGGAGCTTCCTCTTTCTTCACTGAGGATTTCTTGGCAGCCGGCTTACGGGCAGACTTCTTCTTAGTAGCCGCTTCTACCATCTCTTCTTTCACAACTGACGTTTCTTTCTCATCAGAATTCTCCATGTTGGTGCGGACCGACTTGATTTCCTTCTTCAGCGACTCAATCTCTGAGGCCTGATTGCGAATAGTAAGGAGAAGCGAATTCAATTCCTCATTGTCGATACTTTCGGGGAACTGCTCCTGAACCCTTACAAGGAAATCGGCAAGCACATTCATATAATTGGTGAAGGCCGCAAATGGCGATTCATATGGACTGAATGCCGCATGATCGGCTCCATCAGCCATATTCTTTGTGCTCATATAATAGAAGTGGTCACTGCTCTGCAGGTATTCCCAATCCTGTTTCAAACGGCGATCGGTACACATGCTCACCCGTTCCGCCACCCCGTAGAGTTTATTCAAGGCATCTCTCTGGAGCTCATTTCCTTTCCATGCCGAAACATCGCGCGCCTCGTCAATATCTGAGATAGGATAAGGGATAGAAAGCTCCCCTACCGGTTTAAGTTTTGCCACGACATCAGATGGTGTGGTAAACTCAATCCCGCTTTCCTTACCAAAATCAGGAAGTGCTTTAATGAACTCGAAGATACCTGTATATGCCGGCAGGAATGACCCGAATGTATCCATGCTCAGATAGAGATTGATCACCTGCTCTTCTTCGGGAAGTGATGCTATCCAACGTATATACTTATCGGCCGTAAGTGGGTATTCATCCCATTCGGGATTGTTGAAATTACGTGAAATATCTTCAGCAAGTTTATCATTTGTAAGAAGAAGTTTCACATCAGGAGCGGTAGCCGCGCTATACACATAGTTAGGCGACTTCCAACCAAGTATGTGTTTCGCTCCGTCGGTAACGGCGGTTTTGAAACCCATACTCTTTATCAGCAGAGCTATGTCATCATCATATATCAGTTCTGTGTTGGCAAAAACTGTTGGACGCTTACCGAAAAGAGTGTGAATCAAGTCATCGTGCATCTTTACTTCTCTCAGAAACTCTTCGGGATCCTCAAGAGAAGCGAGGGAATGGGCGTAAGTGCCGGAAAGGAATTCCACACAACCGGTGTCGGCAAGCTGACGGAGTTTATCTATGAATTCCGGAACATACATCTGAAGCTGCTCTATGGCTGTGCCAGATATACAGATGGAGCATTTGAACCCGCCGTTGGTTTTCTTGATGATGTCGAGCAGGGTATCTGCCATCGGCATATATGAGTTATTAGCCAGACGAGTGATGATTTCATCATCTGCGAAATCATCATAATAATAATGGTCGTTACCGATATCAAAGAAGCGGTAGCGTTTCAGACGGTATGGCTGATGTATCGTGAAATAGAAACAAACTGATTTCATATTCTAATTATCTTTATTGGGTTTTCTTTTGAGCCGTTTGCTCCTGTCTTAATGCAATCGGCCCGATTGTTAAATCATTTTTTGGAGGCGATTACATCTTTATAGATATCTATCACCTTCTTGCCGGCCTTCTCCCAGGTAATCTGATGAATCTCCTCTATGCCGCGGTCGCGGAGCGTATTGTGAAGAGCGGGATAAGATATGAGCGCATGCATCGCATCAGCCATAGCGTCGATATCCCAATAATCTGTCTTGATCACATTTTCAAGAATCTCGGCACAGCCGCTCTGTTTGGATATTATCGACGGCACTCCCATTTCCATGGCTTCCAAAGGAGAGATACCGAAGGGTTCGGAAACGGAGGGCATAACATATACATCAGAATCGCGGAACATCTGATACACCTCCTTACCTCGGAGAAACCCTGTGAAATGAAACCTGTCGGCGATTCCTCGTTTGGCGGCAAGCTTGATCATTGCAGCTTCCATATCTCCGCCCCCGGCCATTACAAAACGGACATTCTTGTTTTTCTGAAGCACTTTTGCAGCCGCTTCAACAAAATATTCCGGTCCTTTCTGCATTGTGATACGGCCCAGAAAGGTTATTACCTTATCTTTGCTTTCGCGCTTTTTAAGATTAAGGAGTTCATCGCTCAACGGTATAACCGCATTGTGTACTGTAGTTACTTTTGCCGGATCAATTCCATATTTATCTATGACAGTGCGTCGAGTAAGTTCCGACACAGTGATGATGTGATCGGCATTCATCATACCGTCTTTTTCAATTGCAAACACTGTCGGGTTAGGCTTTCCTCGCGAACGGTCAAACTCCGAAGCGTGAACATGAATCACAAGAGGCTTTCCTGTCACATTCTTCGCATGGATCCCCGCAGGATACGTCAGCCAGTCGTGAGAATGGATGATGTCAAAATCCACAGTGCGTGCAATTACGCCTGCAACAATTGAATAGTTGTTAATCTCTTCAAGAATATTATCGGGATAACGACCGGAAAACTCGATACAGCCGAGATCATTCAGTTTTAGATAATTGAAGTCGGCGTAGATATGGTCGCGAAGATCGAAGTATAACTGCGGATCCATAACTTTTCCTATCCGGTTTTCAACATAATCCCAACTTACGTCACGCCATGCCACAGGTGTGTTGCCGGCTCCTATGATTCGGGCAAACCCTTTCTCTTCGTCTCCATAAGGCTTGGGAATAACAAAAGTTATATCCATGTCGCCGTTATTGAACATCCCCTTGGTAAGACCATAACTTGCTGTTCCCAATCCTCCGAGAATATGAGGAGGAAACTCCCATCCGAACATTAATGCTTTCATATTCTTAGTCGGTTTGAGTTGTTAGAAGCTTATTCATTTTTTTCACACTTTTGAGCGTGCGCAATATCTCTCCCACATTCTTCGCTGTGCTCACGGCGCCACGCCCGGTGAACGGAGGATTCCCGTCATACATCTCCGACAATGAACCGATACACCCTTCGGTCATCTCGTCTTCGTAGCCAATGAGCATACGTTCAATAAACGAAAGCCCGCTTACCCCGAACACTTTGAAATAAGCATCGGCATAGAATCCGAAGAGCCATGGACGCGCCGGACCTTGATGCACCGCATATTCACGTTCTATCGGTCCGCCTACATAAGTAGGGTTATATGCATAGCTCTTGGGAGATAACGAACGAAGTCCTTTGGGGGTTAAAAGTTCCCGGGTACATAAGTCAAGCACCTTTTTACGCTGACGACGATCGAGGGGTGAATACTCGAGACCTATGGCGATAGCCATGTTCGGACGCACCTCAAGGTCGGTATAGCTTCCGTTCACATAGTCATAAAGATAACCGTAGTCGTTCAAGAATGTGTCGACAAAAGATTTCTTGATTGTCTCGGCAAGAGATTCAAGTTCATTTCTATAGTCGGCATAACCTTTTTCGTCCTCAATAAGCGAACTCAGGAACTTCACGGCATTATACCACAGGGCATTAAATTCGAGAATATATCCTGTGCGAGGAATTATCGGTTTGCCGTTTATCGAAGCCGACAACCAAGTCACTGGCGAGTTCTGTCCGTCCGAACTTACAAGCCCATTGGGGTTAAGGTTGAGATTCTTAATTTTTCCTCCTCTCACAGCATCCACAAGATACTTCACATCTTCCCCATATTTCTCCCGGCATATCTTTGTGTCGGTGTCTCGGCGATACTGCTGGATGGCCCATATGGTCCACAAAGGAATATCGGGGAGGTCGATTTCTCCGATTGTATGGTCCTTCTCTCCCGTTTCTATATATTTTCTGAGGGCTTTGAGAAAGGTTTTCAATATTTCATGATAATCAGCCTCATGGTTTATGGAAAGAGTACAACCGGGAAGCGCTATGAGCTCATCGCGGGCACGTACATTATACCATGGATAGCCGGCCATGACATACATCCCATCAGACTTTTTCAGATAAAACTGTTTTGCAGAATTTTTTAAACAGTTATAGAAGCTTGTACGACATGTGCGTGTTTCAAGTTCCTTGGCATATGTCTCTTCAAATTGCGACGGATCTGTCTCAAAGGTAGAAGCGGAGAAGATGATCGACTCCCCTTTCTTGATTGGAAGCTCAAAATATCCCGGAACCCAAAGATCTTCTTTATAAGGAATGCCACGGACTTTATCCTTGACATATTCGATTCCATTATACCAATGACCATCGGTAACCCATTCCACCGGTTTATTGAATTGCATATAGAGCTCCGGATATCCTTCATATAGACAAGTGGCTATACCATTCTCCACGGGCTTGATATCTTTGTTAATCACACCGTTTTCTACACAAAGATCATTTGCATTTCTGAAAGCGAGAAACGGTTTGAACCGGAGGAAAGTCTCTGAATGCGCCTCGACCAACGTGTATTTGATAAGAATACGGTTCTCGTGAGAGATAAACACTTTCTCTTTGGTTAGAATAACGCCGCCGACGCGGTAGGTCATTACAGGGACACTCTCACAATTGAATTCACGGATATACTTGTGTCCGTTTGGGCTGAATACATTATCACCATATTGATGCAGCCCCAGATTGAACGGGGCGCCGTGCTGTATCACCGATTCGTCGAGCGACGACAGCAGAACATGAGCCTTCTCATCCATCTCCGGAATCGGAATTACAAGCAGTCCATGCTGCTTACGCGTATTGCATCCTACAATGGTAGTGCAATGATACGCGCCCGACTTGTTGGTACGGAGCATCTCCTTTGGTAAGCTCTGCTCCAGATTGATCATAAGGTTCTTGTCAAATTTAAGATAACTCATGACTATGTGTTTATAACGGGTTTGTAACTTCTTTTTTCTACCTTATCGACAGCCGAATGAGTTTTTCACGTATAATATGCTTTTAAGCTTCTATTGATTCGCAAAAGAGGAAGAGAAGACTGCTGCCCATATCATCTATTCACAAAATTAATTTATTCATTTAACAAATACAAACGCAAAAAGATGTTTTGCAATACCTTTTTTTTGCAAAACATCTTTTATTATATCAATTGCAACAAAAGTTGCATCGTATTCTATTTTCTTCTTATCTATTCCGTAATTGCATTCCTACAAAAAAGCCGACTTGATTTTCATATTCAAGTCGGCTTAGAGTTAATGAATAAACTTGTATTTTTACATCAATATTCCGTAGGCGGCTTTGACGGCATCGTAGCAGTAATCGTAGATATAAGGCACAAGACCGAAGAACACGATACCTGCCACACAAATCCAAAGAGCGATTCTCTCACCTGTCGAACTGCGGAATGCCTCTACCTTTGCCTCACCCGGCTTAATCCAGATCGCTTTTACAACGAGGAGGTAGTAGTAAAGCGAAATGATTGTATTGATAAGGGCGATAAGCACAAGCATGTAAAGTGCCATCGAACCTGTTGAGGTAACTGAAGTGAAGATAAGAATCTTGCTGAAGAAACCTGCGAAAGGAGGAATACCTGCCAATGAGAACATCGCAAGCGTCATGGCGAACGATAACCAAGGATTGGTCTTATGAAGACCGTCATAGTCATCCATGCTGAGCTTTCCAGTCTTGTTCTCAATTGCCGAGATAACGGCAAACGTTCCAAGGTTGCTGACAATGTAAACAAAGATGTAGAACATCATTGATGCCAATCCGAAGTTTCCTGCCATCACGCCAAGCATGATATAACCGGCCTGCGAGATTGAAGAGAAGGCCATGAAACGTTTCATGTTCTTCTGACGCATTGCAAAGAGGTTACCTACAGTGATTGTAAGGATAATCACAGCATACATCATCCATTCCCATAGATCACTGTAAACAGCACCGAACACCTGAACGAAGATGATAAAGAATGCGTAAGCAGCAGCTCCCTTGGAAACTACCGAAAGATAGCTTGTAATGGCTGTGGGGGCACCCTGATACACATCGGCTGTCCAGAGGTGGAACGGAACAAGTGAAAGCTTAAATCCGATTCCGGCGATCAGGAATGCAAGACCAACGATAAGAAGTCCGCTTCTTGAACCGCTTGCAATTGCTTCAGCTATATCGCCGAAATAGAGTGAGCCTCCCGACAGTGCATATATGTATGAAAGACCTGCCATCAGAATTGCAGAAGAGAAAACTGCTGTAAGAATATACTTGACAGCTGCCTCATGACTCTCATAATGCTTCTTGTTGAAGGCCACCAAAGCGGCAAGAGGAAGCGAAGCTGATTCAAGACCGATAATGAAGAGAAGGAAGTGACGGGCTGAAATCATAAGATACATTCCGAAAAGAGTAACAAGAATCAACTCATAGAACTCTCCCTTACGGATTGCCACTTCATCACTCTCAGTCCATTTAGCCGACTGAAGGAACACGATGAATACGCCAATATTCAAGATCGCCTTCATTGCCTTGCACGCCGTGTCATCTACATACATACCTCCGAAAATAGTTTCTCCGGAAACCGGTATGAGCCAGATTGCCACTGTGGCAAGACCAAACAGTATTGTTGTGAAGGGGGTCAGCATCTTCTTCTGTCCCTCTCCGCAGAATGTGTCAAACAGAAAGACGATAAGGAACAGACCCAGAATTATGAGCTCGGGCAACATCGCCCCAAATTGTGAATAATCCATTGTTATTATTGTTTATAATTCTGAATTGTCGATTAGAATACGGAGTTCAATGCATCAATGATAGGCACGAAGCTTGCACGGATTGTCTCGTTAAGCCAGTTGGGGAAGAAACCTATACCGGCAAGACAAACGATCAGCGAAACCGTTGCCAGTCTTTCCCACCATGTGGCATCGGTAAGTTCACGATGATGTTCGTTCTGAACAGGACCGAGAATAACCTTTCCAACCACACGAAGAATATAAACTGCTGTGATAACGATCGAAGAGGTGCCTGCAATCACAAAGAAGCGGTGGAAGAAATCACTATGCTCGAATGAGCCGAAGAATATTGTCATCTCCGCTACAAATCCTGACAGACCGGGCAAACCGAGTGATGCAAACCCGGCGATCATATAGCATACACCCAGATATGGCATTATCTGCATCATACCACCCATCTCGCGGATATCACGTGTGTGAGTTCTACCGTAGATCATACCGATAAGGGCAAAGAAGAGTGCTGTCATGAGACCATGAGAAAGCATCTGGAGAATACCACCGGTCATGGCAGTCTGATTGAGCATCAGGATTGCGAAAAGCACCATGCCGCAGTGAGAAACCGATGAGTATGCGTTGATATACTTGAGGTCGGTCTGCACACACGCTGAGAATGCACCATACACTACTGATATACCGGTAAGGATAATGAATATCCATGCCAGTTCCTGAGCGGCTGAAGGAAGTAGGAATATGGCGATACGGAAGCAACCGTAACCTCCAAGTTTCATAAGCACACCTGCATGAAGCATTGACACTGCGGTCGGAGCACATGCATGACCGTCGGGCGACCATGTGTGGAAGGGGAACATCGCACCAAGCACACCGAAGCCAACGAATGTGAAACAGAACAGAAGATTTTGCCAACTCGGGTCGATCGAAGCATTATGCGAGATTTCAAGAATATTCCATGTGTGAACACCGCCTTCGGGAGTGCCGTGCCAGTAGATTCCAAGAAGACCGAGCATAAGGAATGCAGAACCACCCATGAGCATGAGGGTAAGTTTCATTGCTGAATACTCTTTGCGTCCTGTGCCCCATACACCGATAAGAAGATACATCGGAATAAGTGCCACCTCATAGAACATGAACATTGTGAACATGTCGATGGAGATGAAGAATCCGAAAACACCTGTGGAGAGGAGACAGAACCATAGGAAGAAGTTCTTGGGAAGGGGATCAATTTTCCAGGAAGCAAATGTTCCCGCGAAAACGATAATGCTCGAAAGAAGGAGCATAAGCACGGAAATACCATCCACTCCTACGGCAAGATGTATATTCAGAGGAGCATACCACATCCAGCTGCCTGTATAAAGCATCTCGGATGTGTCGCCTGCTGCGCGTAGACCAAGAAAGTCTACCACCAGCCAGATCGACATGGCGAGCAGGACAACCGATCCTGCCACCATAACCCCGCGGATCGCCTTCATATTGCTATTGCTGCAACATGCCAAACCGATCATCATTATGACGGGGACGATTACAAACCAGATTAAGATATTACTAAACATGATGTAACGTTAATTTCGCTTTATGCAATATGAAGTTATTATAGAATACAGATCCACGTGATCGCAGCGAGTAAGAGAGCGCCGAGGAAATACCAGACAACGTAAGTCTGAACGCTTCCGCTCTGCATACCTTTAATCTTCACTGATACATACTGTGTCATTGAAGCGAAGGCATCCATAGTGGCATCGATCACATGACGGTCGAACCATGCTATACCCTTGCAGATTCCACCGAAGATAATCTTCCGTGTAACGAAAAGATATATCTCATCCCAATAGAAGCGACGGTTGGCCGCAGTCCAAAGAGCGGGAAGAGCCTGCTTCATTGCTGCCGGCTTATCATTCTTCTTAAGATATAGCCATGCTGCAAGCGCTATAGCCACGACGGCCACTGTCAAGGAGGTTGCCGCAACTGTAGGATCTATATGAATATCGTATGCCTCACGATTCCATGTCACGAAATGTCCGAAGGGGATGAAACCAGCAACACATGAAACTGCTGCAAGAATCAACAAAGGAACCGACATCTGCCAGGGAGCATCATGGGGCTTGTGTTCTTTGTAATGAGGATTCTCCTCCCACCAGAACACGAGGAAGTACATACGGAACATATAGAACGCGGTAAGACCGGCCACCATTGTCATCCAGTATCCCCAGAAAGAAGAGTAAGAGAACATAGCGCTCAACATCTCATCCTTTGAGAAGAAACCTGAGAATGGCCAGATTCCGGCAATTGCAAGACATCCGATAAGGAATGTCCAATGAGTGATAGGCATATACTTGCGGAGACCACCCATTGCAGTGTAGTTGTTGCTATGAACTGCATGGATAAGCGCACCTGCTCCAAGGAACAGAAGTGCCTTGAACATTGCATGAGTGAAGAGATGGAACATTGATGCCATATAGCCGAGTCCCTCATGTATTTCAGGACGAGCAACACCAAGCGAAACCATCATAAATGCAATCTGAGAAATTGTAGAAAATGCAAGGATACGCTTGATATCTATCTGACAACATGCCACAACCGCCGCGTAGAATGCCGTGATTGCTCCTACCCATGTGATGAACTGCATCGCAGCGTCCTCTACAATATAGAGCGGGAACATTCTCGCCACAAGATATACTCCGGCAACCACCATCGTAGCAGCGTGGATAAGCGCCGATACAGGTGTCGGACCTTCCATCGCGTCAGGAAGCCATATGTGCAGAGGCATCATAGCTGATTTACCCATACCTCCTGTGAAAATAAGCACGAGAGCCCATGTGAGTACAGAAGCACCAAGGAAAGTGGCTCCTCCGGTAGAGGCAAGCACATTACCTGTATTATGAGTAATGTCGATAAAATTGAATGTCGGGAAATAGAATGTCAGCACAAGGATACCGAGAAGCATTCCGAGATCGGCAAAACGTGTCACTATAAATGCCTTCTTTGAAGCAGAGACAGCAGATGGAAGTTTATAGAAGAAGCCGATCAGAAGGAATGACGACACACCCACAAGCTCCCAGAAAATATACATCTGGAAAATGTTGGTGGCAACCACAAGGCCAAGCATTGAGAATGTGAAGAGAGCAAGGAAAGCGTAATAACGCTGGAATCCGGGCTCATGCTCCATATATCCCCAGCTGTAGAGGTGCACCATGAAAGAAATCGTGGAGATAACCACAAGCATCATGGCACAAATAGGATCAAGTAAGAAACCGATCTTCACCACAAGGCGCTCGGTGAAGGCCAGCCATGTAACATCAAAAACCTGCAACTGCTGACGTACTCCGTCAACAATAAACTGTGTCTCACCGCTGAAGAAATAGCGGAACGCAACAGTGTAGCAGATTGCAAGAAGAGTCGCGTTAGCGAGGATTCCGAGAATCCCGGCCACTTTGCGCGGCATCTTCACACCACCGATACCCAACACAAGAAACATCGTGAAGGGGATCGCCAGAATCAATATAGGAAGTGTTATGCCCATACCTTTTTATTCTTTTTAGCCTCTGACAAATCAGTGGCGCATTTCTTTTGCTGAGTTAATATCTGTGTTTCCTAATGAACGGTAGATATTGATTATGATGGCAATCGCAACAGCCGTTTCAGCTGCGGCAATTGCAATTGCAAAGAGAGTAAAGATCATACCCTCCATCTGACCCGGGAAAAGGAAACGGTTGAAAATCACAAAATTCAAATCGGCAGAGTTAAGAATCAGCTCAAGCGATATAAGCATGGCGATCATATTTCTGCGTGTGATGAATCCGAAGACACCGGCTGTGAACATAATCACGCTCGGCACAAGATACCATAACATACTCAAGTCCATAGTCATCATCTTTTACGGGCAACCACTACGCCGCCGATTATACATGCAAGCAGCAAAACACTCACTGCCTCGAACGGAAGAAGATACTGGAATTTCTCTGTTCCTACGAGGGCTGTTCCGATCTCCTCCATTGTTATCTCATTGCCGGCCGCAATCATCTGTGTAAGAGAATTACCATGCAAAAGGGGCATGTTGAAAAGAGCAAAGAGAAGAACCACAAGCGACACTATCGAGAGAGAAATGCCGAGCACACGCTTATGATGCGTGAGCAACGCCGTCTTCTCATCCGGATGACGTGTCAGAAGAATCGAGAACACGAACAGCACCATGATGCCGCCCGCATATACCGCAATCTGCACCGCTCCGAGAAACTGATAGCCGAGCTGGAAATAAAACACGGCTGTGGAAAGGAGCACAAACAGCAGATATGTGGCCGAACGCAATATTTTCCGTGAAGTCACAGTTAGCACCGAAAACGTTACCATTGCAATCGCCACAATAAAATATAAGATTATATTTGCGACAGAATCCATTTATATTATTGTTGTTTTAATTATCACTATTTGGCTTCACCTGTAGATCCGGAGGCAGGACTTGCCGGAGCTTCTCCTGCAGGTTTTGAAGCAGCTGCTACTGGTTTAGCGACACTCGCAGCAGGTTTGGGAGCAGTGGCAGCAGCAGGTTTGGGTGCCGGTGCCGGATCCGCAACTTCCGGACGATAGTTGAGTTTTTTGATAAGTTTATCACGTGTGAACACTGCCTGCTCGAAATCGTTGGAGAATTCCAACGCATCCTGCGGACATGTTGTAACACAAAGCATACAGAAAGTACAGCTTCCGAGATCATACAGATACTCGTCGAGTTTACGTTTCTTTTTCCCGTCGGGAAGCTCAACCATCTTAGTCTTGAGGGTTATAGTTCCGTTGGGACAGTTCATCTGGCAGATGCCGCAGGCAATACATCTGTGTCGCCCCTCCGCATCATATTTCAATGTCAGCTCAGCTCTGAACCGGTCGGAGATGTTGAGTGTGGCTCTGTTTTCCGGATACTGCTCCGTTATCTTGGGAGTCACCAATTCCTTTCCGGTTACGCCCATGCCGACCAGAAGGCTTTTAACACCACTGCCGACTGAGCTGAAATACTCTTTAATACTGCCCATTGTCTTTAATCAAAAGTGTTTTCGTTAGTTCTGAATTAAAAAGCTTTATTTAAGCTATTGTTGTTATCTTTCTACCTGGCCTCCGAGAATATCGAGAAGCTCGGTCGTAATGCTCTCCTGACGAAGCTTGTTATATTCAAGCTGCAACTCCTCGAAGAGCTTTTTGGCATTGTCGTTGGCAGCCTGCATTGCCATAACACGGGCAGCCTGTTCCGATGCACGGTTCTCAACCGTGATCTCCTGCATTGTAGAAGTTACAAACATCGGAAGCACCTCGTTAAAGATGCTGTTGGGATCCGGCTCGAAGATATATAGCTGGTTCTCCTCCGCCCTGCTCTCCCCTTGCAGCAATTCGTCTGCAAGAACAGGGAAAAGCTGATCTGTAGTGAGAATTTGCCGGCCCATTGAAACGAACTTCATATAAACAACCTCAACAAGATCCGTTTGCCTGCTGATGAAGGCATCACGAAGGGAATGAGTAAATTCCGTTACCCTCTCTCCTGTCATCTTACTATCGACTCCTGCCGGAATAATTACCTCAAGCTCGTCGCTTTCAAGACGACGCACCGCTTTGGCAATCTTGGAACCCACGGGATAGACTGTTATCTTTACATCTTTCCCGTGAGTTTCCTTAATCTTATTTAGAGCCACAAGGAAACCCTTGAAAATATTCATATTATACGCACCGCAGAGACCATCGTCCGAACCGAACACCACCAGAGATGCATGTTCCACCTCGCGAGCCTCTATCAGAGGCGAGTTGAAATTCTCATCGGTTGAGAGTATATGTCCCATTATCGACTGTATCTGCTCTTTGAACGGAGCAAGCTTTTTCAATGCTTGCTCATTCTGATGAACTTTAGCAGATGAAATCATCTTCATGGCACCTGTGATTTTCTCACTTGATGCCACTGATCCGATGCGTGTCTTTAATTCCCTTAGGGTTGCCATTTATATAAGTTCAAAAATTAAACTAAGTCAGAAAAATTAAAATCTCTCCTCTGTTACCCCATGTATTAATTTTTTGAGGCATAAGCGATTCGATCGGCTACCTCAGTAGCCACTTTAGTGAGCTGTTGCTGCACCTCATCGGTAAGATTACCCTTGCGCAACTCATCAAGTGCTTCGGGGCAACTCATCTTGAGTTGCTGGAGGAACTGCTCCTCAAAATCATGCACACTCTCAAGAGGAACATTTTCAAGAAGACCATTCACACCGCAGTAAATTACAGCAATCTCATTTTCAACAGGCCAAGGATGATACTGTGGCTGAATAAGAAGTTGCTGGTTTTTACGGCCTCGGTCTATCACACGAGCTGTAACGGGGTCAATATCACCACCAAACTTGGTAAATGATTCCAACTCGCGATACTGAGCCTGCGCGATCTTGAGTGTACCGGCCACTTTCTTCATAGCCTTGATCTGGGCATTACCACCTACACGAGACACTGAGATACCAACGTTGATGGCCGGGCGGATACCCTGGTTGAACAGATTTGTTTCAAGGAAGATCTGACCATCGGTAATAGAAATCACATTGGTAGGAATGTAAGCAGATACGTCTCCGGCCTGAGTTTCGATAATCGGAAGTGCCGTTAACGAACCACCACCTTTCACAATAGGCTTCATAACCTCAGGAAGGTCGTTCATCTCCTCCGCCACTTTTTGGTCTTTAATAATCTTAGCCGCTCTCTCAAGCAGACGTGAATGCAAGTAGAAGATATCACCGGGATATGCCTCACGTCCGGAAGGGCGCTTGAGGATAAGTGAAATCTCACGATAGGCAACCGCCTGTTTAGAAAGATCATCGTATACTATAAGCGCATCACGGCCTGAATCACGGAAGAACTCTCCGATCGCACATCCTGCGAAAGGAGCGTAATAACGTGAAGTAGCTGAGTCTGACGCATTGGCTGCCACAACCACCGTATAAGGCATGGCGCCATACTTTGTAAGCGTGTTCACTATCGCGGCCACAGTAGAAGCCTTCTGACCGATAGCAACATAAATACAATAAACCGGCTCACCCTTCTCATAATTCTCGCGCTGATTGATTATGGTATCAAGCGCGATGGCAGTCTTACCCACCTGACGGTCACCGATGATAAGCTCACGCTGTCCACGACCGATAGGAATCATGGAGTCGACAGCCTTAAGACCGGTCTGCAAAGGCTGGTTCACCGGCTGGCGATAGATAACACCGGGAGCCTTACGGTCGAGCGGAAGATTTATACGTTTCCCCTCGATGGGTCCTTTTCCATCTACCGGCTCACCAAGAATATTAATTACGCGGCCAAGAAGCCCCTCCCCTACAGGAATAGAAGCAATCTCACCCGTGCGCTTCACCGACATGTTCTCCGTAACGGAGTTCACCTTGTCGAGAAGAACAACACCGACGTTGCTTTCCTCAAGGTTGAGAGCTACGCCCTTGGCGCCATTCTCAAATTCTACAAGCTCATTACTTCTTACATTCTCCAGTCCGTAGACATGGGCAACGCCGTCTCCGACGCTAAGCACTGTACCCACCTCTTCAAACTTGACCTTTGAATTGATGTTTTCGAGCTCTTGTTTTAAAACATCTGATATTTCGCTGGGATTGAGCATCTTCTTAATTGCTTCTTATAAGGTTTTGACGTAATTGTTCGAGTTCGTTGCTTATGGAGGCATCCATCCGTGTGGAATCAACATCGATCACGAAACCTCCGATAAGGTCTGGATTCACCTCTTCGGTATATTCGAAAGTAGTATCGCTGAAGGCTTTTTCTACAACTTCATGAAGTTTCTTCATCTCATCATCTCCAAGCTTAACTGCCGTAGAGATTTTTACCTGAGATATGTTGTTGGCCTTGCGGTATATATCGCGGTAGGCATATGCCATCAGATAAGCGAACTCTTCTCTTTTATGCTCGAGAATCAGCCTTACAAAACGTCTGTAGTCGTCACCCGGATCATTTCCGGCCGCCGCGAGCAGAAGCCGTTCCTTATCGGCTGTATCCACAAAAGGATTCGACAACACTTTAGCGAGCCCGGGATTCGTCTGAAAAGATGCGATCACATTCTTCATCTCATCATATACCCTTCCGGCACTCTTATTCTCCAGAGCGTATTTATAAAGCGCTTTGGCATATCTGTGCGGTATTAATCCGGATATCATCGGCTGATCAGTTTTTCTCTATTTCGTCTAATAACTTATCGACAAGTTGCTTCTGAGCGTCATCGCTTTTCATGCGGCTACGCACCATCTTTTCTGCGATGTCGATAGAGAACTTGCCGACTTCATTTCTAAATTGAAGCTCCGCCTCCTTACGAGCCTGCTCAATGGAAAGCTTTGCCGCTTCCATCTCTCTGCGGGCCGCTTCAGAAGCTTCCTGCTTTGCCTGCTCTATGATTTCTGTTTTCATCTTGGCAGCCTCACGCAGCATTTCCGCCTGCTTGGCCTGAGCCTCCTCTACATATTTTTTGGCCTCGCTTCGAGCATTGTCGAGCTGTTCCTTAGCTTTCCTGGCATCCTCCACGCCCTGGTCTATGGTATTGGCTCTGCTTTCCATACTTTTGATAATCACAGGCCAACCCCATTTCGCAAGCACGAGGAACAACAGGATGAACGCAACGAACATCCAGAAAACCAAGCCAAAATCGGGCGTGAATAATTCCATTCTCTTAAAGTTTTTAAAGTTTCCTCACCGGGGAAAGAATCTCTAAATCTTTCCCCGGTAGGCTCCGTGGGGAGAGGAAATTTTATTTGATGAACAATGCGAGTGCAGACACGATCACAGCGAAGAGAGCCACACCCTCGATAAGAGCTGCAATCACGATCATGTTGCTTCGGATATCTCCGGCAGCCTCAGGCTGACGTGCAATAGCCTCCATGGCTGAAGATCCGATCTTACCGATACCGATACCTGCGCCGATTGCTGCGATACTTGCGCCAAGCGCTGCTCCAAGTCCTGCAAGAGGCTGCAGGGAAAGTTCTGCCAAAATTGTAGATAACATAATTCAGTTTTTTTAATGTGTTATTTTATTAGTTTTAATTTCTTTTTCTTAGGCGTGATTTTCACGACTGATTTCTGTATTTATTTAAGGTCGATGGCCGCTGCTTCTTTCTCCAAAAGCTCTTTCTCCGATTCTGCAGCTTTCATGGCCTCCTCACCCTCTTCGGTTCCTGCATGTTCCTTGGCATGTTCATGATCGCCATGCTCGATAGCCATACCGATGAAGATTGTAGACAGTGTTGTGAACACGTATGCCTGAATAAAGCTTACAAGCACATCAAGAGCAAGCATAAACATAGAGAAAAGAATAGACACCACTGTCGTTGCTCCTGCAACCGCTGTTCCAAAAACTGCAAAGATGAAGATCAGCAAAGTGAGTGTTATCACGATCATGTGTCCACCCATCATATTCGCAAACAGACGCACACAGAGAGCCGCCGGTTTGGTGAACATACCAAAAATCTCGATAAACTGCATGATGGGAAGCGGACACTTCAACCAGAGAGGCACATCGGGCCAGAAGATTTCCTTCCAGTAATGCTTTGTTCCAAACACATTGGTGACAATAAATGTCATCACTGCCAAAACAAGCGTGACGGCGATATTACCGGTTAGATTCGCACCTCCCGGAAAGATTACAATCAGACCGAGAAGATTCATGATCAGAATAAAGAAGAAACATGTCAGAAGGTAAGGTGCGAACTTCTTCGCATTACTTCCGAGAGTTGCCTTAATGGTTCCCTCATACACGAAAGAGACAAGAAGTTCCATGAAACCCATCCCCTTGCGCGGAGCTTTCTGACCGCGGCGACGATAGAATCTCACAAGCGACATGACTATTATGAGCACAATGGCTGTAGAGATAAATAGCGCTGCAACATTCTTGGTTATAGAAATGTCAAAAGGACGATATTCACGATAATACTTTCCATCTACACATACATATCCATCGATTACAGGCCAGCCACCCTTTACAGGTCCTTGCTCCTTGATACCGGCAGCTACTTTCATCACGCTGTCATTCTCAGCCGAATCAAGATTGAAAATCTGCACCACCTTATCCTTATGACTGCTTATATGTGCAATTACAAAGGAATAATCGGTTCCATCGCGGCTGATGGTCTTTATAACAGGCTCCGAATGCATTTCTCCGTGTTTCTCCTCAAGTTTAGTGAGGGAGCTGGAGGAGAAACAGAACCATTTACCATCTTCAGCCCTGACAATAACAGGGAGAGGGATACGGTAGGCGTGCGCGAAAGGCACTTCCCAACCATAGCCGTCACCAAGATGCTCGAAAATAATTTCCTTCACATCAAGATTCTCTTCTTCGGCATGGCCTTCACCGCCTTCTGCATATCCTCTGAAAGGTGCGGCAACGAGAATCGCCAGCAGAAACATCAATATGGATAATCTTTTCGACATCTTATCTTGCTTTAGTAAATGCACACCGAAATCACATTATTATTCACATCGGCAATGCCGCCTCGGATGGAGATCGAATGTCTCTCCCCGCCCGCCATATAGTTTACATCGCCCGCTGTCAACACAGAAATAAGCGCGGCATGGTTACGAAGAACTGTAAACGAACCGAGTTTGCCCGGTAGCGTCACAGACTCCACCTCTCCTTTAAACGTTATCTCATGTGCGGAAATAATCTCAAGTGTCATTACTCTCTATTCTAATTAAAAAACTTACTTAACCTCGGCAAGCATCTTCTTACCTTTGGCAATAGCTTCATCTATAGTGCCTACGTTGAGGAATGCCTGTTCGGGATATTCATCAAGTTCTCCACTAAGAATCATCTTGAAACCACGGATAGTCTCTGAAAGCGGAACCATCACACCAGGCACACCGGTGAACTGTTCAGCCACGTGGAATGGCTGTGACAAATAACGCTGAGCACGACGAGCGCGAGCCACAACAAGTTTATCTTCGTCAGAAAGTTCATCCACACCAAGAATTGCAATAATATCCTGAAGGTCGTTATATTTCTGAAGAAGCTGCTTCACACTCTGCGCCACATTATAATGCTCTTCACCTATGATATTGGGATCAAGAATACGCGAAGTCGAATCAAGCGGGTCAACCGCAGGATAAATACCAAGCTCGGCAATCTTACGACTGAGCACCGTAGTTGCATCAAGGAAGGAGAATGTAGTGGCCGGAGCCGGGTCAGTCAAGTCATCAGCGGGCACATAGATAGCCTGAACCGATGTAATGCTACCCTGCTTGGTAGAGGTGATTCGCTCCTGAAGAGCACCCATTTCAGAAGAAAGTGTGGGCTGATAACCTACAGCCGACGGCATTCGGCCAAGCAACGCAGACACCTCGGAACCTGCCTGAGTGAAACGGAATATATTGTCGATGAAGAGAAGCACCTCCTTACCACCGCCATCCTGATCGCGGAACTGTTCTGCTACAGTAAGACCTGAAAGAGCTACACGAAGACGTGCACCCGGCGGTTCATTCATCTGGCCGAACACAAGTGTTGACTGAGAATTCTGGAGCTCCTTCATGTCTACATCATCAAGGTTCCACTCACCCTTCTCCATACCTTCCTCAAACTTCTTGCCATACTTGATGACACCACTTTCGATCATCTCACGAAGAAGGTCGTTACCTTCACGAGTACGCTCACCCACACCGGTGAATACGGAGAATCCGTTGTGTCCCTTGGCAATATTATTGATAAGCTCCATGATGAGCACAGTCTTACCTACACCGGCACCGCCGAAAAGACCGATCTTACCACCCTTAGAATACGGCTCGAGCAAGTCGATCACCTTTATACCGGTATAAAGGATCTCCTGTGAGATAGCCAGATCCTCAAACGCCGGAGCAGGCTGATGAATCGGTCGCTCATTCTCGTCGTTAAGCTTACCGAGAAGGTCGATAGGCTGACCGAGAACGTTAAGGAGACGGCCTTTAATCTGGTCGCCGGTCGGCACCGAAATAGGATGTCCGAGGTTTTTCACTTTTACACCGCGACGAACACCATCAGTGCTCTCCATGGCCACACATCTAACGATATCCTCACCGATGTGCTGCTCAACTTCAAGGACCAGTTCCTCTCCGTTGTCGCGTTCCACTTTCAAGGCAGTGTAGATTGGGGGAATGTTCTCCTTCCCGCCTTCAAAGGTGACATCGACCACCGGACCGATCACCTGGGTTACTGTGCCATAATTTGCGCTCATATCTTATAGAGTCTTATAGAGTCGTTTAAATTATCTTAAATTAGAAATGCCAGCCGAATGCCACACAGAGAGTCATAAGAAGAAGGTTGGCAAGAGAGAATGGCATTAGGTATTTCCACTCGAACGATAGCATCTGGTCGATACGCACACGCGGGAACGTCCACTTGAACCAAATGATCACAAACGAGATGAAGAAAGCCTTACCTACAAACCATACGATCGAGGGTATCCAGTTCATCACAGCGTTGAATCCCTCCCATCCGGGAATGTGGAACGGCATCCAACCTCCAAGGAACATCAATGAAGCGATTCCGGATACAATGAAGAGGTTGAGATATTCAGCAAGGTAGAAGAAACCGAAATGAATACCCGAGTATTCGGTATGATAACCTGCGGTAAGCTCATGTTCCGCTTCAGGAAGGTCAAACGGACCACGGTTAGTTTCGGCCGTAGCTGCGATCACATAAATGATACAAGCTATAATTGCCGGAATATGGCCTTTGAATATAAACCATCCGTTAGCCTGTTCAAGAACAATGTCATTGATATTCATTGTTCCGGCGAGCACCACAATCGTGATGATCGATATGCCCAGAGAAAGCTCATAGCTCACCATCTGCGCAC
The DNA here is from genome assembly GCA_014801535.1 of Bacteroides sp. Taxonomy (GTDB): domain Bacteria; phylum Bacteroidota; class Bacteroidia; order Bacteroidales; family Muribaculaceae; genus Lepagella. The sequence goes on from JAAVEA010000020.1 coordinate 69,868, forward strand.
CGCTTCGCATGGCTCCGATAAGAGTGTATTTGTTATTGGAAGCCCAACCGGCGAGAAGAATACCGAGCACACCAACCGAACTTACTGCAAGAACGAAGAAGATTCCGATATTCCAGTTTATTATCTGCAACCCGTTACCCCAAGGCAAGCAAGCCAACATAACAACTGAAGAGGTTATGATGATATATGGGGCGAGTTTGAAGAGGAAACGGTCGGTGTCTTTTAGACTGATAAGCTCTTTGATAAGTATTTTGAACATATCAGCAAACACCTGCAACAATCCCCACGGACCAACTCGCATAGGGCCAAGACGACACTGGAACCAAGCGCAAAGCTTACGTTCATAAAGGATATAGAACAGTGCAAGCACTGTATAAGTAAGGAGGATGAGAACAGCAATCAGCACACACTCGATTGTTATTCCGAGCCATTCGGGAGTGCCGAGCCCCATAAGCCAGTTATTGAAGGCCGCTGTCCATTGTCCGAAGTTAAACATTTTGTTTAAATTATTCTATTTGGATTATACGTCTTTTTATACACACTACCCGTTAACGGTCAATATCGGGGATAACGAAGTCGAGAGCCGCACCGATTGTAATAAGGTCTGCAATCATATTGCCGCTGCAGCATAGATCCATAACTCCTACAAGGTTGAAGCAAGGACTCTGGAAATGCACACGGAAAGGATTCTTATTGCCGTCAGATTCAATATATACTCCGAAAGTACCACGGCTCGCTTCCACCTGCTGATACCATCTTCCGGCAGGAAGTTTGATAATCTTAGGCACCTGACAACGGATATCACCCTCCGGAATATTATCTACAAGCTGAGCAAGAATACTGATGCTCTGCTCAATCTCCTTCATGCGCACCATATAGCGGCTATAGGAGTCACATCCATCCATAAGCACCTCTTCAAACTTAAGTTCAGGATATATGGAATAGGGATGTTTCTTTCGGCAGTCGCAACTCCAATTGGACCCACGCCCGCTCGGACCTGTTATATCATAATTTATCGCGTCGCTTTTTGGAAGAATACCTACACCTACAAGACGGTTCTTCGCAATGAGGTTGCCTGAGAACACTTTATGATATTCTTTCAGACGATCAGGCATAATCTCTATAAGGTGCTTCACATCTTTCACGAAATCAGGATGAAGATCTGCAATCACACCACCGATCACGTTATAGTTCATCGACATACGCGCACCGCATGTTTTTTCAAAGATATCCAGAACAAGCTCTCGCTCGCGGAATCCATAGAAGAAAGCTGTGGTGGCTCCAAGGTCCATTGCTGTACATCCGAATGACAGCAGGTGAGATGAGATACGCATCAACTCATCCATCATTACACGAATCACCTGAGCCCGACGGGGAACTTCAAGACCAAGTGCCTTCTCAATACACATGCACAGACAATGACGGTTCTGGTGAGCCGACATATAGTCCATACGATCAGTGAAATGAAGAATCTGAGGGTAAGTTAGATCTTCGCAAAGCTTCTCTATACCACGATGAATATATCCTGAAACAACATCCACTTTCTTCACCTCCTCACCATCAACAGCGGTGCGGAAACGCATCACCCCGTGGGTTGAAGGATGCTGTGGTCCGATATTAACAACATAGTCGTTTTCGGCAAAAACCTTGCCGGGCTTCTTCACAATCTCACCGTTCTCCTCAACGTATGAGCAAGTGTCATCTTCGTTGATTTCATCTTCAAGACGGATTGGATTAAGTTTTGGATCTGCATCATAATCCTTACGGAGCGGGTGACCCACCCAGTCGTTGCGAAGGAAGAAACGACGCATATCGGGATGATTTATAAACTTGATTCCGAAGAAATCATAAACCTCCCTTTCCTGAAAATTTGCAACTTTCCAGAGATCGCTCACACTATGAATATAGGCATCCTCGCGGTTCTCACAAACCACTTTTACCGTAATCATATCCCAATTATGAGAAGTAGAAGTCAGATAATACAGCACACCTACGGTGTCCTTCCAGTCCATGCCGACAACAGCAGATAAGACATCAAAATCCAACTCCTTGTCATCTTTGAGTTTTTTTGCAAAATCGTACCAATCTTTTTCGGGCACGTTCACCAGGAGATTCTCACCCTCCTCGAAAGTGGCCGACGGGCACACCTTGCTGATTTTCTCTTTTATATCGCTCATGTTATAGTTCACAGTTAAGTTTCGTCAATACGACCGTCTTATCCGATATGTCCTCTCTCTTCAGGATGTGCTTTGAAAAACTCTTCTATTTTCTCCTTACGGTTGGCACCGCCGAAGAATCTTTCCACCTTTATCTTACGCTGCAACTGCATAAGGCCGTAGAACATAGCCTCCGGGCGCGGGGGGCAACCGGGAATATACACATCAACAGGAAGAATTTCATCTACACCGTTCACAACGCAATAACTCTTCTTGAACGGGCCTCCCGACACGGCGCAACCTCCGCAGGCAATCACATATTTAGGCTCGGCCACCTGCTCATATAAACGACGCATAACCGGAGCCATGCGATGCACGATGGTTCCCTGCACCATAATATAGTCAGCCTGACGGGGTGAATTTCGAGCAACCTCAAAACCGAAACGAGCCATATCATAGCGAGCGGCGCCAAGACTCATAAACTCGATAGCGCAGCAGGAAGTTCCGAAACACAAAGGCCAAAGTGAATTTGCACGACCCCAGTTGATAAGGTCGTCCATCTTACCTACCATCACATTAGCACCTGTAGCATTGAGTTCTTCAACGAGTTTGTCGATATACTCGTTATCCTTGAAGTCCTCACGCGTCATACTTTTAATATTGTCTATTCCCATTTAAGAGCTCCTTTCCGCCAAGCATAGGCAAGGCCTAAAATCAGCACAAACATAAATATTGCAATACACAGGATACCCTGAGGACCAAGGCCACGCATCACCACTGACCATGGATAAAGGAAGACGGTCTCCACATCGAAGATCAGGAAGAGAATGGCAAAAATATAATACCCGGCCTTGAACTGAATCATGGACTCACCTCGGGTCGGGATACCGCATTCGTATGGCTCTGACTTCTTGACAGAGAACGATCTGGGAGAAATCAAACGGGCAATCAGCAGCGCAGCAAAAACCAGGCCGATGCCAGTCAGCATCGCCGTGATTGAAAGCACACCATTGCCTATCTCCAGCAATAGATTCATATTTCCTTATTATTTAAAGAGTTAGATTAATCCTTTATGTTATTCACGGTAAGATCCGCCAAATATATTTGCAAAGGTACTCAAAAATTCTCAATCAACAAAAAATCCCCCTCCTTAAAACTTTACATAATTTTAAGAAAAGGGGGGATTTTTATATGTTATTTAACATATATGGGCTTCTACATCCTTTATCTCACTACAAATTTCATATATTCTCCCACGAATGAGCCATGGAAGCGACCGGCAACAGTAAAATCACATCGTCCTTCAACCATATTGTCTTCAGCTATAAAGCTGAATGTAGTGAACGGGAAACGAGGATTTTCCATTATTTTACCACCCTCTATATATAAAGGATTGATGTTTGAAGCCTCGATCACAAAACCATTATGAGTGAACTGCACATCCAGATCAGGTAAGATCAGACATTCCATAAGAGGCATTTGAGGATTGAACTGAACATTATATAGAACAACCTGCGCCTTTTTCTTATTTATATCAAATTTGATACGATAGCCAACATCCTGGCTTTTAAACGCACTTTCGGAATTTCCTATAACCTCCGTATCGGTCACACCGCAATAATAGAGATCGGGCCAGAAGGTATAGACTTTATATTCATCACCTACAACATAACGGATCTTGGGTGCCGAGCCCGCGCGTGCCTTGTAGGAAAGATCTGGCTGAGGAAGGGGCGATTCCGGATCTTTTATATATGAAATCTCAGGTGGCATATAAAAGATCGGAGATAACTCAAAACGAAGATCTGTCACCTGCATGTCGTTGCTTGCAGTGCATGGGAACTGATCGAACCCATGATATACATACTGCCCGTATTCCATATTATCGCCAAATCCAAACACGAGTTCCTGACTGAATTTAAACGTCTCTGTTGTAAAACCTATCTCCTTGTCATTACCCAGATCGACCCTATCTGTAGCTATTGAAATATTGCTGTTGACAAAATCAAATCCGAATTTGTAATAACCCTTCTTTATGACAGGTTCAGAGGGGTCGTCAAGGTCAACACGCGCAACATAGTTATAGGTCTCTATGGTTTCAGAGGCTGTGTTTTCCGGTTCTTTGTTATCGCACGATGTGGCGACAAGCAAGGACACCGCCAATAATGTGAAAGAATATCTTTTTTTCATATATGTGAGTATTAATTTTCAAGTGAGTATTTACTTATGATTTATTTTATAAGCGGTTAACGATGTTAATCAGAACGTGAATCTCAAGGTGACACCTCCTCTTACAGGCTTGCCACGCTGTAGAAATTCATTTCCCATCGACATGAAATAAAAAGTATCAAATTTCGTGTCGGTAAGATTTTCTCCCCAAATCTGCAACGCCCATTTACGGGCTTCCAATGTGAGGGTTGCTCCGGCTTCAGCATAAAAGGGCTGACAACGGGAATTGCTTTCATTCCAATATATCTTGCCGGTTCCTCTCATATTCAGATCGATCCCAATCTTGTTAATTCCTCCTATCCATTCATTGCGCAGAGGGATCTCCAGAACACCTTGCAGAAAAAGTGTGTTACGTGGTGCATAAGGGATATATTTACCCTTATATTGATTTTTACCATCATCGTAGTCCACAAATCTGGCATTGGTATATCCGTATGTGGCTACAAGGGTAAGGTTATCTACCGGTTTTCCTGTCAACGCAATTTCCCCTCCCATGCTGCGTGTCCGTCCGGCATTTGTCATGATGCGTCCTGTAGTTGTGCCATCAGGAAATGTGGTCATCTGCTGGTCGCGACAGTCTATGTAGAACAAGGAAAGATCTGCTGAAAGGGCTCCGTCAAGAAAACCGAGATGTGAACCCAATTCATAATTCCAACTATATTCAGGCTTATAACCCACAACTTCATCAACATCATGTTTCCCCCCTATCCCCATTATACTCATCAGCCTTCCCTGTAAGACTTCACTGAACATCTGCGTGTTGAATCCACCGGCTTTATACCCTTTCGACCATACGCCATACACATTACCGTCGACTGTTCCGCTGAAATCATAAAGGACACTCACACGCGGCATCCAATTGAAATAGCGTCGGCTTAATTTCCCGGAATCATGAATTTCAATGTTAACACGATTGTAAGGGGTTAAAGTTCCATCATTTTCAAGATGAAAGATTTCATATCCCGTATCGCATCGGCTTAAATAGTCGAGGGTAGCCACCTCATAATCAAAACGTATCCCACCTGTGAAATGCCAGTGTCCCGCTTCATATTTTGACTCATGATACAACGCACCTCCCCGGGTTGGAATAGTAAAATCACTCAACAGAGGAAACTCTCTCGAATCCCATGCTATCGGATAATACGGATTCGCATCATTTCGATGATGTTCAATCAGACTGCGTATACCTTCATCCTTGAAAGTGACCGGAGCTTGCATCGACAGATGTTTATAAAAGCCGAACACTCCACCTAACCATTTATACGCTCCTTCACCAGCCGACCCACGAAAAACGACATCTTCCGTAAGCCCTGTTTCCTGCTGCTTCTGAGTCAGTGTGAAATATGACAGGGGGAGAAAATCCTGATCAAGCGTCATGTTATCATCAATATGCTGCACGGCTGTAATCGATGTCATGGTAAATCCGTTGCCACGGTAGTTCAATGTCAAACCGTCGTTGAGGGTGAATCTATGATAGAAACAGGGATCATTATAGTCGACTTCACCACTCTCTATATATTGATATGGATACCCTCCCTGACGCAGGAGTGATGATGAAAAGGTATTCATAAATGAAAGAGCGTCAGTCGCCTTCCATTGTGTTTTCCACCTGACCGCTCCGGAAGCTTCGTGATCAAGTAGTTTACCGTCATATTTATTTCTGAAGAATCCTCCGGTATAACCTCCACTCACATTCAAAGAAGTAGCTAACCGATCATTCAGTTTTCCATACCAGCCGGCAGCTCCCTTATAACTGTTTCCGCTTCCGGCCTGAAACATCAACCGCCATCCCTGATAAGACATAGGAGAAAGCGTGGTTATATTAATAAGCCCCCCCATTGTGTTGCGTCCATACAAAGTGGACTGAGGACCTCGTAACATCTCAATCGACGCAATATCGGCAATATCGAAATCGTAGGCATCTTTATTAAGATAAGGAACATTATCAACATTGAGTCCGACGGCGGGCTGATCCATTCTTGCGCCTATTCCTCTCACATAAATTGATGATGTGATGCGCGAACCGTAATCCGGAATATAGAAATTAGGAATAACGTTTGATGCCGTTTTCATACCGTCTATGGCTAATTCCTCAATTTCAGCACGTCCGATCACTGTTGCCGATACCGCATCCTCTCTCAAACGCGCTTCTTGCTTTACAGCAACAACATTAAGCTCCTCCAGATCATATACTGAAAGAGAATCGGGAATGGCATCTGTTGTAGCTGCCATGGCCACGGCTGTAAAGAAGAACGCAGGGGTTGCCAATATCCGGTAATTTAGGTTTTATTATGCAAATTTAACTCTAATATCCGGCTTATGCAATCATTATTATTTATGATTTTGAACTTTTATTTGTAAATTTACATTGCGAAATAAATTGATTTCACGATGTAAATTCATTTCCATGAGTACATTCAAAATACACACACTCGGTTGCGGATCGGCCAAGCCGACACTGCGTCATCAGCCATCGTCAACGGTGGTGGATCATCGCGACACTCTCTACATGATAGATTGTGGTGAAGGCGCCCAACTTGCTTTTCAAAGGCATAGACTCCGGTTTTCACGACTGCGACATATATTTCTCACCCACCTCCACGGAGATCATGTTTTAGGATTGCCCGGACTGGTCTCCACCCTCGGGCTTGGAGGAACAGGCGGCAAGCTCACGGTTCATACATTTAACGACGGGAAAAAGATATTGCAGAAGATATTCAATTTCTTCGCCGGAGATCTTCCTTATGAAGTAGAATTCAATGTCATCGAACCCACGGAAGCAATCATACTCGATACACCATCCCTAACGGTCCGCACCGTGCCTCTTCAACACCGCGTGCCTACAGTCGGATTCATCTTCGAGGAGAAGGAGAAACCACGGCATATAAAGCGAGACATGATCGACTTTCACCAAGTGCCGACATCCCAGATACGCTTAATTAAAGGGGGAGCTGATTTCACACGCCCAGATGGCAGAGTTATAGCAAATGAGATATTGACTTCACCCCCCACCCCGTCGCTGTCATATGCACATATAAGCGACACTGCCTATTTCCCGGAACTGGCGGAGAAAATCGGTCCGGTAGATCTACTTTTTCATGAAACCACATATACTGAAGCTCATCGGGCGGAAGCTGCACCCAGAGGACATTCTACCGCCCGTCAGGCAGCTACGGTTGCCCGCGATGCCGGTGCTAAAGCGTTGCTTACAGGCCATTATTCTTCCCGTTATAATGATGATACTGTCTTCTTGCGTGAGGCTCAGGAGGTTTTCCCTAACGTTATTCTAAATCGTGAAGGCTTAGTGCTCCCTCTTGACTGATTAACTTCCAAACATCGATAAAAAAGAACGGCTCCATGGTTTTATCCCCTGGAGCCGTTCCTTTCTATTATAGGCTTTTATTCGTTTACTGTTATCTCTTCTCCTCCGGAATGTGCGGTTATAACCGGTGCATACTGACTCTGAGCCTCAGCGATACCGAGTGAATATTCTCCTGATCTGTCTACATAACAATCATAGCTGATAATATGCGTACCCTTTGATAGGAAAGGTATGAATAGATTGGTGGATGAATTTCTCACCTCCCTATAGAACCATACACCATCGCTTGAAGTATATCCCGACACCTGATCGGCTGGTTCAAGAGATGCTGATCGACCGTCGGTCACAGCAACATATTGAAGATCCCGATCACATTTAATGGTAAGCGTGACTCTTACACGGTCTCCTTTTTTCAGGTCACCATCCTTTGCCGATGTTCCATCGGAATGATCGGTTATAACGTATAAATTCTTCTCAATCGACAGCTGAGCCACAGAGGCCGGTTTGACATCAGCGATCGGAGCTACATACTGGCTCACGATTCCACCCCATGCCGGACCTGAAGCCGAACGACGTATCGTGAGTTCACCGTTCTTTCCGGTGAGAGAAAGATTAAGAGCTCCTGTAAGTGCCGAGATTTTCCCGATTTCAATCTTATCTCCGTTAATGAATATCTCCGGAGATGCTGCAGCGACCGTCCAGTCAGTTCCGCTGTCGAGAATTGCCTGAACCACATCGGCAGCCTCAGTGCCTCCACCCCAGTCCTGGGTCTGTTTTGACAGGAGCAGCCACTGACGCAATCCATCTACGACCGGTGCCGTAGGATTGATCTCATTCCATGCCTCAAGCGCCTGGGCCGTTGTGAGAAGTTTCCCTTTTCCATTAAAACCGGAATGAAGGTTATCAAACCATACACCTTTCTCTTTTGATGAGGAGGAATATTCCTCCAATGAGGATAGGATTGCAAGCGCAACTGCATCGCGTCCTTCCCGTTTAAGGATAATGGCAGAAACAGCTTTATCATATATACTCATCTTCTTCCATGTTTTTTCTATCTCTTGTAGGGCCTTTGCCTTGATCCCTGCAAAATCAGAAGACGTTTTCACGTTTCCGAAGAAAGACCGCACATAGAGATATTCAAGCATAGAGATATAGGAGAACTTCTTGGCTCCGATTTTTTTCCATTCTTTCACTGTCTGAGAATCCACGTATGCCAATCCTTTCTTCGACATTTTTGCTGCAGCTTCAGGAAGGAAGCCGGCTTTCTCAAGCATAGCAAGATGACGCAGTACTGATGTTGTGATCCATTCGCTCGATTCCATTCCGTCACACCAGCTCCAGCCTCCATCTCCATTTTGAAGAGACCCAAGCTTTTTGATATTATCTTCAATAGATCTTCGACTTTTGGCTTCATCCGTATATTCTGAAAGAGCTTCCATACGCATGGTCTCCGATTGGGCGTTTCTTACCCAGGGAGTGTTATTTAGAGCCACAATCTTCAGCGATGCGTTTTTCTGAAGTGCCGACACAAGAGTTGAGTCGGAAGCATTAGCCGGATCGGAGAACAGATGCAGTGCCTCCATTAGACGAGGATACCTGCCGAGAAGTCCCGCTGCCATAGCGTTACCATATAGCGCCCTCACCTGCGCCAGAGCGTTCCCGGAATCCGGGGTAGTCAAGGCAGGTAGAGCTGTCACACACTCCCACACCGGATTATCTGTATAGTTCAAGGTCAATGATCCATCCTTTCGATCCGCCGGTATAGAGATTGACATCTTATCATCTCCGGGAGAAAGGTAGAATGTGGAGCTTTCCACCACAGGAGTGTTCGATGGATATATAGGGATAACCGTCTGTTCTCCGTCACTGCTCACTGTTCCTGATCCATAAACTCTGATACCCACCAGCTCTATATTCGACGGAACTCTGAATCCCGTGGATATAACTCTCGATCCCATGGCCGTCACTTCTTCAGAAGCAAAGTCTTCAGAAACATATGCATCTCCCGTAATAGGATTATATATTACGATCTTACCACCAATTGAGGCGGAATCCGCTGAATTATTGAATATGGTAGCACTGAGAGTCATCAGATCACCGGTACGGGCAAAACGAGGTGCGTTCATCTGAACCATCACCGGTTTGGAAGCAATCACATCGCGCGTAAGCACCGCACCACGCATATCAGGCGTATAACCCATCACCTGAAGTTGCCATGTGCCGTTGAAAGCAGGAGCGTTGAAATCAATCTCTGCCACGCCTTCACTGTCTGTAGTGAGTCGGGGCATAAAGAAAGCAAGAGGACATTCCACTTCACGCATCACATCCGACGAACTTCCGCCTGTTTCAATTTCTCCTCCATCGGAATCATTAATCGCTTCCTCCTTCATCGCTCCTGTCGCAGCAGCGTAATCATAAGAAACTTTCATTTCCTCCACTGTTTCCTGTTTGGCAAAAGCAACTCCAGGGGCTGTTCCGGCAAGAGCCTCAACAACTCCATTGCTTCCATCAGAAGCTGATTTCATCATTCTTGTGCCTCTTATTCGTATATTGCTGAGATTCGATCCTCCATAGAGTGAATAGCCATAGGTGTTCCACTCAGGCCAGTTTGCAACTTTAATGCTGCTGTTCTCCTGACGTACAGGTCTGTAACTCCAGCTTTGAGTTCCTCTGTAATGTCCTATAATCTCTCCGGGAAGAGCCCAATATATGGAACTATACGGATTAAAAGCCCATTGGAAAGGAGCCAATGCATTAAGAGCCTTGTTGCTCATCACGGCCATGACCGGGAGTGAGGCGAGATCCTTATTATCAAACGTGAACCGGAATTTCCATCCCTCACGGGCACCGGGCACAATACGATCGCGGAAACTTTCTGCTTTTATCTCAAGACCTTTTGTCTGTATCTCAGGAATCAGGGTCACCGACGACTGCACTCCATCAAGATTATGCATTCCGCTGATAGTTACCTTTACCCGTTCTGTGTCGGCCGGTGATTTAACCGGAATCTCTATCATATCATCTGATACCCTTATCCAACGGCTTTCACTTACACCGTTAATATCAGCAATCTCTGCAAGAAGGTAACTGTCGGGATAAGAACTACCCACCTTAACCTTTATCTTTCCATTGGATATGTTTTCCGAAGATACGATAATCTCTTTTTCAGGCATCCATAGTGAAGTCTCCACAGGGGGCTTACTATCATTCTCACGCCAGATAACGAACGTTGACTGTGAGGGTGCTGAATACTCATCGCTATTCTCTTCGGATGCCTCGAATGTTGGATCAAGTGAAAAGTCAACCGTGTATCTTCCCGATTTCAACGCATCGAAGTCAAGAGGCAACCTGCCGCTTTCAAAATCTCCGGAAGCGATCGTCACCGAATCATTATCCATCTTCACACGGTAATAGATTCTTTTAATGACGGGACGGTCAAGCATATCATATACCGCAACTGTAACTTTAGGCTGATTACCCTTTGTGATCTTTATATATTCGGGTATCTCCGACGATATTCGATAGCCTTTACCGAGTGAGAACATAAACGGAGTAGCTTCCTGTGTCTCACCGGCTCTATCGGTCGCTGCTATATTAAGCTGATATCGACCGATACTGTAGGGTGTCCCTTTCAATCCGGCGGTGGGGAGTTCGATCACAAAACTTCCATCGTCAAGAGTTGTTGCGGTTCCTCCGAACGTAGCATTGCCTGTATCGCTTATTCTTCCCCAACGCCACGGAAGATAGCGCACATTATATTTTATCTCCGCTCCGGCTACAGGCATTCCTGAATATGTTTTCACCTCTCCTTTGACTTTTACAGTCTCACCAAGAGTTATTTCCCCTTCCGAACTGTCGGCGGTGACATAGAATGTGGGAGACTTATATTCCGCCACTTCAAAAAAGCCTTGAGATACATAGTTTTTACCATCGTTCATCATCAACGACCAATTTCCCAATAGGCCGTCTGAAGGGAGTGTGAATTCTCCATCCAATCTTCCAAACCGATCAGAACGCAAAGTCAACGTGTCTTTGGCAATATAATTGGCATCGTTGAGAATCACTTTAACATTTCTGTTCGGAGCCGATTCAAGAGAACTCCCCATACTCTTATATAGAACACCTGTGAATCTAACGGTGTCTCCGGGATGATAAATAGAGAGATCTGTGAAGAGATTGCCTCTTAAAGTTTCTTTGGGTTCCGATGATGTTCCGTATTCATATACATCGTCAAGCAATATATCATTGTCAGATTTAACCGATACCTTATAACTTCCTTGCGGCACCTCCACTTTTCCATCTTTATCAGTAACAAGAGTAACCGTTTTCCACTTATTGTTCTTCCACGCCGGCGTGAATGTCACCTTTGCACCCTTCACAGGTTGTTGATTCGATCCCTCTACAACATAAAATGCCTGATTAGCTCCGGATTTCTTTTTTACGTCTGTGGTGCGGATTGCAGAAAGTCTGCTTACGAGCATCACAGGTATTCCTGCACCCGAATAGCTGTCTTTAATAATTCCTGTTTTATCGGCTGTCTTGGACACTACCATCGCATAGACACCGCTCTCGAGAGAAGGAAATGTGAATTCCCTTACGGCATAAAACGGCTCTTTATCAATATCCTGCGAAACTATCTTAATTGAAGAAATCACCTTCCCGTTAAGTACTTCGGGCATCTTGACATTACGCCCAAGAGAGGAATCTCCAAGTTTGACAGCAAGAATATAGAAGTCGGGAATATTACGGAAAGTCACGCTCCCCTTCATCTCTTTTCCGGGAAGGTTCTGTGAAGGGAGCGTGCAGCTAACCCACACTGCCTTCATATTCTTCAACATCGCCTCAAGCGATGAAGCGTCGCTACATTCAGGATATTTATCAAGATAACCTTTAGCTAAATTATATAAATCACAATATTCCTTATTCTCCGAGGGAGCGACATATTTTCCCAAACCTGCAATGAAGCCTCCGCAGAAAGGAGTCTCTTTATACTCGTCAATTATTTTTCTTAGAGATTCCTCGCGTTTACTTCCGGATGTCAGTCCAAGCCGATAGCCGGCCATCATCGCTCCAGAGCGTGTAAGGCCGATCGAACGATGCCATGATTCGTTATCAGTTACAATTCTTTTTATGAGACCTGAAGCGGTGCGCTCTGTGGCTCGGTCTCCCTTTCCTGCTCCTGCATAGAATGGTATTGTCACAGGGGCATCGGTTGAAAAAGGTTGCAGAGCGACCACACCTTGAATTGTCATGAAGTCGTAGACAGTCAGGCCGGCTGCCGTTGCATCTTCGGCATTTGTCACAATATCCTGAATGGAAGCTATGCTCATCCCCTTGGCAGCGGATACTGACTCAAATGCCCGGTCTACAAGTCCGCACACACGATTGGAGAATATATCGCGACTCCATTCCGACACATCGGCAGGCACAGGGACAGAAGGTATCGTGCGTGAGTTGTAACGGTAGGAATTCGCAGAATATATATCCCGGTATAATCTTGCCTCGAGTAGATAGGCAAGTGAGGAATAAGGCTCGGCCAACCGTTCAGCCACCGAATCAATCAATGCGGCTCCCTTTCCTGCATTTTCCTGCGAGATGAGATCATCGGCAATCACAACCTGCATCAGTGCCTGAAGTGCGACAGCTCCATTCTTATCGCTCATCGCTTTGTATAGTTGTTTACGAGCATCGGCAGATACCTTCTTAGGAAATGCGAAATCCGGAGAAGAACCTGGCTCCTCAACTTTCCTTGCAGCAACACATACAAGGGAGGTTATAAACAGAAAGGCCCACATTACGCAGACCTTTCTTATAATATTATCTTTGTTCATTGTTCAAACCTATTTTTGTTCTACCGTTAACAATTACTTCTCATTATCATATCATTTCTTCTTATGCTTCTTACAATGCATCTCGTAAAGTTTCTGTCGGAAAACATTCTCGGCCTCTTTCATCTTGAATATTTCCTTACTACTGAGGAAAGCAGCGAATTTGGCATCATATTTCTTATCGATTTCAGCATCCTGCTCCTTAAGGCGGTTAAGGGCCGCATAATCACTGTCGGTAGCTGTGTTGTCCTTGATTTTGTGATTGATGCTGTGCATATTGCGTCTGACTTCAAGGCGTTCGTCGCTTAACTGATTATAGACTTCAAAGAATTTCTTTCTTACATCTTCCTTCAGCCCCATCTCCTGAGCCAGGAATTTCATCTTATAATCTCTATACTCCTTGCGTTTTTCCGGTGTCAGTCCCCCCTTATCCTGAGCTGCCATCGGTATTGCAGACAGAATAGCGAGCACAATAATCATGTAGAGTTTTTTCATACCTTTATCACATAAGACCGCATCAATGATTTTCCGAATCAAAGATGCGGTGTCACACATTTATTACTCCTTAAATTCTTCTATATCGAGATTTTCATATCCCGGCTCCAATTTGAGTCCCATATCTTTTTCAAGTTCCGACATATCATCGTAACTGCCGATAAGGGCATCGTAATCTTCAAGATTATATTCGGGATCAGCGTATAGATCGAGATCCGGATCGCTCTCCATCAGCATTGCGATATGTTCGGGCGGATTTTCAAGATTAAGGGTTGCATTTTGAGACGCAGTGTAAAAGACCTTCATCATCATCCAGATACCTGCAAACATAGCAGCCAGATAAAGATAGGGCTTAACCCTCTGCCATTTACTGATCGGCAATACTTCAGACATTGCCTTATATGGAGGGAGTTGATCGCTCATCTCTTTATAGAAGGAATCGAAATATCCTTCCGGAATCTTGAATCCCGGATCTTTTCCAAATGCTTTATTCAGCCTCTCTTCCATTTCTTTCTCTTCCTAATTTGTTATAGATGTCTTTTTGACTGATTGAAGTCTAATTGGTTTAAAAAAAGATACCGATTTTTTATCATATTTTTTAACAAAAAAATCGAAAAATTTTATTTTCTATTTAAATCTCCTCTTTTTCAAGATATTGCGTCACTTTTTTCACTGCATGGTGATAAGAGGCCTTCAATGCTCCCACCGATGTGCCGAGCACTTCCGACATATCTTCATATTTCATCTCATCATAATAGCGCATATTGAATACAAGACGCTGTTTTTCTGGCAGCGTAAGTATAGCCTCCTGAAGTTTCTTCTGAACATCGTCACCGTTGAAATATTCATCAGCCTCAAGCGAGTTTAGAAGGAAAGAATCATCACCGTCCGCCGATACATTATTACGGTTCCGTTCTTTATTGAGGAAATTGATGGTTTCGTTGACAGCTATCTTATATAACCAGGTGGAAAGTTTCGCATCTCCCCTGAAATTATGAAGATTATTCCATGCCTTCAGGAAACAGTTCTGAAGGAGATCGTTTGCATCATCATGATTCAAAACCATCTTGCGTATCTGCCAGTAGATCTGTTCTCCGTATGTACGCATAAGGCTATCGAAACCTTCCTTGGCGGTGCGGGGATTCTGCAGATCTTTCACAAGCTGCTTCTCATCTATGGGTGGAACGTAACTCATCTGTGTTTAGTGGATGGATTCTTAAAGACTACTTATTCTACAAAATTAATAAAAAAGTCGGGAGTGAGCTCCCGACCTTCTAACTTTTTACTTTTCTTAACTATATGTTGCTATCACATCATACGCCTCTGTTCTCCTTATTGAAAATATGACGCAGACGTGAGAATATGCGTTGTGAAGTAGTCTTATCAGGAACAATGTTGGGATTATCCTTCAGGCTCTCTATTGCAGCGCGTTCGGTATCATTGAGATTTTCGGGCATGTAAACCATAACATTTACCAGGAGGTCGCCTTTCGCAGTGCTCTGGAACTTAGGAAGACCCTTGCCACGCAGACGCAACACTTTGCCGGGTTGCGTTCCCGGGGCAATCTTCACTCTCGCCTTCCCTTCCACCATAGGCACTTCGGCGGAGCCGCCGAGAACTGCTGTAGGGATATCAAGCATCAGATTGTAGATAAGGTCGTCTCCCTCACGAATCAGTTCAGCATCTTTCTCTTCCTGAATCTTAATAAGAAGATCGCCATTCACACCACCGTGACGCGGTGCGTTACCCTGACCGCGCATGGTGAGAACCATTCCATCTTCCACACCGGCAGGAATGTGGAACTCTACGATCTCATCTTTCTTCTCAACTCCGGTGCCACCGCAATATGTACATGGTTCGGAAATGATCTTACCCTCTCCGTTACATTCAGGACAAACCGTAGTGCTTCTCATGGCACCCATGAAAGTCTGCTGTACGGTCTCAACATAGCCCGACCCGTGGCAGCGCGGACATGTCTTGAACGCCGTGCCGTCTTTAGCACCGGTGCCGTTACAATGAGAGCAAGCAACCATCTTGGGTATTTTCAGCTTCTTAGTCACACCGTTCATAATATCTTTGAGTGTAACCTTAACCGTGATACGCAGATCTGTACCCTTGTTTACGTGCTGACGCGGACGTGAGCTTCCACCTCCGAAGTGGCTGCTGAATCCTCCACCACCCATATCACCGAAAATGTCTCCGAAGTGGGCGAATATATCTTCCATCGACATACCGCCGCCGTAGCCGCCGTAACTTCCGCCGCCACCGCCGAAGCTTTGTCCCATATTATGGCCGAACTGGTCGTAACGTGCCCGTTTATCGGCATCGCTGAGCACATCATATGCTTCCGCAGCCTCCTTGAATTTCTCTTCAGCGGCCTTTCTCTCATCCTCCGAACTCTGAGCGAATTTATCCGGATGGTATTTTATGGCCATCTTACGATAAGCCTTTTTTATTTCATCGGCTGTGGCGCCTTTATCGACACCAAGCACTTCATAGTAATCTCTTTTCTCTGCCATAACTCTGCTTTTATTTACGACCTATCGTTTACTGACCCACAACCACTTTGGCATGACGGAGCACCTTGTCGTTTATAGTGTAACCTTTCTCGACAGTATCGAGTATCTTACCTTTAAGATTTTCATCAGGAACAGGCACGGCAGAAATAGCTTCATGGCGATCAGCGTCAAAATCTTTCTCTTCAGGATCCATCTCCTTCACACCATTCTGCTCCATATATTTCTTGAGCTTCTTATATATCAGCTCCATCCCTTCACGTACAGAGGATGCATCCTCACTGTCTTCCGTGGCTTTAAGCGCCCGCTCGAAATCATCTACAATAGGGAGCAGACCCTTGAAGGCAGATTCACCTGCATTACGTATTAGTTCTGATTTCTCTTTTAATGTGCGCTTGCGGAAATTGTCAAACTCTGCCATGAGAAAAAGATACTCTTTTTTCTCTTTGGCAACCTCTTCCTTGAGTTTCGCTACTTCATCTTCCGCTTCAACCGCACCTTCCGCCACAACCTCCTCCGCAGTCTGATCTTCTGCAGGAGTGCTGTTGACATCATCTACCACAACAGCCTCGGGCGACTGCTGCTCGTTATCTTTATTCTGAATATCTTCCATAGTCTTTTTATAGTTATTTTACGGTCGAGACCCGAAGAGCAACAACCATATAAATTTATATCAAATTCTTTGCCAAAAAATGTTAATTGAGCCACAAAGAATAATCTTTATAATAAAATACTCTTGAACATTCGTGGCCATCTTTACATTTTTAACAAATAACTCCCCTCTATGGTTGCATCATTTTTAAAATGAGACTGTCCTTGCAAAGCCTGAGCCTTATCGTTAAAAATTCCGAACACGCTGCTGCCGCTTCCGCTCATTGATGCATACATGGCTCCCGAATCATACAGACGTTGTTTTATCTCCCCGATTTCAGGATATAGAGGAAAGATGGAAGTTTCAAAATCATTCCTTATATAATCTTTCCACTGTTCTATCGGCAAGCCGACTATGCGTCTCAGATCAAACTCAGGCTCTTTAGGAGTAACACCTGAAAATGCTTCTTTTGTCGATACATATATCCTCGGTTTTACCACAACGAGCCAAAAGCCTGATAGATCAAGTGGAATCTCTTCAAGTCTTTCTCCAATTCCCTCCGCATAGGCCGCTCGGTTGAGTATAAAGAACGGGCAATCCGCTCCTAACTTAAGGGCCAGCTCATATAGGCTCTCATCCGTAATCTTATTTTCCGCGTTATACCTGTTATGAAGATCGGCAAGAAGTCTGAGTGTAAATGAAGCATCTGCGCTGCCGCCACCCATTCCTGCACCATCGGGCAGATGCTTTTCAAGCATTATCGAGAATTCAGAAAAGTCGGCGCCCGTATGTTCGCAGAACAGTGAAGCGGCTTTATACACAAGGTTTTTTTCGGGTGCACAATCAATTTTTCGCCCGGTGAAGACCATGAAGGGGATTCCTCCCTTTTTTTTATCTTCATTTCTACTCCCTTCCGCTTCTGCTATTTCGAGTATATCGCAAAAGGATACCGGATTCTCGGCAGTTCCGGCATATAATCCTACCGGATAGAAAACGGTTTGCAGATCATGATAACCGTCGCTACGTTTTCTCACGATCTGCAAACCTAAATTTATCTTCGCGTTTACAAAACTTATCATATTCTCACCCTTCTAATAACCTCATAACCCAATAATCTCACTTGGCCAGACGCAGCCATCGCCACCCGTATGTGCGTTTTGCATTTCGCTTAAGGTAGCGGTCGAAAGTATCTTTCTCTTCCACCACCATCCCCTTCTCCGTAGAAGGATGGATGAAATGCAAACCGTCATCGCGTTTTCTTATGAAACCGATCTCCAGAGCATCTGTTATAGGATCGGATGTGAGAAGAACCACTATATCCCCGTCACGCATATCTGCCATCACATCTTTATGCGAGGCCTGCTCGCGTTTCAGATGAGGCACCTTGTGAGTCCTGAATCCCATTTCAACCATTTTTTGGTCCTCAAACACAGCGGAATCAGTTAGTGCTGCATATTGGTCACGGGAGCGCGTTACTTTCTCAAGCGATTTAGTACGGAAATTATCGGAATAGCTTTCAGTAAGTTCCTTTACAATATTTCTCGATTTGTTATCTACTGTCCAGTCGGAAAAATAAAGCATTCTGCTTGGGAATCCCTTATCTTCACCCCTGCGGTAAGACACATTCTCGAGTTCCCTTTCAAATTCATTTACTCTTTTATGCCCGGGCGATGTCGACAGACGAGCTATAGCGGTCACTTCATTTAGAAAAGAGAGGTCGTCGAAGGCATCTACCCTTACATTAAGATGGCCGGTAGAATCTTTCCTGGTCACCTCCTCATAAGGAACACCTATAAATGATTCCGCTATTTTCCCGGCAATCTCTCCCGGATCTCCCCCCGGTGAGAAATTCTCTCTGATCAACGACATAACCCTTGACGTGTCGCTTTCGCAATGATACCGGGCAGCATATCCAATGGCATTGCAGGCACCGGTAAGCAGCAATGCCATTGTCAAAATAATATTTCTCATTTTACTTTCCTCTTTAAAATTCCGAATGCAGTTTTAAACAACTAACTACTGATTCTCAATAGCCTGATTCCTGACCTTTTCTTTCCATCGGAATCCCCTCTTTCATCCATTTAGGCATAGGATCTCCTTTCAGATAATGATCGAAAAACTGTTGCAGACGCACCGTTATATCTTTGCGGTTTTTTCGCTGCTTTATATTATGGGCTTCTCCATTATATTGAAGCATCCACACAGGCTTCTGAAGTCGGCGCAAAGCCATGAACATCTCGATTCCCTGATACCAAGGCACTGCTCCGTCGCCGTCATTATGCATTATCAATAGTGGTGTCTTTACCTTGTCGGCATGAAATACGGGGGAGTTGTAGATATAAAGCTCCGGAGCTTCCCAAAGATTACGCCCGATCCTGCTCTGACCCACTTCATACTGCGCTTGTCTTGAATCACCCGACTCCCAGCGTATCCCGCCGAATGCAGATGTCATATTTGAAACCGGTGCACCCGAGCCTGCACAGGCAAACATATCGGTGCGTGTAACAAGATATGCTGTCTGATAGCCACCCCAGCTCTGCCCGTCGATTCCGATACGCTCTTTGTCAATCCAGGGATAGCGGCGGCACATCTCCTCAGCTCCTGAACACACATAATTATAGCAGCTTTCACCGGGAATTCCGGAGGTGTAATGAATATCGGGAACGAAAATCACATAGCCGCGGCTCACATAGAAAGGATAATTCACCCAGCTCCATGAAGGTTCCATTGTGAAGTGGGAATAAAGCTCTTCCGATCCGGTTTCATAAAAAACGCAAAGCATCGGATATTTCTTCTCCGGGTCGATATCGTCCGGAACATAAAGCACGCCTTCCGATTCCTTGCCGTCGTATGCTGTCCATTTAACAAGGCGGGCAGTTCCCCAGCGGTAATCTTTCATCTGCGGATTTGCATCACTGAGTCTTCGGGCATTTAAAAATCTGATTCCATCGCTCAGCCAGATGTCGGGAGAAGTAGAGAAATTGGCTCTCTGCCAACTGTAGACTGGCACATTTTTCGCTTTCTGAATCTGTGTGTAGGAATATTCATTGAGCATATCGATGGCCGGCTTCGCACCCTTTGGAGAATATTTGAGCGTGGCAAGACCATTATATTTGTCATTATAGTCAAACACATCAAGAAGCATCTCCTTGCGGGGTGTAACATACCTCTCATCCTTATCCGTATTATGATAACGGAACTTCAATCCTCTTTTCCTTCCTTCGCCGGCAGTTATGCACACCGGTTCACGGATCCCTTCCGGGTCAAGAGCCCATATATCATATTTGTCATATACAAGCAACTCTTTATCTTCCTCGCTCCAGAATGGAGTTCCATAAGCCATGGAGGGACAAGGATGGTCATCATTTTCATCCCAGACGGCAACTGGCATCTTTTCCGAAGCCTTCACCACTTTCCCTGTGGCAAGATTGGCCGTATAATAGTGCTTATCCATAAACCATACGGCATATTTGTCGCATGGAGAAAGCGAGCCGTCATCTACATAACATTTTCCGATTGCACTCAGAGAGCCGTCGCGCAGATTCTTTACTTTCATCTCCTGATTGGCGAAATAATTCCACTGCTGTGAGATCATCTCCTCTGTCGGATCAAGAATAAGAACATAATCGCCGTCCCATCTATCGGGTTCTTTCACTTCAGCGAACCGATTATCGGTGACCAGAGTGGCTGAACCGGTTGCAAGATCTATCACCACCGGGAAATTACGGGCGATTGTCTCTTCAAGGCGATACTTTTCCTGAGGGGGTGTATATGGTGAATCCCAACGCCATATGTCGAGTTCGGCCGTTTCAAATTCATATCGGGTCGTATCGTCAGGAGCGATAATAGGAGCCACACCGCCTATAAGACGTTTCCCGTTATGTGAGAAAACAGGTTCGGTATATTGATTCGGCAGAAGTTCACGGCCTGAGGAATCCTTAAAATTCAATGCATATTCCACAGGGGTCTTCATCGGACGGCTGAGGTCGGCACAATACACGGCAGCTCTTTTAGTACCGGTTTTAGTGGTGTCGGCTGATGCTGTATAGGCCAGTTTGCAGCCGGATTCATCAAACACAGGTGTTGAATAGAAATTCTTATCCCGGTCAAGTAGCACGAATGAAGTATCGGAAAGAAACATCACTCCCACCCCGTCGGTCGAGACGGAATCTTTCTCCTGTTTCTTCATGTTTAAGGCGAGTCTGCTTCCATCCTTGCTGAAACGGTAGCCTTCCACCCATTTCATCACCTTCTCCTTCCTACTTCCAAGATTACGTATCACCAGAGGGTGTCCCGATTTCTTGTCTTTAAGTGCTTCCGCTGAGATATAGGCTGTGTCGCAACTTGTATAAGCTATCCATTCCCCGCCATTCTCTCCGAGATTGAAAGCTGTTACTCTCGGAATACGCTCAACACTCATGTCGGAGAAATTCACTATCGCCATTGAATCCTGAGGCATTTCAAATCCTTCCAGTCCTTTTTTCTTAGCCTCACGGGTCTGGGAGTAAAGCGGTTTGATGAGAGCCACTCCCCATTTGCCGTCGCTTGTGAACGATGGCTTATACCCTCTTTCAATCTCAATACGCTTATCACCTTTGGTTGAATAGAATGTCAGCATCCCGTCACCTTCCTGAGGATTGACAGAATATGCACCCCATCTGCCGTCTTTTGAAAACGGATGATTCACAACCGTTTTCCAATTATCAAAGGAACTGTGGTCGAGAATTTTTTTCTCACCCACAGCTCCAGTTGTGCATACGGCCACCACAAGGGTATATAGAAGTCCTCTTTTATTCACAGCTTCTGTTGATTTTATGACCGGTTTCGTTTTTTTTGATTAACGCAAATTAAATCAGCTTTTCTTAAGTATATGCCCCATTCTTTCTTTCTTAGTGTGCATATACCTGGCGTTATATTTGTTCGGTTCTACCTCAAGAGGCACATTCTCCGTAATTTCTATTCCATATCCTTCAAGCCCGATACGCTTCACCGGATTATTGCTCATGAGTCGCATTTTCTGAATACCGAGTGAATGAAGAATATTTGCTCCCACACCATAATCTCGTTCGTCGGCCTTATGACCGAGATGAAGATTTGCGTCTACAGTGTCGTAACCGTTCTCCTGAAGCTTGTATGCTCTGATCTTATCCATCAGACCGATGCCTCGACCCTCCTGATTAAGGTAAATCACCGCGCCTCTGCCCTCTTTTTCTATGGCTTGCATGGCAAGATGGAGCTGCTCGCCGCATTCGCATCTCATGGAACCGAATATATCACCAGTCATGCAAGAAGAATGAACTCTCACAAGCACCGGCTCGCCGTCAGAAACGTCTCCTTTGATAAGAGCGATATGTTCGAGCCCGTTATCTTTCTGACGGAACGGAATCAGACGGAAATGCCCGTAGGCTGTCGGAAGATCCACCTCTTCTCCACGTTCCACAAGAGTGTCGTTTTTCAACCGGTATTCTATCAGATCGCGGATACTTATTAGTTTCAGTCCCCATTCGTCGGCACGACGGCGAAGTTCCGGAAGACGCGCCATGCTTCCGTCATCGCTCATAATCTCCATTAGAGCTGCCGTGGGCTGGAGTCCGGCCAATCGCGCCATGTCAACACCGGCTTCTGTGTGTCCGGCTCTTTGAAGCACGCCTCTGTCCTGGGCATAAAGCGGATTAATATGGCCCGGACGACCGAACGTTGCGGGAGTAGAAGCCGGATCGGCAAGAGCACGGATTGTCGCTGCCCTGTCTTCTATCGACACACCGGTGGAACATCCCTCGAGTTTGTCTACCGTGACAGTGAAAGGAGTGCCGAGAACCGAGGTGTTGTCATTCACCTGAGGTTCGAGTTCGAGTTCTTTGCATCGTGCCATCGTGATAGGTACACAAAGAACACCACGGGCATTCTTTAGCATAAAGTTTACATCTTCGGGAGTGATCTTTTCAGCTGCGATGATAAGATCTCCCTCATTCTCGCGGTCTTCATCATCAACCACTATCACAAACTTACCGTTACGGAAGTCTTCCAATGCTTCCTCGATACTGTCCAACTTTATCATATTTCTTTATTTTTCTCTGTTGACTGATGAAGCTACGCCTCATCATTTTCTGTTTCTTCTACTCTAAAAATGGAAAAATTGACACTTCCATATGTAAGATGCCGCGTGAATCCCGGAAGCCGGCTGAAATCATGGTTCCTGTTATGCTCCACTACCACAAGCGTGCCGGGGCGGCAAACCTTTGATTTCAATATAAGCGACGCAATCTCTCCGAAACGCGGATGATCATAAGGAGGATCGGCAAACACTATGTCGAAGCTCTCCTTTGCTCTTTCCAAAAACCGGAACACATCACCCTTGACGAGTTTCAACACCTTATCACCCAATTTCTCTTTTACGGAGCGTATAAAACCGGCCTGCACCTGAGCCTGCTCCACGGCTACTACTTCCGAACATCCACGGCTTACAAATTCCCAACTCACCGCCCCGGTGCCGGCGAAGAGATCAAGGGCTTTGGTTCCTTCGAGATCTTCCATATTCTCTATTATGTTGAATATGTTTTCTCGTGCGAAATCAGTTGTAGGTCGTGCCGTGATATTCTTTGGCACATCAAATCTTCTCTTTCCGTATTTCCCTCTTATTATCCTCATATCAATTCACTCATCTTCTTGCAATAACCAGCCCCACGCCCAGAGGGAGTTCGGATTTCGATACCGATGAGGGGAGCATGGTCAGCATAACATATTGAAGGTGTTCTCGAAGAACGCCCATGAGATCGTTTCTCACATCCCTCTTTCCCGACAACATTACCTGCGTGCCGTTAAGATCAAGCTTCCATATATCGCATATGTTGAAAATCTGATATGCTATATCCATCTTGTCACGCCAGAAATGAGTAGCGGCAAGAAGCAGCTTCCTACCGTCAAATGCATAATAGTCGGCCTCGCCATCGCGTATATCCACATAAAGACGGGGAAGGTCGGCCACCTGATCTGCGAATCTTCTCACTGCAAGGGTCTGCTGACACCATGTTCTTGCGCCCGGGAGCGTGCGGCGGATAAAGGCCTGAAGACCGGGAACAAGTGTATAAAGACAAAGTTTATCTTTATCCTCATCTATGAAAATATCCTCTTCGTCAGCTTTATAGACAAGGTTATATAGTTCTGTCTCATCGCGATAATCTGCCTCATCTCCATTTTTACCGTCAGGATCCACTTCCGTACGGGGAATCCATAAAGCACGTTCGGTGTTGATTACTATTTCAGTTGAAAAATCATCGAGCAACTGCGGATGATCATATACCACAGTTTCTATACGCCGCAAGAGACTCTCGTCATCCCGCACCCAATTATCGGAGAAAAGCTTGATAAGAGGCTCCATAGGATCCTCTTCGTTTTTCAGGAAAGCCGACATACCTGTCCGGCTTATATATATTATAAGCCTCCACTCTGCAGTATCGTCAATCCGCACAGCCCTGTATGTTGATGTATCTTCCAATTTATATGTTATGTCTGTTTGTTTTAAGTTACAAATATACGCTTTTTTTTCTAATTCCTTATAGCTACTCCCATATTATTTCTTGAAGTTGCTCAAACTTCATTCTCTCCTTTGCATTGCAAAAATTATAGCTAATGAGATTCCTCTTATGAATAGATACGATTCAAATGCGGCCCAAAGAAGGTTATTATCAATTTTAAGATTCAGACAGAATAACAAAATGAAAAAAAGAGCGGCACCGGCCAGAGTGACCGACATCATTGCTCTGGTGCGCGTCAGCCCTACAAAAATACCATCGTAAATAAACGCAGCTACAGTTACCGGAGGAAGAAGCATAATCCATATCCGATAATGCATCGCTTCCTCTATTACAGCAGATGAATCAGTAAGAAACGATACTATTTCTCGACTCCCTGAGGCATATATAAGGAGAAAGGATAACGCCATGCCGGCTCCCCATATGCATAGACGTTTCAACACAGTGGAAACCATTTTCCTGTCTCCCGCACCGGAATATTTGCCGGCCAGTGCCTCGCCGCTGAAAGCAAATCCATCCATAAAGTATGAAAAAAACATGAAAAACTGCATAATCACCGCATTGGCAGCGAGCGTAAGTTCCCCGAGGCGTGCTCCCACGGAGGTGACCGTAAGTGTAACGGCCATTATACATGCAGATCTTACGAAAAGCGCGCTGTTCACGGCAAACAGTTCTCTCCAACGTATTGTGCCGTTTCCTCGGGACCGATCACCTCTTAAAGACACATATCTCCTACGTGCCCATATGAGAGCAGCTATAGCTCCTATCCAGTTTGCACAGAGTGTGCCATAGGCAATTCCGGAAAATCCTTTTTTAAATCCGAAAGCAAGAGCTATACTGGTAATGATGTTTATTATATTTGTTCCTATGGCGATGGTCATAGGAACCACCGTAGTCTGGAGTCCGATGAACCATCCGCTCACTGCCATCACGGCAAGCTGCGCCGGCACACCCCACACCCCTATCCTGAAATATTGCGATGCAAGTTCAGTTACATTCTCATCGGGCGACACCAATCGGAGAAACAATGCAAGCAGATACTCTCGGAATAAAACCACGAGAATGGATATCACCCCGGCTATAATCAACGATTTTCTAATCACCTCCCTGCATTCTTCCGCATTACGTCGTCCGATACTTCGGGCAGTGAGCCCCGTGGTTCCCATTCTGAGAAATCCGGAAAGCCAGAAAAAAACATTCAACATCAAGGATCCCACAGCAATCGCTCCGAGATAGGAGGCCGAACCAAGATGTCCTGCAATCGCAGTGTCGCAAAGACCCAGAAGCGGCACCGTGATATTGTTGATTATCGCCGGTGCCGCAAGCTTTAGTATCTGTCGGTTTAATCTATCTTTCTCCAATCCTTCAGATTTTTATAAATCAACCAGACTCTTAATTCATTTCCCCGGATATCGGGCTTTCCATCGCCACTTTCACTTCTTCCGATCCAAGTCCTTGCCCGAAAAGGAACATCAGTTTGGTTATGGCCGCCTCCGAAGTCAGGTCATGACCTGAAATCACTCCTGCCTGCTCAAGACCGAAACCGGCCTCATAGCGCGTTGGCAAGACACTCCCATTCTCACATTGCGACACATTGACGATTACAATCCCTCTATCCACAGCTTCTTTCAAAGCCTTGCGGAACCACGGAGCTGTCGGCCCGTTGCCCGAACCGAAAGTTTTCATTACCAAACCTCTCAAACCCGGAGCTGAAAGAATATACTTTACTATCTTCTCGTTGATTCCCGGAAAGAGATCCAGATATGCCACATTAGTATCCATACCATATCTTACACGGAAAGGCGCGTCACTCTCTGCTCGCCACATCACCTCCCGGCGATAAGAGATTCCTAAGCCAACCTTTGCAAGGCGCGGATAGTTACTGCTCTTGAACGCATTGAAATTATCAGAAGAATGTTTGGTGGAGCGGTTTCCCCGCCACAGATAATCCTCAAAAAGAATAGCCACCTCCTGAACCATTGGCTCGCCATGCTCATCCTTGGCGGCAGCCACCTGAAGCGAAGTAATCAGATTCTCTTCACCGTCAGTCCTGACCTCTCCTATCGGAAGCTGACTACCGGTAATCACAACAGGCTTGCGTATATTCTCAAACATGAAACTCAGAGCCGAGGCTGTATAAGCCATCGTGTCCGTGCCATGAAGCACAACGAATCCATCATAATCATCATAATTCTTCTCGACCACACGAGCAATCTGTTCCCAATGTGTCGGATTCATTGCAGAAGAATCAATGGGATGTTCAAACTGATAGCTGTCGATATCATAGTCAAGACGCTTGATGCGGGGCACGTTCTCAAGTAAATGATTGAAATCGAAAGGCTCAAGAGCCCCCGTCTCGACATTTTCTTTCATGCCGATGGTACCGCCTGTATAGATCATTAAAATTCGCGGCTTGCGTGACTCCCTTTTGTTCGTGTTCATGGTTATGGTTTGTTTTAATGCACAAATATATATATTAAACTGGAATAATCCAAATTAAAAATAAATATTTAGAGAGATTTAGAGAGTCACGTTTTTTTGATATAAATCAAAAGGATGTCCCCAATTGAGACATCCTTTCAATTTATTATCTATCTATCTGAACTGCAAACAATTTTCTATATTTGCATATGATTAGACGGAATATATTATTTTACGAGAACTTTTGTAGCCTTGCCACCACTAACCATGATGAAAAGACCATTTTCAGGATTTGCAACCTTCACACCCTGAAGTGTATAGAATTCAGCAACACCCTCTGCTGTCTCGATCTCAGCAACGCCCGAACCATTCACATCTGCATCATAGTTGATTACATAAAGAGAAGGAGCACCCTGATAAACCTGAACAAGAAGAGTCATATTGTATTTGCCGGCTGCAACTGACTCCAAAGTATAGTTATTTCTAAGGTTGAGTGTTGTTCCGTTGCTTACACCTGTGAAATTAGATTTATCGGCGGGGGAAGCCTCTGAGAGAACAACGTCTGCAACAGCTATTACGTGGTTAACCATATCTACATTGATAGCAGATGCGTCAACAACAGAAGGAACGAACAGGTTGTCGCCATCAGCGGCAGGGAATGAAGTTGCAGGTTCGATTTCAGGAGTTGTGCCGCTGTAAAGCTTGTAAGTACCTTCCCAACCGGCAGGAACAACATCATTTACATTATATTCGTTTGAGCCATAAAGCTGAATGAAGTTACGCTCAGCATCACAAGCAAAAACATTGTTGTTAGACTTGAAAGCGACAGTCATCGGGAAGTCAACCTTAATAGCTGTGCCGTCCTTCACTTCGAGAATCTCTGCAATAGATTTCACAACAGTTGCCTCTTCACCCGGTACATCGGGAGTATCATTGCTGAATTCCTCATCTGAAACCTCAATTTTGCTAACTCGAACCTGACCACCATCCGCAGTGATTTCAAAAGTCTTACTGCCGGTTGCATTAGAGAAAGTATAAGTTAAATCAGCAAGTTCACCTGTCCAACCGGAACCGGTAGTTACAGCCACAGCATATTTAGATCCATCGATAGTGAATCTAACACCCTTCATATCAAAATCAGCAGACGTGATAGAAATCTTGGAGTTCTTGTAAATTCTCCATGAGTAATCATTATCATTCGGACTTATGAGATTAGTAGTCGAACCTGCCTTTTCAGAAGTAAGAGTGAATGACTTGCCATCAACTACCAATGTAGAAGTATAACCATCGTTTCCACCGGTAAATTCGCTCAACTTTGGTTCGTACACTGTGTAAACAGTGGCATTAGCAGAAAGAACACCTGCCAACACACCTAAAGAAAGTAAAAATTTCTTCATAAAGATTTGATTTTAAGTATTTGTATTAGATTCTTTTGTGATTGTATGATTTATATCTGCAAAATTAATAATTCTTTAGATATAAAAATAATTTTTCAGCAAGATTTTTTAACTGAGAAATATATAATCATGATGTGATATGATAAAATAAAAGAGGCCGGCTCATGCGAGTCGGCCTCATTAAGGCGGCGATTACCTACTCTCCCGCTTTCGCAGTACCATCGGCGTGATAAGGTTTAACTTCTCTGTTCGGAATGGGAAGAGGTGGAGCCCTTATGCTATGTTCACCTTAATATCTTTTTCACATCCCCCAAAGGGGTGCGTATGGGTTGAAAGAGATGACCCGGAAGCGGGAGAGACAATACAGAAACCATTTCACAATCGATCTATGGTCCGTTCTTTTTA
>JAAVEA010000021.1 GCA_014801535.1 Bacteroides sp.
CGCTTGGAGAAATTCAGTTCCGTACACTTGATGATTATGGGAACTAAAAACTCCCAAGCGGAGAACTTTATGGAGCCATGCTCCACGGGGAACGGGCAGAATTGGCGCAGAACAAATAAAGACCGAGACAAAGCGCAGTCACGGATTAAAAAGTGAAGCTATTTTGCATAATTCACATTTTTAAATTAACTTTACGCGGTGAACTCATTATAACTTTCCATCTAATAATGAAACGAATAAAATATTTTCTGCTCCTTATTTGTGCATTGACTATCCATGTCCAACATTTTGCCTCTAATGTTGATTCTCAGACTCAACAAACAAAAAAACGCAAAAGCTCCGCCAAAAAGAGTTCCGTCAAGAAGGTGAACGATATTCCAGCCAAAGCCATCGATACGGAAGCGACTGCTACTCCTGTCAAAAAGAAGGAACGCACCCCCGTGGTGAGAGGTGAGGAGATTCTACACCTGAAAGCGAAAAAGGATGGCGACAGCAAGCTCTACGGCTATGAAAACGTCGGTGATAAATATTACTGGTGGGCCGAAGCCCATTATATGGGAACGAGTAAAGATCAGCTTAACCAAGGGATGGAAACACAATGGGTCATCTCCCCCCAATATACACGTGTGGCCAAAGAATTCTCCGAAGGATTGGCTGCCGTGGAACTCAACGGAAAGGTTGGATTTATCGACCGCTCGAACCGGTTTATCATCCCGCCGGTTTTTGAATCATCGGAAGACCTCGATGGTTTTCATTATGGACTCGCCGCCGTGAAAAAAGATGGGAAATATGGTTTTATCAATAAAAAGGGAGAATTTGTCATCGCTCCATCATTTGACGGTGCGGAAGGATTCGGCGATGATTATCTGGCTGTGATAAAAGTGGGTAAAAAGTTCGGATGTATCGATCTTCGTGGCGATACTGTGGTTCCATGCGACTATATAGCCAAGGAAATGATGAAAAATGTACCCGTAAAAAATAAACCCTATCGCGAAGCAAAAAGCCGTGCGAAAGAACGGTGGGATCAGGGATATTACTCTTCTGTTATGGAAGCAACTCAGAAAGTGGCCGAGGAAGTCAACAGAAACATTGAAAATCCCAACTTTACGGAAAATCCGGGCGATTCAGTGCCTGATGGAGCGGTTTCCGCAGGCGACGGGTTCTATGTAGTGACAGCCAATACCGGTAAACAAGGAATATGCGACAGTTACGGCCGACAGATCATTCCATCCATCCACGAACAGATCACTTACGATCTAACCCAACGATTGTTTATCATCTCCACCAAAGCAGCCGGATTCCGGTTTTCTGCCACCGGACTCGCCAATACAGGAGGAGGATGGATCATACCACCCGTTTTTTCCACTATAGGTTCATTCAATGAAAGTGGTGTGGCACCAGTCACAATAGGGAATGTTACCGGAGAAGTGAATGTATTGGGAATGGTAAACGATTCGTTTTTGGAGTCACTTCTGCTCGAAAGTTCTAAAGAGCAGGGCACTTTCTATACTCAGCGTCTAATAGGTGTGCTCCCTACATGCGCTCCGGCACATAACAATATGGGTATCTATTATGCGGCCGAAAAAGATAACCTTCGCGATGCAATACATCATTTCACTGTGGCGCATAATTTAGCTCCCGATGTAGAAGATTTCAAAAATAACATGAAAGCTGCCAAAAGCACTCGCAACAACCGGCGCTGGAACCGGGTAATGACCGGACTGAGCATCGCTGGAACTGTATTGACATTGGGTTCGATGACCTATGCGGCTGCCAAGGGTGTAACTATGGATTCATCTTCATTCAGCTCGGGAGGCACGGCTCTTGCAACATCCTCTGCCGGAGGCTCCTATTCCTCTTCCAAAGGTTCGTCATCCTCTTCTTCAAATATAGGCAACGGGAAATGTAAGCGCTGTCAAGGCTCAGGAACATGTCGGCCCAAATCAAGCCTCAGAAAAAAAGATGCCTGCCACGGGAGCGGACTATGCGGCTATTGCACCGGTACCGGTTGGCTCGCTGCAGGAGGCGACAAGGCCGACTGTCCGCAATGCGACCATGGAGAATGCAAGAGCTGTAAAGGATCGGGAAAATGTCCAGAATGTAATGGAAAAGGTTAGATATAATAACTCTTCTTCTATGGCTGTATTTCGGCAGGATTCTCAATCAGAACGGGGTCTTTCCCAATCAGACGAAAAAGAATTTATGGTTCGCTTATCTGTCATTCGCAGTTACGGTAGAGGATGTTGAAAAGGCTTGACCCGAACCGATTTCTTTCGGGCAATTGAATAAAAATTACGGCAAGACTCACCAGCGAGATCTTGCCGTATCTTTATTTTAAGATAAATAGTTAATGTATTTGGTAATGGGCGGACGCACCTTGGTTACGTCCCTACATCAAGCCGATAACATAATTATTTTCTGAATGGCACTTGCCTGACTACTTAAGAGTTAATGATATAGATATTTTTGACCAAAATTATATATAGCTATATTTCTTTTATAGAGATTATAGGGAAAAAACTGCGATGCAACTTTACGTCCTCCGATAGTATAAACAGAAACCAGTTCTCCTTGCGGTGAGTTCTGCTGAACAGCTATTCTCCTGTCAGAACCGGATCCTCCTCCAAAGGCAATATCTTTTTCGTATTCTCCCGGGATAATCCATTTTCCTGTCTTTGGATTCAACAATCCAATTTTACCAGAGGTAAAAGTAACTTTTATAAAATCGGTAAAATTCTGAAACGCGTGATATGACTTCTCTACATTATTTAGTGTTGATAACACCACACCATCCGATGTCACATAATTATATTTATTAGGAGACACTTCTACAGCGAATCGATCCCCTTCAATAGTGTAAATATCTCCATACTTTCCCGGTTCAAAAAGCCAGTTATTATTTTTCAAAGAATAGATACCCGTAATTTTTAGACCATCTTCCTTATAAGTTCTTATAATATCAGGATTTGAATTTTCAAGATCAATTAGATTCTCTGAAGAAACATCAAATATTTTGTTTCCTTCTATATCACAAAGACGAATTGTATTCCAGTCATCACCGATCAACGTAACTATGTATTTTTTATTCATAACTGACACGGGACCAGCTAAAACAAAAGGTACGACAAATTCCTTTTCGTCATAATTATATAATCCCCATTTTCCATCTTTTTGAACAGATAATAATCCCCGCAAACTGCGAGTTGGAACAACATCATTCACCTCTAAATCATCTATTATCATTAAGCCAGCCTCATTCTTTTTGAAAAACAGTTTCTTCTCATCGTCAAATTTATCTCTGTAGATAAATGAGACAGCTTCTGAAAAAGACCCGTCTGAATTTATGATAAAACACTCATTCTCCTCATTATCCTTATAAAAGACATAACTTCCATCTGGCAGTTGCCTTGACCTAAAGAGTGGCGCTTTATATGTTTTATCTTTAAAATTGATGTAGCCATAAGAGTATTCCGAACCATACCCTGAATCCTTATCAGATATAATAATGATATTTTTATTTTTTTTCAAAAAGTCATAGTGATTAAAATTAAGAATCGGGGTTAATGTTAAATTGTCCCAATATGTGTATTCGCTTTCTCCTCTTGAACGTTTGTATGTAATTATTGCATCCTCCCGTATGTTTTCTAACCTCTCAACGTCATCAATTTTAGTAAAATTCTTATTGTATAAAATACCCGGCACATCCTCGTATGAATTCTTCCCATTAGCTTTATTGCTCATAATTCCCCGAATATCCGAACTAACAAAGAACCCTCCAGGCAGTCTCTTTACCACAATCCCGGGAATAGAGTCCCTTATGTTTCCATTCCAATCATATACATGAGTTTTATATGTAAGATGCCAACGTTTCCCATCAATTGATTTTCCTTCGGAAATAAATGCAACAAATCCTCTTTTTGTCACCTCAATAGAATCTGCTGTAATAGGAATTACTTGTTTACCATTGGAATCGATTACACCGTAGCAAAGCTTGACATCCTCAAAAGGCCGTTTGGCTTTCCCCTGTACAATAAATCTGTTTTCAATTAGATCAACAGATTTAATTGATTCATACTTGGGTTTGACAAGTGTCTTCCCGTTTTCATTTTTGATTCCCCATTTTCCTTTTTTCTCAAAGGGAATCTGGGCATTCACAAGTAAGTGCGAAAAACACATTACAATGATTAATAAATTTTTCACAAATGACATATTCTTATCAATTATTTAAGTCTCCTAAGAAGTTATCTAAATATATTTAAAAAAGTGAGATATTTTAAACTGATTTAAACACTTAAAGATCTCCCCATTCCTGGTTCACTTCTTCAATGTTCCAATTCCCGCTTGCACTATCGTAAGTTCCTTCTCCAATCAAATATAATCCGTAATCTTCGTTGAGTGCATCGCGTCCATTGACTTTGACATATGCTCCATTCTCTTCATTATAAGGCATAAATATATATTTCTTTCTTATAACCTTGGAGCCAGATGTGACAGACCCCTCAGCAACAACTACACCCCCTTTATAGTCCCGGTAGTTAGAGTCTACATAAATCTTCTTGAATCCGGGCACATCAATTTTACAGTTTCCCTCACTTTTGATACCATTGTATTCTTTCTTGTATTTTAATACTACACTATCATCATCCTCTTTGGTATGCCCTATAAGCCGATCAGTCACAACAAGAAATGAACAGTCTGTATTATAGTTTCTTCCCGTGAAATCTTCGGAATGAATACTTAGTTTCAATATCTGTGGCACATTCCCGTTTTTACGTATTCTATTCATGCTTTCATCATAAGAAAGATATTCAGCATCATCAGGGATACGGGGTTGCCAATTCTCTCCGTCAAAGAAAAGCAACATCTTCTCCCCATGGGTGCTTTCATAATAATGCGCAAAAATAGAAATACCATCTTTCCTCTCTTCGTAATCATCCCAATAGGTGTGTAATTTTTCAATCATTAAAGGTGCTCCCCATTCGGAATTAGCCACATCAAATCCTATAGGCATCTTTTGTGGAGGTATTGTACCTTTCTCACTTAATATCAACACTTTGTTGAATATATCAAATTTTCCTTTCTCTCTTAATCCCGAACCATACTCTATATAATTCCGGGAAAAAATGTCGGCGGGAAACGCGTTTACCTTATCCTCTATCAGTCCGTTAAACAGACCCTCTACCGATTCATTATTGTTCCTGGCAATAGCCATCATATCAGCGTCGGTTAATACTGTATATCCGGACATATCAGTGTCTGTTAATCCTGTATTTTCGGAAGATTTATAATATTTATCTTCAAGTTCCTTAAATGAAAGACCTCCTGTGAGGTCTTCTTCAACCTCCACACTAATTACTTTTGTAGGAATCTTAAAGTTACCTCCATACTTATTCCAGTCAGAGGCATTGAAGCGGGTCGGTTTCTCTATAACTTTTTTATTCTCCGATTCAAGTTGCCTCTCTATATTTATTATTTCAGTATCGAGAGATTCTACTTCTCTCCCTGATTTAGTTAATAGATAATTCACACAAGCAGATAGATAAGCAGACGACATATCACCTTTGGCAATACGCTTGAGCATTTTTTCCCTGAATCGACTCTTTATTTTATTTAGCTCCTCATTGCTATTCTTCGATTTCATAGCTTTAGCCACATCCTTCTCCTTGCAATAGGCTAAAATACTATCCGGGGGCATCAGATTAAATGATGCATCGAAAAATTCCTCCATCTCCCGGCGGATTGCAGAATCTTTTATTTTGGGAGTGAGCTTACCTTTAATGGAATTAAGATAATCGGCGTTTTCCTGAGCTTTTCTCTTCTTTCCATCATAATCCAGCCGACTATCCTTAAGCCTTTCTATTTTTCTAAGTGGAAGCTCATTAACTTTATCAATTTCACCGTTTATCAGATTCAATGCCTTTACAGAGTCAACCACAAGTCGTTGCTGAAGAACAGATGCATGGCCTGATAAACTGAATAAACCGATACCGATACAAACAAAAAGAGGGTATTTCATTTTATACAATCTAATATTATTAGTTTTGATTGGCTTTTAATTTGCTTTTAAAAGCAAAAATAGATTATTTATTCAAGAAAATCAATTCATAATTAAAAGTGGATTAAAATGGACTAAAAAGATATTAGTTTAAACAACTTCAATCAATATGCGAAATGTAAAAAAGATGATGATGTGTCAAACTTTTACATTTCTGACACACCATCATTTTTCGCGAATGCTGCATTTCCCTGCTAAAGCAGAGATATTTTTACAAGACTATCTTTTGTATTTTTCCAAAAATTAGACAAGCCCCTAAAACTATAAATCTCACTGCATTTCGGCAGGATTTTCAATCAGAACGGGGTCTTTCCCAATCAGACGGAAAAGATCGGAGTTCGAGATTGCGATAAATCCGCATGGATCGCCATCAGTTATCACTATCTTTTCTCGTGAGGCAACATCCTTATCCATGACAAACACTACATCGGAGGCTTCTTCCCTCAGCAATCCGAAAGGAGTGGCCGCTCCATGACGTGTTCCGAGTAGCTGCATCATCAGTTCCTCATCGGCAAACGAAACACGCGGAATCTGTAGCGATGCTCCGAATTCCTTTGTTATAAACGGTTTGCGAGCATGGGTCACATATAACCAGAATCTGTTTTTCTGTCGGTTTGTAAGAAGAATTGTCTTCACTGTGTCAATGCCGAATGCACGGTCGATATTCAGGCAATCATCCATAGAGATACCCGGATCGCTCTCAATCCTGGTATATTCGATTCCACTCTTTTCAAGAGCATCATATATCATCTTCTGGGTCTCGGTCTTGAACTCTTTGGGAGCCCCCGTCATCACTTCACTTGTATAAAATTCTTTTTTTTCTTCCATAATTATCTAATATCACCCTGCTATTTCCGCAGCCGTCGGAGCCGCAGAAGCGGGATTTATAGCAAAAACATAATTCTTACGCTTGATAAAGGCCCATATCAGCAACACACATACCACCGCTCCACTGAATATAAACTCGAATGTTGGATTGGTAGAATGGAAAATCTTTCGCGCTGCTCCATCTACAAACGGCACCATCATGATCGAAACATAGTTTGCCGACAAAACATAACCGAAATATTGAGTGCCCAATTTCCGGTTAGGAGCAACATATGTTGTCTTGTTGTAGATTATCGGCTGAACTATTCCATATCCGAACCCGGTAACCAGCGAGGAGATGGTATAGATCCAGAAATTGTGTGTAAATCCTATACCGAAGAGACCGATCGCGCAGAGTCCCAAGCTGATGAAGAGCGTGTATTTGCCGAACAATCTTTTGAGAGGAGAAACAATTGCGCCACATACGGCACACATAAGGTAATACATTGCTGTAACGACCCCGACTTCGGTGGTTGTCATGCCGAAGTGCTCCATACAGAAAGGTGCGTAATATGAAATGGATGTGGTGGCATACGTAAGAAACATATACAGACAGATAAGGCTTACCAGCATCCATGTCGAACGGCTTCCCTGGAAATGATAAGGAGCTTTCTGCTCAGGTGTGCTGTCGTGCTGCTCGGCTGCCTGCTCCTCAATATTATTGATAATACGGTGTTTGTTGACATAACGCTGTGTCATGAACGGAATGAGAGCAAGCGGAATGATCGGAGTGAGATAAACCACGAACGCTGCGTGCCAGTAATGGGCGGCCACTATACCTACATAAATATTGGCCACAATAACCATCGCATTGGATGTAGTGGATTTCAAACCAAGGTCTTCTTGCCGCGATCTGCCCATGAACCATTCAGAAATATAGCCCGCAGCTACAGGAACCACCAGACCGCAACCGATGCCGACTATACAACCCAACACGATAAGGGCAATCATGCTCTCCGCAAAAAAACATCCGATGCCACCGATCAGAAATGTGATTAGACCAGCCATCAATACCGCTGTCTGACGTGATGGCGTGGAGATTTTTCCGGCAATCAACACCACCGGTATCATAAAAAGATTCGGGAGTGATGTGACAAGCTGAGCTTCCATTTCCGATGAATGGAAAATATCTTTCAGTTTACCAAGCATAGGCGATACCGCCAGACCCGGCATATTGATGGTAAGGGAAATCGATAATATGGCAAGAAGCGTTATCAACGGCATTTTACCATTTCCTGCACTAACATATTTCATAAACCTGTTCTTTTACATATAAAACTGATTAAACACTAAAAATGTTGAAAAAAACTTTATTGAAGTCGTCTAATATAATTTTTATTGAATGGAGGCTAAGAGTAAACACACTCTAAATTTCCCGGCTGAAATAATATAATGAACTGAAAAGGGGAAAGAAACTGAGAAAAGAAAAGGGGAAGCTGCAGAAAAGACAGGGAAATAAGACAATCCGGATAAAAAGAAATTATCAAAATTCCATTGAAATATTTCAGCAAAATCACAAATCAACCCGATTGTCGTAACCGAAATATTTCTAAAACTACCTTCCCTAATTAAAAATGCACTATCTTTGCATCATCAAACAATAAATCCATAAAACTATGTATAACAACAACACTAACGAATCCGCCAAAGCATTAAAGGGAATAATCGCCGGAGTATGTGGCATAATTATAATTGTGGTGGCAATCGCACTTATACGTCCATGGTATAACGTATGGTCACAGGAGATGGAAGGGAAGGCTGAATTTGCCAAAGCCGAGCAGAACCGCAAAATCAAAATCGAGGAGGCGAAAGCCAATCTGGAGGCCGAGAAACTCAATGCCCAGGCGGAAGTTGAGCGCGCCAAGGGTGCCGCCGAGGCGATTCGCATAGAGAACGGAAGCCTGACACCTACCTATATACAGTATCTGTGGGTTCGTCAGCAGTCTGATCTTAACGACAAGACCGTGATCTATATCCCCACGGAGTCTAATCTTCCCCTTCTCGAATCATCCCGCCTCACAAAGATGCCCGGTGAATAAGAACATTTCTAACAGTTTTAACAGATCATTAAGAAACGGAATGTCGGAATCAATCCCAACACTCCGTTTCTTTCGCTATTGAAGGTATTGTAGAGGAATGATACACCGGGTCTCTTCCCTCTCTGAGCTGACGTCGATAATCTCTGAGCAAGATTATAGCATACCGTCCGAGATATAAGATAGCAGCCAGATTACACAAGGTCATCAAAGCCATCGTTATGTCAGCGAATCCCCACACAAGATCTAACGAGCAGATGGCTCCCGCATAAACCATTGCTCCTACCGCAAGACGGTAAATGCGTATCAGTATATCGCTGTTTCTGATGAAACGTATATTGGTTTCACCATAATAATAATTTGCGACAATACTTGTGAAAGCAAAGAAGAAAATGGCGATACTCACGAAAATAGATCCGTAATTGTGTCCGCCTCCCAAAGAAGCGTCGATAGCTTTCTGAGTGAGAACAATCCCATCGTGTCCTTCAAGATGCATTCCGCTGCATAGAATTATAAACGCAGTGGCCGAACATATTACTAAGGTATCAGTATATACTCCCAGCGTCTGTATGAGCCCTTGCTTCACGGGATGTGTCACAGCGGCCGTGGCAGCAGCATTCGGAGTGGATCCCTCCCCTGCCTCATTACTGAAAAGCCCTCGTTTTATGCCCATAGTCATGGCTGCCCCTATTGCACCTCCGGCTGCCTGTCCTATGCCGAATGCATTGTCTACTATCATCCGGAACACATGAGGGATGCTCCTTATATTCATCACCACAATCACCGCTGCAAGCAGTATATACGCCACAGCCATAACAGGAACCACAATTTCACTGAAACGCGATATACTCTTGATTCCACCGAAAATTATTACAAGAGTCAGGACGGTCAATATGATAGCCATCCATTCGCGCGGAAATGCGAACACAGATTCGTAGGCAGAGGCAATCGTATTTGATTGAACGGAATTGAACGCGAATCCGAATGTCAATGTGATCAGTATCGCGAACAGCACCGCCCACCATCTTTTATGCGTCCCTTTCATTATATAATAGGCCGGACCTCCCATAAAAGATTTCTCCCCTTTCACCTTGAACAACTGAGCAAGGGTCGATTCCACGAAGGCACTCGCCGCTCCCAAAAGAGCGATCATCCACATCCAGAATACGGCACCCGGTCCGCCGATGGCTATGGCGGTGGCAACCCCGGCAAGATTACCCGTACCTACCCGAGAGGCTATAGAGAGGGCAAATGCTTGAAAAGAAGTGACCGATGAATGATTATGACGCGATGAAGCCGGTTCCGATTTACGACCGGAACGCACCAGAAGACGACACATCTCTCCTACCATGCGGAATTGCACTCCACGTGTGGCGATTGTAAATATAAGGGCTGCGATCAGGAGGGTTGCAACCATTACGTAGTCGGTCAGCACGCCACTGACAGCGTTTATTATTCTTTCAAGCACAATACTTACTATAGTTTAATTCTGAATCCTTACTTATGTGCATCACTTCATAATCTCGGAAGATGGAATGCATGGGATCCCCATATTCCTGAGATCAAAAATATTGGCGTTGGCCACCTCCTCCGAAGCCGCCGAACAGCAATCGGTCACTACAATCGTATTGTAATCAAGACCCATTGAATCAACGGCAGTCGACCGCACGCAATTAGGATATTGTGTGCCGGTCAGATATACGTTCTTAGCTCCTAATCCACGTAGGATAATATCGAGATCCGTACCGAAGAAGGCACTGAAACGTTGTTTGGTGATTGAAATATCCCCTTTCTGAGGAGCTATCTCATCAGGAATGGCAGCTCCCTTGGTTCCGGCTATACAGAAAGGATGTCCTTCCTCGAAGAAATGACGGCGGAAAAGTTCCGCATCTATTCCGGAAGGTCGGTGGATACGGTAGATATAGATAACTGCCCAATCATTTGCTCGTCCGTAATCAAGAAATTTCTTTATAGCGGGGAGAGTGGCATACGCACCCTCCACTCTCATTGGCGATCCGGGCATAACAAAGTCGTTTTCCATATCGATCACCAGAATAACATTCTCGGCGGCAGTCAACATCCCGTCGATTCTTTTTGCTGCACTCATAGTATTTGTAATTAAGTCGTCTTTAAATCTCTTTATTTCTGTTTGTTGAAAACAATAAGTATCATTCAGAAAATAATTAACGTTATCGGCTCGATGTAGGGACGTACCCAAGGTGCGTCAGCCCATTCCCAAATACATTAACTGTTTTATTAGATGGACTCTTAGTTAAAACACGTAAAATCGGTAAAGGTTAGAACCAGTGCGCACCTTCTTTTATTTTACTGCCTTTGCCAGTTCACCATAATTGTTTACCTTTGCACCATGAAGAAATATCAAGGCATAAGATTTAACTCGCGGTGGGATTCATCCACGTGGGCGATAATTACGTTAGTGGTGGCCTGCTGCGTGGCCAACTGTCTGATCGACGACGGTATCTGGCCATTGATCATTAGTCTCGTAATGCTGGTCTGTGTTCTGATATGCTTTCTCAGCATCTTCTATCGTATCGACGGGGATAATCTCGTTGTCTATCAATTTTTTATTCCCCAGGCATACCCGATCCACAAAATAAAGGAAATCAAACCCACAAAGGTGTGGCTATCCGCTCCCGCCACATCCATAAAACATCGCATCGCAATCACCTTCACCGGTCGCGCCATCCTCAAAAGCACCATGCCTCTCATCATCTCCCCCGTGAGACAGCCGGAATTTATCGATCTTCTGCTGTCGGTTAACCCCGATATAAAATTTTCGGATCAATCCTCTCTATCAGATTCCCTTCGTTGAGACATTATTGTAAGGGATATCATGATAATAGAACGAGGATTGACCCGTAAGTATGCGTGATTTACTTCCAACCGTTATAGTGTATATATTCCGGTTTCCATTTGTCTTTAGGTTGGTTTTCACCATCGGGATAACCTATGCAGATGCAGGCCATCGGAATTATGGATTCAGG
Source organism: Bacteroides sp. (assembly GCA_014801535.1). Lineage (GTDB taxonomy): Bacteria > Bacteroidota > Bacteroidia > Bacteroidales > Muribaculaceae > Lepagella. The sequence goes on from JAAVEA010000021.1 coordinate 11,964, forward strand.
CAGTTGGAGCATCTTTGAAAAATCTTCCACCCTTTCAGCCGATGGATAAATGCCACACCATACGGCTCCAAGTCCTACGGCATGAGCCGCGAGAAGCAGGTTTTCCGAAGCCGCTGACACATCCTGAACCCAGAAGTCGCGTCCTGCTCCCTCGATCGAGGCATTCATATCTCCACACATAACTATTGCCAGAGGAGCTTTCGCTGCCATTGTCATTGACTTGAATTTCCCGGCTATTGAATCAAGAATCTCTCTCTTATCGATAACCACAAAACGCCACGGCTGTTTATTCATTGCGGTAGGTGCGGCCATAGCGGCACGAAGTAAAGTGTCTACGGTTTCTTTACCTATATTCCTGTCAGTATACGAACGCACACTGGTACGCGTCATTATATCCTCGATTGTGGAACATTCGGCAGTTTCCTTCGAATCTCCTTCTGATGAATAAGCCCATCTATAGGCTATGAAAAGCAAAGCAACTCCGAGAAGGACTAATAGAAAAGATGAATTTTTCATTATATGCAGTTTTTTAGTAATTATCCGATATTTTCAGAACGTTTGAAGAGCGACCCTATCGGGCAGACAAATCTGCAGTAAGGACGAGCCACCACTGTGGAAAGAGCTATGAAAAGAGCCGCAGTCAATATGATATACCATGGAGCGGATTCAACCATAAATGCCTGAAACAATTCAAGATCCATCCATCCCGTGAGAGTATCTGTCCATAAAAGAAACATCAGCACTCCCCATAATATCCTTCTGAACCAGTCCAGGCCATTGAGCATCTTTTTCGATATGCGTATCTTATAACGGCAGATCTGCGCGGTGAGCTGCTGCGCCGATCCAAGAGGACATATATGATTGCAATAATGCTGAGGATGACCGAATAAAGGATATATGAACGCCACTATCAGCATCACGATCGCAATCAGACCGGCAGGCAACCCGAAACCTGAAGACATATATTTAAGGATCAACGCATAATCCAGATATTGACCGCACCAAAAACCCAATACCGCTACATTCAGCACCATCTGTAGGTTATGATATGTTTTATTATGCACAAAAATCGGTATGACAGATGCAAGCAATGTCACTCCTAATGCAACCCATAGTTTCCAAGGCATTGTTGAAGATGGATGGCTCTCTTTACCCTCATAATATTCAAGCCCCGCATTAACATTGTTGATTAAAGCTTGAGAAGAATAAGTGGCTCCACTCACGGCATCCACCTTCAATTGCAGAGCCTCCTGTGGTGTCTTTCCTTTCCATTGCTCAAGAATTGTTGAAGCCCTCTCAAAAAATGATGGGGTCTCTGTATTCGGTAAAGGCTTTATATCGGAAATCTTCCCCTCCTCAATATAAATTTCCAAAGGAACAGGTCCGGCATATCCGTTAATCACATCAGGCAGTCCTGCGGTGTTTATCACCGTTTTTCCATCTTCAGATTGCGTGATAGCCTGCTGCCCTGTTTCTTCAACCATTTCCTTAGCATCGTCGGCATTGCCGAAGCGATAGCCGAAAAGTGATTTATTAACCGTTATCGATGCAGTGGCGATCATAACGACGACAAGTACAAAACTCAGGATACCGTTTATTTTTTTCATATGTATGATCTAAAATTTCTACAAAAATAATAACTTAATGCGAGTTAATAAAAATTTTCTTTCTATTCGTATATATTTCAGACAGGAGAACGGAAGAAATTAAAAATTCCGACAGGAGAACAGAAGAAAATAAAATTTAGACAGGAGAACAGGAGAACAGGAGATTTTTAATGAATCAGACAGTAGAAGGAAAGGATTGGAAAAATAGACAGGAGAACAGTAGAACAGGAGGTGAATTTGCTACTGTTCTACTGTTCTCCTGTCTAAAAGAAAAAAGTTCTCCTGTCTGATATCAATAATGAGGGGCGCGGAAATCCGCGCCCCTCATCGGTAAATCACCTGTTATTAACTAATTAAACTTGTGAGACCTGTTGATTAGTTCAATGTCTATATTTGATCGATGTGCCGTTGATCAGGATAATGTACACCTGATTCTCCTGGAGAGCTATCGATGCTTCCTGCATGTCGGAGGGTACCGAGGGGAGATCGGCCACCTTCATTCCTCCGGCGGTGTAGATAGTGATCATGTCGCCCTCTTTCAGTCCCGAGATAACGAGGTGTGAGCCATCCTTTCTCAATTCGTAGCTGCAGCCCGACACGCTTCCTATCCCTGTGGTGAAATCATAGTCCACATCGCCCGCATAGGCATACGTGGCGTCGAGCTTGGCATCCTTGCTGAGCGCCGGCAGTGTGTACAGACCCGCTTCCGACACCTCCGAGGTGACATCATTGCCGTCGAGCGAGAGGCTTTCGAGCTTCCACGCCTCACCGGCCTTAAGGGCTATCACGCTCTCCTCGCCCATAACCATGCGGTAGGTGGCCGACGCATACTCGTCGATGGAGAGCGCCACGCTCACATACTCCGCACCCGACGCGGCGGTTATCGACGATCTGATCTCCGGATTGCTCTCTATGCCGTTGGCCGAATAGATGGAACCCTCGGGAATCACCACATCGTAGGTCTTTCCGCTTTCGAGTTTCTTACCACCGAAGTCGGCGTAGGCGCGGTATGATGTGTTCTCATAAGCCACATAGACGGGAGCTTCCGCAACGCTCGTTTCGCCATCCTTGAGAATCATCTTGGCCTC
>JAAVEA010000022.1 GCA_014801535.1 Bacteroides sp.
CAAAGAGAGATTTTGGGATGATTTTCCAAAGTTGAAGAGGGAGCGATGCGGGCATCGTGACCGATGAAATCTTTGGGAAAGCGCCCAAAAGATCCTTTGTGATGAAATCAAAAATTTCTTAAACTCTCTAAATATTAAATTTGGTTTAAATTCAAACACTCTCTTAAAGGTGCCCGCTTTTTGAAATTTCAAAAAGCGGGCACTTTTTTTTATAAGTATCTACTTACAGGTTTAAAAAAATTTATTACTTTTTTGGCTTATTGGTTGAATTTGTTAACTTTGCATCCGGATTCCATTATAAAAAATGATGAAACATAAAACAAAAATCTATATCTCTTTTCTGTTTCTTTCCTCTTTCCTTCCGGCAAAAGCATATGAAACATTATACGGTGATACCCTTGCTCAGCTCACAGAAGAAACAGTTCTTGATGAAATCGTAGTCACCGCTCTCGGAATAGGGAAAGAACGTAAAAGTCTCGGATATTCGGTTTCTGACCTGGACGCGAAAGATATCAACACATCAGGTGTAACCTCCATCACAAGCGCGATACAAGGAAAAGTTTCGGGGGTTGATATCCGACCTTCCTCAAGCAGTCCGGGGGCATCTTCGCAAATTGTTATCAGAGGTGCGCGTTCTTTTTCCGATAGCAATCGGCCATTATACGTAATTGATGGGATGCCTGTGGCTGCAGATCCCGATTTCAGCACAGGCAATTCAACAAAAGGTGCTAATCTTGCCGACCGTTCGATAGATTTCAACCCTGAAGACATAGAATCCATAAGTTTTCTCAAGGGACAGGCTGCATCGGCCTTATATGGCATCCGGGCTTCCAATGGTGTTATAATTATAACAACAAAGAGAGCACACAAAAAATCCTCCAGACCGACCATAACTTTTTCCACCAATCTCTCCGCTGAAGTGTTGAGCAGAAGATTCAAACCTCAAGAAATCTACTCACAAGGCACAAATATTGATACATATAATCCAAATGCCGCAACAAATTGGGGACCTCGTATCACATCTCTTCCCGATGTTGCCACCTATGGTGGAAACTCACAAGAACATCCGGGAATGTACTATAATCCGAAACTTGAACAAGCCGGACTCGACCCTTGGATAAAACCGGCCATATATGATAATATAGGTGATTTTTTCACCACAGGCTTTACAGAAAACACTTCACTCTCAATATCACAGGCTCTGTCAAGCGCAACGTATTCGTTCGCCATCAACAATTCCTATCAAAACGGAGTCGTTCCCACCACCGACATGAATAGATGGAACGTGCGCGGTTTGATTGACTGGAAACTTTCCGAAGACTGGGAAACAGGCTTCTCGGCAAATTATTCTTCTGTGTCAATTCATTCAGCTCCTGCGGCCAACAGTGCTATTGTCAATACCGTTTATCAGGCTCCGGCTGAATATAATCTTAAAGGCATACCCTCTCACGTGCCGGGAGATCCAACTACTCAAATCTCATATCGCCCTACTGTTTACGATAATCCATATTGGTGGACTGAAAATAACCAGTATTACCAACACACCAACCGTGGATTTGGAAACGCATATCTTCAGTATTGTCACTATTTCGGCTCAGAACAAAACATGTCGGTCAAAGTGCGCGAACAAGCCGGACTGGACGTTTACACCACCAACAATAGCGACATCCTGGAAAAAGGGTCGGCCGGTAGTTCTGAAGGTTCGGTAAATAATTATGGGGTGAGTAAAAACATTTTCAATAATCTTTTTACAGTTAATTTCAATGCGCTGTTAAAAGAAGACTTTGATTTTGACATTATGTTAGGTTCTGAAATAGTAGACAGAAGATCGATATGGAGAGATTACACCGGTTCAAACCTAAATTTCTACGGTATGCCCACCATTGGAAACGCTACTGTTTTTACAAGCCGTGAATACACATCGCGTTCGCGGACAGTGGGTTTCTTCGGATCAGCTTCTTTAGGATGGAAATCAATGCTGTTCTTAAATATGACCGGACGAACAGATGTGGTTTCCTCCATGCCCCGTAATAATCGTACTTTTTTCTATCCCTCTCTATCTTTGGCATGGATCTTCTCGGAAATCCCTGCTTTAAAAGAGTATAATCTAATAAACTACGGTAAAATCAGAGCCTCTTTGGCAGAGGTGGGGCAAGCCGGAACTTACAAAGAGAACTATCTGATCATTCCCTCTTACAGCGGAGGAATGTACACATATAGTCCTGTAGTCTATCCGATTGACGGAGTAACGGCATATGTGCCATATCAGCAGGTATATGATCCAAATCTCCGACCCCAGAATACGAGAAATATAGAGACGGGGATTGACCTTGAATTTCTTAACCGGAGACTGAAATTAAGTTATACGATAGCTTATCAGAACGTCAAAGATCAGATATTCAGTATACCCACAGCAGGTTCCACCGGTTATCGCTATATGCTCGCCAACGCCGGAAAAATTCAGACATGGTCGCATGAAATCGATATTCAAGGAATAATCTTGAAAGGGTTGGATTATGAACTTAATGTCGGAATAAATCTTTCAACACTTGAGAATAAGGTTGTCGAACTTGCTCCCGGAGTAGAATCCATAATGCTCGGCGGATTTACATCGCCTCAGATTCGCGCAGAAGAAGGCCACACCTATCCAAGCATCTACGGAACTGCTTTTCAACGTACTGAAAACGGCGAACTGCTGCTTTCAAACGGCCTGCCTATTGCTACTGCGGGAAGTATCTGCATCGCTGACTGCACGCCCGACCTTATAACCGGATTCAATCTTAACGGACGATGGAAAAAAGTCTCGCTGTCTGCCACACTAAGTTGGCAGAGTGGAGGAAAAATGTATCACGGAACAAATATGACTCTAAACTACTCCGGCGCTACAAAGGAATCTATTCCATGGCATGAAGGGAAATTCATTGCCGAGGGAGTTGATAAAGCCACCGGAGAAAAGAACACGGTGGAAGTTGACCGCCAGAAATACTATCAGGCTTATTACGCAATTACAGAATCAGGGGTCTATGACATGAGTTTTGTAAAACTAAGAGATATTTCACTTACTTATGATCTTCCTAAATTTGGCCCGTTTGATTTTCAGGTCTTTGCATTTGCCCGAAATGTGCTTCTCTGGTCAAAATTACCGAATTTTGATCCCGAATCCTCACAGGGTAACGGCAATATGGGCGGATATTTCGAGCGCTTTTCAATGCCTGCTACTACAAGCATTGGTGGCGGCTTTAAAGTTGTTTTTTAGATTTATCAGTGCATCCGACAAAACATATAAGCAAAAATGAAAATTTATTCCAATATACTTCAGGTTTTTTTAAGTTCTCTTCTTATTCTGACGGTTGCAGCAGGGTGTAGCGAAGATGAAATGGATCGTATCAATGCAAACACATCCACTCCTCCCGTAAGCATGGTAGATGCCCGATTTCAACTCTCCGACGCAATATTGTCTATGGCATTCACAACTTATGCCGGCTCTTATGCCTGGCACGTAGCCTCCTATACGGAGCAGATATTCGGTGATGGAGGTGCCCAGATGATGTATGCCGAACTTCGTGACCCAATTATCACGGCGGCTCCCACCACTTTCAATAACGAATGGAATAACACATACCGCAATCTTCTGAATATTCAGATACTCATCGATAAATGTAAAGATGGAATAAACCGTGGACAAAAAGATATAATGGGAATTGGTCAGGTGCTTAAAGTCTTAGGGTTTCAGGCTCTTACTGAATTGCACGGTGATATTCCATTCAATGAGGCTCTGAATGAAGAAATTCGCACACCACGACTGGAAAAACAGGAAGATATATACATTTCTTTGTTAAATGAAATCGAAACTGCCATTGAAAACCTTTTAGAGGCGGTTGATGAAAAAATGTCGTACGCAGGCAAACAGGATATTCTATACGGCGGAGATACCAAGAAATGGCTTGCATTCGCATATGCAGTTAAATCCCGATTGTTGCTTGATGGCACAGCACGCTTTCCACAAAATTATTTAACCGCACTGGAGGCCGCAGAAAAGGCATTTGAATATGGATTCGAAGGTGCCGAACTCAAAATATTCAATGGAGTTGAAGCAGATAATTCATGGGCGGCCTTCTTCCGTAGCAGGCATTATTCAGGTGCATGTGCCACCGTGGCTCAACTTATGGAAGAAAGATCTGACCCAAGACTCTCCATTTATGCTGATGATACTTTTGATTCAGGAGTGCTTTTCGCATCGGCAGGCGACGCAACACTGTCGGCAACTATTGATAATGTAGGAGCACCTCTATGGATGTCTAACGAAGAGGCTTCCATTCATTTTATAAGCAAATCTTCTCTCAGGTTCATTATGGCAGAGTGCAAATCAAGACTCGGAATGGATGCTTATTCCGATTTTATATCAGGCATTCGTGAGTCAATAGCAGATTATTTTTCAGCAGCCGGAAGAAATATAGATTCAACTGATATGGAAAATTATATATCTCAATTCGACATATGTTCTCTGAGTGAAATAATGATCCAGAAATATCTTGCCCAAACCCGTGACTGCCAGATAGAGACATATAATGATATTCGCAGATGTCATGCAAATGGTGAAACTTTCATTACACTGAAAAATCCCAATAATATCGATAACGGGAAAAACCGTTGGCCCTACTCTCTACCTTATGGCAACAGCGATGTTGTGAGTAATCCTAATATTACATCCGTTTTCGGAACAGGGAATGATGCCGGATATTATATTTTCGAGCGTCCCCTTTGGTTATTCTCCAATTGATTGTTAAATTTGCAGTATGAAAATACTCAAATTCGGAGGCACATCGGTCGGCACGGTAGATAGCCTGACCAATGTCAAGAAAATAGTTGATTCACTTGATCAGCCGGCTATTGTTGTGGTATCAGCTTTAGGTGGTCTGACAGATCGCCTTATAGCCACTGCCAGATCTGCGTCAGAAGGTAAAGAAGACTACATAGATGAGATGAAGATCATTTCGTCTCGCCACTTCGATATTATTGATGCTCTTATCCCGGCAATAAGGAAAGATGATATTAAATCAGCAATATCCTCTCTTCTCAAGGAATTGGGTGACATATTCAAAGGGCTGTCACTTATTCGTTCCTTGCCTGAGCGCACGCTTGATCTGGTGGTAAGTTTTGGAGAGAGAATGTCTTCTATCATAGTAGCCGGAATGCTTAACGATGCCCGGCATCATGATTCACTCTCATTTATGCGCACAGAGAGATGGTTTAATAAGGATATTGCTGACAGACAGCTTACGGATTCTCTCATAAAAAAAGAATTTCCCCTCCCCCTGACACAACATTGTGTAATGGGCGGCTTTATATCTCGCGATAGAGATACCAATGAAATAACAAATCTGGGACGTGGAGGAAGTGATTATTCCGCCGCTCTCGTTGCAGCGGCTCTCGATGCTGACGAGCTTGAGATATGGACAGACGTGGACGGTTTCCTAACCACAGATCCACGCATTGTCAAGAATGTTAAACTCATCCCATCCATGACATTTGTAGAAAGCATGGAGCTCTGCAGTTTTGGAGCGAAGGTGATATATCCTCCTACAATCTATCCGGTTTTTCATAAGAACATTCCTATACGCATTCTCAACACCTTTAATCCATCCGCTCCGGGCACATTCATATGTGACGGCTACGATGGCAAACCCAGGGTCTGTGGAGTGTCTTCATTAGGAAATATAGCTGTCATTACAATTTCCGGCGCCCTTGCTTCAAACGTGGCGGAAATCAACACACGAGCATACAATGTGATGTCGCGCAACGGAATAGGAGTTCTTCTTGTTGGTCAACCCGATAACGGAACTGATTTTTCAATAGCGGTTCCCGCTTCCGATCTTGATAAGGCGGTGCGTCTCTTTGAAACTGAATTTTCACAAGAGCTTAGGGAAGAGGAAGTCGTATCCATAAAAGGAGAGAAAGATATGACCATCATCGCAGTGGTGGGAGAAGGTATCAAAAAAATCTCCGGACTCGGACCACGACTCGTGAATACTTTATGGCGCAATGGCATTGAAGTTAAAAGTGTTTCTGACGGTGCGTCAGAAACGACAATTGCCGTAGTTGTAAAAAAAGACGACTCCGGAAAAGCCTTGTCTTTAATCCATGAGTCCTCTATCGAAAGAAGCTAACAATTCAATCCGGGTAGGTGTTATATTATTGATACCCTATATGGTTCATGAAAAAATAAAGCATATATACATGAACTATAAGGTATTCGGTGTTATAACGATTAATTAAAGAATGATGGATATAAAAAATGCCAAATATGAAATAAGCAATGCTGATTACAGGAAGTGTCCTGCAATCAACGTGCCGGAATATGCTTTTATCGGTCGATCAAACGTTGGAAAATCTTCTCTGATTAATATGATTGGCAAGAGTAAAAGCCTTGCCAAAACATCTCAGAAACCGGGGAAGACACTTCTTATCAACCACTTCAAGATGGATAATGGAACATGGTATATGGTCGACCTCCCGGGTTATGGCTACGCTGCCCGCGGAAAAGAACAACGCAGCCAGTTCAGCAAGATTATTCAGGAATATATACTTGGCAGGGAACAGTTGACTTGCCTATTCGTTTTGATCGATATCCGCCATTCTCCCCAGAAAATTGATTTGGAGTTTCTCAGGTGGTTAGGCGAACATCAGGTTCCGTTTGCTATCGTTTTCACAAAAGCCGATAAAGAGGGTCCGAATGCAGGAAAAAAGAAAGTTGAGGAATATAAAAAAGTTCTGAAAAAAGAATGGGAAGAACTCCCTCCTGTATTTATCACCTCCTCCGAAAAATGGACCGGCCGCGAAGAACTCCTTGATTATATATTCTCAATCAATAAAGAGATTGCTGAGGGAGAGAAACCTCATATCGAGGAGGAACTGAAGCCTGATGCCGAAAAAAATGCTGCTGAAATATAATAAATTCAATCAAATCATAAATATCTGAATAATCTGAAATGGAAAAAATTGCAATGGCATCTGATCATGCCGGATATGAGTTGAAGGAAATTCTAAAAGTTTATCTCACTGAAAAAGGATATGAGGTAGTTGATTTCGGAACACACGGCACCGAATCGTGTGACTATCCCGACTTCGCTCATCCGGCCGCTGCGGCAATTGAGAATGGAGAATGTGCGTTTGGAATATGCATGTGCGGCTCTGGTAATGGAATCAATATGACTCTCAATCATCATCAGGGAATCCGTTCCGCTCTATGCTGGCTTCCTGAAATCGCATCTCTGGCCCGTCAACATAACAATGCAAATGTATGTGTCCTCCCCGCCCGATTCATTTCTGAGGCTGAAGCGAAAGATATTGTTGACGCATATCTGAACGCAGAATTTGAAGGTGGACGTCACATTCGAAGGATCGATAAGATTCCCGTAGGAGTGATTGCATAATGGAGATATTTAAAATCCGTTTGATAGACCTTCAGTTCTATGCAAGAATTGGAGTTTTCGAACAAGAACGTATTGTCGGCAATAATTTTATCCTGAATATAGAACTTGATATAGATTCTTCGGAATTTATTAAAGAGAATCTTTCCACCTCTATTTCATATGCTTCGATATATGAAGAGGTGAAAAAGATAATGAACAAGGATTGGCTGCTGCTCGAAACGGTTGCTGTGAGTCTAAAGGAAACATTTTTAGAACATTGGCCCCAGATATTAAGCGGTCGTATCTCTATTGTTAAAGAAGCACCGCCGATATCGGGGATCAATGGAAAATGCGGAATTGAATATTTGTTTTGAAAAAAAGTCGAAAAAATTTGGCAGATTCAAAAAAATAGACTAATTTTGCAGTCGCAATCGGGAACGAAAGCATGGTTCGTTAGCTCAATTGAATAGAGCATCTGACTACGGATCAGAAGGTTGCAGGTTTGAATCCTGCACGAATCACTTATTGGCTCCTTAGCTCAATTGAATAGAGCATCTGACTACGGATCAGAAGGTTGCAGGTTTGAATCCTGCAGGAGTCACTGTTATAATTCTTATTGGTTCGTTAGCTCAATTGAATAGAGCATCTGACTACGGATCAGAAGGTTGCAGGTTTGAATCCTGCACGAATCACAAAAAGCGGAACTTTCGTTCCGCTTTTTTTATTGCCATACGCTTTGGAAAATCACTTCAATAACTTTTTAGCAAGCTCATAATCAGGCTCATTTGTAATTTCCTCTACGAGTTCACTACCGATCACTTTACCCTCTTCATCAATAATAACCAGGGCGCGGGCATATAGATCAGCCAACGGACCGGTCTTCAGAGTCACACCATATTCATCGCCGAAATCAGAACGGAAGCCGGATCCGGTCATTACGTTCTTAATTCCGTTGACCGTGCAGAAACGAGCTGCAGCAAACGGCAGGTCTTTAGAGACGCATAACACAACTGTATTCGGCAGCTCCGCTACCTCTGTATTGAATCTTCTTACTGATGCGGCACACACATCCGTATCAAGACTCGGGAAAATATTCAAGACAACTCTCTTACCCTTGAAATCTTCAAGCTTTATCTCTGATAAATCCTGAGCTACAAGGGTAAAATCTTTTGCCTTTTCTCCGGCTTCCGGCAGTTTCCCGGCAACCTCAAATGTCATTCCGTTAAAATTTACTTTTTGCATGTTTTTATATTTTATTGCTTTGAAGTTACATATAACAACAAAGCAGTTTACACTTCTTTATTAATAACATTTGCTGTGTGTTTCCGGTTTATCGAGATGTTGCAGAAACTGTATTCTTTGCACAAGAAGCGAGGTTATGCTTCTGAATCTTCTCGACAATATTATTTTTTCAATCACAGAAATCATCTGACTCGCAAGACCCAATTCTATAATCGCAAAAATGAAGCGTGCAATTTTTGAGCATTTAACGGTAGTAGAAATTTCCTCACTTAACAGTCTTATATAAAATAATTTAAGTATTTAAGGGTATTATTTTTATTACTCAGGTAACAAAAAAATACTTATTAATTAATTGTCTGAAAATAAGATAATTAATTAAAAGGAAATTTTTGGATTAAAACGAAGCGAGCAACGGTTCAGCCCTTGAAATGTTAAAAAATAGGCGCGGCGGTCATAGTGTTAAATGAGCCGCCGCGCCGCGTTTGTATGTCGTAGGATCTTAGCTTATCTTCTTTTTCAGATAGCGCAAAAACGTTCTGTAATCGATACCCATTTCCGGGACAATATAACGCCTCCAAACCCCTTTTAGGCTCTTTGACTGATTCCCGGCTTCGTAGTATTGTGCTGCTATTTTTTTAGCGGTAATTATGCGTTGAATAGTGCTTGCATGCATAATCAAACATTAGATTTATTCTGCAACTACATCGCTAACAATCGCGCCTATACCTTTGCCACGGATAGGCAGGGCGACAAACCGCTTGTCGAAGCCTACAATCGTGCCGCGTTCTTTGGGGTCGTCCTCACTCTTATACATGTAAATGTCGCCGTCCGCTTTCATCACCTCTTTTGCGTAGAACGCCACGGAGGCAAATTGCGGCGTTGCATCCTCTCCGAAAGGAACTTTTGTTAATACACCTTTGACGGCTTTATAACACGGCATTTGCGCGAACTGATAGCACCCGAACCCGGCGAACTGGTGCGGCTCTCCGTCCCTTATGTCGGTGAGGTCTTTGAATAGCTTTATATCCTCCAGAAGCAAGTCGCTGACGTGCTTAGGGTGCAGAATGATATAGCGCTCCTCAATAGGGATTCCGGCTTCATCAAAACGCTCTTTAAGCGTCAGAATGTCGGCAAAGGTCAGACGGCGGCGACCATTGACGGGCGCGCCCGTTGTAAGTATAACCGGGGTGTCGGGTGTATCGGTCTGGGGGGCGTAGGCGTGAGCCGCTTTCATCGCCACACTCTTGCGAAGTGTTGCGCGGTGCTGTCCGATCACGCTCTCCAGCTTGTTGTAACTGTATTCTATCGCGTCCGGGCGGCGTATAAGCGTGTTTTCTGTTTCAAACTTTGCGAGGGGGATTTCGTTGTCATCGTCCTCACGCTCTACAACCTTTATAGGATAGGTTGTATTGTCGACCAATACCTTGGGGTCAATACCAGCCGCCGGAATGTGTAAGCGGTTGTTATCCACGAACTCGGAATAATTGACAACCTTTGTTAAAAAGCTGTCATTTGGATAAAATCCCGACAAAATCTGATTAATCCATATTTCTTTGTTAAGTGCCATTCAGCTAATTAGTTGTTAATTTGTTTATTCTGTTTGTTTTGTTCTCTCTTTGCTTGCTCCAGCATTTGCGCGTAAAATTCGGGGTGTTCGCGCAGATACTCCGGGTTATTCTTTCTATACCATTCCAGCGAGTGCGCCCCGATTTCCTCGCCCTTTTCCGCTTTTACCAACCGGGCGTATAATTCGGGGTTGCTCTCCAGCTCTTGCGGCGCAAACTTGCGGTAATCGTCAAGCGTCCATCGGGAGCGGTCAGAATACGCCGCGCCGCCGTGTATTAGCTCCGTCGGCTTCGCCATGGGGCGCAAAGTGAACAATATCTCGCCTAACATCTTTGCGCCGATTTTTACCCCGATACGCTCGTAAACACCGCGCTCACAATGTAATAACTTGCGTTTTGCCTGTGCTTCATCAATAAGCCGGGCAATTTCGCCCGATTGCGCCGCGCCTTGCGTTTTTACGAAATCCCGGAACGCCGCCCGGTTGCCACGCGCCAACGCTATGAACGTGCCACGCTGTCCGCTGTCAATATATCCGCGCATAATTGCATCGTCAACGGCCTCCTCGGGCGTTTCGCGCCCCTCTAACGCCGTTTTGACGGCTTGGATAATATCTTTATCGGTTGCGTCATTTGAAAGGCTTAGAAGCGAAATTAAGGCGGTTTTAAGGACTTGCGGTGCTTCATCCTCCAAATCGTTCTCCCGATAGACGTAGCCACCGGAACGGTGCATCAGCTTAACGGCGTTTTTATTGCTCGGAATATCCACGACCGAAACCTCGATTAAACAGCATTTAACCACCGTGTCAATACCGTTTAATGTGTCGCGTTTTCCTTCCTCTATACCGATAGACACGGCGCGGAGGAAACCGCCCTCCACTTGCTTTTTAACTTGCGCGCCTAACTCAGTGCTGTCATCGAACACGGCATCGGCTAAAAGCCGCTTTCCCTCCTTGCGGATATTCTCCCAACGCCCTATAACACCATTCTCGCGTGCGTGCTTATAGAACATTATTGGGTTGCGTTCAAATACGCTTGTATCTATACCATCGGTCAATATAACAAGACCGTAACTATTTACGGATTCATCGCTTAACACAAAGGTTATAGGCTTGTTATCTCCATTTTCTTTGCTCATTCTGTTAATTGTTTTTGTTGCAAAATTGCTCACTTTTTTAAGTCGGTGCAAATGGTGTTATCAAAGTGATAATTATTTTATTCCTCTTTGCCCTAACTTGTTGTTGCAAAGGTACGACCAACCACACCCGGCGCAAAATAGAGTGTAAAAGATTTACACTATTTTTGCGCGAACTTTGCAATTATCGCAATTTTGCGCCCGGATATTTTGCCGGGTCAGATTATTTGCTTACCTTTGTGCATCCTAAAATAACTCATGTATGAACCTCTTTAACAATCCCCGTAAAAGATATTTGCGACCTATGGTGCGGAGCGCGGAAACGCCCCGGCGCTTTAACATGAGTAAGCGTAGGACACCTAAGGGTCGCTATTTTTTTAACTTCCTAAAACAACTCATGTATGAACCAGTTAGATAACACTAACCCCGCCGCCACATTCGGCGACCTCGCGTTCGGCTCTGTAATCAGAACCGACATCACCCTCAAAGACGGTAGCCGCGCCGCGATCCTCACTCTCCTAACACATCCCGACATGTTCGACTCCGCCGTCATGGGTATTAACCGCGGCTTAACATCCGGGGACGTTTCCGAATGGTGGCAAAATCAAACTTACATCCTCGTCAACGGGGCAATGCGCCCGGGTGCATCATACGCGCCAACCTATGCCGCGGACTATGCCGCAAAAATCAGAGGCCGGGTTGAGCTGCTCCAGCAGGAACTCGCAGAGGTCAGAGAGAGCGCGGCAGAGGTGGAAAATTTCTATAAAGAATATAACGCCAAGATTTACAGCAAACTAATCGCAGCACATACAAAAATAGGTGGCTTGCACTATCTGTTAAAGCAGGCAGGCGTAACAATCCCGGATCATCTCAAATAAACCCACCACGCGGCGGCGGTTGTCCTCTGTGGCACATCGCCGCCGCGCCTATCATATTAATAACATTAAAATGTTAATAACGTTAAAATGCTGAATGATAAATAAAGAATTAGTTTTAACCCTTTTAGAAACTAAAACGCCCAAAGAAGTGGCGGAGATGTTGAAGTGTACTCCCCGGCGTATTAGCCAAATTAGAAAAGAATTAGAGGGGGAGAAGCTAACACTCCGCAAATACTTTGACGCTGTATTATCTGGCAATTACAAAACAAAGCAGGAATTAGCCAAAGCCCTCAGAGTATGCAGAAAAACTCTTTACACGTTTGAGCAAGAAAATAACACTAAAGAATTATTAACCGCCCGAATGATGAATGCCGGAGCAAATATTATAGAGATACAAATATTATTAGGGTTGACCGATGATGAAGCAAAACAATTAAAAAC
This sequence comes from Bacteroides sp., assembly GCA_014801535.1. Lineage (GTDB taxonomy): Bacteria > Bacteroidota > Bacteroidia > Bacteroidales > Muribaculaceae > Lepagella. The sequence goes on from JAAVEA010000022.1 coordinate 12,671, forward strand.
TATTCCTACAATATCCGGGGTAAAATCAGACCTAACAAAAATATTAATGATGTTACAGACCTTAAAAGATTCGGCTCTAATTTCCCGGGAGGAGTTGCGCCAATATCACGATATAAAACACTTTCTATCATTACTCCGTAAATGTTAAAAGCTCCATGAAATTTGAATAACCAAAATTTCCTTTTTACTCAAAAAAACGTAATGTGCATTTTTTAGTGTTTAATATTCATTTAATCAGCGTTTTAACTTTTACACATACTCGATTTTTGGGCATTTCCATTTTACACAACGCAGATTTTAGCCCCTTAATCGGTCAAGACGTTTAAACGCCGTTTAATCATCATTCAAACGATTAAACGGCGTTTCTATATATCATAATATATCAATGTATTAGCAAGCCCATAAGCGTTTACCAGCCGTTTAAAATTAAAGTAAAATTCAACTTGATTAAAGTAAAATTCAACTAAAATACAACCAAATCACCCCGGAAATTAAACTTAAATTCAAGCAAATTAAACTTTTTCAAATCAGCGACTTAACGCCAATATTCAACAAATCAGCGTGTTATTACACAATTTTGTGCTCGCTTCGTTTTTATGCCCATAATTCGGCTGCAAAAATATCAGCACGTGTTTCTGCATCTATTCCGAATGGTTGCATTCCGTATGCGATGTGCCCTAATTCATGCGACAAAGCAGCAAATATTTCCGGTTGAGTGAGACCGAGTCTTCCTATCTCCGATATAGAAATATAGATCTCGTCTCTATACCTAACTAAAATATCACGATATCTATTCTCCACATCAGGCAGCGGTAAAAAGGATATGATGCTATCTTTCCGATTGCATTTCTCTGCTATCGATTCCCCATACAGTCTAATGAAAGAATCAACGACAGGAAGATTATAAGGATTCTCCAATTTCATTTATCCGAATCTTTTTGTGTGTTTATCTTTATACGTATCCTTGTGTTTTCTTGCCAAGAATCTACTGCTGACTAATGAAAATATAAAAATCAGCAACTACTTATTTAATCAGCATTTATTGTAAAGATATAAAAAATATTTACAAACCTCATTCCATCTTTATTGCTTTTCAAACGTTATTAATATAGTTTCACATTATTTATATCGGTAGCGAATTATATGTTTTATATTTTACAATAGTTAAATTTCGCTCCCTTTTTCATTCGTAATTAAGATACTACTATGGAATCCACACTTATCAAAACAGAATCAGCAGCTATCAAAACTGTTCCCGAAACAATTCTGAAATTCCGTAAAGTCGGCATGAAAGATTTGAATAGTCTTATGCATTTCATCGCAGACTATCCTTCGCGTTCATGCGATTTCTCCATAGGTGGAATATTGCTTTGGACAGATTATTTCAACTACGAAATATGTGTTATCGATGACACGCTCTTCCTGAAGGGATCTGACGAACGCGGTGTTTTCTTCCATCAGCCTCTGGGACATCTCTCAGACATGGAATCACTTCCCCTAATAAGAGAATATTGTGACGCCTACGGCATATCATCACGTATAATAACTCCGCAGGAATGCGCACCGGAGAACATTGATGAATGTGCCATGTCACACCCTGCTTACCTGCCGGATTGGAGAGAATACGTCTATAACATAGAGCAATTCCTGAAATTCTCAGGGAAAAAGATGGAAAAGAAACGTAATCATCTAAACTATTTCATGAATCACTACACAAACTATGAAATGGAAATTTTAGATGGAAGTCAAACAGACGAGCTGACAGAATTCAATGATAAATTCAATCTATATCACAAAGACGGCGACACGTTTGATTATGAAAGTTCGGCAATCGGCAAAGCGATAGAAAACTATAACCTCTACCCATTCTTCGGTCTGCTCATACGTTATGAAGGTAAAATAATAGGTTATACATTCGGTGAGGCGGTCGGCGATACATTCATTATTCATGCTGAAAAAGGTGATATTGAATATCGTGGTGTCTATCAAGCATTATCATCTCTTTTAAGCCGAGAGATTCAGAAAAAATATCCCGAAATTCATTTTCTCAATAGAGAGGATGATATGGGCAACGAATATCTCCGTCAAAGTAAATTATCATATCACCCCACAAAATTCATTGCAAAATGGGAAATTTCCGCATAATTTTGTTAAATTTGCAATGAATTTAATCACAAACTCATGCATGCATCTCACAAGATGTTGTAATGAGTCTTTTGTTGCAGTGAATGAATATGGCTGACGTCCTTGTAATCATACCGACATATAATGAAATCGAGAACATCTCGAATATTATAGATGCCGTCATCTCAATGCCGGATGGATTCGATATACTTATTATTGATGATGCCTCACCCGATGGAACTCAGGATGCGGTTAGACATAAAATGCAGGAATATCCGGGAAGGGTATTCCTCGAATGTCGCACCGGCAAACTTGGGCTCGGCACAGCGTATATCCACGGCTTTAAATGGGCTTTAGACAAGGGATATGACTACGTAATTGAAATGGATGCGGACTTCTCCCATAATCCCGAAGACCTTCCCCGACTCTATAAGGAATGTAAGGAAAATCAAGCGGACATGGCAATCGGCTCCAGATATATTTCAGGAGTAAATGTTGTTAACTGGCCGATGGGAAGAGTGCTTATGTCGTATTTCGCTTCTGCCTACGTAAGATTGATTACCGGAATGAAACTTAGAGATGCAACAGCCGGTTTCGTATGTTACCGTCGGCGCGTGCTTGAGGCTATGAACCTTGACAACATCAAATTCAAGGGTTATGCTTTCCAGATTGAAATGAAATTTAAGACTCACTTTATGAAGTTCAAGATTGTGGAAGTACCGATAATTTTCGTAAACCGACAGCTCGGAACTTCAAAAATGAACTCTTCAATTTTTGGAGAAGCTTTATTTGGTGTGATTTCTCTCAAGCTTGGCAGCATATTTAACAAAAGGAAATTTATAGGAAAATAATCACTCTTTTATGATTATTCTCCTCTATTAAGAGAAAATTTAGTTATGGGAGAATTTGGAATAGGCAGAAGAAGACCCTTGCAAAGGCGTATCGATGATACTGCCGCACAAAACACAATGCCTGTTTCAAATGATAGAAATGTAAAAGTTTCAGACATCCTTCACTCTAAGGAGACATGTGGAAATAATCGCAAGAGATATAACAGATCCACTAAATCACCTGAAGACAATCCCCATAAAGTTCTTCCTCCCATTGAAGTCGATCTACATATCTACGAACTGGTCGATACCACCGTCGGCATGGATAATTACACCATGCTTCAATTTCAGCTCGACACCGTTAGAAAAACGATGAAGAAGCATCGAAAAAGAATCGGACAGAAAATCGTTTTCATACATGGCAAAGGAGATGGTGTGCTTAGAAAGGAAGTAAGAACCCTTCTTGCAAAAGAATATGCATCCTGCGATGTGCAGGATGCATCATTTCTAAAATACGGTTTTGGAGCCACTCAAGTCATGATCAGAGGGAATCAGTCTCCCACATAAAACTGCTGAAGATAGCATCGTGCAATAAAATCTCTGTTCTCTTTCACCAGTTTCGTATCTTCGGTTTCCGGGAACCGCGCATCGGGAAGCCAATCGTTTTCAAAAATCATTCTGAGCAGATCACCCGGACAAAGCCCCCTTACAGTAAGAAGATCGAAAGCATGTTTCTCGGCATAATCCTTATCATAATAAGGGTTATCCGGAGAAGCTATGCAACGTGCCACATTACGTGCAGCCAACATCCCTTTGTATTTATTAACCATCAGCACGAAATCGCGCTCACCTTTCATCATCGGAAGATGTTCTTCACCGGCTTCCCACCCTAATTTTTCAATGAAGAATTTATTCAATGCCTCATACGTATCAAAAAACTCTACGGTCTTTCCACCGGTGGCCTGAGTGAAGCGGGTATAATACGGATGGATCTCCACTTTCTCCTCATTATGTTTTAATAATTTACCATTAAGAATTAGATAAAGCCATTCGGATATGAAAAGAGCAAGCGGGCCGGTCGGATCCTGCATCATCGATTGTTCCAATCGCTCATGCAGCATCGGGAGGTTTTCCTGCTTTCTTAATTCCGGATCACTCATTATCTCACCCAACGTCATTGAGAAAGCCGGAGTGAGAAGATAGCAATGAAGGAAGAGCCACTGGCCGAGTCGATATATGTCCTTACTGTCTTCCTGGTCATTGAAATCAAGTCCACGAGATAGATTATATGTTTCAGGCACCGGAGCTTCCTCATATATGCTTTCCAGATATGCGAACCAGACATCTGCCAACTCCAATAATTTCGGATCATGAGGATAGATATCGCGTTTATCCTCGTAACCCATGGCGATGGCATACCATACGAGAAATCTTACATCCTCCCTATTGAGCTCATAATCTATGTACTCCTCCGGAGTTTCATGAAAAGGTACAGACCAACCGTATAACTTCCGGTTTGCTTCTACAAACGACCGCCATATCCCTGCATCGGAAATCACATCCTGCATATATCCTGTAAGGCAAAGAGACATTCTCTTTATTACTCCTACCGGAAGTTCTTGATAGATTGAGGTTTCCTTAGCCTTTTCTGCTAATTTATTTGCAAGCTCCCAATAAAAGGGATCTGTTTCCGTAATTTCGGGATAGTTTGGCTGCCAAACCAAAAAATCCTGTTTTGAAATTAAATTTTCCATAGCATTTATTGTAGGGCCACGACTGTCGCACCCATATCAAAATTATAAGGCTGCGACAGTCGCGGTTATCTCAAAAATCAGAAATTTTGTTCAATATCTCCCACCTTCTATCTTACTGTTTCGATAAGTTTCTCAATTGTGACTTTCTCCTGACCACCGTCAACCATATTCTTGAGCATGATTGTACCTTCCTCAAGCTCACTCTCCCCTACTATAGCAACATAAGGTATTTTCTCGGAGTCGGCATAAGACATCTGTTTCTTCATTTTTGCAGCATCCGGATAAAGTTCAGACGAAATACCTGCTTCTCTTAAAGCTTTTATATATTTAAGCGACTGCAATGCTTCCTTTTGTCCGAAATTGGCAAACATTACCCTGACAGACTGGGTAACGCTATCAGGATATAGATCCAGCTGATTCATAACATCATATATTCTGTCGGCCCCGAAAGAGATTCCGACACCTGATAACCCTGCCATTCCGAAAACACCTGTGAGGTTATCGTAGCGTCCACCACCCGTGATGCTTCCTATCTCCACATCCTTTGCTTTTACCTCAATGATTGTGCCTGTATAGTAATTTAAACCACGAGCAAGACTCACATCTACATCCACATCACATTTATGACCCAGAACATCAATACCGGTCAGAACCTCTTTCAGCTCTTCCACCCCCTTCATACCGGTTTCAGAAGAAGCCAACATCTTTGAAAGGGTCTCTACCTTCTCTTCATTGCTTCCGGAAAGAGTGAGCAGAGGACGCAAGGCATCAATAGCCTTTTCATCAAGTCCTTTCTCCCGCAACTCGGCATTAACGTTTTCGATTCCGATCTTGTCGATCTTATCTATGGCCACCGTAATATCAACAATCCTGTCGGCATGGCCTATCGTTTCTGCAATACCTGCAAGAACCTTACGGTTATTCAGTTTTATCGCCACATTGATCCCTAAATCTGAAAATACCGTGTCTATGAGAGACAAAAGCTCAACCTCGTTGTTCAGAGAATCGCTTCCGACCACATCGGCATCGCATTGATAGAATTCTCTATATCTTCCCTTCTGGGGTCGGTCGGCACGCCATACGGGCTGAATCTGGAAACGTTTGAACGGAAGCTGAAGGTCACTTCTGTGTTGAACTACAAAGCGTGCAAATGGAACAGTAAGATCGTAACGTAGACCCTTCTCACAAAGCTTATTGGTAAGTTTCGGCAGTACACGTGCTGTCAACTCCTCATCGCTGCATGATTTAAGAAAATCTCCTGAATTAAGAATCTTGAAAAGAAGTTTGTCCCCCTCTTCTCCATATTTCCCCATAAGTGTAGAGAGATTCTCCATAGCAGGAGTTTCAATCTGTTTATAGCCGAAAAGGCCGAAAGCCTTCTTGATAGTATCGAAAATATAGTTACGACGCGCCATTTCCAAGGGAGAGAAATCGCGCGTCCCCTTAGGTATGCTTGGTTTCTGTGCCATTTTCTGATTTCCTATTATTTGATAAGCCAATCGGTTTCCTTACCATTTGTTTTGTTTATTCTGCGAATTTACAAAAAAAACGATAAGGAAGCAAGAAAAGAAAACAATAACTAAAAAGAGTTGCACATAGTATGTTTAGGCAGGATTACACAAAAAAATCCGGTGCAATCCTGCTTAAAAATATTTTAAGGCTCCATCTACTAAAACTCAACCGATAGTTTTACATTGAACTGTCTTGACGTAAGATAGTTTGGCACTGCATATTGGAGGCGATTGACATCCGTTACCCAATAATAGCTGCTCACATTGCTAATGTCGAATAAATTGAAACAATCAAAGGCGAGTATAATGCTTTTGAAATGTTTCCAGAAATTATCCTTACGAGGCTTATCGGAAGGTGCGCCCACAAACTGATAACTTAATCCTACATCCAAACGCTTATAGGCCGGAGCGCGGAAATAGGAATCCGCACGCGAAGTGTGAGGAGGAGTCATTGTCAGTCCATCTGCAAAAATTCCACGCAAGGCAAATTTTAATTTGGGGAATTTAGGAAAATAGTCAGTAAAGAATAGCGATACCGAATATCTTTGATCACTTGGCAGAGGCACTTTCTTACCGTCAAGAGTCTGTTGTGTTTTCATAAGAGAGAAGCTAAGCCATGAATCAGAACCCTCTACAAACTGACCGAAAAGTTTTAAATCAAGACCCATAGTGTATCCATTCGCGTCATTCACCCCTGAATAATTCACCTTCAGATTATCATATTCATAGGAAATGAGGTTAGAAAGATTCTTATAATAGGCTTCCGCTGTTATTTTAAAGGGACGACTCATGGCACGAAAAGTATAGTCCGTACCCAAAACAAGCTGAATGCTTCTCGGTGACTTGATTGTATTGTTAAGAACAATGGTAGTGTTTCCATATTCATCAGACTCCGGCTTTCTGAATTCCTTATAAAAAGGAGATTGATAATACATTCCGACAGCGGCTCTATAATTCCAGCTGTTATAATTCACAGGAGAGAAGCTGAAATTAACACGTGGAGAAGCCAGAAACTCCTTATTGAAATCCCAATATGAGAACCTTATACCGGCGTTAAGCGACATATAGAAAATATTATTATCGAAGTGCAATGCATCCTCAATAAAAGCAGCAACCCGGTTGGTCGACAGGTCTTGCTTGGAGTAGAGATTATAGACCAAATGCACACCCTCCGGCAAAGTAGGAAGAGAATAGCCGGCAGAATCACGCCATTCCCACTCCTTTGTTCTATCTCGGAAATTTTCACGCTGATAGCTGAGACCATACGTAAAATTATTATTCTTAAGACGTGTGGTTCCCTTCAATCCCAGTTGAAACACGGAAGCCTTCAGACGATTTCGGGAATGCTCCATATATTTACCAACGCCTAACTCTCCACCAATTCCTTCCGAACCAGATGTGCCCGCCTGATTCAACCAATATTCCCCGGAAATATCATATGAAACTAATTCATTTGTTAGAAATCCTGATGCATTAAGAGTAAAAGATGTAGCGCGGTTATGTCGGTATGTCACCTGCAATGCCCCCAGATAAGTTTCGAATTTATCTTTTTCCTCTCCATCAAAATAAACTTTAAACTGTTTTACATCCTCTGCAGTTCCAAAAGAAGTCTCGCGATCTTTGGGCTTAAAGTTATAGTTATTTACGGCAATATTTCCCAAGAAATTCACAGTCCATTTATCATTAGGCTTCCAGGTAAGGTTAGTCTGATAATCAAAATAAGAAGGATCATACTCACCCTTAGTCTCCATACTGGAAAGTAAGGAATTATTTTTCTTATATCTTAATCCATGGAGCTGAGAAAAGCGGCCTGAATTTTGACCGATTGTCAATGACGCACCCATAAGACTTCCCGATACCGCACCTTCAAAAGCCTGCGGATCTCTATAGGTAATATCCAGAGCCGAAGACATCTTATCCCCGTAGCGAGCAGGGAAACCACCTGCGGAAAATTTGAGATTACCTACCATATCCGGATTAATAATACTCAAACCTTCCTGCTGGCCGGCGCGAATAAGCTGAGGTCGATAAATCTCAACGCCGTTTATATAAACAGAATTTTCATCAAATGTACCGCCCCTCACAGAATACTGAGAACTCATCTCATTTGATGAATTAACACCGGGCATCGTAGCTAACATAGCCTCTACACTTCCTCCCGAAACATCAGGGGAAGTCTTGAATGACTCGGTATCAAAACTCTGCATACCGTTAATGGAGTTTCTAAACCCTAATACCTCAACTTCCTGCAGTTCCGTATCATTAGGATAAAGCCTTACATTTAACGTTATCTCACCCTTAGCAGAAATAAGATTACGTTCAACAGTCTTAAATCCGATACAACTAAACACCATCGGAATTGTGTCGCGCTCCGACAAAGTAAGCGAATACATTCCCTGAAGGTCTGTATTCGTTCCAATAGCAGAACCAGCTACACGCACAGTCGCAAATTCAACAGGCTTATCCTTTTCATCAATCACTTTACCTGAAATAGTAATATTCTCTGCCAAAGAAGAAAAGGATAAGATTAAAAAAAGGTATGTAAGAATAAAATTTTTCAAGACACAAAATATTAATACTTACATAAAACGAAAAACTAATATTAATAATTGTCTGAACAGAAAAAATATATAAGTAAGTAGCACAAATAAAACAGTTAATGTATTTGGGAATGGGCTGACGCACCTTGGGTGCGTCCCTACATCGAGTCGATAACGTTAATTATTTTCTGAATGATACTTACTTAGATAATTATATGATCAATTATGTGTGTGAAAAGCAATTTAGACATAATAAACCCCAAAGAAGTTAGCTTATCTCACCTATTACACCTGAAATAAACAAAAGAGGCCGGCTCTTCCGAGTCGGCCTCTATAAGGCGGCGATTACCTACTCTCCCGCTTTCGCCGGATAAAATACGGTCATCGGCGTGATAAGGTTTAACTTCTATATAAAAAAAAGCTGAACCTTACGATTCAGCTTTTTCAAGGCGG
>JAAVEA010000023.1 GCA_014801535.1 Bacteroides sp.
GCATACGATACGTTTACTTGGCTTTCATGATACGTTTAATTTGGTTTCATAGTATCGTTACACAGGGTAGAATATGATGATTGGTTTTATTATACTTTTTATTTGGTTTCAATTAATTCGGAAAGATATTTTTTACGGTTTTGCATTGAGAAATGCATAAAAATCAAATATTGGAAAGAAATTCTCATAGCTAACGATATAAGGAAGGTCTCGGAGTGAGACCTGAAGGTAAAGGGTGACCGGGAGGCCATCCTTTATTATATATTAAAGATACTTCATTATATATTAAAGATACTTCATATTATAAAAGATTTAATATCCACTTAATATCGTTTAATTTTGAATACTAACTTATTAATATTAATTTTGCATTAAAATATTTCAGAATATGACCAAATCTTCAAAACGCATAAGCAATATATTAGCTCTATTAGTATTATTTGCGACATTAGCCATATATACTCCTCATACCAAGGCATATGAGTATTGGGATCGCAAAGTCAGCCAATTTGATTCTCTCCCTGTTTATCCGGAGGATATTGTTTTCTTGGGTAATTCAATAACGGATGGAGGCCATTTCAACGAACTGTTCGAGATGCCTAATATCAAAAATCGAGGCATCTCGTCTGATGTGATAAATGGAGTAGCCAAACGTCTGACCCAAGTCACCAAAGGCCACCCGGCCAAGATATTCCTCCTGATAGGTATAAACGATGTGGCTCAGAATGTATCGGCTCCCAAACTCATAAAAAAATATGAAGATCTTGTTGATTCCATTATATCTCAATCTCCTGAAACCAAACTCTATTTACAGTCTGTGATGCCTGTGAACCATAGTTTTAAACGTTATAAAACACTCTATGGTAAAGACAAAGTGATAATTGACTTCAACAAGGGTATAAAGGAAATAGCAGAAAAAAAGGGGGTAACCTATATTGACCTGTGGCCTATGCTTGCCGACAGCGAAGGACGATTGAAGAGAGCATATACAAACGATGGTCTTCACCTCTCAGGTGCGGGATATAAGGCGTGGACAAAAGGGATAGATAAATATGTCAGAGAATAAGAGTCCGCTTAAAGTATTAGCGGAACAACGTAGGCTCTTGCAACTTGAATATGATGCTGAAAAGAGAGCATATTCTGAAATTACCGAAAAAATAGGTCTGAAGCGTCTGGCCGACAGAGGCGATGCGTGGCTTGATATACGTATCGGCAATGACTATTATAATTCGCTTAATCAACGTATTGTTGAAATTTTTCGAACGAGTTCATCCGAGGATGACCATCATTTTGAATTCGGTCGTCCGGTGGCATTTATAATAACGGATGGTGATGCCGGAGCAAAACCAAGAATCGTATTTACAGGATCTGTAAGTTTTGCGGATGGTGACCGATTGGCCATTATAATTCCGGACTCGGCCGTGGTTAGCCGCCTGAAAGAGGCTGCCTCTGTGGCCATAATGCTATCTTTTGATGAAACCACATATCGCGCAATGTTTGAAGCCATCGACAGATGTGTCAATGCCAAAGGACGATTGGCTGAATTGCGCGACCTTTTCTATTCAAAAAGAAGAGTTTCAGAACTTGTTCTCGCTCCTATGCGCTTCCCATATCTTAACCGTTCGCAGGAAGATGGTGTCAATAAAGTGTTGCGTGCAAAGGATGTCGCAATTGTACACGGTCCTCCGGGTACAGGAAAGACTACCACACTGGTAGAAGCCATCAATGAAACTTTGCGACGTGAAAGTCAGGTAATGGTGTGCGCCCAAAGCAATATGGCTGTTGACTGGATAAGTGAAAAATTGGTTGACCGCGGCATACATGTGTTACGCATCGGGAATCCGGCTAAGGTTAATGACAAGATGCTTTCTTTCACCTACGAACACCGATTTGAAGCTCATCCCGACTACCCCACTCTCTGGAGCATCCGTAAAGCTATTCGTGAACTTCAGGGAACGAAACGGAAAGGGTCTGATCAATGGCATCAGAAAATGGATAGACTCCGCGGACGTGCCACTGAACTGGAGATCCGCATTAATAATGACCTTTTCAATACAGCTCACGTGATTGCGTGTACTCTCGTCGGAAGCGCCAACCGCATTCTTTCGGGAATGAAATTCTCAACCCTATTTATAGATGAAGCGGCACAGGCTCTTGAAGCCGCTTGCCTTATCCCTTTGCGCAGAGCCGGAAGAGTGATTCTGGCCGGCGACCATTGCCAGCTACCACCGACCGTAAAATCCTATGAAGCCATGAAACAGGGTCTCGGACGTTCCCTGATGGAAAGACTTGTTGAAAATCATCCGGAAGCGGTGACCTTACTTACCATTCAATATAGAATGAACGAGGATATTATGAGATTCTCCTCCAATTGGTTCTACAATGGTGAAATGAAAGCTTCCGAAGATGCCAGACACAGAAGTATTCTCGACCTCGATACACCCATTGAGTGGATTGACACGTCGGAAATAATAAATGAGATTTCTGAGAATGAGGCTGATTCATATGAAATAAGAGCCTATCGTGATGCCTTATCAGGAAACTCTTTTGGCAGGATTAACAAGGAAGAGGCTCAGCTCACTATTCTTACACTTCAGAACTATATAAATAAAATAGGGAAACAGCGATTTCTCGATGAGCGTCTTGATATCGGATTGATTTCACCATATCGGGCTCAGGTTAAATATCTGAGACATCTAATAAATCGTCTCTCTTTTTTCAAACCTTTCCGCAATTCAATTTCTATCAACACAGTAGACGGTTTTCAGGGTCAGGAGCGTGATATTATTGTTATCTCGCTTGTAAGAAGCAACGAGGAAGGCGACATAGGTTTCCTGCGTGACTTGCGCCGCATGAATGTTGCAATGACACGCGCACGTATGAAGCTTCTGATAATCGGAGACTCCTCCACTCTCGGCCGCCACCCCTTTTACAGGAAGTTCAAGGAATATATCGAAAGCCTATAGATACCTGTTTTGGTGTTCCTACAATTGCTCCGATAAGTGCTCGCAATGAATCGGAATCAAGTTTTTCGTTATAATTTTGAAATAAAACACTCACACTTATTCCTAATAGCATAGATTTTAGTATATTTGCGATTCTCAAACTCATTATTACATATTAGTTGTGCAAAAATACCTTAAATACATTTTCCTTTTTTTCGGTGTAATCTTCTTAATACACCCAATTACGGCAAAAAACAATAGGATTGACCGCTTTGCTGAAGTGGTTGATTCTCTGCATAGCTCTATGGTATTCCCTTATAATATTGCACCGGGAATAGTTCTTTCTAATATTGGTGTAGACAAAAAGGCTAAAATGCTTGTTATAAATTATATGCTAAACCCAGAATTGGTAGAAAGCGTTATTAAAAATGCTTCTTCTGAAAATGGGATCGCCCAACTTCTTACCGGCTACGATGAAATATTCTCTACCTCAATGATAGATGCAAAAGCCGGATGCAAGATTATAGTTACATGTCCATCAGCAGACGGGATAAATAAAACTCAATTTGTAACAGTTCCGGCTTCTGCTATCCCCATTGTCTATTCGAAGCTCAAAAACGGTGACTACTCTTCTCTTAAACCATATTTGGAAATGTTAGAGAATACATTCGCAAATATGCAACTTCCTTTAAAAGTTGTCAATGGTGTATATTTAATCAATGGCTTTATCAAAGATAAGGAAGCTCACTGGGTATATAGAATTGAAGGCAATATTGATTCGTCAAATTTTACCGATGATATAGTCCGAAATAATCGTTTAAATTTAATCAATAATCTTCGCGCTAATTTAAGTTCTCATTATTTAACTGAAATTGAAGAACAAGAGATCTCCCTGCACTACACCTATCTTAATGAAAAAGACGACATATTATTTGAGTTCATCTTTACTGCCAATGATTTGAAATGAAAGTGTAGCGTCATATCCTTAGATATTTGTTGTTAGTACAAAAAAATATCTTTGTGAATTAATTATCACTTCTTAATTTACTTTTCATGAATCTACCGGCTCGGTATTTAAAACCTGGAGGTCAAGGATGGAATTTATAATGGCTTGCTTCCCGCCATAAGCAGGAAAACCACTCAGGCCGTCACAGCAGAAGAGAAGAACATCACAAATTGGGTGATTAAGACTCCTCCCGGTGAAAATCCCTAACTAAAACTTTCACTACTCCGGAAAGACCTGTATAAAGTCTCTTTTAAGTTATATTTTTCGAGATATAATTGTCTAATCCAAAATTATAGCCTAAATTTTTGATTAGGATATTTTTTATTGGAAATTTACGTCATAAAATCATTATAAAAACGCTATTCCAACTAATGCTAAACCATATCACCCATCAAATGGAACAACATTATTATTACTGGCGTCACAAGAGCTATCAGAATGTACTTTTCAAATGAAGGCTGCAACCTGACGAATTTTAGCTAACCGTGCCAGAAATTTTGGATTAGACTTAGCAACCTGTTTATTATATTCCGACTGAAGGCGTAACCAAAGGTCGGCCTCAATTCCAAGGGCAGCTTCAAGTAAAAGAGCGTATTCAGTTGTGACAGCTCGTTTCCCGTTTAAAACTTCATTAAACACTGAGGCAGACACCCCTATCTCGGCAGCCAAGGCTTTCTGAGAAATTCCCCTATATTCAATTTCATCCTTAATCATCTCTCCGGGATGTATTGGAAAAGAAGGCATAAGATTATTTGCTACCATATCCTCCTTAACTCTATCAAATTTTATAGTCATAACATACTTATTTATAATGATTTGATAACTCCAAAACGTTACAGATAGTTAGAATTGATTCTTTCTCATTAATTTCTACAGTAAACTCTATTCTATATTTATCATTCACTCTTACAGACGATCTGCCAGTCTTATCACCCGTAAGAACTTCATAATTCAACGAACAAATTAACCAAAGAGCCTCAATTGAAGACGACATTTTCAAAAAGTTTATTGCTTTTTGATACCGCTTTATTACGTCAGATTGAAACCTATGTTTTTTATCTGGACTTTTACCTTCCTCATAGAACCTTTTTAAATATTCAAATTCAAACGTAACAATCAAACACCGCCTAATAATTTCATTACAAAGGTATATATAAAAAACAGATTCGCAAATCTGCGAATCTGTTTTTTATCTAAATAAGTTTGATTGTTAAACTGGAAGCAATTTATGACTTAAGATGAGGAAAACTGAAAATAGAAACAATGCCATTCTCATCATTCTCCTAATTAAAAACAATTTTTTCTTTCTTCCTCCCTTGAACCTTTATATATATACCCTTATCCGGATTTTTAACATTTACCCCCTGAAGGTTATAGTAGACTATCGGAATCTGAGAATCTTCATCTTCTGATACTGTTATATCATTGATACCGGCAACTTCTTCGTCAATTATTTCAAGTATCGGGAAACCATCCTTTCCCCATTTCCATTGACAACACTCGGTTCCCAACGCAATAGCATTATCGATCAGTTCTTCCCAGAAATCATTAGATTGCATATATGTTTCCGATTGGAAAGAATGTACCCCTGAATATATTACATAACTGTCATCACCGATCAGGTTTGATGCCGAACCGGACAACGCATAAAGATCACCTACATGTGTTTTGCGGTCGGACGTCCTGGGATTAGAACTGACAACAGATGTTATAGCACAGGAATTGGATCCTTCTGCAGTTATTATCTTTCCATAATTTACAATGTTGGAGAATCGTTCCTCCCCGTTTCTATCAGCTAATTGATAGCAAATTCCTGATGGATTTTCCGCCCCCGTCACTTTTCCCATATTAAAACAGTTCACAGCAGAATAGACAATATTAAAAAGGCCTGATCCATTTACTCTGTAAGTAGTGGGTTCTCTCATAGAAGAAGCTGCCTTGGCCTCGACTTCACCATAATTGTAGCAGTTGACAGCCCGGACAAGATATCCGCCGGCAAGACCGTGAGAATAGCTTTTGCCAAAACTTCCGGAATTTTTCAATAGATATAACACATCTCTGCTAAATCCATAACGTGTCATTGCATAATTTACACAATTCTCTATGGTGGAGGTATCCGAACTTCCACCCCCTATCCATGAACATAAAAATGAATTCTTTATAGTCAGATTTTTTATAGATCCATTTAGTTTTTCTATAAAATAGATACTCCATTGATTCGGACCGACAATCAAATCAGTCATGGAACCCTTTATCCCTGAAATGGAATGTCCATTACCATTCAAATGTCCGTCAAACTGCACGATTGATTCCCATGCTACCCCCTCAATGTATGGTGTGTCTCTCGTAAAATCTTCAGGTATAATCAGATTTTCATTATCAACAATATCCGCTGTCAGGATAAAATATTCATCTTTGTGGTAATTTCCGACTTTACTATCCTCTACGAGCTGTTTCAAGTCGTTTATATCCCCTATCTGAAAGGGATCCTCTTCTGTGCCGGAACCTTTGGTCCAGGAAGAATCCGTCTGTGCTTGAACTGAGATATTTATCCAGCACACCAAATAGATTGCGATAATCTTTTTATAGTGGTTTATCATTTTTAACCAATTATTAGCCTTTTATATTTTGTGAATTTATTAATCTCTCGGAAAGAGTGTCACGTTACATAATCATACATAACGCTGTGCATATAAATATTTCATCTTTTAATACGACGGAGTCAGATTATACGTGAATCCATCGGAATCAACCAAAACTAAAGACTCAGACGTAAGTTTCTCAACAGTGTACACTTTTATTGTTGATTTTCCGGATGTCCAGCCGGGGAAGAAGTCTTTTGCAGCAGAAGAGCCGTATTCCCATGATACATCTTCAAAATAGCATGTCAATGTTTTGTCCCGAAGAGAGTATGTACCGCCTGCTGACAAATAAATAGTTCCTGAACTTCCTAAACTTCCACCTTTTTCTATATAACTTACGTTCCCGTTTCCATAGAAATTGAAGCGATATTTTGAAGCTGCACTAACCCATCCGAAAGTAGATTTTTCAAGAATCTCAATCTGTGTTTTATTATCAACGCCATCTCCATTTGACGGTATATCGGCCTGAGTTCCCTTGGTGAAATTAAATATCTTATTATCAAAATCTCTTTTTAGGGAGAGATAGGTGGAAGTCAATGAAAGAATATCCAATTTCGTTGTGCCGAGAACTATATAGGCTTCCCGATAATCATAAGAAAAAGAATAGTCTGTCTTGCTTGTGTATATCTTGGGATTAGTCTGCAACAATTCATACTCTGTGGCTTCATGGTCTCCAATCACCAATACGGTTGCACCATCATCCCTCTTCCATATTCCTTCGAGCATATCGGAAGAATCCACTATTTCATTACCGCTTGAATCGGTCTCCACCGAACCATCTCTGGTTAGAATGAAGGAAGTATAATGATCCTGAGGATATAACCGGTCTCCTTTTATCCTGAAACTTATGCTGTAGCTCTCTACATCCGGATTAGTTATAGAACCGACATATCCGTCACATGAGATAAGATCCCCTTTTACTTTATAAGTAAAAGCTACAACCCGATAATCAACTGGAGATATATACTCTAACATTCCGCTACCGTCAGAAGAGAAATTGACATTAAGTGTTCTGAATTTTGTTCCCCCGACAGGATTATTATAGGAACTTGTTCCGCTCCACTCTCCCACTATAGAGGAGGATTCAGGCTGATCATCATCACCGCATGAACACAATAATAAATTGAATAATAAAAAGGTCAGTGATAGAATACTGTTTAACGATTTATTCATTTTTTTAATATTTTGGAAAAAATACTTCTACGTCCGACTTATACACCCAAATTCGATGTTTTCAATTTTTTGTCATGTAGTTAATTAATTTTGTTTAAATTCAAACACTCTCTAAAAGGCATCAAATATATTTAAGTCTGATCTTATAATCTTAATCAATGTTTATTTTTGCACCATTTGCATGGGACACACGTATGGACCTCAAGACCCGGATCCCATTGATAACCGCATATTTTGCACTTCTTTCTCGGGAGATTTTGTCCGAATGTTGCCACCCCCATTTGCAATGTCTTAACCCATCCGGTGCCTTCACAATGAATGCACTTGGAGTTATTATTATAAGAACCGGGACTTCCTGTGTCGTTTCCTAAGTCATTTCCTCCATCGTTTTGATAATCTACGGCATAAGTTGGAGTGGCCATCTCAATCGCTGTCTGCGACACCATATAGTTATTCATATTCAACTGCCCCAATAATGCATTTGATATTGCACTTCCGGAAAAAGATTACTGCTTTTCGCCATATCAATATTGAAATCACTTTGCATTTTCATCATTGCATTAGTAATCCCAGGGGAGGAATACATTGGATTGCCATAAGAAGGTCTTCTGCATTTGAAGCAAATGCAAATGACATATATATGAAAAGAGAGAAAAGATAACGCATATTGGTTCTTAAATGGCGATGAAAGCGTTCCCTCTCTCATCAGGGTATAAAAAAAGAAGACGTGGAACGATGTTCTTGTCTATCTTCTCGGAGGCATCGCCAAACGCCTTGTACTAAATAAACAGTCCACTCCCACGCCTCATCGGATATCGATTCCCCTTGTCGGGGGAGTGGATAAACGACAAGCATGAGCGTCCTCTTGACTGCTCTCTCCTTAGTACTTTTGAAATTGGCGATTTCCGAGAAAGGATAAAGCATGAAACGCTTCTAAACAATAAAATCGGGCGGTTCTCTTGCCACCACGCTACAAAGGTAATAATAATTTTTTATTTCAAAAAAAATTATTATTTCAAAAATTTTTAATTATGCCCGTGTTAACAGAATCCATCATATATAAAGGAAAGGATTCTTTCAAAGTTACTTGTGTCCTCTTAGCAATTTATCTTCCAAGTGTCTATATTCCGACTCGATGAAAGAAAATTAATTCCAATTTTAAATACTTTTCTGCCATCATATTTCCATGGAATAGCATATTCCTTGGTGTCAATCTGATGTAAAGCCTCTTCCGCACTCCTATCCAATTTCAACTCCATCACGTAAATGAAAGCGGAAGTTTTAAGCAGAATGTCGATACGGCCATCTGAAGTCCACCATTCTGCTCGGGCATCAATTCCAATTAGCCGGAAAAGAAGATACAGATTGTTCTCAAAAAAAATCTCGGGATGATTAGCGGTAACATTCCCCGGAATACCTTTAAACAATGAACGTATTATTTCTAAAGCCAAATCAGGGTTACCGGCTTCAAATGCATCCCTAATATCCCAAAGACGTTTGTCGAGACGATATTTCTCAGTTTGAATATTGGTTGCCAGAAGTTCCGAGAACAGACCGACTTCCACTTCTTTATTAGGAATGCCGAGCAGATAACTGTTACGACGCCTGTCGTAATCTTTAATGGTAAGATAACCTGTCTGAAACAGTAGTGCTACAGGAGTAACGCGATACGTCTCAATATCGGTTAAGGCAGCCCCTGAAACATTCTCGGTGAATATTTCTGACAATGGTTCAGTAAATCTACCAAGATACTTTATTAAAAATGTCGGTGTCGCTGTCTGAAACCAATATGGAGCAATCTTGGAATCATCGAGTGCATTCAGCAGGCTGAAGGGATTGTAAATATCGGCAGAGTCTTCCGTGAAATGATATCCGTCGTAATTCTCTTTTAGCAAGGATAACGCACCTTTAAAATCAGTATGCATCCTTTCGGCCAGTTTAGTAATGCCGGTCTGGAAATTCTCCTTAAGCTCTGACTCTGTTATTCCGCATATTTCATTCCATTCCGGCAATAAAGAGATATCCTTAAGATTATTCAGACCACTGAAAATAGTCATACGGCTGAAACGCGACACACCTGTCAACATTGCAAAATTAATGTGCCTGTCCATATCCTCTAAATTGGAATAGACAGATTTCAACAGATCTCTAACTTCATCCTTGTTTACATCATCATCCAAATGAGCTACCAAAGGCGCATCGTATTCATCTATCAGAATCACCACCTTCTTTCCCGAACTCTCAGAAGCCGCTCGTATGACATTACGGAAACGTTCGGCAATATCATCAGTACGCTTCACAACCCCGAAACGCTCCTCAAATTCAAATAAGCGATTATCAAGAAGTGACTTGAGGTTCTTATCAGAAGTCCGATATCCCGCTAAAGAGAGATATATTACAGGATACGACTCCCATTCTCTTTCCAATTTTTCTATAGCAAGACCCTTAAAAAGTTCCTTTTTTCCCTCAAAATATGCTTCTATGGTTGATAAAAGAAGACTCTTCCCAAACCGTCTCGGCCGAGAAAGGAAGTAATATTTACCACTTTTAACAAGCTTATAAATCAGGGCAGTCTTATCTATATAGCAATAGCCTTCCTCTATTATTTTAGAGAATGTCTGAATACCAATAGGATATTTCAACACATCGCGCGACATTGTTCCATTATTTGAATTTGATATCTACTCACAAAGATAATAATTAATTTGGTTATCAAAAAGTGAATGTTGCAAGTAAAAAAGGCGAGGGTGCAGTTCAAAGTGGATAAACGATAAGCATGAGCGTCCTCTTGACTACTCTCTCTTTAGTACAGTTGAAATTGGCTATTTCCGAGAAAGGATAAAGTATGAAAGGCTTCTAAACAATAAAATAGGGCGGTTCTCTTGCTTCCATGCTACAAAGGTATAGTTTTTTTTATTTTAAAATTTTTTTCCCGGTATTTCCAGTAAATTTATCCCTGAATGGGCATAACTTCCTCATCAAAATTTGTTATATAAATATGTTAAAACAAGTATTTATCTCGGCACTCGGATTAGGACTATCTTCGATATTCGGCTCAGCGATAGGTCTGACAGTTAAAAAGATTCCACACAAATGGAATGATATATTCATGGGATTTTGCGCCGGAATGATGCTGGCGGCATCGCTCGTCTGCCTGCTTTTACCTTCAGTAGAAGCAACTCCTCCCTCCGGATGGTGGCAAGCAGGGGTTGGAGTTGTAGCCGGAGTGTTGCTCATAGGATTAATGGATAAATTCACTCCTCACCTTCATCATCTTTCCGGGCTTGATGAAGAAAAACACCTGAATAACGCATCTCTTAACAGCACACTGCTTTTCGTACTTGCCATTGCACTGCATAAACTTCCTGAAGGACTGGCAACCGGCGTTACATTCAATGGAGAAGAAGGGAACGCAATAGCCATGTCGATAACAATAGCTTTACAAAATATACCTGAAGGCATGGTGGTTGTGACTCCACTATTAATGAATGGAATAAGTTTCTGGCGCACTCTTTCATTGGCAATTGCAATTTCAATGCTTGAGATAATCGGTGTCTTCCTCGGATATTTTGTAGGGGATATATCGGCGCTCTTCCTACCTTTCCTTTTAGCAATGGCCGGAGGAGCAATGCTATATGTGATTAGTGATGAAATGATTCCCGAAACTCATTCCCACGGATTTCAGAAAGGGGCCACCTACGCTCTTGTTGCAGGCGTGATGACAATGCTCTTCATTGAGGCATTGCTTTAGCAACCCATACTTTTATAACACCCGTGATGCACTTTAAACCGCACACATAATGCAAAATAAAAGCGTCCTCGCAATGACACGAGGACGCTTTTATTTTATATACAAGCATCTTTAGATCTTACCTGTCTCAGCTATCGACTCAGCCTCAGCCATCACAATAGCTTCAGGATTATCAGTGAGCTGAAGAGCGGCATATTCATCCTTATTGGCAACAACAAGACGATTGTACTCACGCAGACCGGTACCGGCAGGGATCAGGTGACCGCAGATCACATTCTCCTTCATACCCTCGAGTGTATCGGTCTTACCATTGATGGCAGCCTCGTTAAGCACCTTTGTAGTTTCCTGGAAGGATGCAGCCGACATGAAGCTTGAAGTCTGAAGGGCGGCACGTGTGATACCCTGAAGAATCTGCTCTGAAGTTGCAGGAACGGCATCACGCACGGTCATAATCTTCAAGTCCTTACGCTTAAGAGCCGAATTTTCGTCACGAAGCTTGCGCTGAGTGATGATCTGACCCGCGAGGTATGTCTGTGAATCTCCGGCATCGGTGATTACCTTCTTACCCCAGATGCTGTCGTTTTCTTCCATAAAGTCGCGCTTGTCAACAATCTGCTGCTCAAGGAAGCGGGTATCACCCGGATCAAGGATATTTACCTTACGCATCATCTGACGCACGATAACCTCAAAGTGCTTATCGTTGATCTTCACACCCTGCATACGGTACACATCCTGAACCTCATTCACGATATATTCCTGAACTGCTGTCGGTCCCATGATATTAAGAATATCCGAAGGAGTGATGGCACCGTCAGAAAGCGGTGTTCCGGCACGCACATAGTCATTTTCCTGAACAAGAAGCTGTTTTGACAGAGGCACAAGGTATTTCTTCTCTTCGCCAAGCTTGCTTGTAACGCTGATCTCACGATTACCACGCTTGATCTTACCGAACTTAACCTCGCCGTCGATCTCACTGACAACCGCGGGATTAGACGGGTTACGAGCCTCAAAGAGCTCGGTTACACGGGGAAGACCACCGGTGATGTCACCTGCTGAGTTTGAAGCACGCGGAATCTTAACGAGGATTTCACCGGGTTTGATAGTAGCGTTATCATCAATAAGAAGATGCGCGCCTACAGGAAGCGAGTAGCTCCTTACAAGCTCGCCCTTGCTATTATAGATCTGAGCCGCAGGAACTTTCGTGCGATCCTTAGACTCTATCATGATCTTATCACGCAGACCGGTTGCCTCATCAGCATCAACACGATAGGTAACACCCTCCTCTACATTCTCGAAGCGGACTGTACCTCCTTCTTCTGCAATAATGACGGCGTTGAACGGATCCCATTCACAGATCATATCACCGGGTTTAACTTCATCGCCCTCCTTGAAGAAGAGACGTGAACCGTAAGGGATATCAGCAGTAGCGAGCACGATGCCCGACTTAGGCTCCACGATGCGAAGCTCACCCATACGTCCTACCACGATATCTGTGCCTTTTTCATCTTTGATGGTACGGAGTTCTTCAAACTCAAGACGACCTTCATGGCGTGCGGTACGATCCTTAACCACAGCAACGTTACCGGCCACACCACCGACGTGGAACGTACGGAGCGTAAGCTGCGTACCGGGCTCACCGATCGACTGAGCTGCGATAACACCGACTGCCTCACCTTTCTGTACCATACGGTGTGTCGAAAGGTTTCGGCCATAACACTTGGCACATACACCCTTCTTGGATTCACATGTAAGCACCGAACGGATCTCAACCGATTCAATCGGCGATTTCTCTATACGATCTGCAATAGCATCTGTGATCTCCTCACCTGCATGAACAATGATTTCATCAGGATTATAGGGATCCACAATATCATGAACGGATACACGTCCGAGAATACGCTCTGAGAGAGTAGCAACAACCTCTTCGTTGTTCTTAACCTCAGTGCATACAAGACCACGAAGCGTTCCGCAATCCTCTTCATTGATGATCACGTCATGTGCCACATCGACGAGACGACGAGTAAGATAACCTGCGTCGGCAGTCTTCAAAGCCGTATCCGCAAGACCCTTACGGGCACCGTGTGTTGAAATGAAGTACTCAAGCACCGACAGACCCTCCTTGAAGTTAGCAAGAATCGGGTTCTCGATGATCTGACCACCCTCAGCACCTGCTTTTTGCGGTTTTGCCATAAGACCACGCATACCTGACAGCTGACGAATCTGGTCCTTAGAACCACGCGCACCTGAATCAAGCATCATGTAAACTGAGTTGAAGCCCTGCTGGTCTTCCTTCATCTGCTTCATAAGTGTTGAAGCAAGTTTATCATTTACGTGAGTCCAGATATCGATAACATGGTTATAACGGTCGTTTGCCGTAATCATACCCATGTTGAACTGTCCAAGCACCTCTTCCACCTGACGGTGTCCTTCAGCCACGTATTCCTCCTTCTCCTGCGGTATGATCACATCTCCGAGGTTGAATGAAAGTCCTCCACGGAATGCCATCTTATAACCGAGATTCTTAATATCATCAAGGAACTGTGCCGAACGTGTCACACCACATTTCTTAATTACCCGGGTAATGATGGTTCGGAGAGATTTCTTAGAGATAATCTCATTCACATAACCGATCTCTTTAGGAACGAACTGATTGAAGAGCACACGGCCAACAGAAGTGTCTTTTACAATTCTCTTCACCGGATTCCCCTCTTCATCAACATCGTCAACATACACGCTGACAGGGGCGTGAAGAGTGACACGACCTTCGTTATATGCGATTTCAGCCTCTTCCGGACCATAGAAAACGGTTCCTTCACCCTTGTCTCCCTTACGGAGTTTGGTGATATAGTAAAGACCAAGCACCATATCCTGCGACGGCACGGTGATAGGCGCACCGTTGGCCGGGTTAAGAATGTTATGCGCACCAAGCATCAGCATCTGAGCCTCAAGAACAGCCTCATTGCTCAAAGGCAAGTGAACCGCCATCTGGTCACCGTCGAAGTCGGCATTGAACGCCGTACATGCCAACGGATGAAGCTGAATTGCCTTACCCTCGATCATCTTGGGCTGGAATGCCTGAATACCAAGACGGTGAAGTGTCGGAGCACGGTTGAGCAATACAGGGTGGCCCTTCATAACATATTCGAGGATATCCCATACCACGGGCTCCTTACGGTCTACAATTTTCTTCGCGCTCTTCACGGTCTTCACGATTCCGCGCTCTATGAGCTTACGGATAATGAACGGCTTGTAAAGCTCGGCAGCCATAAGTTTGGGGATACCGCATTCGTGCATCTTCAACTCAGGACCAACCACGATAACCGAACGTGCTGAATAATCCACACGTTTACCAAGAAGATTCTGACGGAAACGACCCTGCTTACCTTTCAACGAATCTGAAAGAGATTTCAGCGGACGGTTAACATCTGATTTCACAGCCGAAGATTTACGGCTGTTATCGAGAAGAGAATCCACAGCCTCCTGAAGAAGACGCTTCTCATTACGGAGAATCACTTCGGGAGCCTGAATCTCGATAAGTCTTTTCAGACGGTTATTACGTATGATAACACGACGATAAAGGTCGTTAAGGTCGGAGGTAGCGAATCGACCGCCATCGAGAGGCACGAGAGGACGGAGTTCAGGCGGAATAACAGGCACCGCTTTGAGAATCATCCACTCGGGTTTGTTACGATCCTGTGAGTTAAGGAAAGAGTTAACCACCTGAAGACGCTTTAACGCTTCGGTCTTACGCTGCTGCGAACCATCTGTGTTAGCGCGATGACGCAATTCCGCAGCGAGTTTCACAAGATCGATGTTCTGCAAAAGCTCATATATAGCTTCCGCACCCATCTTCGCAACAAACTTGTTAGGATCGGAATCATCAAGGAGCTGGTTGTCTTCGGGAAGATTATCCATGATCTCCATATACTCCTCTTCAGAAAGGAGATCAAGTTTCTCTACGTTCGAAGCCGCACCCGGATTCAGAACCACATATTTCTCATAATAGATAACTGCATCGAGTTTCTTCGAGGGGAGACCCAAAAGATAACCTATCTTATTGGGTAATGAGCGGAAATACCAGATATGTGCCACGGGAACAACGAGTTCTATATGACCCATACGCTCACGGCGCACCTTCTTCTCTGTCACCTCGACACCACAACGGTCGCAGACGATACCCTTATAACGGATACGCTTATACTTGCCGCAATGGCACTCATAATCCTTCACCGGACCGAAGATCTTTTCGCAGAAAAGACCGTCGCGCTCAGGTTTATAAGTACGATAGTTGATGGTCTCGGGCTTCAACACTTCGCCGCTCGACTTCTCCTTGATCTCTTCGGGAGAAGCGAGGCCGATAGTGATTTTCGAGAAATTGCTTTTAATCTTATTGTCTCTTCTAAAAGCCATAAAACGTGTTTCCTTATTTAGTCGGATAACGGTGTTCTCCCCTATTCGGGAGAACACCCTATCCTGAATGTATTATTAATCTAATGTGATGCTCAGACCAAGTCCGCGAAGCTCGTGGAGAAGCACATTGAGCGATTCCGGTATGCCGGGATTAGGCATGGTGTCGCCTTTGACGATTGCTTCATAAGCCTTGCTACGGCCCACAACATCGTCCGACTTGATTGTAAGAATCTCCTGAAGGATGTGGGCGGCACCGAAAGCCTCGAGTGCCCAAACCTCCATCTCTCCGAAACGCTGACCACCAAACTGAGCCTTACCTCCAAGAGGCTGCTGAGTGATAAGTGAGTAAGGACCTATTGAACGGGCGTGCATCTTATCCTCAACCATGTGACCAAGCTTCAGCATGTAGATCACACCCACAGTCGCAGGCTGGTCGAAGCGGTCGCCCGTACCTCCATCGTAAAGATAAGTCTTACCATAACGGGGAACACCCGCCTTGTCAGTCCATTCGTTGAGGTCGTCGAGAGAAGCACCATCAAAAATCGGAGTAGCGAATTTCTCACCAAGCTCGCGACCGGCCCATCCAAGAACAGTCTCGAAAATCTGACCAAGGTTCATACGGGAAGGCACACCAAGCGGGTTAAGACAGATATCAACCGGCGTTCCGTCTTCAAGGAAAGGCATATCTTCCTGACGCACTACACGCGAAACAATACCCTTGTTACCATGACGACCTGCCATCTTGTCTCCGACACCGATCTTACGCTTCTTGGCTATATATACCTTAGCCATCTGCATAATGCCCGAGGGAAGCTCATCTCCGATGGTTATATCGAATTTCTTGCGTCGAAGCTCACTATCTATCTCTTTGCTCTTGCGCAGATAATTTGTGATAAGTGTAGCCACCATTTTATTTATACGTTCATCGGAAGTCCAGTTGCTCAGATTGATTGTCTCATAATCAATCGTAGCGAAATTGACATCGCTGAAATGTTGTCCCTTCGGTATAATATCAACACCGATAAAGTCTTTCACTCCCTCCGAAACATATCCTTTGAGAAGTGTGCGCATTTTCTCAAGCATAAGCGCCTTGAGATCAGCCTGCTTTTCTTCATATTCCTCATCAAGGATAGGAAGCTGTGCATTGGCACTGTTTCTCGTGGTTCGGGTCTTTACAGCGCGTGAGAAAAGATTTGTTCCGATAACAACACCTTTCAATGAGGGAGATGCCTTCAACGAAGCGTCTTTAACATCACCGGCTTTATCACCGAAGATGGCACGTAGAAGTTTCTCCTCAGGTGTGGGATCGCTCTCCCCTTTCGGAGTGATCTTACCGATCATGATATCGCCGGGCACCACATGAGCACCTACACGGATGATACCGCGCTCGTCAAGATCTTTAGTCGCATCCTCACTTACATTAGGTATATCGGAAGTAAGTTCCTCCATACCTCGCTTTGTCTCACGTACCTCAAGAGTATATTCATCAACATGGATTGAAGTGAGAATATCCTCACGCACCATACGCTCATTGAGCACAATTGCATCCTCGTAGTTGTAACCCTTCCAAGGCATGAAAGCCACCTTAAGATTACGACCCAAAGCAAGCTCTCCTTTCTCGGTTGAATAACCCTCGGTAAGAATATCGCCTTTCTCAACACGCTGGCCTTTCTCACAAATCGGACGAAGGTCGATTGTCGTACCCTGGTTTGTTCTGCGGAACTTAGGAATCTTGTATTCCTTCACAGAAGACTCGAATTCTACAAATTCCTCATCCTCGGTACGGTCATATTTGATCCGTATTACGGTTGCGTCTACAAATTCAATCACACCCGTGCCTTCGGCCATAATCTGTGTACGCGAATCGCGTATCAACTGACCCTCGATACCGGTACCCACGATCGGAGCTTCACTACGAAGCAAAGGAACAGCCTGGCGCATCATGTTAGATCCCATGAGCGCACGGTTAGCATCATCGTGTTCGAGGAACGGAATCAAAGATGCCGCGATAGATGCAATCTGAATCGGAGAAACATCCATAAGCTCCAGTTCCGTAGGAGGCACAATCGGGAAGTCGGCATCAAGACGAGCCTTTACCTTCGGGTTAATGAATGTTCCGTCATCATTTACAGGAGCATTACCCTGAGCGATTGTCTTACCCTCTTCAATCTCGGCGGTCAGATAAACCACATCATCATTGTTGAGGTCAACCTTACCATTCTCCACCTTTCGATATGGAGTCTCAATGAATCCGAGATTATTGATCTTTGCATAAACACACAATGAGGAGATCAAACCGATGTTCGGGCCTTCAGGAGTCTCGATAGGACAAAGACGACCATAATGAGTATAGTGAACGTCTCGCACCTCGAAACCTGCGCGCTCACGGGAAAGACCACCGGGACCAAGAGCTGACATACGGCGCTTGTGGGTAATCTCAGCAAGCGGGTTGGTCTGATCCATGAACTGCGAAAGCGCATTCGTACCGAAGAAAGTATTTATCACTGCCGAAATAGTCTTGGCATTGATAAGGTCAATCGGAGTGAAGACCTCGTTATCACGAACGTTCATCTTTTCACGGATAGAACGAGAAATACGGGCCAGACCAACACCGAATTGATTATATAGCTGTTCGCCAACAGTACGCACACGACGATTGCTCAAGTGGTCGATATCGTCTACGTCGCTCTTAGCGTTGATAAGTTCAATAAGATACTTGATGATGGCAATGATATCCTCACGAGTGAGAACCTTAACATCCATCGGAGTATCAAGACCGAGCTTCTTATTGATTCTATAACGACCCACTTCTCCAAGATCATATCTCTTCTCTGAGAAGAAAAGGTTCTGAATCACTTCACGAGCTGACTGCTCATCCGGTGGCTCGGCGTTGCGGAGCTGTCTGTAAATAAACTGAACAGCTTCTATCTCTGTATTTGTGGGATCCTTCTGGAGAGTATTGAAGATTATGCTGTAATCTATAGCGCTGACATTCTCTCTTTCAAGAAGAATAGTCTTGACACCCGATTCCAGGATAGCGTCAATATTATCTTCAGTAATCTCGCTGCCACGATCCACAACGAGAGTATTACGTTCAATAGAAACAACCTCACCGGTATCTTCATCAACGAAATCCTCCTGATAGGAATTCATGACACGACCGGCGAGTTTTCTACCTATTGCATTCTGAAGATTGGTCTTTGTAACCTTAATCTCATCAGCAAGGTCAAAAATCTGAATAATATCCTTATCCGACTCAAGACCGATGGCACGTAACAATGTAGTAACCGGAAGTTTTTTCTTACGGTCTATGTATGCATACATCACATTGTTGATGTCAGTGGCAAACTCAATCCAACTTCCTCTGAACGGAATGATACGCGCGGAGTAAAGCTTTGTGCCGTTGGCATGTGTGCTCTGTCCGAAAAACACACCCGGAGAACGATGCAGCTGCGAAACGACAACACGCTCCGCACCATTAATGATGAAAGTGCCCTGCTCCGTCATGTAAGGGATAGGACCAAGATATACATCCTGAATGGTTGTATCGAAATCTTCATGGTCCGGATCAGTACAATAAAGCTTCAGTTTAGCCTTCAAAGGCACACTATATGTTAGGCCGCGACGCAGGCACTCATCAATTGAATAGCGTGGAGGATCGATATAATAATCAAGAAACTCCAACACAAAGTTATTCCGGGTGTCGGCAATGGGGAAATTTTCTGCAAACACCTTGTATAACCCCTGATTCTTTCTCATCTCAGGGGGAGTGTCAAGCTGGAGGAAATCCTTAAACGACTTCAACTGAACTTCAAGGAAGTCAGGAAACGGAAGAGGATTCTTTATCGACGCGAAGTTTACACGCGGTTTTTCGGTTAAATTTACTGACATTGGGAAAAAGTTATTAATACACTTCTCTCACAAAATACGTGCCCGGCATTGTTAACAAATATTTAAATGGGCCGGATAATTATTAAATAAGGAAAAATCAATATCCCGCGCCCGCGAAATCTGCCGGCAGTTGCTAAAAATAAGTCACCCGGAAGAGAAAATATCCCTCAGATGACTTTAATATGCAAATAGGTTAAGAACGACACTTAACGTGCGTTCTTAACCTACAGATAGATTAAGTCGATTCTTATTTGAGCTCAACTTCAGCACCAGCCTCTTCGAGCTGTTTCTTCAGACCCTCAGCCTCAGCCTTGGGAAGACCTTCCTTAACATTGCTGGGTGCGTTGTCAACGAGTTCTTTAGCCTCTTTAAGACCAAGACCTGTGAGCTCTTTAACGAGCTTAACGACTGCGAGCTTGCTTGCACCGGCTGCTTTGAGAACAACGTCGAAGCTGCTCTTCTCTTCAGCTGCGGGAGCGCCAGCTGCCGGACCTGCTGCTACTGCAACTGCTGCAGCTGCGGGCTCGATGCCATATTCGTTCTTAAGGATTTCAGCGAGTTCGTTTACTTCCTTTACAGTAAGGTTAACAAGCTGCTCTGCAAATGCTTTCAAATCTGCCATTGTCGTATAGTTTTTTTTGTTTTTTTAAATTGAAATTACTCTTTGTTGGAAAGGGTTTCCAAAACGCCATGAAGTATATTGGCACCACTCTGGAGAGCGCTGATAACGTTCTTGGCAGGCGACTGGAGAAGTCCGATAACGTCTGCGATAAGTTCGTTCTTGCTCTTGATATTGGAAAGGATATCCAACTGATCCTCGCCAACATAAACAGTTTCCTCCACGTATGCACCCTTCAACATAGGAAGCGTGTCATTCTTGTCGCGGAACTTCTTGATAAGTTTTGCAGGCGCATTGCCTACATTGCTGAGAAGAAGTGTAGTTTCTCCGTGGAGAAGATCATACAGACCTGAATAATCAGTCTCGCTTGCCTCAAATGCCTGCTTAAGAAGTGTATTCTTTACACAAAGCATCTTGATATCCTCACCGAAACATGCACGACGTAACGCGCTTGTCTTTTCAGCGTTGAGACCTGAGGTCTGAGTCAGATAAACGCAGCTGTAATTCTTCAGCTGGTCGCCTATATTGGCAATGATGATAGCTTTATCTTCCTTTTTCATTTCTCTGTTTCTTTATTAATTATTCGGCAACAGATTTAGGCTCCACCTTTATACCGGGGCCCATCGTGCTTGAAAGATAAATGCTCTTGATATATGTGCCTTTTGAAGTGGCAGGTTTAAGTTTGATCAATGTATTGATAAACTCCTTAGCATTATCGCGCATCTGCTCGGCTGTGAAAGATACCTTACCGATAGAAGCATGAACAATACCTGTTTTATCCACTTTAAAGTCAATCTTACCCTGTTTTACTTCCTTTACTGCCTTAGCCACATCCATTGTGACTGTACCGCTCTTGGGGTTAGGCATCAATCCACGGGGACCGAGAATACGACCCAAAGGACCGAGCTTACCCATTACTGAAGGCTGAGTGATGATCACATCAACATCTGTCCAACCTTCTTTGATCTTCTGAAGATATTCATCAAGACCAACATAATCGGCACCGGCTTCTTTGGCTGCAGCTTCTGCGTCAGGGCCGCACAAAACGAGCACTTTAACCTGCTTGCCAGTACCATGGGGAAGCGAAACTACGCCACGCACCATCTGGTCGGCTTTGCGGGGGTCAACACCAAGACGGACATCAATATCGAAAGAAGCATCAAACTTCTCGAAAGAAGTTTCCTTTACTTTTTCAGATGCCTCGATCAAGGTATATTCCTTCCCCGGTTCAATCTTCGATAAAGCCAACTTTTGATTTTTTGTCAGTTTTCCCATTTTCTTGAAGATTTTTAGTTAAGTTCAGGGAAATCACCCTTTACGGTTATACCCATGCTTCTCGCTGTGCCTGCAACCATACGCATTGCAGAATCCAAAGTAAAACAGTTCAAATCCGGCATCTTGTCTTCTGCAATAGTCTTTACCTGATCCCAGGAGATTTCTGCAACCTTCTTACGGTTAGGTTGTGCAGAACCGCTTTTAACTTTTGCAACTTCTTTAAGCTGCACAGCCACCGGCGGAGTCTTTACAATAAAGTCGAAGCTCTTGTCAGTATAGTATGTAATTACTACTGGAAGAACCTTTCCGGCCTTATCCTGGGTGCGGGCATTGAATTGCTTGCAAAATTCCATGATGTTGATACCCTTAGAACCCAGTGCGGGACCTACGGGAGGAGACGGGTTTGCCGCGCCACCTTTAATCTGTAATTTGATCTGTCCAGCAATTTCTTTTGCCATTGTTCTACTTTTTTAAAATTGTTTTGTCGATTCAAACTCTCTTCTGACCGTAACAAATCATCAGATCACTCTCTTTCGACTTGGGAATTTTCCAACTCAAGATCAGTGGGACGGCCAAATATCTTGACTTCCACCTTTATCTTCTTCTTGTCATTGATAACTTCCTTGATAACACCGCTGAACCCGCTGAACGGACCAACATTAACCTTCACAACCTCTCCAACAACATAAACATCATTGGATTCAGCCTGAGGCTGGCGCATCTCATCGGCAGTTCCCAGCATCTTCATCACCTCACTTTCACGCAGAGGAACAGGCTTGCTACCCTTCTCACGTCCACGCAAAAAATCAATGACATTCGTGGTGTTTCTGAGTTCATAAATCACTTCTCCGGTAAGCTGTGCCTTTACAAAAACATAGCCCGAATAAAGTGTACGCTCTTTCAACACTTTCTTGCCATTGCGAGTAGAATAAACTTTTTCAGTGGGAATCAATACCTGTGAAACAAAATTGCCTATGTCTGTGTTCTTGATTGCTGCATCCAACACTTCCTTGACTTTTGCTTCCTTTCCTGAGATGGCACGTAATACATACCACTCCTGCTTATTTTCAGCCATTGAAATCCTATGTTAAAAGTTTAAAAACTGATACTGTAAATCAACTCCATAAGAAGATTGAAAATCTTATCAACAGCCCAGATGAATACAGCCAGAATGATGGAAGCTATCAAGACCAGCACCGAACTGTTGATGAGTTGTTTCTGAGTCGGCCAAGAAACCTTATAAACTAACTCGTCATAAGATTCCTTTATATCCTTGAATAATTTCATATTTCTTTTAATTGGCACGGGAAGAAAGACTCGAACTCTCGACACCCGGTTTTGGAGACCGGTGCTCTACCAACTGAGCTATTCCCGTGAATAAAAGGGGGTCTTGGAAAACTTCTTCAACCCCCTTTTTATCGAGTTTGAATTATAGTCAATATCAATCGTCGTATACAGCTGTGATCTGACCTGAACCTACTGTGCGGCCACCTTCACGAATTGCGAAACGAAGACCCTGATCGCAAGCTACCGGAGTGATGAGCTTAACATCGATCTCAACGTTATCACCAGGCATTACCATTTCTACACCTTCAGGAAGAGTGATCTCACCTGTAACATCAAGTGTACGGATGTAGAACTGAGGACGATATTTGTTGTGGAACGGAGTGTGACGGCCACCTTCCTCTTTCTTCAAGATATAAACCTGAGCCTTGAAGTGATCGTGAGGTTTAACCTGTCCGGGATGGCAGATAACCATACCACGTTTGATCTCGTTCTTATCGATACCACGGAGGAGAAGACCTACGTTATCACCAGCTTCACCTTCGTCAAGAATCTTACGGAACATCTCAACACCAGTAACAACTGATTTCTTGTCTGCACCAAGACCAAGGATCTGAACCTCGTCGCCAACTTTTACGCGACCAGCCTCGATACGACCTGTAGCAACTGTACCACGACCAGTGATTGAGAATACATCCTCAACAGGCATCAAGAAAGGTTTATCAACATCACGGGGAGGAAGCGGAATCCAGTTATCAACTGCATCCATAAGTTCCATCACCTTGTCAACCCACTCTTTCTCACCGTTAAGAGCACCAAGTGCTGAACCACGGATGATAGGAGTATTGTCGCCATCATATTCATACTGAGAAAGAAGATCACGCATATCCATCTCTACGAGCTCGAGCATTTCCTCATCGTCTACCATGTCACACTTGTTCATGAATACAACGAGACGGGGAACGTTCACCTGACGTGCAAGAAGGATGTGCTCGCGAGTCTGAGGCATCGGACCGTCAGTTGCGGCAACTACGATGATTGCACCGTCCATCTGAGCTGCACCAGTTACCATGTTCTTCACATAGTCAGCGTGTCCCGGGCAGTCTACGTGAGCATAGTGACGATTTGCAGTCTGATACTCAACGTGTGCTGTATTGATTGTAATACCACGCTCTTTCTCCTCAGGAGCGTTATCAATTGAATCGAATGAACGAAGTTCTGAAAGACCCTGTTCTGCAAGAACCTTAGTAATGGCTGCAGTAAGAGTTGTCTTACCGTGATCCACGTGACCGATCGTACCGATGTTCACGTGCGGTTTGGTTCTTTCAAATTTTTCTTTAGCCATAGTTTTGCTATTATTGTTGTATTATTATTTTTACTTCCAAGAGGAAAGAGATTTGAGCCAATGGCGGGATTTGAACCCGCGACCTCTTCCTTACCAAGGAAGTGCTCTACCCCTGAGCTACATGGGCAAATCTGGAGCGGAAGACGAGGTTCGAACTCGCGACCCTTAGCTTGGAAGGCTAATGCTCTACCAACTGAGCTACTTCCGCAGATTGTTTTTTTTGTGGGCGAAGATGGATTCGAACCACCGAAGGCATAAGCCAGCAGATTTACAGTCTGCCCCATTTGGCCACTCTGGTATTCGCCCTTTTTGAGCCTCTTGTCGGATTCGAACCAACGACCCCGAGATTACAAATCACGTGCTCTGGCCAACTGAGCTAAAGAGGCTTGCTCAATTCGATTAATCAGCTTTTCGTTCCGTAGAACCAGTGTCTAACCGAATCCGAGTGCAAAGTTATAACTTTTTTCTTTTACTGCAAAATTTTTGAGCAAAAAAATTCAAGAAATTTTCAATTATTTTTTCGTCTCTCCTCATTTATGCATGTTAAAAACATGATTGATTGCGATTTAATGCTTCGCAATCAATCATATGTTTTTTATCAGGTTTTATTCTACAGTAACCGATTTTGCAAGATTTCTCGGCATATCCACATTTTTTCCCTTATTAATGGCAATGTAGTAAGAAAGGAGCTGAAGCGGAATGGAGGTAATGATTGGAGACAGGCATTCCGGGATCTCCGGCACCTCAAGCACATGATCGGCTATATTCTTTATCTCCGTGTCTCCTTCCGTCACAATTGCTATGATGCTTCCGCCCCGTGCCTTCACCTGCTGAACATTACTTACAATCTTTTCATACAGATGGTCGTTGGGCGCGATAATAACCGAAGGCATCTCTTCATCAATAAGCGCAATGGGGCCATGTTTCATTTCGGCCGCCGGATAACCCTCGGCATGAATATATGAAATCTCTTTCAGCTTCAAAGCTCCTTCAAGAGCCACAGGATAGCTGTAGCCACGTCCGAGATAGAGGAAATTACGGGCATAGGTATAAATCAACGAGAGATGTTCTATCTCATCGTTAAGCTTTAGCACTTTTTCCACATATTCGGGAATCTTCAGCACTTCGGCTCCTAATTCCGCAATCTTCTCCTGACTCATGGTTCCCTTTAACTGAGCGATTCCCAAAGCGAGGAGAGTAAGCACCATAACCTGTCCGGTAAACGCCTTTGTAGAAGCCACACCGATTTCCGGACCGACGTGAATATATGTTCCGCTGTCCGTTTCGCGAGGGATCGACGAACCAACTGAATTTGACACACCAAACACAAATGCTCCCATCTGACGGGCGATAACCGCAGCGGCGAGCGTATCGGCAGTCTCTCCGCTCTGCGAGATCGCTATCACGATGTCTTTGTCGTCAAGTACAGGATTTGAATAGCGGAATTCACTTGCATATTCCACTTCAACCGGAATGCGGCACATATCTTGAATAAGATATTTTCCCAACAGGGCCGCATGCCATGATGTGCCACATGCCACAATGACGATACGTTTGGCGTTAAGGAATTTCTCTTTGTTATCGTTGATGCCGTTAACATTTATGCGTCCTCCCCCATCAATTATTCTGCCTCTGATACAGTCACGGAGCGTAAGAGGCTGCTCGAAGATCTCTTTAAGCATGAAATGGGGATAGCCCCCCTTCTCAAGCTGAGAGATGGATAGCTCAAGGGTTTTAACATCAATCTTGCTTTCCCGGTTATCAAGATTCAGAATTCTCAAAGGCTCACCTTTCTTTATGACGGCAATCTCTTCATCTTTGAGATACACCACATCTTTCGTATATTCCACAAAAGGAGTGGCGTCGGAAGCAAGGAATGTCTCATCGTCTCCAATACCGATAACGAGCGGACTGCTCTGTCGGGCTGCCACAATAGTGTCGGGATGATCTTTTTCAATCACGGCTATAGCATACGCACCCACCACCTGGTTCAATGCTTCGCGCACCGCATCTACAAGCGAACAATTGTTCTTTACCTTTATATATTCTATCAGCTGAACCAACACTTCGGTGTCGGTTTCGGAATGGAATTTACATCCGTGCTGAATCAAGGCATCCTTCAACACCTTGTAGTTCTCTATGGTGCCGTTATGCACAAGAGCAAGATTTCCATCCTCACTATAATGGGGATGTGCGTTACAATCGGATGGCTCCCCATGAGTTGCCCATCGGGTATGGGCGATACCCACACCCGCATCGAGAGATTTATCTTTACAATATTCCTCCAGATTGCTTACCTTTCCCTTGGATTTATATACCTTCAGAGTGCCGTCATTGCCCACAAGAGCAATTCCGGCGCTGTCATATCCACGGTATTCAAGTCTGTGAAGTCCTTTTATCAATATATCATATACGTTTCCGTTTCCGATGTATCCTACAATTCCACACATAATGATTGAAATGAATATTTGTAATAAGCAGCTCGAAAATAACGATTCGGAAATTCTAACCGTAAAATATCTTTAGCCATTAATTCGATTTGTTAGTATGCTAAACAATTTTACGAGCTACCCAGTGGTTCAATAGTCCTCCCCGACAAAGTCGACAGGAGTATTTTGTAAACGCAAAATTACCTCATATATTCTAATAATCCAATTTTTTAGTATAAATAATCCACATTTTGCCCTAATATTAAAAAATCCGGGGCCATTCCGAAAGAATGACACCCGGATCTACAGACCACTTGCAGAGTATGTCTTAGTGCAGCACTACCTCACCGTCACCTGTGGCAATCACGTTTGAAGTGTCGGAAGCAGGCATTTCCTCAATGTCTCCCACTACATCAGGATTCATCATCCCTCTGTTGGTGATATCGCTTATAGGCATTGCCTCAAGATTGGAAAACTCCTCCATTTTCTTAACATTCTTCTCACCCAGCTGCTTTGCGCTTGCAGCAAACAACGCATTCCTGAATGTATCAAGATATACCGCATCCGACGCCATCTGGGCAAGCTCCGATGCAGCATCCGCATATTCTTTAGATGTGGTGTCGGCTCCACTGTTTATAATATTAAAATAAGGCTGTGCTTTCTGAGCATAATTCGCACAATAATCAATCATAGTTGAGTAGTCGGCCTCTGTAAGAGTCTCTCCGGCTGCAATCTTCTCTGATACAGCTTTTGCATCATCCTTGCTTCCGCAGGAAGCCATGATGAGACACAGAACGGTCATCATCATAAATGTCATCACTTTTTTCATAATATCTCGATTTAATTCTATAATTTATTTTTCTGTTTCTATTTTTTTAGAATTCGTCACCAAGAGGAGTTACGGCCGGCTCGCGGAGTTTATAAAGCAGCTGACGTTTCAAATGAGGGGAATCCTCTATTATTTCGG
Source organism: Bacteroides sp. (assembly GCA_014801535.1). Lineage (GTDB taxonomy): Bacteria > Bacteroidota > Bacteroidia > Bacteroidales > Muribaculaceae > Lepagella. Next base: position 27,738 of record JAAVEA010000023.1, read on the forward strand.
AAAGTTCCCAATGATGTCCGGCCTCTTCACGCAATAAAGGAGAGGTTGCGTCAACATCGGTAAGATTCCAAGTCAACAACACTGTCTTTATCTTCAAGGCCTTCAATTTCCTTACGAGCATCTCGTGGTCGGCATCTCCGGTGATCAGCACCACATAGTCAAATTTACGGAACGTGGCAAGCTCATAAGCCTCAAGAGCAAACCAGACATCAACACCTTTCTCCACTACTTCCGTCTGTCCGTCTCTTTCCACTTCACGCAGATGTTTATAGTGAAAGATCACGTCATTCTCAATAAGGGTGTCTTCAAATTTTCTTTCGTTATAGAGCAGATGCTTGTCGTAGGCTTCCTTCACTCTGAATCTTCCTCTGAAATAATGTGCCTCTGTAATCTGGCAATCCGAGATATGCACCCCTTCTTCCATCGACAGGCGCGCACAAATATAATCAAACAGCGATCTTACACGTATTATGGATCGCTCCTGCGCCTTAAGCGCCCGGTTCACTTTTGCATAATAGCCTCCGTCTATGAAGACTCCAACTGATATATATTCGAGCATGATAATTTTTCTGATAAGTCATTTAACCGGTATTCACCGACTTCATTATTTTTAACACACTCAATGAAAAAAGGTTCGCCTTTATGGCGAACCTCATAGTGCGTTTTGCTTTATCTTTTTTGATTTAAATGAATACGGTCAACCGGCTTCATTTAAGTCGTAATCCGCTTAATCACGCGAGTCTACGGAGCATTTCGGTGAGAAGTTTCCAGAAATCTTCTACTGATTTAATATTGGCTTTCTCTCCAGGCGAGTGAATATCTTTCAATGTAGGTCCGAAACTAACCATATCGAGTGCGGGCATCTTTTCAAGGAACAGACCGCATTCGAGTCCGGCATGCAACGCCTCAACCTTAGGTTCAGCATGGAAAATATCGCGATAACTCTCTTCAGCCACTTTCAACACCTTAGAATCAGGATTAGGAGCCCATCCTACATATGCATCATCAAACGCTACATCCGCCCCTATAAGTGAGAACAGAGCCTTCACACGGTCGGCAATCTCGTCGCGACGTGAATCCACAGAAGAACGCTGATGCACAGTCACCTCAATCTTATCTCCATCTAACATCTTAACCGAGGCCAGATTACAGGAGGTCTCTATAAGTCCCTCTATCGCATGCGACATCCCCTGAACACCATTGGGACAAGCATACACCGCCTTAATCAATTTGTGGGCGGTCGCAGCATCTATCACCTCTTCGCGCGCCTCAGTCTGCTCCACACTGAAATGGAAACTATCATTTTCCACTCCGGCAAACTCGGAATGTATCGTGGCATTAAACTCATCGGCAAGCTTCTTTAATTTCTCAACATTGCCGGCCGACACCCCTATCACGGCATGTGCATCGCGTGGAATAGCATTTGCAAGCCCTCCTCCATCAATTTCCGCAACTTCAAACGGAGAAGTTTCCGAGAAAGTGAAAAGGAAACGTGCAAGCTGCTGATTGGCATTGGCTCTTCCAAGTCCTATCTCCATGCCTGAATGCCCACCTTTCAAACCGCCTATGGCAACCTTATAATATATCATCCCTTCGGGGGCGGCGATACGCTTATAGGGAAGAGAAGCAGTGGTCACCTTACCACCTGCACAACCAATCACGAGCTGACCCATCTCTTCGGAGTCAAGATTAAGAAGAATCTCTCCCGTAACAAATCCGGGCTGCAGGCCGTTGGCTCCGATAAGTCCCTGCTCTTCGTCAACAGTGAACAGACATTCAATCGGACCATGCACAAGCGAATCATCCAAAAGGACAGCCATCGCCGCCGCACACCCCATACCGTTGTCAGCGCCCAACGTTGTTCCATTGGCCCTCACCCACTCTCCGTCAACAATTGTTTCGATCGGATCGGTAAGGAAATTATGAGAAGAGGTCGGCAACTTTTCAGCCACCATATCCTGATGACCCTGAAGAATCACTGTCGGGGCATTTTCGTGACCCGGAGTAGCACCCTTACGCATCACGACATTACCTACCTCATCAGTAGCCGCTTCAATATTATGACGGTCAGCCCAATCAATCAAAAACTCGCGCATACGGTCGAGATGATGTGTCGGGCGTGGCACCTTTGTAATCTCATCAAAACATTCCCATATTAATCTGGGATTCAAATCTGTGATTTTCATATTTCTTTTAAGTTATGCGATGCATCGGTGTCGTAACACCGATGCATCGCCAAGGTTTTTATTTCTTGAATTTTGCGTAAGCGTTCGCCATTTTAGTATGATAGCCGCGCTTTGCATAGCTTGGCCCATTATACTTTTTGGCGAAGGAAGCCCAGTTCTTATTCCTCAGATCTGTCACCATTCCGGTATTTATCAGGAATGTGGCGAACAGTTCAAGTTGTTCAAGTTCGGAATATGACATTAAGCGCACCATTTCAGCCACCGACTCACAACCGCAAAGCTTATAGTTGAAGCCGCCGATCTGGAACATTCCCCAGAATGTACCCATATTGGCACCGTCAACATTAGATTTTCTGGCCGTAACAAGCTGCGTCCATTCCTGCAATGCATATCCTTTAAGACCGGAAGGCACTTTCTCCGAAGGATTCCCTTTTGTGGATTTAGCCTTTGAGCGATAACGGTTATACATGGCTCGGTCGAAATTGATCACCGGCACTCCCGGAGCCCAGAAACCCTCCATTTTTGCACCGGCTTCAATCACCACGACAGCTTTTATGGCCGCCACCTCAACTCCGAGGCGTTTGGCCACTCGTTTGAAATCGGCATCGGTCAATGTGGAGTAACGGCTTTTTGCATCCTCAGCCGGAAGAGAGTCTACCGCAGTCTTGACCATCTCAGTCACCTGCTTTGTCTTCTCTGCGTCGTTAGAACTCTTCCCTTTCTGTTTCTGACCACAAGCCACACCGGAACCCAGAATCAGCAAGGCTCCCATCAGCAATGATGCTATGCCGCCTTTCATAAGGCAGCCACTTTTTCAAGCACTTTGCAAAGATGCTTCCAGAATTTGTCTACAGTAGGTATCAGAAGCTGCTCATCCGGAGAATGAACACCCGTCATCGTGGGGCCGAAGCTCACCATATCAAGATGAGGATATTTGGCGAGGAAAAGTCCACATTCAAGACCTGCATGTATAGCTTTTATCGCTGGCTTCACTCCAAAAAGCTCCTCATAAGCCTCGGCCGAAATCTTCATGATCGGAGACTTCATGTTGGGTGCCCATCCGGGATAACCGTCACTGTGAGTCACAGTGGCACCGGCAAGCTGGAAATGAGCCTCGACCTGTCCGGCGATATCCTCCTTACGGCTTTCTACCGACGAACGCTGAGAAGTGGTTACAATCACTTTCCCTTCTTCGGGCATCTTCACTGAGGCGAGGTTAGTGGATGTTTCTACAAGACCTTCGATGTCATGGCTCATGGAGATCACACCGTGAGGGGCGGAATATACGGCTCTTACAATTGCAAGGGAACTTTCTGAATCCATGCAATATTGCGGACGTTCTATCTCCTCGATATCCAACTTCATTGAAGGCTCGGTACCCTCATACTCCTTCTTTATCTCATTCATGTAGACATGTATCCTGCGCATCATCTCCTCATGATGATCAGCGTGGATGCCGAACACGGCGTTTGCCTCACGCGGAATGGCATTGCGCAGATTACCACCCTCAATCGAACACAGGCAGCATTCCCAACGCTGCGAGCATTCCCATACGAAGCGGGCAATCACCTTATTGGCATTGGCACGTCCCAGATGGATGTCGCCACCGCTGTGCCCACCGAGAAGTCCGCTCACCGACACACGCATATATTTGAAGTTTTCAGGAGTGAAGCTACGGTTATAATGGAACTCGGCTGTAGTGTCGATTCCACCTGCACATCCCACGAAAATTTCTCCGTCGTCTTCCGAATCAAGATTGATGAGCATCGAACCGGTGATCATATCTTTACCAAGATTCTGCGCACCCTCAAGACCGATCTCTTCGTTTACAGTGAAGAGAGCCTCTACCGGACCGTGAACAAGCGTTTTATCAAGCATAACCGCCATCGCGGCAGCAATACCTATCCCATTATCGGCACCTAATGTGGTTCCACGCGCCTTTACCCAGTCACCATCGACATATGTATCGATAGGATCTTTCATAAAATCGTGATTCACGTTATTGTTTTTCTCAGCCACCATATCCATATGTGCCTGAAGAATAACAGTCGGTGCGTTTTCATGGCCCGGAGTGGCAGCCTTGTGCATCACCACATTCCCCACCTTATCGGTCTTGACAGAGATATTGTTGTCGTTTGCGAATTTTACCAGAAAATCCCGTATCTGCTCCTCATGGCAGGAAGGACGGGGAACTTTTGTCACTTCGTCGAAACATTTCCAGATCAACTCCGGTTTAAGGTCTTTTACTTCCATAATATATGATAAATTTTAGGTTGTTTCTATCCGGTCTTAACGCGCCCGTTCATCCGAACGGGGAGTCATGAATGAGAACTCGAAAAAACCGCGTGCCTTCAAAGTTAACAAAATATTCCAATAAAAATGTACTTTTATCAATTTTATTTGTAATTTTGCATTCCCGGAGGGTTAAAAATTGCATTCAATTCCTTTAAAAGTATTAAAATAAGTGAAAACTTTACTTTTATCAGTGATATTTCTCGGAATATCATTACTTTTGCTTTCGATTCGGTTTTGGGGAAGTAAATCTTCAGGATGCCACCACTCCCCTCGCCGTAAAAACTAACCGTATTTTTATCTGCGCTGCCAGCCGGCCCGGATAGACTGACCGGAAGAATTAGAATAAGATCAACATCATTTTTATATAATGAAAAAAATCCAATTAACGGTTGCCTCACTGGCAATCATAGCTTCAGGACTTTTCGTAACCGCCTGCGACAACAGTAAGGACGCCGGCAATAAAAACGCCAAACAATCTGCAAAGACCGAGAAAACATCGTCAAAGGCAGATGTAAAGGATCTACCCAATTATCGTTATGTCGATATCGACACAGTGCTGAGCAAGTATAATCTTGCCAAAGATTACAATGAAGAAATCGTGCGTCTCCAGACCAACATGGAGAGCCAGATGAAGCGCCATCAGACAGAAATCCAGAATTTTGCATCAAGCATGGAGAAAAAGATGCAGAACAACGGTTATCTTTCCGAGGCTTCCTACAAACAGGATCAGAACAGTCTGGTGAGTATGCAGGATAAGGCACAGAAGAACATGGCTTCTCTGCAAAGCAACTTTGAGAATTCTGCAATGCAGGCTCAGCAAGCTGTAAACGACTCTATCGAAGCGTTCGTGAAAGAATATAACAAGACCCGCGGCTACGACGCTATTCTTCTGAAAAACGCCACTCTATTCATCAACCCGGATCTCGATATAACCAACGAAATTGTAGAAGGACTCAACGCACGCTATAATAAAGTCACAAAAAAATAATTAGTAGCTGCAAATAATTAATGAACAGATAAAACGAAGTTATTTTTGAGCTGACATCCGTCCCTGACGGTGAAGATAAGAAATAAGGCTTAAAACCGAACAAACGCGGTTTTAAGCCTTATTTCTTGCTAAATTAACCTTTCGGTGTTATATTTGTTTTTTATTTATGGAGTGGTTATTCAGATGCAATTTTTTTCTACCGCACATAATCCACGAAGAAATTACTGAAACCAATGATCGAAGACAATATAATCAATAAGGAGGCTAACGAACGTGCTGTCCTTGTCGGACTTGCCACCCGCAAACAAAATGAGGCCAAATGTAATGAATATCTTGATGAACTCGCCTTTCTGGCTCACACGGCAGGAGCCGAGACAGAAAAAAGATTCGTTCAGAAGCTCGATTATCCCAATTCCCGCACTTACGTAGGAAAAGGGAAGCTTGAGGAAATACGCCAATATGTCGAAGATAATGAAATCGGCCTTGTAATTTTTGATGATGACCTGTCGTCAAAACAGGTGGCAAACATCGAAAATGAGCTTAAAGTAAAAATCCTTGACCGCACAAGTCTTATTCTCGATATTTTTGCCAAACGCGCGCAGACAGCCACGGCTCGCACACAAGTTGAGTTAGCTCAATATCAATATCTCCTCCCGCGTCTGACACGCATGTGGACTCACCTTGAACGTCAGAGGGGCGGTATCGGTATGCGCGGTCCCGGTGAGACTCAGATAGAAACCGACCGCCGAATCATTCTCGACAAGATCTCCCGTCTGAAGGAGGAATTGAAAAGCATCGACAAGCAGAAAAGCGTGCAGCGGAAAAACAGAGGTAAGCTGACTCGCGTAGCACTCGTTGGATATACCAACGCCGGCAAGTCAACCCTGATGAATCTTCTGAGCAAAAGCGATGTGTTTGCCGAGAATAAACTGTTCGCCACTCTCGACACCACAGTGAGGAAAGTCATTATCGACAATCTTCCCTTCCTGCTCACCGACACCGTAGGGTTTATACGAAAGCTACCCACCCACCTCGTGGATTCTTTCAAGTCTACTCTCGACGAAGTGCGGGAAGCCGATATTCTCGTTCATGTGGTCGATGTGAGTCATCCTAATTTTGAGGAACAGATAGACGTGGTGAACCGTACGCTTGCAGAGGTTTGCGGAGCTTCTACAAAGCCTATGATTCTTGTGTTCAACAAGATTGACGCGTTCACCTACACACCTAAGGATGAAGACGACCTCACTCCGCGCACACGCGAGAATATCTCACTGGAGGAGTTTAAGCAGACATGGATGTCTAAAATGGATAATAACTGTGTCTTTATTTCGGCCAAGGAGAAAATAAATATTGATGAACTCAAAACCATGCTCTACGACAAGGCGAAAGAGATTCATATGGAACGTTTCCCGTATAATGATTTTCTTTTTCAGAAATACGACGACCTTGCGGAAGAGTTCTCCGAAGTAAAGGAAGCCGAAGAGGCAGTAGATAAAGAAGCGGAATAAATATAATCAATATGGAACCAACTTATATCAATCCCGGAGCTAAGGAAATTGCTCAACTTTTGTCGAATGGATGCCGATGCGACGACTGGACTCGCATTCTGTTTAATCCACAGACAGATTTCTCAAGGTTCCGCAATATAACATTTGAAGGCGATGTAAAAATCGGATTGTTAACCGGCAATGCCGTGATTGAAAATGCCTTGATACGCAATTGCCGCATTGACGATGATGTGACGATACGCAATATCGGTGTATCCCTTGACAATTGCGACATACGGAAAGGGGCAAGAATCGAAAACGTGGGCAGTATCGTTTTTGAAATGGAAAGCCGCTGTGGCATCGGAACGGAAGTTGCTGTGCTCGATGAGACAGGGTCGCGTCCCGTAACCATTTTCCCGGGACTTACATCTCAGATCGCACTCCTGATGGCACGCGAACCCAAATGGAGTGAGAATTATCTCAGACCGATCCTTACAGAATATCTTGATTCACGGAATTATTTCACCGGAATAGGTGAAGAAGCCGTGATTGAGAACTGCGGATCCCTTTTGAATGTATCAGTTGGACGTGAAGTAGTGATAAAAGGCGCCCTTTCATTGAAAAACGGCACAATCATTAATAATGCTGCACCCGGACGCTCTCTCTCTTTCATAGGTGCCGGTGTGGATGCCGAGAATTTTATTGTGGAAGATGGCAGACTCGATTCCGGAGCTGTGGTAAGAAACTGCTATATAGGACAAGGCGCTTCGCTCGAAAAGAATTTCACGGCTCATGATTCACTCTTTTTCGCCAATTGTTCTCTTGAAAACGGAGAAGCATGTGCCGTGTTTGCAGGTCCTTATACGGTAAGTATGCACAAATCAACCCTGCTTATCGGTGTGCAGACCTCATTTATGAACGCCGGCTCAGGCACCAATCAGAGCAATCATATGTATAAATTGGGTCCCGTTCACTGGGGCATTCTTGAGCGTGGTGTAAAAACATCATCCTCTTCTTATCTTATGTTGGGAGCGAAGATTGGTGCTTTCTCTCTTCTGATGGGTTCACATAAAACCCATCCTGATTCTTCTCAGTTCCCCTTCTCCTATCTATTTGGAGACGACCGGGGGGCTACCGTTGTGGTGCCTGCAGTAATGCTGCGCAGCTGCGGACTCATGCGTGACGAGCAGAAATGGCCGGCCCGCGACAGAAGATTGAAACGCAAGCTCCCGTTGCTCGACCGTGTGGTGTTCGATGTGCTCAACCCGATAACAGTCGAGGCGATGCTTACGGCTCTCGATGTGATCGACGACCTCCTTCTACGTCCGGCAGATGATGATCGCTTCCTTCGCTACAGAGGAATGAAATTCACCCGTGCCTCCCTCGAACGCGCACGTCATCTTTATGAACTTGCAATATATAAATATCTGAGCCTGCGCACCACCGATGGCTTCCCGGAAAAGAAAACCGACGAAGATATTTCAGAGTGGGTGGATATGGCAGGATTGCTCCTCCCGAGAAAATATCTGGAGGAAGCTATGCATCAAGATAGTCTGAAGGAGATGAAAGAGGTGTTCGACAAGGCATTCAATCTATATCCCGAACTTGAAAAAGAATGGATAGCAAGCCGATTTGGAGACCACTGGCGCAAGCCGGCGGAGGTGATTGCATCTTACGCCCAGGATTTCGATCACACCATTGAAGAAGACCGACGCAGATATCTTGAAGATCTTTCGGCTCAGAATGAAATGCTCAGACTCTAAGAAGCTATCTGCTTTTAAACCAAATTAATATATCAAGAGTGTGCAATAAAAAAACAGCCAAGGAACTTTTGATGTTCCTTGGCTGTTTTTTACTGCACATTTTTATTTCCCTTTTCCTTTACATTCGGGACAATTCGTCTTACCACGGCCATTGCACATGAGGCATGTCGTGTAAGGACAATAAGTCATCCCCTCTCCTTTACAGATATAACAGGTCACCTTTCCAGAGCCTTTGCAACGACTGCATACCGTACCCGTTTCTACGACAAGCAAATCAACTGCGATACTGTCACATACAAGGCGCGCCTTTGTCTTGCGTGTGCTACCCTGGTTTCCATTGCTTTTCAAGGTAAGCACCCCATTCTTGAAATCTGTCTGGATCCCTTCTATATTCTCAAGATGCAGATCAGAACCATCTGTCTTTACCGTCAGGGTATCGGGCTCTCCATTCTGACCAATAGTTACAGATTTACGGCTTACAGTCATATATGAGGCTACTGAAGCTTGTGAAATAGGTAGCGATAATTTTTTACTACCGTTTTTCACAACAATGTTTCCCGACCGAGGGGAACCCGACATATTCTCCTTCACCTCAACATACATCACTGAATCTTTCAATGCCACATCAACCCATTCAGGAGTAGAAACCAACTGAAACTCCGCTCCGTCACTATGAAGCGCTACGCTATCCTTCCCTCCGGTCTTAGTCAACGCCAGTTCTTTAGGATCGCTCGTAAGATAAGTAGCATCACGATTGCAACCTGCCATAATAACGACTGTTGCAACAATTGCAAAGATCTTCAATAAATTTCTCATACACCTTTTCCTTTACAAGTAGGACAAGTCACCTTCCCTTTACCATCACGGTATCCGGGCTCCGGAACTCTGTACGAGTATCCTCTCCCTCCGCAGGCATGACATCCATAAATGCCGGGAGAAGGATCAAACTTGAATGTATAGCCTTTGCCGCTACAAGCCTTACACTTGATAGTGCCCGCACCGTTACATGTCGTGCATACCTTGCCATCAACACTCACCTTTACCTCTTTAGAAAATTCGCCGGCAGTGAGTTTTACCACACCGCTAAAGCGATTACCATCATTCTTAGGAGCACTTACTGTGAGTTTACCACCGTCGTAAGCCGCTTCTATACCATCAAAGCCTTCTACCTTCACTGAGCCGTCGGTTACAACTACAAGTTCCTGACTGCCCCCTTCTTTGCCAAGCTTAATCTCATCTCCATTGGGAAGTTCAAGATGAGTAGCCTTGATTCCCTGCTCCACATCTATGGAAATATTCGAAGCACCGCACTTCACCACTACTACATCTTTACGGATCTTACCGGTGTCATTAGCTTTCATAGTGATATATACCACCGAATCGGTTACCTCAGCATTCATCCAATCAGGAGAATACTCAATTTCGCATGTGCCGTCGCTACCTGAAATTATGATGGAATCAGACTGAGCTACTTCGCTAAACATCTTCTTGGGAGTCTGCGTAGAAAGATTGAATTCTTTAGGACCGCACCCTGAGGTTATCATCAACAAGGCTGAAAACACAAGCCCGGGAAAAATAAAATTTCTCATAATGTTATTAGTTTTTTATTCATATTCAATAATAAAATAGATACTTTTTTGACCAAGATTCCACCTGTCAATCTGAAAATATCATTCAAAATTAATAAATTTTTAAATGTATACAAAATATAGTTTAAGTCGGATATACAATCTACTATCAATCAGTAGGGACACAACATGGTGTGTCCTTTTTATCAAGGTGATTTCGCTATCTCCGGACGCACCGTGGTGCGTCACTACGGTAACACTCGATATCTGATGCCCTCCGGTGAAGCTCCATACTCATAAAACCGTTTGCCGAATACTTATAAGATATCAGGGAGCAAAACACGCTCCGGAAAACATCTCTTAAATAAATTCTTCAGTCATTTTTATAACTTATCACCTTTTCTCAAAGATTTTTATTAATTTTGCCTTTTAAAGAGCAACAAAAGCAATTAAATAGAAAGATGAACGAATTAGCCACCAAATATTCACCTGCAGAGGTAGAAAACAAATGGTATGAATATTGGATGGAACATCGCCTGTTCCGCTCCGAACCCGATGAACGCGAACCCTACACTATCGTTATTCCTCCCCCCAACGTGACAGGTGTGCTTCATATGGGTCATATGCTCAACAATACTATTCAGGATATTCTTGTGCGCCGTGCCCGTATGACCGGCAAGAACGCCCTTTGGGTGCCCGGCACCGACCATGCCGCTATTTCAACCGAGGCAAAGGTGGTTGCCAAGCTGGCCGCTGACGGAATCAAGAAAAATGAACTTTCCCGTGAGGAGTTTCTTAAACATGCATGGGACTGGACAGACAAATATGGGGGTATTATCCTCAAACAGCTTCGCAAACTCGGTGCTTCCTGCGATTGGGAACGCACAGCGTTTACTATGGATGAGATCCGCTCCAAATCTGTCATAAAGGTTTTCAACCATCTTTTTGACAAAGGTCTTATCTATCGCGGGGTCAGAATGGTAAACTGGGATCCATCGGCTCTGACAGCACTTTCCGACGAAGAGGTTATATATAAAGAGGAACAAAGCCACCTCTTCCATCTCCGTTATAAAGTAGAGGGGGAAGAGGATAAATATATCGTAGTGGCCACCACTCGCCCGGAAACAATCCTTGGCGATACTGCCGTATGTGTGAATCCCAACGATGAGCGATACACATGGTTGAAAGGTAAACGGGTAATAGTTCCTCTTGTCGGCCGCTCTGTGCCCATCATTATGGATGATTATGTTGAGATGGACTTCGGTACGGGCTGTCTTAAAGTGACTCCTGCCCACGATGTGAACGACTACATGCTGGGCGACAAATACAACCTCCCCTCTATCGACATATTCAACGATAACGGCACAATCTCCGAAGCCGGAGGCATGTATGTCGGCATGGACCGTTTCGATGTCCGGAAAAAGATCATGGAGGATCTTCAGGCAGCCGGTCTCGTTGAGAAGGTGGAGAATTATGTAAATAAGGTAGGTCATTCAGAGCGCACCGACGCCGTGATCGAGCCCAAACTTTCAATGCAATGGTTCGTGAAGATGGAAGATCTTGCACGCCCTGCTCTTCAGGCTGTGGAGGATGGAGACATAAAATTCGTGCCTTCAAAATTCAAGAACACCTATCGCCATTGGATGACCACAATCAAAGACTGGTGCATCTCGCGCCAACTCTGGTGGGGACACCGTATTCCTGCATGGTTCCTTCCGGAAGGCGGCTTTGTTGTGGCTGAAAATAAGGAGGAGGCTCTTGTGAAAGCTATAGAGAAAACCGGAAACGCTTCCCTCACCCTCGACGATCTGAAACAGGATCCCGACTGTCTCGACACCTGGTTCTCATCATGGCTTTGGCCTATCTCTCTTTTCAACGGTATCCTTGAACCGGAGAACGAAGAGTTCAGATATTACTACCCCACATCAGATCTCGTGACAGGTCCGGATATAATCTTCTTCTGGGTGGCACGCATGATCATGGCCGGTTATGAATTTGCCGATAACTGTCCGTTCCGCAACGTATATTTCACCGGCATCGTGCGCGATAAGATCGGACGCAAGATGTCGAAATCACTGGGCAATTCCCCCGACCCTCTCGATCTCATCGATCAATTCGGTGCAGACGGTGTGCGTATGGGGCTTATGCTCGGTGCTCCTGCCGGACACGACATAATGTATGATGATTCCCTTTGCGAACAGGGACGCAATTTCTGCAACAAAATCTGGAATGCCTTCCGTCTTGTCAAGGGTTGGAATGTGGACGCTTCCATTGCTCAGCCTGAAAGCTCACGGCTGGCTATCGAATGGTTCAAGGCCACATTGAATAACACTCTTGCGGAAGTTGAGGATCTTATGGGTAAATTCCGTATTTCGGAAGCTCTGATGGCCATCTATAAACTTTTCTGGGATGAGTTCTCATCATGGTATCTTGAGGTTGTGAAACCGGCCTACGGTCAGCCGATGGATGTCAACACCTATGAAGCCACTCTCGGTTTCTTCGATACGCTCCTGCGTCTGCTCCATCCCTTCATGCCCTTCATCACTGAAGAGCTGTGGCAGCATCTTGCAGAGCGCAAGGATGGTGAAAGCATCATGATTGCCCAGCTTCCAAAACCGGAGGAGACTGACCAAGCTATTGTGGCCTCATTCGAGCATATCAAGGAGGTGATAGCCGGAATCCGCACTGTCCGCAAACAGAAACAGCTTGCCCAGAAAGAACCTCTTGCACTCAACATCAAGGGCTCTCACGACTCTCTTCTTGATGCCGTGTTGATAAAGATGGGGAATCTGTCGGCCATTGAGATGGTTGAGGAAAAGAATCCGACAGCCTCGGCATTCATAGTCGGAGCCACTGAATATAGCATCCCGCTTGAAAGCAAGATCAACGTTGAGGAGGAACTTGAAAAACTTAACAAGGATCTCGCATATTATGAGAAGTTCCTTGCCGGAGTCGAGAAGAAGCTATCCAACGAAAAATTCGTTGCAAACGCTCCCGAAGCCGTGGTGGCCATGGAGCATAAGAAACGCAACGACGCAATGGAGAAACTCGCTGCTATCAAAGCCTCGATCGCCGCTTTGACAAAATAAGTTTTTAATTCTTAATCTCAAATAAAGACGGTGTGTCAAAATGCAAAAATTTGTCACATCGTCTTATTTTTATCTGGATGGAGAGGATTCAACTACATCCTCTCGGTGACATATTATGTGTCTAATTGTCTCTTCTATTATACAGCATCAGGATATTTTTTACAATTATAATTGAAGTCTAATATTTTATTTGTAACTTTACATTTAACATCATAGTATTGTAATACTTAAACAAATCAAGTGAAAGGGAGTCAGATTACTTAATAGGGATGTTAAAGAATTAATCGTAAGTAATAAAGCATAGTTATGGATAAGAAAGAAATATTTAACCGAATAGAATATGTAGTGGCATGTGTTGGAGCTTTCGCACAGCGATTTAACCTTTCCAATATGCAGGCTTACGCATATCTGCGCCGTTTCACAGGCATAGATTTCCTTCTCGACTGCTATGCTGCCGAACATACTCTCTCCATCGATGACGCAGTTTCAGATCTCCAAGTCATTTGCCAACGGGAAGGAGGAAGGATATGAAACGTCTCTATCACGGTTCGAACGTCGCTATTGAGCAGATTGACCTCTCATGTAGTAAACGTGGCAAGGATTTCGGACAAGGTTTCTATCTCAATGCAAACCCCGACCAAGCTATGGAGATGGCTGCACGGACAACTCGATTTCTCAACGAAGGGACTCCCACTTTATCCTGCTTTGAATTTGATGAAGACGAGGCTATAAAGAATGAGATGAACATAAAGGTCTTTCATGACTACTCCGAGGAGTGGGCAGAATTTGTCGTGATGAATCGAAAGAATAACTCCGATGTTCCGGCTCATCCTTATGATATTGTTATAGGGCCTATTGCCGACGATACAGTTGGTGTTCAGATTCGTCGCTTCATAATGGGCTATATGTCGGCATCTGCATTGGTCGAAGAACTGAGATTTAAGGGCGACCATGCTATCCAATACTTCTTCGGTACACCCAAAGCCATAAAACTCTTAAAACGCATCGAATTATGACACAAGACATACAGTTTCAAATAGAATGCCTTGCAGCTGAACTTGCTGAAATGCTTATGGAAGAATATGGCTGGGACATACATCGCGCCCTTGATGAGCTTTATTCATCAACCACTTTCGCCAAACTCAACGATCCCGAATGCGGCCTTTATTATCAGGGGGCAGTCTATATATTCCAATTCCTCAAATCCGAAATAGAAACCGGTAAAGTCGCATAAATCGAATAAACATTGTATTTTAAGGACATAAAGAAACCGTATTTACGGTAATGCTCACAACCAGGTTTTCGTTCTTCGATCGATGACAATGCAGATTTAGCAGAATTATCCAACTATGCTAAAATTTAACAATGTTGAAAAGTTTTTACATGGATATACTACGTAAAGAACTAAATGATATTTACCAATCTCAGAATCTTAATAATGAGATTTTAAATCATAAAGAAATTAACCGTTGCAGGAACATTGCAGAGAATCTTATTCATATTACTAATGGGTGCGCTGTAATCACAGATGCCTCATGTGATCATTGTTACATTTTCTTTGGGTCTATTTGTTCCATACTTGGGATATCTCAGCACTATCCTATTGAAAAAAATATCGCATCAAGTGATGAGGATATGATATATAATCTCATCCACCCCGAAGACCTCGTGGAGAAAAGAATGCTGGAATATGAATTTTTCAAATTCATAAATCCATTCACCGGAAGTGAAAAGATACATTATCAAGCCACATGCAGGATACGCATTAAAAGTGCCTTAAAAGATTACATCTTCGTTGATAATACAACTCAGATAATATGTCCCACTCCCAACGGTAAGATATGGCTGATTTTATGTACATATTCTTTATCATCCGATACAAGATGGTATGGCACAATTAATCCGTCAATTAAGAATAACCATTCCGGTGAAATCATGACTCTTTCTTTAAACGAACGGAGAAGGCAGATACTGACTCACCGAGAGAAAGAGATTCTTTTGCTTATGAAACAGGGGAAAGCGAGTAAACAGATTGCTGATATACTTGATATCAGTATAAATACAGTGAACCGTCATCGTCAGAATATTCTCGAAAAACTTAGTGTTGCTAACTCAATTGAAGCTATAACAGCCGTGGAATCAATGAATCTATGGTAAATCCTTGTGGTTATAAATCAGTATTGTAAAATTTCAGGTTTCAAAATAATTTTGCAAAAAAATATTTTGAAATGAAAAAACTAATCTTATTATCCCTCTCAGTCCTGTTTAGTTTATATGTTAATGCAAAATCCGGAAAAGACTTTAGTTGGGAAAATTCAACTGTTTATTTTGCAATAACCGACCGATTCCTTGATGGTGATTCAACCAACAACGTCAATTATGGCCGAAAAATAGATTATGGCTCTGAACGAATGAATGCCGCAACCTTTCACGGCGGAGACTTCAAAGGCTTGCTTCAAAAAGCCAAAGAAGGTTATTTCCTGGATTTAGGAGTGAATGTGCTATGGATGACAGACGTATATGAACAAATTCACGGCTGGATGAGCGGAAGCGGCTCTATAAATGACTTCCCCCATTATGGTTACCACGGTTATTATCCTCTTGACTACACACAAATTGAAAAGAACTTAGGAACAGTAGAGGAATTCAGGGAACTCGTTGACACTCTTCATTCACAAGGAATAAGAGTTATGCTTGGAGCCAACTTAAACGACCCGGGCTATCCGACTCTGCTCGATGCAGTTCAATATGGATTTGCAGAAACAGGACTTAGTGAGCAAGCGGCAGCTGAACATATCAGAAATTGGAGTTTCGATGAGTTCTTTGCTGGACGCTTAGGTTGGAATGGATGGTATAACCGTGATTGGATCCGAATGCCCGATGAAGATTGGGATGAAACTAATCCCCTCGAAGCGACCTTGTATGGAATGCCCGATTATAAAGATGAAAACAGAAACAATGTCAAGATTCCCGATTTTCTTAAACGGAAATGGAAAGCGGAGGGAAAAGGGAATGATGCATGGGTGAATCCGACGGCACGCAAACTAAGAAAGGATCATGACTGGAATCCTCTTCAATATGTAATTGCATGGATAAGCTCATGGGTTGAGGAATTTGGAATTGATGGATTCCGTTGCGATATTGTGAAAAATGTAGGTATTGACCGATGGAAAGAATTGAATATAGCTTGTAACAATGCACTTGATAAATGGCGAGATAAACATAAAGGGGAGCCGGGTGGCGACTGGATCGATAGGTTTTATATGACCGGAGATTATGACGGGGCATCAATCGAATATATGCCGGAATATGCTGTTGCTGGTTTTTCAAGTATGGTTAATTTCTATTTCCCAAAACGTGGTGATCTTGATGGTATAGTGTATGTGTGGCAAGCATACGCTGACAGTATGGAAAACCATAAGGATTGGCATCCTTTTAGTTATCTGAATAATTCATATCACCGCGACGCTGATTCGTCGAATATGATCGATTGTGCTTCAACTTTACTATTATCGCCTGGGATTATACAGATATTTTATGGAGACGAAACCGGGCGAGGATTAAGTGATGCACGATTTAATGTGGATAGCAATCAAGCCTTTCGGTCGGATATGAATTGGGAGAATTTAGACCATTCCTTATTAAACCATTATAAGAAATTAGGAAGGATTCGCAAGAATAATCCCGTGATTGGGAATGGAAGGCAAAAGACAATTGACACTCACACTTGCTTAAGATACAACGAAACCGAGAAAGTCCTGATTAAACTCAAACCTAATGAGACTGGAATAATCAATGTAACAGGAGTTTTTGATGATGGTGCAAAAGTAGAGGAACTTTATACAGGACAAACAGCAGTAGTCAATAATGGAGGTATCTTGTTCCCCTCCTATGAAAATGATATTGCAATAATAAAAATGGTTTCTTATCCATAAAGATTCAAGAGGAGCGCATCTCACGACGCGCTCCTCTCTCATTGATACAAATATAAAATCTCTATGGTTTAAAGATTTCTTTTCTCAACCTTTCCGTTACGCACATTGATATAGATACCTTTCTCGGGTCGAGCTACGGGGAGGCCGTTGAGGTCATAATATAAACCTTCTTCAGAAGAATTAACTTCTATATTCTCAATTCCTGTCTGAACACCTGAGCCTTTTACAGCAATCTTGGTTATCTCAGAATTATATTCTCCTGAAGTATGATTCACGTGAACCTTAGTCTCAAGCATCGTATCTTTTGAGGGACGATCTATCGAAACAACAGCTTTGTGTTCGGAATTTAATTCAAGACTAACTTTTTCGAAATCATCATCCGGAGTCTCTTCCTCTGCGGGAAGCTGATCCTCTTCTTCAGACTCGTTCATCTCTGCAACCCTTCTGATGTTCTGACTGTCTGAAGAGATCTCCTCTCCAAGTCGCCAGTGCAATTCAAATTCTGCCTCATCCATCAGAAGATCCTCATTAACTTTGCGGAATCTCTCTGGAAGAGCAGCATCAAATTCAACATTAACTTCAACTGAAAGATCTGCTTTCTCAGAGCTTCCGTTTTCAATCTCCTCTCCGGTGAATGAAACCGCAGCCTCAGGTTCTGAAATCTGTGAATTTTTCCAGCTGTTTGCCGCCTCATATTCAGCTTTCTTACCAACAGGCACCATTACAGGTGCATATACCCCTGTGGCAACCCTCCACGCATTGCTACCGATTGATTGTGGAGCCGCAGTGTTGCAGATATATACCTTAATATCCGGACAACCATAAACAACATCTGAGGTATAATTCATCGATGTAACCGACTCCGGAATCTCCAACTCAGTGAGTGCCGTATTGCGGAAAACGTAATTGCCTATATAGGTCAATCCGTCAGGGATAGTTACCTTTGCAAGAGCCTCACAGCCGTCGAATGTGTTCATTTCGAGTCTTGTAACTTTTGAAGGGATCGAAACCTCTGTCAGTTTCTTACAGTTGGCGAAAGTCCAGCTTGCAATTGTTGTCACGGTCTCGGGCAATTCCATCTTTCCTGCAACCGCGTTCTCCTCATCACCTGAAATAATAACCCATTCCAGTTCATTACAATCGCGCACGAAATTCTGAGGAATCGAAGTTATTGCTGAACCAAGTGTGAGTTTCTTAAGTTTCTTACAATCCTGGAACATTCCGCTCTGGAGGGTCTTGACACTATTCGGAAGAACAGCCTCCTCAAGATTAGCACACTTATTGAATAAACTCTGACCTACCGTTGTCACCCCCTCCGGTATAACCACGGAAGTAAGTTCCGCACAACCAAGGAAACATGAGCCACCAATCGAGGTAAGATTTGACGGGAAACTGATTCCTATTTTTTCATCTTCGGAGAATGTTTGAACTGCCTCCTCTTTTTTGATGGAGATAGTAGCAAGTGCGGTGCAATTCTGGAAGACGGAGTTTCCGAAAGATGTTACATTATCAGAGATCTCCACTGCCTTCAGATTTTTATTTCCCGAGAACAGAGAATTAGGCAATGCCGTAATTGTTTCGGGAATCGCAATTGTCTCGTTGGCTACCCCGGAGAGAGCTGTGGCTCCGAGAGTCTCAAGGGAGGAAGGAAGCTTAACCACAAGCTTTGAACATCCCGAAAATGCCGATGATCCGATAGATGTGACACTTTCCGGAATGATAAGAGTTTCAAGGGATGCGCAGTTAGAGAATGTATAGTCAGCTATCTTGGCAAGATTCCCGGGAAGAACAACCGATGTAAGAGCCGAACAGTTCTGCATCGCATTCCCTTCGATAGTTTCCACTTGATCTCCGAATGTGAGCTGAGTCAAAGCCCTGCAATAAGAGAAGCAATAGCCCGGAATCTGTTTGAGTGAGGCAGGAATATTCACTGAAGTGAGATTCTGACACTGGAAGAAGACACGTGAACCTAAAGACTCCAGACCATCGGGAAGAACCATTGATTCAATTCCTGCATAACTGAAGGCGTATTCTCCTATCGATTTCACGGTTTCAGGCAATGTCACACTTGTCAGTTTTTCGCAATTTGCGAAAGCCTGATTGGGAATCGCTGTCAATTTTGCATTTATGATAATAGAAGTGACATTATCTGCATAATAGAATGCACTGTCGTTCATTTCTGTAATTTCAAGCTCCTTTCCCATATAGGTAATCTTTTCGGGAATAACTATATCACCTGTCAGAAGCTGATTTGCCTCCTTTATCTTATCGCGGGTAGGTTTTCCATCGATTTTTGGATAAGAGATAACAACATTTTCAGAATCATCGTTGATAACAACTTTATAAGTTATATTATCCGTAGAGAAGAGATCTCCGTTATTGACCGGGATATTGAAAAAATCAATGTTTGTGAAATTCTTCCAACCATCCTTTGCCTTATACTGCTCTTCAAATCCTGATGGAATCTGGAGATGAGCAACGGGATAGAGAGATTCACTGAAAGTATTTTCTGAAATTGCAGGAGGATAAACTGAATTAACTTTAATCGTTTGCAATGCAGTGCATCCCGCAAATGCATTTTCCCCAATCTCCGTAACAGAAGCAGGTATATCCAATGAAATGAGGGATGCATTATTCTCAAACGAAGATGCATCCAAGCTTACAATAGTTTCGGGGATTTCAACTGAGCTAAGGCCGCAACCTTTATACAAACCTTCCGGAACAGCAGTAAGCGAACCTGGCAATAAGAAAGCCGTCAGATTCTGACATCCGGAAAAAGCGTAAGCTCCCAACGATTTGATTGTTGCTGAAATATCCACACCCTCAGAACCTTTTATCTCGCTCAATGAAGAATCCGCGAATGCGTTCGCTCCAATTTTCCCGATCGTAGCCGGCAGGGTTACGGATGTTACTGTTGATTCCTTGAATGCATCGGCATCGATCTCTGTTACGGTATAGGTTTTCTCCTCGTCAACAAATTCCGAGGGTATAACGATCACTCCTGTATAAGCTGACGGATTCTCAATAGTGGTCAGAGTCGAGGGATTGACAAGCTTAACCTTTCCTGTTTGATAATCAGTAAGGGAGAAATAGAGCCCGTTAATTTCAAATTCCGTTTTTGCACCCTCTGGAAGTAAGCTTGGGGCCGCTTGAAATTCTTTCCAGTCGCGCGGTATCATTTCCAAGGAGAAATTCCATCCATCCCAACTGCCGTCTTGGAGCACACGGCCGGAAGCTCCCCACCCTGAATAACCGAAATTACCCTCAGTGGAGTCCTTGACCCAATAGCTCCAGTAGCTGAGATACCATCCTGCTCCCCAGAAATCATCTTTGTCAACGGCTTCCCAGTTATCATAATCATAATCTGAGGAGCCTCCCTTGTCAGGATCATAGCCACGAGGATGAATGAACATACCGTCAGGAGAATCAAGATACTCAAAGTTACCATTATCATAAAGTTGAATCTCACCATCCGAGTCTGCATCCCAACCGAATCCATTTATGGTATATCCACCAAGTGGATCAACCGGTGAAGAAACGTTGGTGTATTGTATCAATCCGTAGAGACGCGGATTATTGGCTACGACAGTTCGGATCATATCAATACCGGTTGCCAATCCACTCCAACGATATCCGAACACGAGGGCGGTTTTCTCTCGTTCATCATTCCATTGAATCACCAAAGCGGCGCGGTTTTCTCCCTCTCCGCTCCAGTTCTGGATATCATCGAAAGTGAATTCATTCTCGGGAAGTGCAGGTGCTTCCGGATTCGGATCCCATTCCCAAGCGGGAGCAATCTTTTTGGCACCCTCCTTTTTAATAGTCTCACCATAAGGAACACCTTGAACTTTCTCAGGCACTCTCTTGGCTTGCACGGTTCCTGCCAAGATGAAGGCAGACACCGCTAAAATCATAAATTTCTTCATGATCAAAATTGATTAAATATAGATTAATTAAAGTATTATTTTCTCTGTTTTACCTCCGCAGCGACGGACGTACACACCTTTCTCGGGATTCGGTATTCTCTGTCCCTGAAGATTATAATATTCTATCTCCATTAAATCGGGCGAATCCACTATATCCCCGATTCCGGATGTCGAGAAGAGCAGCTCCAATCTTGTAGTGGCTATCTTCCCGTTACTGTTACCTTTGATTTCCACATAGCCTCGACTCCCTTCTGGAACATGAACGGGTTCGATCTCAAGGTTCCCGTTCACCATCCTTGCTTCGAATTCCGTTGGATTGCTCACTGAGACTATGCTTTTCACAATGGCCGCTTCCATTGAATCGACATCAGTAAATAAGCCCGCGAGATTAATTAAAGTAGGTTCGCTCGGAGAGACTGCCTGAATACCCGGGTTATGAGCCACCGGAGCTTCAAGATCGGGAAATACAGGTAACGATGGAAACCAATAATTTGAAATCATGGGGTATTCCTGAAGGGTTTTCCCATCCGAATCGGTTCGACGCAATGTGTAATTAGGATTCTGGAAATAGTGAAACAATGAGATGTATAGTTCATCTGTCACTGGATGTGGACGCATTGAGCACCCATAGATATTCCAGCGTGAATATTTATCGAGTCCCTCTTCTTCAGCCTCTTTGTCAAGATTCACAATAACAGAAACTTCATCGGAGTCTATGTCATACTTGTAAATCCGCGCATTCGAGAACCAGGAATTGGGACCTCCATTCCAATAAAGGACATTTTTTCTGAATGATGCACAGAAACCATCGGGGGTCCAGGCATACCAGCTGTTGGATGGTGGATAAATGCCGGAAGGAATCTCAATCACCTTCACTTCGAGAGTCGAGGGATCAATCCGCATGAGATAAGGAAGAGTGGCCCCGGTTCCTTGCACATCCTTAGCGACACTCACCCACAGTGACCCGTCTTTAGCCAAGACCACAGAACCGATTCCCGGCATAACCTTTTCTTTACCATTATCCGGTTCAGGGAGACATTCCCTTACAGCCTCCATTGTTATAGTCTCTACCACCTTATCCTGCTCCGGGTCAATAACCAAAAGGCCGAATTGCTGATGCGCGGCAAAGACTCTGTCATTCACACGTACCATACTCCCGCACTGCCCATGATATAATGAGCCTGTCGGATCCGTGTTCGGCCTGTTGTCCGTTCCGTTTGGATTGGCAGAACCTTCCACCTGTCCTGTCACCTCATAATTATCCGTATCGAACACCCAGATTCCATTGCTTGAGGAGATGTAACCCTTATGTTCATCAACTCCCAAGTATCCCCTTCCGTCGCATTGCTTCCCGGAAGGATCTATTAGCGGTGTCTGATAAAGCATCTTCATGGTACGGGCATCGGCTACCGTGATACGGCCACCTTGCACAGAAGCTCCGGGATCCTTATCCTGTTTGGCTATAAAATAAAACCTGTCGCCATATATCTGGCCAAACTGATTTGTGCAACCCAATTGACTGCCGGTTTCTGAATTGGCTGTCTGAAAAATTCGATAGCTCCATTCCCCGTCATTTGAAATCCAATTAATCGTTGAGTTCTGATGACCATACCAATCTTCATTCACGATAAATACCCCATCGGTGTATTCCTCCTCCGCACCCCTTAGCGGAAGGACTGTCAAAAGAACTGATGCAAGCGAAAGAGATAGCTGAATTTTTCTTCCTGAGTGTTTCATAACTTGAATTTTAAAGTGTAAGGAGTTCCTTTGATCCGCAGGATATATAAGCCCTTAGAATAGGCCGGAACAAATTCCCAATTATTCGTTGAGATAATCTGGCTTTCAATCAATCTCCCGTTAATGTCGTATATATTTGCAGTGTATCCTTCCAAACCGCTCACAGAGATTAATCCGTCAGAGTAGTTCAGGGCGGATATGTGGGAAACATTTTGGATACCTGTTGTCTGCCCCACAGTCACCAAAAGATCATGTGTGGCAACCTTTCCGTTCGATTCCGCAATGAGGTGCAATTTGCATTCACCTTCTCCAACCGGAATCAAGTTTAGTTTACCGTTAACAAGGGTGGCTTCGACTATATCCTCTTTTGAGGAGGCCCGACTTTCTGTGTCACTATTTTCATCCAGACGGAAAACTATATGATTCTCCCCACCGTCAAGATCCTTAATATGGTCGTAAAGATTGATCTCTTCTGCATTCAGGCCCAATTTTACATTGTCAAGGGCTGTGAATTCCGGAGCATATCTGTCGGGGAAGATGGGCATGGCAGGAAACCAGAAATATGGTCGCAACTGCTGATAATCATGAATCTCTCCTGTTGTTCCATCTATACGGTAAATCCATTCATAGCGATAATTATAGCTGGCTCCATGGGTTGTGGCAAAAACAATCTCATCGGTGCGGTCGTCATAGCCCATTGTAGCGTATGGAACCTGAAACGTATTCTCATCCTTGCCCGGACGTTTACCCAAGGAGAAATAGGGAGTTTCAGGAAGCTCATTACCAATTTCCCAACGATAAATAAAGCCGGGACTCGAACCTAAGATTTCATCCTGATAACCGGATCCTACGCTTGCCCAGTAAAGCACATTCTTATTCTTCGAAGCTATGAAATTTGTGGATCTCCAAGCTCCCCAGCCGGTTGTGATGTTTCCGGCGCCTTCGGGTAAAATATAGCTGTTCAAAACCGTTGCATCAAAAGGATCCACCTCTACAAGCCGTGTAATGGTTTTTCCATTATCCACTCCGCGCTCGGCAAACCAGACATGACCATCGGCACTTCTAACCACACCTTGCACGGCATAAGCCTTATTAGCCTCTTCGCCCATAGGAGTGCCAAGATTACCTACAATCTCATCTTTTTCTGTATCTATCACCAACAAACCGTTAGATTGTGTTACTGCAAACACATATGGCCCTGAGCAAACCATATTTCCAACCTGACCTTCATACAGTCCCTTTTCATCATCGGCCACCTTGATCTCCTTACCCAAAGTGAATGCTGAAGCGGCAATTGCATAATTCTGACTTTCAGCTTTCTCTAAATCAATATTCAAGACGCGTATCCCCTTATGATGACCGATATAAACCTTATCAGCCCTAACGCCAACACAAGCCCGGCCGTCACCCATCATAGTGGAACCGTTTGGCCCCGTTGCCCCGTTGCCGGGTGTGGTGCCTATTTCATCGAAGGATACTATCTTCTTTAAGGTCTTCGCATCGGCAATCACAAGCCTGCCCCCTCCGAATCGGTAGCGGTCGCCATTATCGCTCGGTTGCTTCGACATTACATATAACCGGTCGCCAAATATCATTCCATATTGAGATGTGCATCCAAACGCCTCGCCAGGATTCTGTGATTCAAAGACCCTATATTTGACCTCATTTCCAGAAGTGATATAGTTAATTGAACCATTTGTATGGCCAAACCACTCCTCATTTAACCAGAAAGTGCCTTGCTGATAATTATCGGAAAGGGGTTGGCGGTCACGTGGCATAACAGTGACAATGAAAGAATCACTTTTCACTCCGCTCCCGTCGGTAGCCTCAAACCACGCCGTGCAGGAACGCGCCGATGCATAACGGGAAAGTTCATCGTAACTATTCCACATTGACTCTCTCCGTTCATCTTCAGTATAATTTGCCGGGTTCCCTTGAAGCAAAGTGCCAAAAGGAGTGGTTACAAACTCGTATGTCTTGTCAGCCTTCTGATAATTAGCCTTGACAATGGGACCCTCGGGATCATCATCAAGGTCAGTCACAAGACGCAATGAACGAATATTGGCGTCTTCCGGTAAAACCGTAACTTTAACCGGATAGGCATTATACATAAATTCCACCGAAGGGTATGCATCGAGAATCAGTTCTCCTCCCTCAAATTCCGGGAGAATAATAGACGTAATAGGCGAAGCTCCCGATGCAGACTGGGAAATACCGGCCAGACCCAACAGGATTGCTGACGGCAGGATAGGATAGTAAAGCTTTCTCATTGGTTATCTATGGTAAAATTTTATAGTTTCTGATCCTCGTTTCCCCACATAGATTCCAGAGGGCAAATCGAATGACTCTCCTTTATGGAACCGGCCCATGAATTTTCCGTGAAGGTCATAAACATCGGTTTCGCGGTCTGCATGATCCTCTACAAATATCGGGGTCGTGGAAGACAAGTCGTCAAAATGATTATAGTCCAACTTATCTGCCCAGGCCACAGATGCCCCCGTGGAACCATCCACAAAATCATCGGGATTCACCGGACCGTCGAGAGGCATGAATTTCCAAGCGTTGACATCACCGTTTTTAAGTTTCACACTCGTCATCCCTAACCCGGAATAGCTGTATTCCGAACTATCTGATTCTTTACTCCCGAGCCAGTAGCTCCAATAGCCGGCATACCATCCTGCGTTCCATCTCATATCTAAAGATGAGGAATCTGCTTTCCACCAGTCATAATCGTAAGCCGGATAACCGAATTGCGTGTAGTTGAGCGGATGTTCAATTATATGGCTCTCCTTTGCTTTCGAGATTGCCTCTTTACACATTGCTTCTGCATCATCGCCAGGAGAAGTATGCTGACCCATCATAAGATTGGGATTATAGAAATCAAACATAATGTATGGATCATCTACCGCTCCTTCAAAATCGTAATAGAGGTGATTCAATATCTTATTGTTTCTCGAATAGCCTACTCCGTCAAGAGTTGAGCCGTACACCCCGGTAAGCTGCACCAGGGCACAGAAATCGTTGCTTTCGGCGGCAATCTTTCTTATCATCCCTTCACCGGTGGCCTCTTCACCATCTTTCCACCGGTATCCCCACACGTAGGCTTTCCTTTCATAATCGTCAAGGAATTGAACCACTAACGCTGCTTCATTCTCACCTTCTCCACTCCAATGCCTTATCTTGCTGAAATCGACTTGAAATTCACCGAAGGCACATATCACAGCGCCTGAAAAGAGGGCTGTTACAACTGCTGTCTTTCTTAATTTCATATTCTGTTACTTTTTTATTTTTTCTCGATATGCGCTACTCAACAGGAGGAAGAGGTTTCTCTTCCGGGAGTGTGATGTGGAGGTCACGAGCCCTCGCTATCTCTGTGGAGGTTTCCCCAAGCCACCCGCAATATTGATTCACACCAGTATAGACCCTTATAAAATCCACCCCCGGAAGAGACACTTTGTTCCCATCTCTGTCAACGGCCCACCCAATGTCGAAGGAATTTAAATCGGCATAATCATTGGGATGATTATCAACATATCCCCAATCGTAGGAGTAGAGCACATAATATGAGCCGGCGCCGCTCAAATCCTTGGCATTTGGAGCTAAAAGGGTTCCTTCAAAGGAGAGCGCATCACTATCTGTCCATAAGGGATAATAGGCCTGCGCATGAAAGGAATTTTTTGCCACATACCCTTCTTCTCCTTCTGAATCTTCCCAGCGGATATAGGTGGTATCGGTAAGAAATCCGGAATCATCGGGAGTTTCCTCCTTATTGTCGTCGGGCCGGAAATATTTAATAGCATAATTATGACGTGTGGAGGGGTCGTGATATGCGCTTCCTGCCAGCTCATACCATTCATCGTCGGGAAGTCCGTTGCAATTTGTGTCAAGACTCACCATTACAATTCCCGGTTCCGCCGAGCCTCCCTTTGCATCGGGATTGGAAAGTTCATAAAATGCATTTCCCCATATTCGGAAATCATATTCACCTTCAACGTTCATCACCGTGTGATCGAACCCGAAGGTCACATAACCGCCATACCCACCGAGGGAAATCATAATGTCGTTAGTACCCGATATACTCTCCTCCGCTTTTTTCAATATATCGGAATATGTATCACCCGGTTCATATTGAGGCATCTCGTTGATAAACTGACCGGGTGCGGGGTAATATTCATACACCCGTGATATATAGGGACTATATTCCACCTCTTCGTGCATTACACGAACCGTGAACTCAAAATCGTAAGGAGTCTCTGTGTCTATAATCTCAAACCGCAGACGATAATCGCCCTCCTCTTTCTCCAGGAAAATATAGTCACGATCGGAAGAGAGCTCAACCCACTCCCCACTTGCATCGGCCATGCACCATCTATATTTCTCACCGGTAAGTGCGGGGTGCAAGTCGAGTTTCTGCATCCTTCCGATATAATAGAAATCATCTATTCCCAAACTCACCATGGGAATCTCATCGGAGCAGGATGCCAGTGTCACCCCCCACACAATGGCAGGGATAAATTTATATGTTTTTTTAAGGATAATCTTATTCATCGCTTTCATGATCAATTAGGCAGAAATACAATATGAGCCGGAATATCTCCGGTTCGCACGCTCCATTTCTTCCGCCCGTCTTTTGTGAAGCAATAGAGTGTGCCGGAGGATACGTAATTCTTGGCATCCGTAACGAAGATGTCACCTGTTTCAGGATGCACCGCAATTCCATATGGAATCGTTATATCCTTTTCCGTACCGTCTGTTATAAAGCTCTTGGAAATAATTTCTTTGCTCCTCACGTCTATTATGCCGTAGCTGATAGTATTGGAGGAGGTGTAATTATTCCATTCCGTGGCATAATAGAAGAGTGAATCCCCTTTTATAGCCATGTTGGAACAAGCCACGGGAATTGTATCGGTGACGATCATCTGATTATACCCTTTTCTTTTATCAAGCACATATAGGCGTGAGGGTCGAGTCTGGTAATCACCCCGCGAAGTAACCCAAAGCTTATTATATCGGTCTTTCTTCACTCTATGAAGGTTTATTCCAACAGGAATCTGTTGCACCTGCTTGAAGTCGATCATCTGTATCACCGAAACGGTGTTATCATAGTCAGGCACCCTATATCCCCCGGAATTTGCCACATACATATAGTCGTCCACAATCTCCATCTCCTCTGGCTGATAACCCACACTAACCTTGCGGGTGATTGCAAAAGATGTAGTGTCAACCTCAAATACAGCGCCTTTCGGTGCGTCGGGATCAATCAGGACCGGACCGACGTATGAACTCACGTAGGCTTTACCGCGATAAAACCTCACGTATCTGCAGTTGGGTATATCGATCTGGCCCAGTCTTATCCCGGTTTTCGCATCCATCACTTCTACTTTGTGAGAGCAATTCACCACCACATAAAGCTTGCTGCCATAGATTCCGATATCGTTGCCGACATCTCCCAATTCCTTTATTACGTTAGGATTTCTTTCGGCATAGAAATTCCGGGAGTAGAGTCCGGTGCGATAGTCATAAAAATCGAGAGTGCATTTATTGGAACCCATGTTCCCTTCATTCACGAGATAAAATCCGCGGATGTCGCTTCGGTAGTTTTCATCTCCTATTATATCATATTCCGTGGGCACCACAAGCTCATCTTCACGACAACCGGTAAGGCCTGTCGCGAGCCACAGAAACATCAATTTTATGGCTTGTCTCCTAATCTTCATATCTCTGCTGTTATGGTGAACCGATAATTTCTTTTCGGCATAGGATAATTAAGAATCACATCATAATCCTGACTCAGGAGGTTATTTACCTCTATCATTCCTCTCAGATTGACCTTGCCGAAACGAAAGTCTTTTCCAAGGGATATGTCGGATGTGTACCATGGCTGGGTGTAGTTATACCTTATGTTCTCCTGTTGGTTATATCTCTCCCCGACATATATCCAGGAATAATTCAGATTCCATCCCCGCCAGAGAATATTACCTACCACCGAACCGGAGTTGCGCGGAATATATGGAATCTGATGCCTGTAATAATTATCGGCGGGACTTGTTATATCGATCGCACGCTGAAAGGTATATTGCAATCTTAAGGTGAAATACAAATCCTTTAATGGATTCAAGGTCATCATTCCCGTCACATCTATTCCGCGAATCTCTACAAGCCCCAGATTAAGCATAGTCCAGCGGAATTGCTGACCCTTTGGATAAGCCACAATTTTATTTTTCACCCGGTTATAATAGATATCGGTAGAGAAACGTGCCGCTGTCAGAAAAGCATCCTGCGAATTATGGTCATACAGAAATCCGACGTTATATTGGGTCACTTTCTCCGGTTCAAGTTTGGAGTTACCCATATCGGCATAATAGAGATCGTTGAATGTAGGCATCCTGAAAGACTGTTTATAGAATGCCCGAATTGATAAATCTTTATTTCTAAGTGGATTCCCACTTATGAAGACAGCCGGGGTGAACACATGTTTATCGGCCGGTGATTCCTGACCTATTATCCTGTCATGAATAAAAGTGCCTAATCCACTTGCCTGAACCTTAAATCGATCAAGGTTCAATGCTGTGGCAAAAGAGAGAAACTGTGATAACCGGTCGGGCTTTACGAAGCCATATACATCTGCATCCAAGGTGTTCCACATGAAATCGTAGCTCACCGAGGCTCGCCAGTTATCCAGAATCTCATATTCATTGGCCGTGGAGAGATATATCTCCTTCTGTTTGTATAAATTGTCAACCTTAATCTGCTTGTCATCATTATTTACGTAATGTGTTCGGTAAAAAGCATACTTAAAATTATTGAGTGTGGAAAACTTACCGAAGTAACCGTTATACCGTCCTTGCACAAAAGAGTTGGTATCCCATATCCTCTCTCCTCTTCTCCACACATTATTTACTATAGCTCCCGGCACTCCCCTCTCAGAGTTATAGTTGTATCCTTTGAAATGCCATGAACCGGAGGGGAGGTTTCCATTTAAGCCAAGTTCGAGACGGGTTGCATTTATATCGCCGTTCTCCCTCACGGCTGTTGTATCATAGGCTAATTCGCCGGCCGGATTCACACGGCGGTATCTGAATTTATATTTTCCGCTGGAATTAATCCATTCCGCACTTAATGATGCGTTCACTTTTTTGCTGAGCCTGAGTTCCACGAGTGCCGATGGATTTATCAGATCGAAGGAACCTGTGCGCATTGTGAGACGCGCGTGATAATTTTCTCCCTCTTCAAAATGAGGCGTGCGCGTGCGCATATATATCGAACCCGCCGAACCGAAATCTTTCGCCGGCTGGAGAATTTCACTTTTCTGCCCGTTATATAAGGAAAGCGATTCTATATTATCGAGTGAGAACTGACCTAAATCGATCTGTCCGTTCTGTGCATTACCCAATTCCACACCATCATAAACCACTCCGGTATGGTTCGTTCCCATCGAACGGATATTGACTGTCTTGATACCTCCTACCCCTCCATAGTCTTTTATCTGGACTCCGGAGAAATAGCGCATGGCATCTGCTACGCTGTTGCTGTTAAGACGTCGCAATTCATCACCGCTTAGTGTCTGGGCAGGAATCACATCCTGACCGTTACGTGTGGCAGTAACGACAAGTTCCTTAAGGTTTCGGCCTAAGGTATCGGAGGGCTGATTTGAATCAGGCTTAACTCTCTCTTCCTTCTTTTCGGCGTTATTCTCCTCTCCTTCTATCGGAGTTTTATCAGCTTTATCTTTTGCAGAGTAAACCGATATACCGTATATTGGGAAAAGAAGCAATAGCGCGAACATTCTTATTTTCATTCGTTTCAATCGGTTATGTCTCTTATATTTCCGCAATTATCCCGGATAATTCTCCGTAATCTTCCGGATGTCATCACGACAGCCGGAAGATGCCGGAGAAAGGCAGAAATTTATAAGAAACTGTTTCATTTGTCGAAATCTTTTGACGCGGAAGCGTTTAATCAATTTTCAGGTGTTTCCTTGTCAAAAGAAAAATCCCGTCGACATACTGAAAGTCAGTAATCAACGGGATGTGTATTCCGATCATTTGAAACGCTCCTGAATTGAAACGAATCTATATGAATCGAGACGCTTATGAATGAAGCCACCTCCATATTTTTTCAAAAAGACAGATGGTGGATAAGTCGAAGCCCATAATCCCGCAGGCACTGATTTATGTATGGCATTGGCAGGTCTTCTGACTTATCCTTGCCGGCGACACCTTCTCAGAACCTGTGGTTCCAATGGTTTTATCACTGACATCGGTTTTCATGAGATAGCTGATGATATGAATCTGCTCTCCAATTAACCGAAAAACGGACTTACAGCAGCGGGTACTGTTCCGGATTCTCACCGGATTCCCTTTTGAATCTCCCCGGACTCATTTCCGACTTCCCTCTCTTGGGAATAGGAGATACCATTGCATCGGCAAAGTTATATAATTTTTTTCAATATCCAACTCTTTTATATTTTTATTTTTTAACTTTGCAAACTTTGCAATTGGACTTAAAAAGATATTTATGGAAATATCGGTTGGCATACCTACTCTTGGAAATCCTATATTGGAGAAAAAGGGGGATTATACTTTGCTGAAAAACATGCTCATAGGCAAGAATTTTCATTGGCAGCAAGCCATCGAAGCCTTATTGCCGGGAGTGGTTGAAGAAACGGATTCCAAAGATTTCAGAATCATTAACCGGCTACCTTTGGAGAAATATCTGGAATGTGTGGTCGGAAGCGAAATGAATCCGGAAGCACCGTTTGAATTTCTGAAAGCACATGCCGTGATCTCGCGCAGTTGGGCATTGGGAAAGATATTGAATATTCATAACCATTCAGAAAATGGGAAAGAAAATCTTCCCGATATGATTGTTAATTGGGAAGATACTTGCGATCATGAGGGGTTTGATGTCTGTTCGGACGACCACTGCCAACGTTACCAAGGCATTCAACCGATCTCCTCTCTCGCACTTTCTGCATTGAAATCGACCGAAGGAGAAATTTTGATATCCCCCTCAGGAAAACTTGTTGATGCCCGTTTCTCTAAATGTTGCGGTGGTAGAACTGAAGTTTTCTCCACCTGTTGGCAGCCTCGCGAAGAGGAATGTCTGAAAAGTTTCGAGGATCCTTGGTGTAATCTTGACTCATTGACGGAAGATGAGAGAAATAAAATCTTGAAGTCAATACTAAAAGATTACGATCTTGCCAATGCCGGAGGGTTCATGTGGGAAACCGTCATTACTGCCGAGCAGATTAAAAGAAACTTATTGCAAAAATTCAGTAGAGATATTGGGGATGTCACAGACTTAAATATCTTTTCTCGTGGCGCATCCGGAAGAATAGATAAACTTCTGGTCAAAGCAACAAAAGGGAATCTCATCATAGGCAAAGAACTTATGATAAGACGACTTTTAGCCGATTCACATCTTTATTCCTCATGGTTTGACATTGAAGCTTTATCAGAGAGTCAATGGCATTTAAAAGGTCACGGTTGGGGACACGGAGTCGGTCTGTGTCAGATTGGAGCCGCTCGAATGGCACTCGAAGGATATAACTATAAAGATATTCTAACATTTTATTATCCCGGTGCCTCTATTAAAAAAACTTTCAACCCGTAATCAAGGCTGCCCGCTTTCAGATACAGCCCCCGGCACGAGCCTCCATTCAGAGAATACGATGTGTTTTCAAATACAGCCCCGGGGCGGGAGCCTCCATTCAGAGAATACAATGTGTTTTCAGATACAGCCCCGGCACGAGCCTCCATTCAGAGAATACGATGTGTTTTCAAATACAGCCCCGGGGCGGGAGCCTCCGAGCTTCCGCAAAATCTAATGTGGCTCGACGCCGCATTAGATTTTAATATCCTTAGTTTTGATATGCGTAAAGATTTATTCTTATCAGCAAGATTCCGGTAAAAGTAATATTTTCATGAAGCATTTAGCTCCATGACAATATGCGGAAGCTCGGAGGCTCCCGCCCCATTTCCCTGTCTCATCAGAGAATAC
>JAAVEA010000024.1 GCA_014801535.1 Bacteroides sp.
CGGAGGCTCCCGCCCCGTGATCTGCACCCGAAAACACATCGTATTCTCTGAAGAGACGGCGAAACGAGGCGGGAGCCTCCGAGCTTCCGCATATTGTCAGGGAGCTAAATGCTCCATGACAATATTACTTTTACCGGAATCTTGCTGATAAGAATAAATCTTATGGATAAGAACAAATCCTAAGGATAATAAATAAATCCTATTGATATTAAAATCTAATGTGGCATCGGGCCACATTAAATTTTGCGGAAGCTCGGAGGCTCCCGCCCCGGGGCTGTCTCCGGGAATACAATGTATTCCCGTTTTTATATGAAGTTTCACCCTTCTTCAAATGAAAGCTCTATTTTTTACAGGCTCAGAAAGTAAGCATGAACTGTGTCTGGATTCTGTTGTCTATTCCGGAACCGACATTCCACGTGCCACGACGGCCGTAAAGGTATTCCAGACCTACCTGAAGATAGGAGGTAATGTTATAAAATCCGTTGGCTGCAAAATAGAATCCGTAACGGTAATCGTTGAAGTGTCCTTCCTCGGTAGCATTCTCCTCCGCATATGGACCGACATTCCAGATTCTTGCCTCTGAAGCAACTGCATTCACCTGCCAACGTTTGTTTATGTTATAGGTTACTCCAAGATTCACACCCATCATAGGATTAGCACACATCTTACCGATATGCTCATTGCATGGAGTGAACGATAGAGGAAGACCTGATAGATCTTGTATATAGTTACCTATACCTTGACCGTACACACCCTGCAAATAGAATATGAGAGGCTTTATCGGATTCCAGTTTCCGCTCAGCATGATACCCCAGCCGAATGCATGACGCTTTTTCTCCTCTATCATGTCGCGATATATAAATGTGCGCAAGATACCACTGACTCTTACCCTGTTATATTCCGAGGCTTTCCATTCCACCCATAATGGCAGATCAGGCACATTCTGTGAATAGTAATTGGGATTCGTCACCTGTTCCCCCTCCAGACTGTTGTCAGAGCCCCATTCGCGATAGTCAGGACCATAATATCGGCCTGAGGAATGATAATATGTGGGAGTGGCTATACCTATGGCACCCCTGAAACCTTTATATTCCGGAGAAATATAACTTACCTCATAGGCAGTCCCATCTACCATTCCGCAAGGACCCTGCGGATCGACAGTAGGCGGCTGAGCGGCGACCCCGTCTTTAAACAAGGTGGTTTTTCGTCCGGCCGTGAAACCGCGCCACGACACGTAGGCATCCTTCATCTGAAGTCCGTTGTTGATTCCATTAGTACCGAATTTTATATATCCCGTGATCTGATCGTCACTTCCTCCGAAACCAACTACTTGAAAATCAATATCGGCATTAAGGGCATTTATATAGAAATCCGATCTTTTCCCTTTTACTGCAGGAACGGGGATTGCATTTGTGGCGAAGTTTATACCTCCTCCATCCTGTTCATACAGATTGTTACGGAAGTCGAAACCGAGAATCGGATTAACCTGCCCTCCGATAGTGAGCGCGAATTTATGATCCGACGTGTGTATGCAGAAATGCGGAACGGGAATCTCCTTGTTACCTTTCGGACGATTCTTCTCAAAAATGGAATGGCGCGTGGAGTCGTTGCGTGCCTTTGACAGATGAAGCCGATGAGTGGCTTTTTCGGTATCCTCATTTTTTTCCGCTTCCGCGGCAAATGACGGGAGCGCGATAGAACCAAGAAGGCAGAACAGACCGGCATGACGAATATTAAACATAGCAATATGGATCTAATATTAAAAGTATATCCAGCAGAATGTGGCGAGTAAAACTCGTATATCTCTAATTTACACACAAATTTAATATTTATTTTCTATCCATCGCCTTATTCTGCAAGAATATTTTCCTTACCTCAAAAAAATTTGATAACTTTGGATTAAAATTAGAGGATTAACCGAGATTAATTGATTTTATATAGAATGGGAAAATTAGACAGCCTGATGAAATGGGGGAGCAATCTTGAACAGACCATACTGAGTCTGGTGAAGATTCCGCTGCTTTCACGCCGCCCCTCTCCACTCCCGGCTCTTTCGGGGAATAACGGCGAGGTCGTTATTCTTGCAAACGGTCCGTCGCTCAGTTCCACCGTGGAGCAACATCGGAGTTTCTTAGCAGATAAGACTCTTCTCGCTGTCAACCTATTCGCCACCTCTCCCCTCTTCACCGAACTTCGTCCGGAGCTTTATATCATTGCCGATCCGCTATTCTGGATTGTAGATGAGAAAAGAGAGGCTGTGTTCGGCTCGCTTGCAAGCAAAACGGATTGGCCGTTACATCTGTTTGTTCCCGCACGTGCCCTTGCCGATGATAAATGGCGCCCAATGGTGGAAAAGAATCCCGACATCAAGGTTCATATCTATAACACCACTCCCGTGGAAGGATTCTTCCCGTTCGAGAAATGGGTCTACCGCCACGGCCTCGGTATGCCCCGCCCGCATAATGTGCTGATACCGGCGATCGCAACTTCCCTCAGAATGCCTTTCAAAAGGATATACCTCGCAGGAGCCGATCATTCATGGCTTCCGGAAATAAGCGTGACCGACGACAATGAGGTGCTCATGCATCAGAAACATTTCTACGACCGCGATTCGTCGAAAGCCGACACCGTGAAGAAGGAAAATCTCGATTCTGCCCGACTGCATACAATTCTATATCATATGCATGTGGCGTTCAAGGCCTACTTCACACTCAGGGATTATGCCCATTCTATGGGGAAGGAGATAATCAACATCACCCCCGGAAGTTTCATCGACGCATTCAAAAGAGAAAAACTATGAATACTGAATATTCAAACGATGGAGTCGTGATTCAAGCCCGTTCCGGCTCCACACGGATGCCCGCCAAGATACTCCTCCCCTTCTCCGGAGAGAAGAGAATCATCGACATTGTTATAGAAAATATAAAACTCAAGTGTCCGGATAAGCGTATTGTGCTGGCCACAACAGTGAATCCGGCCGACGACGTGCTTGAAGAAGTGGCTGCCCTTCATGGTATAGATTGTTTCCGAGGGAGCGAGGAGAATGTTTTGTCGCGTTTCATCGGAGCCGCAGAGAAATTCGGATTGCGTCGTATTATAAGGGTTTGTTCCGACAACCCGTTTCTTGACACCTCATCGTTCAATGAAATGTTTAAGGTGCAGACGGACACAGGTGCGGATTACGTATGCTATGCTTTCCCCGACGGACGTCCCACGATAAAGTCTCATCTCGGTCTTTTCGCCGAACTCGCCACAACAGAGGCTCTGAAGAAAGCGGCATCCCTTACCGACGAGAAACTTTATCTTGAGCATGTAACCATATTTCTATACACTCATCCCGAAAGTTTCAAAATCGCCCGTATCCCGCTCCCGGATTTCCTGAGCGCACGCACAGATCTGAGGCTCACCCTCGATACCCCTTCCGATTTCAAACTCCTTAACGAACTCTCGGAAAGAGTGAAAAATGAAACCGACGGCTCACTCGAAGCATTGGTGAATCTGGTGGATGCCAATCCTGAGTATGGAAATATTATGAAAACAAATATACTTCAGAACGAAAAATGAAAGAATCCGGACATACATATATCATAGGTGAGATCGGTCAGAATCATAACGGTTCGGTCGATATCGCCAAACTTATCGTAGATCTCGTGGCACGTCCTGTAAGAGACGAGGCCTCAAATCTCGATCTCCTCCCGATGGATGCCGTGAAACTTACCAAACGCGATCTCAAAGAGGAGTTGGCGGCCGAACAGATGAACCGCCCTTACAACTCCCCCCATTCCTTCGGACGCACCTACGGTGAGCACCGAGCCTTTCTCGAACTCTCCGACGAGGAGCATCTGGAAGTATATCGCCATGCAAAGGGATTAGGTCTTGATTTCGTGGAGACATTATGTTCGCCGGGATGCATGTCTCTCCTTAAACTCTTCACACCTGATCGTCTGAAGGTGGCAAGCCGCGATCTCACCAATCTCCCTCTTCTTGAGGCCATGGCAGAGACACGCATCCCGATCATTCTCTCCACAGGGATGGCCGGCAGAAAGGAACTCGACGAAGCATTAGAAGTGATAACACGTCATCATTCGGATATCGCTATCTTGCATTGCGTGAGCCAATATCCGACACGTCCCGATAACCTGAACCTCCGCACCATAAGCTATCTTCTACGCAATTACCCGGAATATACCATCGGATTCTCCGACCATACCATCGGGATTGCCGCTCCGGCAGTGGCTGTCGGAATGGGAGCGAAGATTATAGAAAAACATATCACCATCGACCGTCATATGAAAGGAACCGATCAGCAGGGATCGCTCGGTCCTGACGGAGTGAACAGAATGGTGCGCGACATCCGCGTGGCGGAACGCTGGTTAGGACGTGAGGATCTTTATATAGACCCGGCGGTTGAAGCGGCCAAAGTCAAACTCGAAAGATCAATCGCAACCAGGCGTGAACTCCCCGAAGGACATGTCATAACTGAAGACGACATTCATCTTTTGTCGCCCGGCGACGGATTCAAGTGGAGTCAGAAAAACCAAGTGATTGGAAAAACAATCTCCAAGACACTCGGCCCCGACGAAATAATATATCCGGAGTTTCTGAAATAATTCCGATCTCTCCGATAATTCAGATAATTCAGATAATTCCAATCCCTCAGATCCCTCCAATAATTCCGATAATTCCGATCCCTCCAATAATTCCAATAATTCCAATCTCTCTGATAACTCCGATAATTCCAATTAAAAAAATGCTTCCAAAATTATTCATAACAGATATAGACGGTGTCTGGACCGACGGCGGAATGTATTATACCGCTGAAGGAGACACAATGAAACGCTTCTCTGTCAAAGACGGATGGGGAGTCATATTTCTTCGTCACCTCAATATCCCGGTGGTGATAATGACCGGAGAAAACACACCTATTGTGGCAAAGCGTGCCGAAAAACTTAAAATCGACCGCTGTTATCTCGGTGTCAAAGACAAACTGGAGCTTGCACGTAAAATATGTGCCGAATCAGGAATATCACTGCAAGAGGTAGCCTTCATCGGAGACGACATTAACGATCTGCCGTTGCTTCAGTCTGTCGGCTTCAGCGCTTGTCCGGCCAACACACCCTTCTACGTGAAACAAGCGGTGAGATATATAGGGCAAGTGAAAGGAGGAGACGGTGCATTCAGAGAGTTTGTGGAGACACTCCTTGCATCAGAAGGAATACTTCTGAAAGTGGTCAGTGAATGCGCACGGAAATAATTAAAGAAAAATTTCTTTAATTTTATTTGCACAATCGCGGATAAATGATTTCCTTTGCATTCCATGAAATAAAAACTCATTTTCAACTAATGTCAAAATGAGTTCAAACCAAAATACTTTCTGATGTTAACCGCTCTTGTAATTATTTTTGTAGTCGGCTATCTTGCGATTGCTCTTGAGCATCCTCTGAAAATCGACAAGACAGCCTCGGCATTGGTGCTTGGAATGCTTATGTGGGTTCTATACGCCTTAGGCGCAGCCGATATTGTGCCGAAAGTTTCCGGTGAGCACTTCCACCGTTTTCTTGCCGAAAATCCATCCTTAAACGATCTTTCTCCCGCGCGACAGGCACTCGAATATGTGCTGAATATCGACATCGTGGAGCATCTGGGCGACATTGCGCAGACACTTCTCTTCCTGATAGGCGCCATGACTATCGTGGAATTGGTCGACGTGCATGGAGGATTCGGCATAATCACTGACCGTATCAACACACGCGACAAACGCAAGCTCCTATGGATCATCTCTTTCACCACATTCTTTATGTCGGCCATACTCGACAACCTCACCACTACGATTGTGATGATCCTTCTTCTGCGTAAACTCATTGCCGATAAACAGGAGCGATGGCTATATGCCGGAGCTATTGTCCTGGCGGCTAATTCAGGAGGTGCCTGGTCGCCCATCGGAGACGTAACAACAATCATGTTGTGGGTCAAGGGAAATGTGACAGCTCCGGCCCTGCTGTCGTATATCCTTCTCCCCTCGCTTGTGTCGATGGTGCTTCCTACGGCAATTATCGCACGCAGTCTTCACGGCACTCTTGAATCTCAGCCACCGTTCGAGACTGAAAACCGGTTCATCTCGAAAGGAGAACGAAAAACTATCTTCTTCCTTGGAGTGGGAGGCCTGATATTCGTGCCCGTATTTAAATCCATCACCCATCTCCCTCCGTTTGTCGGAATCCTTTTTGTGCTCGGTTGTCTATGGGTATTCACCGAAATCTTCTATAACTCGAAAAAGATGCTCGACTCGGCAAAAGAGTTGCGTCTTCCCAAAATCATATCACGCATCGACATGCCTTCCATTCTCTTCTTCCTCGGAATCCTGATGGCTGTGGCAGTGTTGCAGTCTACCGGACTCCTTTCCGG
This sequence comes from Bacteroides sp., assembly GCA_014801535.1. Lineage (GTDB taxonomy): Bacteria > Bacteroidota > Bacteroidia > Bacteroidales > Muribaculaceae > Lepagella. The sequence continues at coordinate 6,406 of JAAVEA010000024.1, forward strand.
CATGGCCAATGTGCTTGATGAGAAAATTCATAATATCTACATCATAAACGTGGTGTTGGGAGTGTTATCATCTATCGTGGACAATGTGCCGCTCGTGGCCGGTGTGATGGGAATGTATCCGGTGGCCGATCCGGGCACTACAGGATATTTCGCAGATTTCGTGATCGACGGGACATTCTGGGAACTTCTTTCCTACTGTGCCGGTGTGGGTGGAAGCATACTGATCATCGGCTCTGCGGCTGGCGTGATTGCCATGGGACTGGAAAAAATAAGTTTCGGTTGGTATTTGAAAAAATTCACATGGCTTGCACTCATTGGTTATCTGGCCGGTGTGGGCGTGTATATGCTGGAGAAAATGATATTCTAAGAATCTTGTATCGGGGTTGATTCCCTATAAATTTTCAATATGAATCCCTCTTCCGGTTGCCGGGAGAGGGATAATTACAAATGAAATTATGACAGATACTCCCTCTCTGAAAGCAAAATCAACATATTATTATAATATGGATATAATCCGCTATATCCTGGCTCTGGCCGTTATTGTGGCTCATACAAACGAGATAGCCGGTTATAGCACCCCCTTCTTCCTCTCTTCTTTCGAAGCAGTGGGCGGATTTTTTGCTCTCAGCGGATTCCTGATGTATCCCAATTACATACGCCATGATAATTTCTTCGGTTATCTGCGTCAGAGGGCACGGAGGATAATGCCTCCTTACATTTTGATTGTATTGCTTGCGGCAATTTTTCTGGTGGTCGCCTCCTCGCTTTCTGCAGGTCAATACTACACATCCTCGGGATTTCTGGCATACCTTGGAGCCAACCTGTCGTTCCTTAACTGGCTTCACCCGGATCTGCCCGGCGTGTTTCAAGGTGCTGAATTCTCCACTCCTGCCGTGAACGGCTCTCTCTGGACAATGAAAATAGAATGGTGTCTCTATTTTTCAGTTCCTCTATTCATACTGCTGCAGCGACACATCCGACGGATGTCGAATATATCTCTGGTAATCCTTGTGATATTGTTCTCCATAGGTTACCGGGTGCTTTTCACATCTCTTTACCTGAAGACCGGAGCCGAGTTATATAACATCCTGAGCCGACAGTTAATGGGACAGTTCTCCTATTTTTACTGCGGAATGCTTGTATATTTCATCAAAGACTTCTTCACCCGCAACATTTTATTCATGGGTGCGGGAGGCCTTGTGCTGTTGCTTATATCACGGCTGTCACTATTCGGAAGCATAATCCTCAATCCGGTGGCGATAACCATGCTGGTCATGACAATAAGTCTCATGCCTTACACATTTTCAGCACTGCATCATCGTAATAACGTTTCATACGAAATGTATCTGTTCCACTTCCCTATAATTCAGTTCAGTGTATTCCTTGGAATAAATCATAACAACATCTGGATAGAATACATTTACGTCTTATCGACCACGATTCTGCTCTCGGTGGCCGCACACTATGGCATTGAAAAAATGTTGAAAAAGAGGAAATGACCACGAGTTTACACACCCCGATTTGCTCCATTTACCTTAATTTATTATTTTTGCGTTTTAATCGGCCGTATGACTTCGTAGCTGTGGGATCAATCATTTCTGACCAAGCCACGATTTTGTAATTCGGGCCGCATAAACTATCTGTTATGAAGAAGTACTTCGACAAGCATTCCCGTGGTCGTGAAGCTTTTCTCGCGGCTGCCGTCTCTATATTAACACTGCTCCCGTCTGTTCCTGTTTACGGACAATCCTCGGCCTCTCCCGATCGTCTCTCTCCATCGGCCCGGGGATATATGGAACGTGCGCGCACAATGCTCGATGCAGGAAATTACGGAGGGGTAATCGACCAGCTGAAGATGCTGAACACAAGAGACACAGATTTCAGTATCCTCGATGCGCTCTCCCCGGAAAGCCGTGAGGAATATGTCTACATGCTTGCCGAAGCGCTCTATCATCGCGGCGACAGCGAATGCATTAATCTCTTGCGCGACTTTGAAAGCACTTACCCGGCCTCGCCCCTCGCGCTAAAGGCCCGGCTGGCCATAGCTGATTTCTATTTTTTCAGACATCAATGGGCCGAGGCTCTGGATGCTTATGAAAATGTAGACTTCGACAGGCTGAACCGTTCGGAGACCCCATTATATACCTACCGCAAGGCCCTGACCCTGATAAAGACAGGAAACTATAACCCCGCACGTCAGATGCTTCGGAATATATCTTCCGTCCCGGAATACCGTCAGGCTGCGAAATTCTATGAGGCTTATCTTGATTATCAGGAAGGGGAGCTCGACAAGGCTTATACCGGTTTCTCCAGGATTCCGGAGTCGGCAGACGGACTCGAACCCGACTATTATATCGCTCAAATCGACTATTCCCGAGGAGAGTATTCGAAAGTGATCAAGACAACCGCCCCGCTCCTTAGGAAGAAAGATATAAACAAAGAGTTGCTTCCTGAGACAAACCGTATAACCGGTCTATCCTATTTCAAAGAACGGGATTATACAAACGCACGCAGATATCTTTCCGATTATATGAAAGAGGTGCCCGGTGACGGAGCTCCCGATGCCGTTTATGCTTTAGGGGTGATGGATTATGAAAACGGAGACTATCAATCAGCCTCTGAAAGATTCGAGGGTCTCACCAACCTTGATTCCGACTTAGGACAGAGCGCATGGCTCTATATCGGGCAGTGCGACCTGAAAAGCGGCAATATGGATGCCGCCGCAATGGCCTTTGAAAAGGCGGCCAAACTCAATTATGACCGTGACGTGACCGAAACCGCCCTTTATAATTATGCTGCGGCCCTCACACGCGGCGGAAAGATCCCTTTCTCTTCGTCGGCAGCCTTGATGGAAAATTTCATCACCGATTATCCCGATTCCGAATATACGCCTAAGATAGAGGAATATCTTGCCACGGCATATTACAACGACCGCAACTACCGCAAGGCGCTCCAGAGCATTAACGCGATTCGCAAGCCATCGGAAAAAGTATTGGCAGCCAAACAGAAGATTCTTTACGAACTCGGTGTGGAGTGTGTGGCCAACGGCAACCCTTCGGAAGGAGCCGAATATCTGAAACAATCGATAGACCTCTCATCACACGATGCGACAATAGCTGCCCAGGCACAGTTATGGCTTGGCGACGCTCTTTATGCTCTGGCCGATTTCAAGGGGGCAAGAACCGCATATAAGACAGCCGCCTCAAAAATCAAGCCGTCGGCCAACCGCACGCTGGCTCTGTATGATCTGGCATATGCGGAGTATATGCTTGATGATTACACATCCGCGGGCCGTGATTTCGCCACCGCCATCGCCGCTTCTCCGGCTTTGCCGACAACTATGAAAGATGATGCCGTGATCCGCAGAGCCGATTGCCTTTACTACACGGGAAACTACAACGAAGCCAGAAATCTATACGCCCAGGCTATTAAGGCGGAAGCAGCTGATGCCGATTATGCCACATACCGCCATGCACTTATGCTCGGGCTCGGTAACGACACCAAAGGGAAAATACGTGAGCTCACGGAAATGGAAACCAAATTCCCGGGATCACGCTGGATTCCGAGTGCCCTGCTTGAAAAGGCTATGACATATGAAAGTCTGGGGCAGAGCGATAACGCTGCCGCCGCATTCCGAGAAGTATCAAAGAAATATCCCGATGCATCTCAGGCTCGGAAAGCGCTCCTGAATCTGGCCATCGCCAACATGAAAAGAGGGAAAACTGCCGACGCTGCAGATGAATATAAAGAGATTATACGTCGTTGGCCCTCAAGCGAGGAAGCAGCAATGGCAAATGACGACCTGAAAAAATATTATGCATCAGTAGGTGAGCTGAGAGAATACTCTCAATTCCTCGGAAGTGTGCCGGGGGCGACACAGCTCGATCCCGGTGAAATGGAGAAACTTGCTTTCGACGGAGCCGAAATAGCATATACCGACAACAGCGATCACATAACCCTTCTCCGAAACTATGTGAATGATTATCCCGACGGCACATATCTGGCTCAAGCCCTGCTCGACATTGCATTCTCTCTTGAGAAACAGAAAAAATATGAGGAAGCGGAGCTTACGTTGTCCCGGCTCATTGCCTCACGCCCCCACTCTCCGCAGGCTCCCGAAGCATTGCTTATGAAAGCGGAACTGCTGGAGAACAATTTAGGACGCACCAAAGACGCGCTCCTGGCATACAAGGAGCTTGAGAAGACAGCGCCTCAGGATTTCGGAGCTGAAGCTGCGGCAGGCATCATGCGCACCACAACAGATTCGTCAGAACAGTTAGCCTACGCACGCAAGACACGCCTCGCAGGAGGATTGTCGGCCGAACAGCTTGAGGAGGCTTCTCTTATAGAAGCCAATGCGCTGATGAAGATGAATCGCGCCGCTGAGGCTGTGGCAATCCTTAAAGAACTTTCAGCCAATACGGCATCCGAAGCCGGTGCGAAGGCTGCTGTGGAGCTGACTCAGTATTACCTCGACACCAAACAGTATGCTCTGGCCGAGAAGACAGCTCTTGATTTTACCGATGCTGGCTCTCCTCATGAGTTCTGGCTCGCAAAAGGGTTTATCGCTCTTGCCGATGCTTACCATGCGCAAGGGAAAACGCTTCTTGCCAAAGAATACATACAGTCGCTCCGCGATAACTATCCCGGTAAGGAAGCCGAGATATTGAATGCAATCTCCTCACGTCTTAAAACATGGAAATGATGAACCGATATATAATCTCCGCCACCTCTCTGCTGTGTGTCATGTCAGCCTCCGCTCAATTCGATCAATCTATTTCTGTGGAGGGAAAGTATGTTCCGGAGGTGATACGCCTTGACCGTATAAATGCCTTCCCACGCCAGGAGAAATTCTCCCTTGAGACCACACCGCTGTCTTATGACGCCACGGGAACGACCGCGTCTTTCGCACCATCGCTTTACCCGATGCCGGCCATGGGATGGCGCGACACAAGAAAGATCAGCAACAATCGCGGATATCTTGAATTAGGTGCCGGCTCTTGGCTCAACTCCACTCTATCGGCAGGCTACCGGTTCATACAGACCGAAAAATCAGTATTGGGACTGCGTCTGCAGCACAACTCCACATCTCTTTGGAAACCGAATCTCTCTGAAGCCACCGGTGATACGCGGCAATGGCGTTATGATGAAGCCCTCGGAATATATGGATCCCATATATTCGATGGCATGGGTCGACTTGATGCCGCCATCGACTATCATATAGGAAACTTCAACTATTACGGTTTCAATCCTGTATGGTTTCAGGGAAATGCCCCCGGAATGCCTGCAGCACCGACCCAGACTCTCAACGATCTCTCCGTAAGAATAGGATGGCAATCTCCCGCAGCTACCGACAACATCTCCTGGAATGCGTCGGTAGGCACCCGTTATTTCGGATACCGAAGAATGTATGACATTCCTGACATTAGAGTAAACACTCCGATGTCATACGGAGTGGCCTCACTGAAATCCACAAGAGAAACCGATGTTTTCCTAAAAGCAGGAGTGGTGTTTCCCACCTCTTCAAAATCATCGGTAGGGATAGATCTCGATGCCGACCTTGTGGCATATTCGGGCTATGATGAGGGAAAAGAACTGAATCCCCTCTTCTCTCCGATGAAACCTGATACTTACGGGATGTTCACACTCACCCCCTATTACAGATTCTCAATCGACCGGCTTAATTTCCGCCTCGGTGTGGATGTCGATATTGCGGCGGGAGCGGGAAAAAAAGACGACAGATACAATCTGTTCCATTTCGCTCCTGATGTGGCGGTGGATTTCAACGGTGGCCCGGCACGACTTTATCTACATATCAACGGCGGAAGCCGATTGCATACCCTTGCAGCCGGATCGGAACTCGACTATTATCAGCAGCCTTTCATTCTCAACACCACACCTGTATATTCACCGCTTGATGGTGAATTCGGAGCCTCTTTCGGACCTTTCTCCGGATTCTCCGCAGGATTAGGATTCGCTTTCAAGATACTTCGCGGTGAATATCTCGGCGGATGGTATCAGCAACTTCTCAATTATGGACGTTACGCCTACGGAACCGATCTGCCGGCAGGCCTGTTGCAAAGCCTGGAAGGTGCACCGGTCAACTATTCTTTCCTTGAAGAGGAAACATATAATGTGCATGGTTATAGCCTGCGGGCTAATATAAACTATGATCTTGGATCCATTTTCAAAATCTCCGCACAAGGATCTTATCAGCCACAGAAGGGTGAGACGGGATATTTCAACGGTCTCGACCGTCCGAGGTGGGTGGCGAGCATAAAAGCTCAGACCAACCCATGGAAACCGCTCAAGCTATCTCTTGCATACAACTACAGGGGGGTGCGGAATGCATATATCTATGGTACATATCATAACGACAAGGGGTTCAATGAATCCGTGCTCACGGCATACCGTTTACCGGATGTCACAAGCCTTGATTTCGGAGCCTCATATTCCTTCACCGACAGTTTCTCACTCTGGCTGCAGGCCGATAACCTGCTCAATAGAAAAATAGAGATGCTTCCGGGTCTGCCCTCACAAGGAATCGCCTTTGCCGGAGGATTCTCCGTGCTGTTTTGAAGCAAGGTGAATAGAAAAACCAATCCCCTCTCTTTTTTGTTTGAATAAGAAATGACTGTTTGAATAGGAAAGGACTATTATATGGCTGAAACGCTCACACTCACATATCTCAATGAAGACGACAAGGCTTACGGCCTTGCCGGTATGGCCATCTCTTTGGCCGCACTCGATGCAATGGATTTCGTGGCCGATATTTCTCTCGATGCAGATGGGCCGATGGTAAATTTCTCTCACCAGTATTACCACCCCTCTTCTCCGGCAATTTCGGTGAAAGCAAACTGGGACAATCTTCTTCATAATTTCTATATCACCTCGGCAATGGTGATATCTAACGTTATGGCGCGCTCCATGGTCAGAATGCATTCGCCAGTTCCCACAGAGATTCTCGACACCATATATGCCGAGATAACGGAAGAGGGTAAAGAGACCTGTTCTCTTGAAGAAGACGAGATTGAAAATATCTACAACCGCACCACAAGCTATATGCGCCGCATCTTCAATAACCCGCGCGTAATGCCGGCAATAGATGAGTTTGCCCGCACCATCTCCCGCCGTCGCACCCTCTCCGGACATGAAATTATCGATGAACTGAAACTACTTCAGATTATCTGATTATCTGAAAATAATATAATCTTTCAGTGGCGAAAGCTTTTAAGCTTCCGCCACTGTACATTTCTACGATTTGATGAAGGCTCCGTTACACTGATAGGCCGGATGCTTCACCGATTCAATCTGTCTAATGTGAAATTTGTAATTAGGGTTTCAGTTTCGGATTTTATCTTAATATCTATATAGCCATAATTCATTATTCCTTTGTTGTATAGTAACTTCCCTTTAAGAGAGGATTCCCTCTTATTGCCTTTTAACTCTATCACATAACAGCCGGAATCTTCTCCTATATTAAGGCTTTCTGTATTTACTACCTGTCTTACCTCCATATCCAATTCATCCAGGCTATGGCACATTATCTGAAGTTCATCTGTCAAAACCATCGATGCAGGAATTTTACCCGGTTTCAATGATATGCCATTAAAGGTGAAATAAGGAATATTACCGAATTGTTCCTCTATCAGATGCTTTGACCTGCAAATCATATCGACTGCCGATATCAGCAAGGGCTTGGTATCCATCTTCCATTCCGCACTGTTTTCCAAGTCAATTCCTTGTTCTCTGGCAAACAATTTTATAAATGCGTCCAACATCCTTTCCTTCACTGAATCCAGATTCAGAATCGTATCCGGACGACAGTTTGCATCCAACTGTATATTTAACACGATAGGCGCAACGAACTCATTCAACTTCCAAGTTTCGTCGGGCAACTGTCCCTCAGACGCGGGATCAGAACATTCTATACGGAAATCTTCCAATTCGTTAGTGGTCTTTACGATGTATCCCTTGCTATTTCTGTCTTCAACCACTATGGTCGGCAGTAGCTTTGTGGTAGAAATCATAGAATCTCTTTCGTGATACAGCTTCACCTGAGCGGTGGCGCGATATCTTACAGTATCCCCAACCTCGAATTGTGGAAGTATGACGATTTCCTTAGCTCCGCATAAGGAACAAAGCGCAAGAAGGAATATAAAAGCTATAAATGTTCTCATAATACTAATCTATGCTTAAATATCAGGCATCAGAGCCTTACTTTTTCTTATATTTTAGCAAAGTTATCAAAAAGATATTAGAGAACATGTGACATTTGTCACAACTGATTTTTCTTTATCCGACGGTACTAAGGCTCCTGATTAGTCGAGGGTCTGGACTCCACCTCCGTTCACCATAAGCACCTGACCGCTGACCCAAGCGGAGACAGGAGAAGCGAAATATAAGACGGCTCCTGCTATGTCGGAAACTTCCCCGAGACGCATGAGAGGAGTATGAGCCAACATCCGTTGCTCAATTTCGGGTGTGAGTACGGACGCAAGTGCATGTGTCTTGGTAGCCCCAGGTCCGACATTGTTGATTCTGATCCCCATCGGACCATAGTCGAAGGCCAGATTAGCGGCCAAATGATTAAGGGCAGCTTTTGACGAGCCATAAATCGCCATAGAAGGACTGGTGTTTATACTGCTCATAGAAGTTATGTTTATAATGCGCCCATAGCCCGAATCCTTCATATAAGGAGCCGCCAGCTTGATTAACTGCCATGGGGCAAAGACATTGATGGCATATATACGTTCCACATACTCCAAGTCTATATTGAAAGGATTCTCCCTACCACCGCCTCCCATGCCGGCATTATTGACAAGGATATTGATTGTTCCGTAGCTTTTTACAGCGAATTCAATAAGGTTAGCCAGATCTTCCTTCTTCATAACGTTACACTCTGTTGCCACGGCGTGTCCGCCGGAAGATTTTATTGATTCAGCCACCTCCTCAGCTTTATCTAATGACAGATCACTGACCACAACCGACGCCCCGGCCGCAGCAAGAATCTGACAGCAACCCTTACCTATGCCGTCGCCGCCACCGGTTACCACAGCCACTTTTCCCGTAAGATCGAACAATGTGTCAACTTCCATAGCAGTAATTTTAAGATTGTTAAATATATACTTATAACTCCTCTCTTTATTATATGTTCACATTCAGTCTTATTATAGTCTGGAAATTATTGGTATGTTTTTCCTGCCCTTGTGGAAATCTCACGATTTTTATCTAAATTTGTAAAAAAGAGAAGTCGGAATTATGACAATATCAGAAGCACAGAAAGCTGTGGATAAATGGATTCAGGAGATAGGGAAACGCTATTTCTCTCCACTTACCAATATGGCCCTGCTCACTGAAGAGACAGGGGAGTTGGCCAGAGTGATAGCCCGCACTTACGGTGACCAGGTACCCAAAGAAGGTGACCTTCGTCATCCCGAGAACAGTAAAGAGGATATAGCCGAAGAACTTGCCGACATCCTCTGGGTTGTCTTATGTCTGGCAAATCAGACCGGCATAGATCTTACCTCCGCTTTGGAGGCCTCCCTTAAAAAGAAATATACCCGCGACAAGAATCGGTTTAATAGTCCCGAACTCTAAAATCATTCACGAACTCCGAAGAGTATGCAGACACCTCCCTTCAGAATCACGTCAAAAATATTAAACCTTGTTGCAGAGATTTCTGCCAAGATTGAGCGATATGCAATAGAACTCGAACAAGATACGTCATTACATCTCCGTAAGGCTAACCGCATCAAGACTATTCATAGTTCCCTTGCTATTGAGGGTAATGAACTCACAGAGAATCAAGTACGCGATATAATCAATGGAAAGAATGTCATTGCTCCTCTCAAAGAGATTCAGGAGGTAAAAAATGCTATCGCAACCTACGATATTTTTCCACACCTCAATCCCTTTGATGAGAAGGATTTGCTCCGCGCCCATAAAACCATGATGGAGGCATTGGTTGACAATCCCGGACAGTGGCGCAGATGCGGAGTCGGTGTATTCGGTGAAACCGGTTGTGTGCATCTTGCTCCCCCGGCCGATCGTGTAGCACAACTGATGTCCGAACTTTTTGAATGGATAAAAAATTCAGATGATCATTTGTTGATTCGCTCATGCGTGTTCCATTACGAATTTGAGTTCATCCACCCATTCCTTGATGGTAACGGACGCATAGGCCGTTTATGGCAATCACTTCTGCTTTCGCGTCTCCATCCACTGTTTGCGCATCTTCCTGTTGAGAATATGGTCCATTCCAACCAACAAGCCTATTACGATGCAATCACAGCTTCTAACGCAGCAGGGGAATCTACTCCGTTCATAGAATTTATGCTCGGGGAAATATTGGAAACCCTGATCCGAGGAGAAGGAGAAGTAACAACGAATGATATAGAATATGTTCCTATTAAAGTTCATGGAATTTTTCCTAATAAAATTCCTAATATATTTCCTAATAAAGTTCAGTCTCAATATCCTCAACTATCGGAAGTAGTATGGTATATAGCCTCATTGATAAACCATACCCCCGGAGCAAGTGCAGAAAAAGTAGGCGAAGCATTAGGAATGAGCGGACGCATGATACGCAACCATATTTCCACTTTGCGTAAATTAGGTATCCTTGAACGTATCGGCAGCAATAAAACAGGCTATTGGAAAGTGAATCGCATCGATGAGAAATCCTGAGATTCATCCCTCCTTCTTTGGATAAATGAATCTTGCAAGACCATGCGTGCCGGGGCCAACCACTGTCCAGGGCCACGACCCGAAGAAACAGAAGCCGGAGATTACCGCCAATATCACTAACAACGTATCAACCATTATCTTTATGATGGGGAATGGTTTCCCGGTGACATGCGCAATGGCCACCTGAGTCCCCTCTCCGGACATCTTTACAGAACCGCAACGTATCTCGCACGTAACTGCGCATCCAAGCACCGTCACACCTATGAACTGTACCATTATCTGGCTGAGGATGGCATCATAAGTGAAGAAAGAGGTAATCCACATGTTTATGTCGAGGAACATCCTGAACACAAACCCCACAAGGAGCTGGAAAAGCTGAATAGGCTCACACCTCCGCCTCAGCACCAAAATCTGTGCAACTACCAGGATTACATTCATGATATTGGTGTAACCGCCTATTGTCAATCCGGGAGCCAGACCGCCTCCCCTGCATGGGTGAAAGCCATAGGGATTGAAGAGATGATCCCGCTGCCAAGATTCGAAGAACACACAAAGCAACCCCGAAGGTCATGAAAACATAGAGAGAAGCAACAAAACATGTTGCCAGACAAAACCTACTATCTTATCCTTTGCAACTTTCATACGATTTTCTTATCCGAATGCAAAATTACAAAATATTTTCCATGCCGGGAAAGATATACCATCAAGTTTCTCGGCACATGAGAGATAATCCATAACCCCAATTTTAGAGTGGTCGAATCTTCCCACTTTAGAATGAGTGCCAGACTTCCATCATTTGTATTAAGTGCTTCTGAATGGATGAGAACCAATCCTATATGTATAACCTTTAAGAAAGGTCGTTATGGAGACACCTATACGAATAAGGTTATTGCTTTTGATTTGGATCTGCTATCAGTGTCCCATTAATATTGTACCTTATTGAGGAATTCGAGCGTCTTAAAACCGAAGAACAGAAGTTGCCTGGAAGGTCGGCTAAGCGGGAACGATGGGAGATAAACTACCGTATTCATATCGATGTAATCAAATCTCATTTGCTCCCAGCAGAGAAAACCAGTGTGCAAGCCTCACTTGTCTATGCCGATGAAGCTGATGGGTTAAATGTAGCAATGTTCGGCAAGACAGGCCGTCAGTGGCGTGAAGAGAATCCGGAACTGAAAAAATATCCTTGGCTATGCCTCTATAAACGAACTTATCTGCATTTACAACATGGAGAATCTCAATGCCGTTTTTATTGAAAAGGGTATAACACAGAGTGAGCGTCTAATTAAATTGAACCAAATCGCCATCCTTCAGATGAATGTATTAGAGGATAGCGATAACGACCGCAAACTATTAAAATGAAATTGATAATATAATCATTCTACTATGGTTATACAGTTTATACAGTTGAGATATAGTGAATAACTTTCGCACGCATAGTTTTAACGTATGATTTCATCAACCTCCAATCAGGAATCTTATTTGATGTGACAGGCAACACTATCGTTTCATTCAACAGTTTGTCTGAAGTTACGGCATCATCCCACGAATATTTCCGAGTTAATGAGCTTCTTATCACAGTTAACAAGAAGAGATATACGTCTTCGTTATCGTACACTCCTCCATCACATAGTCTTAACGTGAAATTATGACTGTCGTTTGAAACAAAGTCATCTTTTTGATAGGTCAAAGTAAAAGTCTTTCCACCGACAAGTATGCAATTTCCCTTTAATATTTCATACATTGATGCATCAATATAACCTGCCACGCCATTGTTGACGCCGCTTGCTGTTACGAATGGAGTGCTTCCGCTTCCATCCTCAATGTCAGAGGCGAGAATATTTCCAGTGTTTTTTGCGGTAAGGAAATCACCGATTCTAAACGGTTGCCACATGTGGTTGTTTAGATTCCTACAATTTACCCCCCCCAATATTGTATTTATCTGATTTACAGTATTTTGTATCTTATTTTCAATATAGAGCATGTAGCTATCCATAAATTTCCAATCAGGTGTTCCATCTGCCAATACAGGAAGGTATATTGCGCTTATACGCATGTCATTAATCTCCCATTTATCGATATATTCATAGTTACGTCCTACAGACCTAATCAATGGTGCGATGAATAATGCAATCGATTTTGTCATGTCGAACTTGGGGTAAAGTACATTCACATCGTCAGTGGCCCAAAATGGTTCCTCTTGATAGAACGTCTGTCCAACGGATCCATTATATGCAACTGTTAAAGTTCCTCCGGGATGAATATTTTCCGTATTGCCTATGTGATTTGTTATCCCATTGTTGAATGCAGAAGCACCTATATAGTTGATTGTACCCTCTTTCATGTTTTGCTTAGTCAGACGGGAGCCTTTAACAATATCAAACAGGGATTCCAATGTAAATGGTTTCCATTTGCATATATCAATTCGCTTCATTTTTTGCCTTACGGATTTTGATGTTTACTTCATGATCTGACCCAATGACATCACTTGAATACAGAACCTTTTTCAAGAGATTGTCATTAAATTCTTTTACATCTATCCCTCTAATGAAGAGTTCATAATCCATCATCGTTTTTATGAAATCTTCTTCATATATTTCAAAAGGTTTATCTGGCATTTGATAAGATAAATGCTCCAATGGATTGATAACTTGCCGAGAATTATATCTCTCATCTACGCCATCTTGAATTGCCTTTATCCAATAGTTCTCATATTCCTGCCATCTCCCTTTAATATCTTGTCTGCCTTGATTCTTTACTGTTTCCAGCCCGTCTTCTTCAATGTAATAACCTATTATATTACGATTTTTCTGAGGTTTACCTGCTTCAAACACAAATATCGAAGTAGTTACGCCAACTCCGAAGAATAGATTTTCCGGAAGCTTTATTATTGTTGTCAATGTGTTATTCTTCAATAACTTATTGCCATATTTCTTGTCAGTAAGATCCTTTTCCAACTTTTTATCAGGTAGTATGAAAGCGCATTTTGTTCCTACTGGAACCGCACTTAGAACATTCTGAACTATTTTCAAACAGCCATATTTGCGTTCATATGGAGGATTCATAAGAACTTTTGTCACACCTTTTGATTTTATCCATGCTACTGCTTCTGGTGTTCGAGTGTCAAGCTGTTCCAAATTCGTTTTACCGTCCTTATGTATCAACATATTTGCGCATGCAAGTGCAAATATTTCTCGGTCGAATTCTATTCCGAATAATTGACATGATTTAATGCGTGATGCCTCATCTGTATTTACACCTCCTGCCTCTTTTATCATGTTGCACATAGATTTTACCAGGAATGCTCCTGAACCGCAAGTAGCATCAAGAACCTTGTCATTCATATTTACGTCCAACAAACGATACATGAATGAGGTAATGTGATCAGGCGTAAACACTTGTCCACTCTCTGATTTCTTCTTATACCGATTAAATTCGTTAAAGAATATGCCCATAACGTCCTCTCCGTTCCATAGGTCGGAATTGACACAGTCCGAAATTTCAGATACCCACTCAATGAAATTATTGATAGCTTCTTGATTATTCGACATATTCATCTTTATTTCTGAATATACTTCAACCAGAATATTCAACTTGAGATTTTGTTTTTTGTCTTTTTCAAGTGATTTATTGAGTGTGTTGAGAATGGAATTAGTCATCACAGAATATTCCATATCTGGAATCAACATTGCTCCATAGCGCTTAGCGACTAATGCACAAGCTGTTATTATCATTCTATGATATAGGTTCTTGATTCCAAATTGATTATGTAGACAATTATTGATTCTTTTCGTAAGATTATAAATTCTCTGCTTGTCTATTCGCTCATCAGAGAATAAGGCGAGATAATATTTCTTATTCTGTAAAGCGGGCGCAAGATTCTCCACCTCACTCCAGTTCTCAGAATTTTTATGAGATGTAAGTTTTAGTTTTAAAACATATACATCAACTCCATTATACAGTATTCCAACGACTTTTCGATATTTCTTTGTTGCAATCCGAAGGTTTTTCTTAAGTTCTTCAATCCATTTTGGATTTGTTACATCCTCTGATGCTGACTTTGTTTCAAGGATTAGCGCGACACGTTCCTTTGCATCAGGGAAATACCATCCATCCGGTTTGTCGTTAATACCACTGAATCCTAATTGATTAAAGGTAGTTGTCTGTCCAGTTCCTTGGTTGACTCCTGGTTCTTCTTCATCAAAACCAAGTATTATTTTAGCTGCGTCTCTTACTTTATCTTCAGTTCTTGCCATGATTGTCCTTGTCGTTAATCAAATCGAAAACATTTACTGATAGAACATCCGCTATCTTATTAAGAATCTCCAAAGATGGTTGTTGCCTATTGGTACAACAAGCATTGACCGTGCTAAAACTTTTGCTTATCTTCTCGGCAAGCCACGTTTGAGCCTAGTCTTTCTCAATGAGCACCTGTTTTACCCTATTCGATTTTGTCATAAGACTTTTTTTGATGCGCAAAGATAGTCAATAAAAATGGGAACACAGAACGTTTTTGCAAATAAAATCAAAATAATCATTGTAGAACAACAGATTGCGGATGAAATAATCGTTGTATACCCGATGAATAACGACACTATATCCATATCTCTCTTTAATGCAATATTCAATCCCTACAAAAGTTGGGAAATGAACATTTATTCCTTTCCCTGAGATGCTTTCCCAACATCTCTTTTTCTCAATCTTTATAGTATTTGTTTGTCTGCACTGGAAAGAGAAAGAGGCTGCCTAAACATGTTAGACAGCCTCCGACCTTAGTGATCATATTACAATATAAAACATAAAATCCAAGATTTATCCGGATGGCGAGGTGATGTCACCTCACAAATGTTTTCTTTCCATTGTGAATGTATAGTCCGGGGGGGTGTCGGAGCATTTACACGCAGACCCTGTATGGGGAACCATCCCTCCATATCATTTCCCCAAAAGCCGGAAATCTCACCGATACCTATCTGCATGCCGGCTTCAAAATCCTCATACTCGTGAAAACCGTCCGTCTCAAGATTATCAGCCATGTCTGGATTTTCAATATAGACAGGCTTTGAAGAAGGGTAACTGAATATAGCGTTTATATCATCATTCTGAGAGTTTTTGTCACCATAATTCCCAGGATTATCCATACGGCACAATAAATCCACATTCTGGACACCGGCTTTCACAGTGTAAGTGCAGTCGCTGTTCCAACCGTCCAACGCAAAATTGCCACCTCCGTTGGGAAACACGTCAATCCATTGCGTATCACCACGTTTAGAGCGTGCAATTTCTCAAATATCGGACGAATATCTGAAGAAACGCTGTATTACCGATGAAACATCGAAAAATTCTTAACTTAAAAATGACATTCGTTTGATTTTGGATTCACTACGAAATACACATTTTAATTTATTGCTATGGTACATTCGTACAATGCAATATAACAATAACGCGAATGCGGCGGGTCGTCACGACTCGCCGCATTCGCATGTTTTCCATAATACTTTCTAAACTAACCTAACATCATGAAACGATTTACTTTTCATCTATTATAACGCTGGGGGATGAAAAAAAGTTCTGAGAATATGAAAAATTTTAATTATACTTTTCCAGATACTCCGAGGCAGATAACACGGGTATGTCTGAGAAAGCAAAATCCTTCTGATTCCTTGTGATAATGCAATCACATCCGGCATCTTTGGCACACCTGTATTGCAATGCATCTTCAAAATCAGAAGCATTCAGAGCTAATGCCTTACTTATCTGGTCTTCAGTATTCTTAACCACTTTAAATGCATCACACATTTTTTTAATCATGCTCCTTACGGCATTTGCCGGCATTTTCCGGGTGATGTACGCAAAGTTAGCTACTGTAAGAAAAGAAATGTAACACTTGTATTTTCGTGCATCCACAAATGACATTAATTGCTCGGAGGGATCCCCAAATCCCTCTCGAACGAAGTAATCCATTATAAAGTTGGTATCTAAAAAGAGCTTTTTCATTTTCTCAATATATATCTTGTCCTCTCGTCATTCATATCTATAAGCGAGGGATCTATTGTCTCTTTTATACTATGCAACTTATCCATCCATCCCTCTTTCTCAGCTTTTTCCTCTCTTTTTACAGAGGCTTTCAGCACTCCTTTCATATTCTCTATCATGCGACGGAGCAACTTGCTATCAGCATCCTTTTCCAATGTTACTACAATCTGTGTCATAATAATTCTGATTTAACTCTATTTTTAAACAACAAAGATAATTATAGTTTGTTGATTTCCAAACTTATTTGTGGACAGAAACTTCTGATAATCGTTTTTTAAGCTATCCCTAAGAGTTCGATCTCGAAGATGAGGGTGGAGCCTCCGGGGATGCCGGGCTGGTTCATTTTTCCATATGCCTGCTCTGCCGGGATATAGACCTCCCAACGATCGCCGACGTGCATCTGCTGCAACGCTATTATCCATCCCGGTATTAGGTCACGGAGACGGAAAGCCGGCGCCACCCCGCCACGGCTGCTGTCGAAGGTCTTGCCATTGATGGTTTTCCCAACGTAATGAGCTGTCACAACACTTCCGCGATTAGGGGTCGGCCCTCCCTTCCCTTTCTTTATCTCTTTGTAATATATACCTTTATCGAGGGGTTTAACACCCGGCTCTTGTGCCTTTGCTTGCAGCCAAGCACGATTCTTATCTATATATTCTTGCTTTGCCATACTCTTAAGTAGTTACTAATAATTTTGAATTAACTTCACATTCAACCCTCGCTGAAATTCATAATTAACTTCACTTCCGTTTCCTCCACTATCAGGCGGGCATCGGCACCCTCCACAAGCGGAAGATTCTCTTTAACATGCCCTACGGGGAAATCAAACGCGACGGGGATTCCCACCAATCCCTCCCTTCGGATAAAGTCGGAAATCATATCCTCCATCCGCTCGAAATTCCTGTCAGCACGATAGTCAGTGAATCGCCCTACTATTATTCCGTTCACCTTCTCAAATCCTCCGGAAAGCAGGATATGATAGAGCATTCTCTCCACCGCATATATCGCCTCCGATATATCCTCGATAAATAGAATTGTTCCCTCACGCAGGATATCATATTCCGTGCCGAACAACCCATTGAGCACAGCCAAGTTACCCCCGGCAAGTTTTCCTGCCGTCTCTCCATTAATGTTATATGGATGTGACGACACCGTATATTCTATCGGGAAATCTCCGCGCAGAATCCTCATAAGCGACCGCACGCAGAAATCATCTGTTCCCTCCTCTGAAATATGTTTTGCCATAGGAGAATGGATCGAGGCAATTCCTGCATTAAGAAGCATGGCGTGGAGTGCAGATATATCTGAATAGCCTATCAGCCATTTAGGATCCTGCCGCAGAAAATCAGCCGGCAAGGAGCGTAAAAGATGCACCGCCCCATACCCTCCACGTGAACAGAGAATGGCGTGTATCGAATCATCTTCCCATGCCGATACAATATCACTTAACCGCTGTCGGGCTGAGGAGGCATAGCTTCCGCTCGCCGGGCCTTTGGCATATGGCATAACTACCGGTTCGAATCCTTCAGAAATTAAAAATTCAGAAGCCCGGTCTATATATTCCTCTTTTACCGGAGAAGAGGGGGATATTATGGCTATCCGGTCGCCACGTTTGAGACTTTTTGGAAAAATCATATATTTTTTCGGAGGCATCATGATTTTTCGGACGCACCGTGGTGCGTCCCTACATCACGACTTCTTCACTGTTAATAACTGATTACGTTGATGCCTGCATCGCGAACAAGAGAGGCTATCCTGTCGAGTTCCTCTTTATCCACCTTCTGCAATTTCTCTTCAGGTGTGCTCCGGTCCAGACTATACAGCATCACCTCGCGAGGAGCGATTGCCTTATAGGCTTCAATCAGTGCCGAAACCTCCTCGGGAGTGGTATTGTCCACCTTATGGCCGTTATGTTCCCCACGCAGCAGCATCGTCTGAATCACGCCGGTTCCTGAGAACTGTTTCAATGCTTCCACCACTCTCTCAACCGTAAAATCTTTTGAAGCCGGCACGTCTATCAGACGCATTGTGGGATCTATGGCAGAATCAAGTTTGAGGATATTGTTATCAACCGTCTTCAAGGCCTCAGCCACCGCCGTATCAAAAATTCGTGTTGAATTTGTCAAAACCGACACTTTCGCTTCGGGATAGAAACGGTCGCGCAAGGCTATGGTGTCATCAATCACACCGGCAAATTCCGGATGCAGCGTAGGTTCACCGTTACCTGAAAAGGTTATCACATCTAATGTCTCTCCGGCCTGATGCATGGCGGTGAGCTTCTTTTCAAGGTCTTCCCGCACTTTTTCACGCGTAGGGAGTCCGCTCTTTCCGGCACCCTGGGCATTATATCCGGCTTCGCAATAGATGCAGTCGAAAGAACACACCTTGCCGTCGGAAGGCATAAGGTTAACCCCGAGCGAGACACCTAAGCGCCGGCTGTGGATGGGACCGAAGATGGTGGAATGAAATAAAATTGTCTGATCTTTTCCCATATTTATCTGATTTTATTGAAGTTGTTTAAACAACTTCATTAGATGGACTCTTATTTTCCTGTAAGAAGAGATTTGAGGTCGTGAAGAGTTGTCAGAGCCTGCAATGGGGTGAGGTTATCGATGTCTATCCCCAAAAGACGATCGCGTATCTGTGAAAGCAAGGGATCGTCAAGCTGGAAAAACGACATCTGATACCCCTGTCTGGCCTCCCCGAGACCTTTCATCTTCTTACCGGAAGCACCACGTTTGACATCGGTTCCCTCTCCGCTTTCACCTGATGCCGATTCAAGACGTGCGAGCACCTGATTGGATCGCTTAACAATCGAAGGGGGCATACCTGCAAGTTTGGCGACATGGATACCGAAACTGTGGGCTGATCCTCCGGGTTCGAGTTTACGCATGAACATCACTTTCCCCCCGGCCTCTTTTACAGAAACATTATAATTGGCTATCCGTTTGAAACTCTTCTCCATTTCGTTGAGTTCATGATAATGTGTTGCGAAAAGAGTTTTGGGGCGGAAACGTCCGTTTTCATGTATATGTTCCACTATGGCCCAGGCGATCGATATACCGTCGTAGGTGGAAGTGCCTCGACCCAACTCATCGAACAGTATGAGAGAACGGGCACTCATATTGTTAAGTATGGCGGCCGCCTCATTCATCTCCACCATGAAGGTGGATTCTCCTGAAGAGATGTTATCGCTGGCTCCCACACGGGTGAATATCTTGTCTACAATTCCGATTGCCGCCCCTTCTGCCGGCACGAAAGATCCTATCTGAGCCATAAGGGTTATCAGCGCCGTCTGTCGAAGCAGAGCAGATTTACCACTCATGTTCGGACCTGTAATCATCATTATCTGCTGTTTGTCGGAATCGAGTTCGATACTGTTGGAGATATAGGGTTCTCCAGGCGGCAGCCTGCGCTCTATCACCGGATGCCTACCTTCCCGAATCGAAATACGCATCGAGTCGTTGATTTCAGGTCGCACATAACCATACATTTCAGCTCCCACGGCAAAGGAATGAAGGCAATCTATCCGAGCCGTAACCGAAGCATTGCTCTGAATATCGCGAATGTAACGTGCTGTCCCCTCCACAAGCTCATTGAAGATACGGCTCTCTATGGCCGCTATCTTCTCTTCCGCACCCATTATCTTATCCTCATATTCCTTGAGTTCCTGTGTGATATAACGTTCCGCGCTCACAAGAGTCTGCTTGCGTATCCATGTGGGTGGAACTTTATCCTTATGGGTGTTTCTAACCTCGATGTAATAACCGAAAACGTTATTGAAGGAGATTTTAAGCGACGGGATTCCGGTAGCCTCGCTCTCACGATCGCGTATATTGTTCAACGCTTCCCTACTGTGGGCATGAAGAGAACGCAACTCATCGAGCTCGATATCAACTCCCCAGGCTATCGCTCCCGGACGCCCGGTCACTGCCGGGGCATCCTCGCTTATCACCTTCCCTATCGTTGCGCTCAGTTGGCTAACATCTGCCATTTCGCGTGCATATCCTTTTAGCAGATCCGAGTCGCTATCTTCCAATGTCCTCTTAATCTCGGAGCAACCGTCGAGTGCATCGCGCAGACGCAGGAAATCACGCGGAGATATGCGCTTGGCCGACACTTTCCCGCCAAGACGCTCAAGGTCACCTATGCCACGAAGAGCTGTTTCAACACGCTCCCTGCAACCCGGATCGCGGAAAAAATATTCCACCCCCTCATGACGGTTTCTTATTTCCTCAATCGAAAGGAGGGGAAATGACACCCATTTGCGCAAAAGGCGCGCCCCCATGGGAGTCAAAGTTTTATCTATAACTGAAAGCAATGACATCCCTCCCTCCGACAAAGGGTGAAGGAGCTCTAAATTCCGCACCGTGAACTTATCGAGATGCATATATAAATCCCGGTCTATACGACCGAGGGTGGTTATATGGGATATGTCGGTATGCTGAGTGAGATCCAGATAATGCAGCAACGAGCCGGCCGCTATCACGGCCTCCGGCATTCCTTCGAGCCCGAAACCTTTCAAGCCGGCCGTGCCGAATTGACGAATCAGACGAGTCTCGGCCGCATCGGTGGTATATACCCAGTCGTCGAGTTCGAATGTGGCGCAGCGATATGTGAAGTTTTCATCGCAGAAAGCACGTGTGCCATGCATACGCAGAAGCTCTTTGGGAGAGATGTTTCCCAAGAGTTTGTCGATATAGGCGGTTTCTCCACGTGCGCATAGAAATTCGCCTGTAGAAAGGTCAAGGAAAGCCACACCTATGGCGTTCTTGCTTATATGCACACCGGCCAGATAATTGTTTTCGCGGGCTGTGAGTGAATTATCGTTAAGATTCACACCCGGAGTCACAAGTTCGGTGATCCCCCGCTTCACGAGCTTCTTGGTAAGCTTAGGGTCTTCGAGCTGCTCACAGATAGCCACCCTCTTGCCGGCTCTCACAAGCTTGGGGAGATAGGTGTCGAGTGCATGATGCGGAAAACCTGCAAGCTCGACATACGCCGCCTTTCCGTTGGCACGTCGCGTAAGGGTTATACCGAGAATCTCCGAGGCAGCGACAGCATCCTCGGAGAAAGTTTCATAAAAATCGCCTACACGAAAAAGAAGAATCGCATCGGGATGCTTCTTCTTCATTTCCGCATACTGACCCATAAGTGGGGTTTCCGCTATCTTTGCCATCAGGAATTACTTTTTATTGGACATGCATTAGTGAGGGAAAATCTTGAGCATCCATACTGCCATCCCCACATATATGAGCAGACCGACTACATCGTTGGTGATCTGAATGAAAGGGCCGGTAGCGAGAGCCGGATTAACTTTCAGCTTCTCAAGCGTAAGCGGCACCAGCGTTCCGAACACCGTGGCGAATATCACCACGCAGAACAAGGAGGCCGAAACCGCGAAGCTCAAAGCATAGTCTCCCGGCTGGGTAAGCAGCGTATATCCCAGCACCACCGCTGAAATTACAATGGCATTCAACAGGGCTATTCGCACTCCTTTCCATATCTGAGACCAGAATTCATTCAGTTCCAGACGACCGTTGGCAAGACCCTGCACCACAATTGCGGAAGCCTGCACCCCGACATTTCCTCCCGTGCCTCCTATAAGGGGGATAAAGAACGCAAGGGCTGTCACGGCGGCAAGCTGCGCTTCGAAACCACCCAGAATTACAGAATTGACCAGACCTCCTATTATACCTATGAGAAGCCACGGAAGACGCGCTTTTGTCTGCGCCCATATCGAGTCGTCGGCATCAATGTCGGAAGAGATACCCGAGGCAAGCTGATAGTCGCGCTCACTCTGTTCGCGCACCTCATCCATCACGTCGTCGACCGTGATCTGTCCGACAAGACGCCCGATACTGTCCACAACAGGCATCGCCACAAGGTCATATTTCTCGAAATCAATGGCCACCTCATCAATCGGCATATCGGCTTTCACCGAAACCGGATCGGTCTCCATCACGTGTTTGATTTTTGAGACGGAAGGATGGGTTATCATCTTCTTCAGAGGAAGCACACCTTTAAGGCGGTCGTCGTCGTCAACCACATATACGTAATATATGTCGTCAAGATCCTCGGCCTGATGACGCATCTCCTTGAGACAGTCGGGCATCGACAGATTCTCGTTGACCTTTATATACTCGGTGCCCATAAGACCACCGGCCGTGTCTTTATCGTATTGAAGCAGGTCGACAATATCTCCCGCCTGCTCCATATCCTCGATATTCTGAATCACCTCCTCGCGATCCTCTTCATCGAGTTCCTGAATAAGGTCGACCGCATCGTCTGTGTCGAGGAGATCTATGAAATGAGAGATCTGCTCGGGATCCATCCCCTCGAGGAGTTTCTTACGGTCTTCCTCATCAAGTTCCATCAGCACATCGGCCTGCTGGTCTTTATTCTCTATGAGGTTGAACACCCATTCCGCCTGACGCAGATTGAGGCTTTGGAATAGTTCCGCAATGTCGGCCGGGTGAAGATCGGCAAGCTCGCTTTTGATTGCCTCCTCGTTATGCTCTTCTATAAGATTTTCGATTCTCTCAATATCCTGATCTGTAAAATCCTTCACGGTTTCTAACTTTAATGGTTGCTAAATCCCCACTCCGTGGCAGCGGGTTTCAATATTTAAATGAGGAGCCTCCCAAGAATTCTCTCAGGAGCGATGTTGTCGGAACTTGTTCGGCAGGCACCGGCTCAAAATAATGCAGGAATCGCAGCAGACGGTAAGCCTGCGCATATTCCCGGGCAGTGTGGGGCACATCGCGCAACAGAGGTTCCGCATATTCCTTCATCACCCCTATTTCAAAGATAAGCGACGAATTGAACATTGCATCGGCATTCTCCTGAAACGGGAATATCCATTTCTCCTCCCCTCTCCTGACGCTTGGCCAACGCCTTATCGTATCGAGAGCCGAGGTGTGACGATATTTATAATCGCGCACGATGCGGCGGAGAAGACGGTTGTCGGAAGTGGATATCCAGTTATGATCGTCTATGCGCAGAGTGGTGAGGGCCGACACATATATCTTATATATATTCTTCTGGGGAATAGAGGCTGTGAGTTCCGGATTGAGCCCGTGAATCCCCTCTATTAAAAGCACGTCGTTCCCTTCGAGGCGCAATGGTTTCTCCTTTTCGATTCTCCGTCCGTATTCAAAACTATAAGTGGGAAGATTAATCTCCTCTCCTCTGAGCAATGCCTGTAGATCGCTGTTGAATCGCCCGAGGTCAAGGGCATGGAGGTGCTCGTAGTCATAATCTCCGCTCTCATCGCGGGGAGTCTGCTCGCGATTCACGAAATAATCATCAAGAGAGATCATCTTAGGCACTATGCAATTTGTCATCAGCTGTATGGCAAGACGCTTGCATGTAGTGGTCTTTCCCGATGATGACGGCCCGGCCAGCAGGACGATTCCGGCTTCTCCCAACTCTCGTCTGCGTGCTATGTCATCGCTGATGCGACCCAACAGTTTGTCGTGCATGGCTTCGGCCACATTTATAAGGTCGGCCGTGCGCCTCTGTTCTATAGCCCTGTTGAGTTCACCTACATTCGATACCCTTATCACCTTGTTAAAATCGAGATAGTCGGTGAAAGCCTTATAGAGTTTAGGTTGAGAAATCGGTGCCATCACCTTTCCCGGAGAAGCAGGATCAGGCCCCATAAGAAGAAAACCCGATTTGGCAGCCACAACATCAAAGAGAGAGATATGTCCCGTAGAGGGTGCCAGCGGACCGTAATAACTGTCAGCCAGACCGTCGAGAAGATAATATGTTGTGTAAAGATCTTTCACACTTTCGAGAAGCGACACCTTGTCGTGCAGTCCTTGGGAACGGAAAATCTCCACCACATCTTTTGTAAGCATCTCCTTTCTTTCAAAGATGAGATCGGCTTCAGAAATCATTTTCAATTTTTCTTTCAGAACGCCACACATCTCCTCGTTCATCATCACCATATGCCCCTTTTCATCATAAAGACGGCAATAATGACCCTTGGCAATGGAAAGCTCTATGCGCAGACGATAGCCGGGGAAACACTCGGTGACTGCCTTGTAGGTCATCATGCAAAGCGAACGTGTATACACATCAAGACCGGCTCTTGAACTATAATCCAGAAACTCGACCTGCTTGGGAGCGTAGATCGGGAAATCAAGATTTTCCGTCTTATTGTTGATCAAAGCGCATATAGGTGTTAGATTCAGGCTATCCTTAAGCCGGGCAGCCACATCGGCCGGGGTGTCGCCTCCGGATATGTTGACATACGATCCGATATTAATGCAATAGATTTCGATTTCCTTTGCCATAGACTCTCCTATTTTTCATAATTTTGCCCCCTACACAGGGAAAAAGTCCCTAAAAACCCTCCTTTTTCGCAAAATTAATAAAAAATATTGATGATTTTTAATAAAAGTTTTGTCATTCCAAAAAATATGCTTACCTTTGCAGTGCAAAGTGCCTGAAGGCAGTTGTATTGTGGTCCATTCGTCTATCGGTTAGGACGAGAGATTTTCATTCTCTAAAGAGGAGTTCGACTCTCCTATGGACTACCAATTTATTAAACAAGACAAAGTAATTTTTAAAAATGGCAAATCATAAATCGTCATTAAAAAGAATTCGCCAGGCGGAGAAAAGAAGACTACAGAACCGTTACTGGGCAAAAACAGCTCGCAACGCTGTGCGTCGCATCCGTAAGATGACCGACAAAGCTGAAGCTACTGAAGCATACAACAAAACCAGCGCTCTTCTCCAGCGTCTCGGTCGCAAAAATATTATTTCCAAGAATAAAGCAGCTAACCTCTGCAGCTCTCTTGCGAAACACATCAACAAAATTTAAAATAGTAAAATCCGCCGCATGGCCTGCTTAGGAGCCGGCGGCCGTGATTTGTGTCGGTCCATTCGTCTATCGGTTAGGACGAGAGATTTTCATTCTCTAAAGAGGAGTTCGACTCTCCTATGGACTACTTCCCCAAATCCATCCTATCCCCGAGACCGGCAGTCTTTTTTGACCGTCGGTCTCAATTTTTTTTTGAAAGCCCACTAAACTATCCCCCATATGTGTAATCTCAGATCTCTGATTCCGCTATTTATATTGCTTCTCTCCTCATTTGCTTTCAGCGCAAAGGGAGAATGGAACGACTCTATACGCTATCATGCAGAAATAGGCGCATCTTTCTCCGGCGGACAACACACACCCTTCTGGATGGCCAATAACCAATACGGACTGGCCTCTATAACAAGAAACAATGGCTATCTCCGTGCCGGAGTCTTCCACGACATGGACACCACAAAGAGGTTCACATGGGGAGCAGGTGCGGATCTGGCCGTTGCGGCAAGGTTTACATCAGTGTTCGTGGTGCAACAACTTTACGGAGAGGTTAAATATCGTTGCCTGAATCTGCTTCTCGGTTCGAAAGAGTTGAACGGTTTCATGCATAACTCCGATTTAGGCTCCGGCAACATGATGTTTTCAGGCAATGCACGCCCGATTCCTCAATTAAGGATCGGAATCTTCGATTATGCCGATGTGTGGGGAACCAAAGGATGGTTCGGAGTGAAATTATATGGAGCGTTCGGTATGTTTACCGATAACCGATGGATAAAATCATGGGCCGGTCCCTCCACATCATATACCCTCAACACCCTTTATCACTCCAAGGCGATAGCGTTCCGCGTGGGAAATACCCGGCAGTTCCCTCTTCAACTTGAAATCGGAATGGAAATGGCCACTCAATTTGGAGGTGACAGATATAAAGATGGAGAGCTAATCCGGAAAATGCCGAGAGGATGGAAGAACTGGGTAAAAGCTGTATTCCCTATGAAAGGGGGAAACGATACCCCGGCAAGCGACCAGCTTAATGTCGAGGGAAACATGCTTGGAGCCTGGAATTTTGCTCTCGCATGGAAACCCGCCGCTGATTGGAGCGTGAAACTTTATTACGAACATTTCTTCGAAGACCATTCGATGATGACTTTCGATTATCCTTGGAAAGACGGTTTGTATGGAGTGGAGGCTCACTTCCCAAAGAATAGATGGGTTTCAGAAGCCGTATACGAATTTCTATATACCAAAGACCAGTCAGGACCGGTATATTGGGATCATGACTCTCAGATCACAGAGCAGGTTTCGGGGGTAGACAATTATTACAATAACTATAACTATAACGGATGGCAACACTGGGGAATGGGCATAGGCAACCCGCTTGTAATCTCTCCCATATATAACGCCAACCATCAGTTATATTTCCTATGCAATCGTGTATGGGCTCATCATCTTGGAATAAAAGGCAATCCTACCGATGAGATCGGCTACCGCCTGCTTGCATCATATTCCAAAGGGTGGGGATCCTACAGCACCCCACTCCCGGAAGTGAAATCTAACTTCAACCTCCTTGCTGAAGTTAATTGGAAACCCAAGGCTCTGAAGGGATGGGAAGGAGCTTTAGGCTTCGGTATGGACGCAGGCTCGATGCTTGGCAACAGCTATGGTGTTTCGTTAAAAATCAGCAAGACCGGTTGGTTTCTCAAATGAATCTCAAATAAACCTTATTTCCATATAATAAACCTTATTTCTTCATCCAAATCCTTTGTATCAGATGAAATTTCTCAAATATATAGTTCCGGCAATCATCTTCACTGTTGCTTTATTTTGCGGAATCTCTTGCAACAAGGCGTCGCATAACGGCAAGCTCGACGGTCAATGGCAGGTCATGTCGGTTGAAGATATAGCCACAGGTGATGTGGCCACCCCTCAGGAGCCCGGATATTTCTGCATATACCTCCACATATTCCAGCTTTCGATAATTTCACCGGAAGGAAGCTCCCGAATATCGGCAAACATGACATATGACAAGAACGGCTCCACACTTTACTGCGATTTCCCCTATGTCGCTGACAAAGATGTGGAGAGTCTGCTTGGTCCCTACGGAATCCAATCCAATCCCGTCACTTTCGACATAACCAAATTAGATGGCAAATCTTTGGTGTTGCGTAGCGACAAGACCTTGATCACATGTCGTAGATTTTGATTTTCGCTTATGCTTCTCCCTTACATGATAGCAGGAATACCCGAAGCCGGATGCGATGAAGCCGGCAGAGGTTGTTTGTGCGGCCCTGTTTCCTGCGCCGCAGTGATTCTTCCACCCGATTTCTCTTGTGAGGAGCTTAACGATTCCAAACAACTTTCCGCAAAGAAAAGGGAAACGCTCAGGCCGCTTATCGAGAGGGAAGCACTTGCTTGGGCTGTAGTGATGATAGAGCCTGAAGAAATTGACCGCATCAACATTCTCAAAGCCTCTATTGCAGGGATGCAGAGGGCGCTTGATAATCTGACGGTGCGTCCCAAACATATAATTGTCGATGGAAACCGATTCACGCCATACCGTGACCCGGAATCATTCATGGATATCCCTCACACCACTGTAGTGAAGGGCGATGGGAAATATATGGCGATAGCGGCGGCCTCAATTCTTGCTAAGACCCACCGTGACGAATTGATGATGAAATATAATGAAATCTATCCCGGCTATGGTTGGGACCGTAATGCCGGCTATCCCACAAAGGAGCATCGCGAAGCCATCGCCCGTCTCGGCCTGACACCAATCCACAGACATTCTTTCAGGCTTCTGCCTTGATTCTTATTCTTAAACATGATGAATCATGATTCATCATGTTTTATCATGATTATTTTTTCATGATTTATCATGTTGCATCATGTTTAATAATGATGCCATTATCTGTCGCGGGAAATTATAAATTCAAAAATCTCCTTAAAAGCCTCTTTTGATGTGGAATCAGGATAACGGTCAATTATAGCGTTGGCTTCCTCCTGCATCTTACGCATAACATCGAAGGCATAATCTATACCCCCCTCCACTTTGGCAAATTCTATCAGTCGATTGATTTCCTCTGTGGAAAGATCCCCTCTCTTTATTAGTTCGCGCATAGACTCGGCATCCTCCTCATCGGCATGATTGAGAGCATAGAGAAGCGGGAGGGTCACTTTCCCTTCGCGCAAATCATTTCCGGTGGGTTTGCCTATCTGCGGATTATCGTAATAGTCGAATATATCGTCTTTAATCTGAAAACAGAGTCCCAACAGCTCGGCATATGTCACCATCGGTCCGATCTGCTCTTGAGGAGCATTGACAGCCTCGGCCCCCATCTTGACACAGTGCATGAAAAGAGAAGCCGTTTTCTTCCGGATCATCATGAAATAGCTTCCTTCGTCAAAATGATGTTCACGCGCATTGGTGATCTGGTCGATCTCGCCAAGCGACAGTTCTTTTCCAAGAGAAGACAAAGCCGATATGATGGAAATATGTCCCGTCTTTATTCCGGCTGCAAGTGCATTTGAAACAAAGAAATCGCCGACAAGCACAGCCACATGGTTTCCCCACATACGGTTGATTGTCGGTTCTCCGCGCCGCAAGACGGTTTCATCCACCACATCATCATGAATAAGCGAGGCATTGTGGAGCATCTCAAGAGCCGCTCCGGCATAAAGGACATCCTCATTTACTTCTCCAAACATCTTGGCACTCAAGATAACAAGAATAGGACGGATCTGTTTCCCCTTCTTTTCAAGATAGGTGGTCACAATTCCGTTCATCATCCGGTTGCCCGTGCGCAATGTGTCGTTAATGATTTCATTCATTGCCTTGAGCTCAGGGTGCAACCGCGTCCTTATTTTTTCAAATTGCTCCATAAGAGCTACAAAATTACAAAAAATCTTCTAATCTTAATACTTATTTTAACTTTACTCTTCATTCTTTTCTAATTTTATATTAACTTTGGAGGAGAAACAACGAAACAAGACGATGAAATATAATCGAATTTTACTAAAACTATCGGGAGAATCACTTGGAGCGGGTCAGGGCACCGGCATCGATACCGACCGTCTTAAATCATATGCACGTCAGATAAAGGAGATGGCCGATACCGGTCTGCAGATCGGCATTGTGATCGGAGGCGGCAATATTTTCCGTGGCCTTTCAGGAGCAGGAGCCGGTTTCGACCGCGTGAAAGGAGACCAGATGGGTATGCTTGCCACAGTGATAAATTCTCTTGCCCTCAGCTCCGCACTTGAGGCCATCGGGCAACCGGCACAGGTGTTCACGGCTATTGATATGCACCCGATCGGCGTGCATTATTCCAAATGGCGTGCCATTGATGCTATGAAAGAGGGTAAAATCGCAATCATCTCTTGCGGAACCGGAAACCCCTATTTCACTACTGATACAGGCTCGGCTCTCCGAGCTATCGAAATAGAGGCCGATGTAATGCTCAAGGGCACACGTGTCGACGGTGTATATACGGCTGATCCTGAAAAAGACCCCGAGGCAGTGAAGTTCGACGAGATAACCTACGACGAGGTGCTCGCACGCGGACTGAAAGTGATGGATCTCACTGCAACCGCCCTTTGCAAAGAGAACGGAATGCCTATTTATGTTTTCAATATGGATATCGAAGGTAATCTCAAGAAAATGCTTTCGGGAGATAACGTGGGAACATTGGTCAAAGCATGATATTCATGATTTGTCATAGTTCATCATGATTTGTCATAGTTCATCATGATTCATCATGGTTTATCATTTTGCATCTTGATTCGTCATGTTTCATCATGATGCATCTTGATTTATCTTGCTTCATCTTGATTCAACAAAACTCATATATATATGGAAGTTAAAGAATATTTATCAAATGCAGAAGATTCCATGCAGCTTGCAGTGGAATATCTCGAAGACACGCTAAGCCACATCCGTGCCGGTAAAGCTTCAGCACGTCTCCTCGACGGCATACGTGTGGAATATTACGGCTCACTCGCCCCCATTTCAAATGTGGCCAATATAAGCGTGCCCGATGCCCGCACAATTGCCATCACTCCTTGGGAAAAAGCTATGTTCAAAGAGATAGAGAAAGCTATCATCAACTCTGAGCTGGGCATAACTCCTGAAAATAACGGTGAAGTGATCCGCATTTCTATACCTCCTCTCACCGAAGACCGACGCAAGCAGCTTGTAAAACAGAGCAAAGGCGAGGCCGAGAATGCAAAAGTATCTGTGCGTAATGCACGCCGCGAAGCCATCGACGGTCTCAAGAAAGAGATCAAGAACGGTCTCAGCGAAGATGTGGAGAAAGATGCCGAGAACGATGTTCAGAAGCTTCACGACAAATATATGAAGAAAATTGACGCTGCATTCGCAGAAAAAGAGAAAGAGATACTCACAGTATAGCCTCCTTCTCTATCTGTCTTCTACACATGACGATAAAATCCCGTGGCCTGTCAAATCTCAAGCCACGGGATTATAAATTTAGAATTCCCTTATTCTTCTCATCTCTTTTTCAAGTGACTGGATATTGATATGATTCACATATCTGTCAGGAAGTTTTCTACGTTTTAAAAACGGTTCAGCTATTTTTTTCCGGATAGCTTCGGCAATCGCCTCATCTGAATCAGCCACAGTGCAATAATCTTCAAGTCCTGTGCCCTCGATCATTTTGCCGTTCACCACCGCATGGGCTCCACGGCAGAGTGCATGGAGCAATTTCAGTTTAACTCCGGTAGCCTGTTCCGTAAGCAAGAGATTGATACGTGCCCCATTCAGAAGTTGGGAAAATTCATCCTCATCCGGATTGGCCACAAGACGTATATTATTTATTTTCGCGCTTCTCTCCAAAAGCTCTTTCGATGGATTGCGTCCGGCAATCACAAATTCCACATCAGTAAGCAAAGGAGCGATCCGGTTGATGATTCTTTCAGCAGCCCCTATATTCTCCGCCACATCGAGACTTCCCTGATAGAGTACATATTCTTTCTTCCCGGGTAATTCTTCAGACGTGGAATCGTCATAAAATCCCGGGAGGAATATCGTTTTCACATCCGGATAAGCATTACCGAAATACTCTCTCTCTTTTTCACTTATGGCACATATAAGATCGGCTTTTTCGAGAATCTTCTCATATCTCTCCAATTTATATCCCTCCCATTTATAAAATAATCTTTTCCATAGCTTTTTTTCAGATAATGCCAATCCGCGGTAATAATCATGCTCTATGTTATGTGCCCTTACGATCTTGAGTCTGTCGCGCAGACACGGGTGGGATAAAAGAAATGTTGTGTGCAGCCCTTCGAAAAGAATCGGGGCATCATCCTCAAGAAGATTTCCAAGGATAGCGGAATCGCGACGACTGTTAACTATATAAGGGAGTATCGATAGCTGCCGCAGGGGGGATTCATCGCGTTGATAAAAAAACACATTGTCCTCATTCCCAAAGAAAGGAGGAGCCACTTCCTTACGTCCACGGTAATTATATGAGTGAAGCGTAATTCTGAATCCGGCTTCTTTCAATGCCCTGAGTTTATAATACACATCAATCACCCCTCCGTAGTCGGGTGGGACAGGATTCTGAAAAGATATGACATGTATATGTTTCATAACCGTTTAGTTAAAGGCAGTCTTATAGCGCTCCCTGCTCGATCAGACACGCGATACGCTCTATTATGGCATCCTCACGGTTTTTATCGGGATGAAATCCGGCCTTCATGTTCATGCCGAAAAAGCGGCCGAAGGTCTGCCAGAAACCGGCTCTGAAACTGCCGAGAAAAGCCTTGACTATATTGAAAGAGGTCTGGTCCGTCTCGCGGTTTATAAGTTTCAGCATGATCTTCCCCTGATTCTTGGTCATATGCTTCATGGCCGGCTTATACTGCTCGAATATATCTTTCTCAAGAGTCTTGAGATGTTTTTCGCGGGCTTTTTTATCGGGAATAGTCTGGATATATTCGTAAGTCTCGCAAAGAGTTGCGAAGGCCAGCTTAGCATAGGGCAGCGTCTTGCGCACATCTCTTACTGTGCGCCAATAAAACTCCTCCTCTTTCTTATTCTTGAACTTCATGGGAGGGAAGACATAAAGGTCTCTCAGGAAAGTATAACGGCAAGTATCGCCATATTCATCTACAATATGGGAATATCCTTTCACATATTTCACTTGCAATGGCATATCAGGCACCTCCTCGCCTCTCATTGCGAGAACCGAAAACGTCAGCACTGCCATTACGATAAACATTATTCTCCTTACTCGTTCCATCTCTATATCCTGTGATATTTACTTACCCTAATAGCCCTATAAACAGTCATGCCCGCATAAGAGCTTCACTATATCAACGTAAACACGCTTTCTTTTCCTAAACGGAACAACAAACCTAATATTGAATGGTTCATGTCAATATTCCTGCTGTTTTCCATTGCAAGTCGTAAAATAATATCTTTTTTTTCGGAGCTGAGTTGCCGGAGTTCCGTCAGAAAGCTTTCGTCTGCCAAGCCAAGCCAACGCAAAATCAGATTATGGATCGCCAGGTTGAACTTCTCGAGACTCCCCCCGCCATATTCTTTATAAATCCTCTCCAGCTCAGGAAAAAGATACGGGAAATAAGGGGTCTTCCCGTATATTGCCTTTATGGCTCCTAAATGAACGTCCGGCCAACGGCCGTGATCCGAAATCATTACCTCTTCTCCGCAGTTGCGTTTAAGTCTGGAACCTCCCCCCGTCACAGGCACACCAAGCATGATGCCGCCGTCAATCATCACCCTTGCCTGCTCCTTTCCTCCGATGGAGGGAAAAGACTGCTCCGCATTCCCGCTTAGAAGGATGCGGAGCCAGTCTGAATATCTTGAAGCGGATGCTGCGAAAGGGATCATAGGTTGCCGTCGGGATTCGGTTTCTTAAATATTCGGTCCCAACGAATCTTCCCATCGAAAAGACCACGGTCGCTGTCAAGCGAGAGAATCACGAATACGGGTTCACCAACAACATGGTCTTCCGGCACAAATCCCCAGTAACGGCTGTCGGCCGAGCGGTCGCGGTTATCACCTTGCATCCAGTAATAATCCATCTTGAAGGTGTAATATTCCGTTTGTTCTCCATTAATGAAGATCTTACCATCGGCGGTCATTTTCAAATCGTTACCCTCATATGTGCGTATAGCCCGCTCATAAATCGGATAGTTGCCCGGGGTAAGATGCAAGGTCATTCCACGTTTGGGTATCCAGAATTCGCCCATATTGTCGCGTGTCCAGCCATAACGGTTGCCGAGCGGGAAAACATTTCCGAGATCATAGAAACCGCTTTCACTTTCACGAGAAAGCGGACCGATCACCTCAGGCCATTTCTCAATTTCAGCTTTCATTGCTTTGGTAAGCGGTATATTATAGTAACGGAAACCTAAGTGTTCGTTATATTCCGCCCCGTTTCCTACATCTTCAAGTCTTACGCCAAGCTCTTTCCATTTATCTTCTGATATCGTTCCCGACACGGGAACGATATAGTTATACTGAACATTTTCAGGTTCCTTGATAGCCCGACCGTTGATATAGATTGTATCATTTACGATTTTTATACACTCTCCGGGAAGACCGATGGTGCGTTTCACATAATTCTCGCGACGATCCACCGGCCGAACCACTACCTCACCGAACATCTGCGGATTGCTCTTTATATAAGCCAACGGATCATCCACACCATTCTTTTTCAGCTCATAGCTTATCTGATAATAATCCGGATTGGGTATTTTCACAGCCACCGTATCACCCTGCGGATAGTTGAAAACCACAATATCACCGCGTTCTATTGATCGGAGGCCGGGCAAGCGATGATAGCTGAGCTGAGGATTGTCGATATAACTTTTTGTGTTGAGTATTGGCATGGTGTGTTGCGCGAGCGGAAAATGAAGAGGTGTCTGAGGCACACGCGCACCGAATGTGGCCTTATCCACCCAAAGACGGTCGCCCACGAGCAATGTCTTTTCAAGACTCGACGAGGGGATC
The DNA here is from genome assembly GCA_014801535.1 of Bacteroides sp. GTDB lineage: Bacteria > Bacteroidota > Bacteroidia > Bacteroidales > Muribaculaceae > Lepagella. The sequence goes on from JAAVEA010000024.1 coordinate 40,950, forward strand.
TCATACTGCTGCCCCACAAAGGCAAACACAAAATAAATAAGCACCAGGGCATATACGATAGCATCTACCCAGGCCATCACAGTGCGTTCGAGCCCCTTTCTTCTTTTCCACCAGCCCCAGTCGGCGAAATCGGTGATATATATGTCGGCAAGGAGAAGCCAACCCAAGAGAAGCCATGGATTACCCATCAGGATTACCCAGAATATATACACGGCTGATACAACTCCGAAACGTATCCAGCGGGTTGGCTTTACCCTTTTCATACGCTCTTTGAAGCTATATCGCTTCATGTTCTCTCCCTTCTTCTCATCTTTATTATCCGACGCTTTCTCAGGGGTAGGCATCGGCTTGTTTTCAGGTGTTTCCATCCGTTTTAGGTGTTTAATAAGGTGTTGCCACCAGCTTCAGGTATTGAACTCGTTTACTTGGAGCCTCCGGTGAGGTCGCCGAACATCTCATCAATCGTCCGGAACCCTTTTTTATCGGCGAGCCACTCTGCGGCCAAGACAGCTCCGATAGCAAATCCTTCGCGTGTCTTTGCCGAATGGGTTATGGATATGCTGTCCTGTTCCGAATCCCATATGACGGTATGTATACCCGGAATCTCACCGCTTCTAATGTGATCTATCTCAAGAACATCTGCTCCGATCTCTTTCCCTTCCTCCGGTTCTGTCCAGGATTTGATGCGATCGTTCTCCTCAATAAGCTCCTCGGCAAGGGTCACGGCTGTGCCCGATGGATGATCGAGCTTATGAATATGATGTGTCTCCACGAGGCGAGGTGTATACTGAGGGAATGCATTCATCATGCGTGCCAGATAACGGTTAACCGCCTTGAAAATATTTACACCAACAGAAAAATTGGATGCCCACAGAAGTGTGCCGTTGCCTGCATCACATATATCTTTCATTGCAGGCAGACGGTCATTCCATGCCGTGGTGCCGCTCACAACAGGCACCCCCGCCTCGAAACATCTACGCACATTCCCTTCAGCATTAGAGGGGATGGTGAATTCAATGGCCACATCGGCCGACTTGAAATTCTCGGAGTCAAACTCCTCCTGATTGTGCATATCAATGATGCTCACTATCTCGTGACCGCGAGATTTCGCTATATTTTCGATGATATGACCCATCTTGCCATATCCTATCAACGCTATTTTCATATTATCTATTTTTTCATGTTGCATCATGCCTGACTATTGAGAATCGCGGTTTATACTGTCGAATCCCGATTCGCTAAGCACAATGCCTTTTAAAACCCGAAAGCGATATTGTCGATATAAAGAGTCATCCCTTCCGTGCCGACAAAGGGTTCGCCACACGACGAGCTTGCCATGACAAGCACATGAGTCGGGGTTTCTCCTTCAGCAGCCCATCCGACCTCATGCACCGGCACCATTTTTCCTTTGGAATTGCGGGCATAATAGGCCTTGGAGCCATCGAGCAATCCCATATATGATTTATAACCCGGTTTCTTTGTTATGTCGCCATATTGAATTTTCAACTGATGACCCTTGGTCCAAGGAACACTCTTGGAGTAACGCTCTCTACCGGTACCGACACGGTGAGCATAGATATTCCCTTTCGCATCCTCCCAACGCTTCTGAAGAAGCACATATACCTCGGCATTGTCCCTACCCTGAAGAGTTTTCTTGCTTGACAACCCTGTGGCCTTCACACGCGTGTTTGAAGCCGGAACATCTACCTTATAATCGAAAACCAGCGCCGCCGGACGCTTGGTGTAAGGGATTCCCATCTCCATTTTCGAGAACGGGGTCTTGGTCGATGAGATTGGCTCGAACATCTTCCCTAAAAAGATCGATCCTGCCACCATTACATCCATGTTAATGAGACCCAACACTTTCACCTCCTCCATCTTCGACTCGAGTTTGGCCACCTTATTGCCATTCAACATTGCCGGTGAGACGGAATTGGAGCCTTTCACCACGCCCGATACCTTGGCATAGACATTGCTTGTTGACCAGGGACACCCGCCTTGATTACTGTATGGAGTGTTTCCATTTATTGTCTTGGTAGGGCCGATTGCATAGACTGTCTTGGTCTTGCCCCCTATCACCTTAGACTCGTTGATATTACGGGTTACCCAATTTGAGAAATCTCCAAATTTTATGGGTTCGAGGCGGAGTGCTCCTGCCGGCATAAAGATCATGACAGCCAATCCGGATGCTAAAATATTTCTAAATAAACCTTTCTCGAATATTTTATCACGCAAGCTCATCTTTGTCTGCTTATTTGATTTTCTCGTTTAGCTTGTAAAATTAGAAAATCTTCCGAACATATCAGCAATTTTTAAGATTTATTTCATGTTATATGGCTATTATAAGCTGCCCGATACAGATTTGTCACTATTTTTTTGTATTTTTGTGCTCTTTACTTATCCACTTAAATCGTATGGATAACTTCAATCATTCCCTCTCACTAATTTTTCTCCTCACGATTAATATGAAGAAATTTGAAAAGTCGAGTCTCTCCTGCCTGATAACATTCATTATTTCTTTCCTCCCTTTTTCAGTATTCTCCCAGAAGAACGATTGGGCTGATTTCTCACGATATGCAGATGACAACATAACGTTGCGGGAGAATAAATCCCATCCGGTGAAAGTCGTGTTTTTCGGCAATTCGATAACCGACAGCTGGGCCTCGATGCGTCCCGAATTCTTTTCAACCAATGGTTTCACAGGACGTGGAATATCCGGACAGACCACTTATCAATTCCTTTCGCGGTTCCGTGAAGATGCGGTCAATCTGAAACCCCGCATCATCGTGCTCAACGGTGGCACTAACGATATAGCGGAAAATTCACACCCCTATTCGGAAGATATCACCCTCGGCAATATCCGCTCTATGGTGGAGATTGCCCGGGCCAACGGAATCGGGGTCATTCTCACTTCCGTGCTGCCGGCTGCCGGTTTCAAATGGAACCGTAAAGTGACCGATGCTCCCGAAAAGATAGAATCACTCAACCGGCGCATCGCCGCTTTGGCCGAAGAATTGGATATACCATATGTTGATTACCATACCCTCCTTATCGCACCCGATAAACGAAGTTTACGCCCGGAGCTTTCGCCCGACGGTGTGCATCCAAACGTAGAGGGATATAAGATTATGGAAAAAGTCATACTCCCTGCAATAGAGAAATATGGAAACGATGATTAACGAGAATATACCGGCTACACGACGTTTTACATTGCGCAAGGCCGAGAAACTACGCCACAAGAATCTTGTAAATTCTCTCTTCAATTCGGGGAAAAGTATTTATGAATTTCCGATCAGACTCGTGTGGAAAGCGCTCTCTCCCGAAGAACTGAGAGATTCGTTCCGCGCAGCCGTGCCGGAACAGACCGGAAAGATGCAGATGCTTATCACCATTCCAAAGAAAAAAAGGAAACGCGCCGTCGACAGAGTGCTGTTGCGCAGACGCATACGTGAGGCATATCGTCTGAACCGTACTCACTTGGCCGATGTTATAGAGAAAAGGGATGATCTGGGGGTCGTTTCTATGGCTTTCATATTCCTGGGGGAGGAAAACACACCTTACGCCACTTTGGAGAAAAAAATGATCAACCTTCTCGAACGGCTTGAAAAGAAACTCGCCAAAGAAGAGATGGTGAATGCCGATAAATAATGAAGAAATTGTTGATAATGCTGATACGCTTCTACCAGGGGGCGATTTCGCCACATTTCCCGGCCGCCTGCCGCTATCAGCCTACATGCAGCCAATATGCCATTGAGGCCATCACAAAACACGGGCCATTCAAGGGCTTATGGCTGGCTTTAAAAAGAATCGGCCGATGTCACCCCTGGGGCGGCTCAGGATACGATCCGGTGCCGTAACCTCTTAACACATCACATTATAACCCCTTAACCTTATAGATACTATGATTCTCGACATTCACACACATTCGCTTGCCCCGAACCCTATGGCCGTGATCGATCTGTCGGCGCAGCTGTATGATGCGAAAGAAGATTTCGAAATACCCTCCGGTTATGCTCCGCAACAGTTGTTTTCCGCAGCCGTACATCCATGGAATCTCACATCGGATATCCCGGCCGGACTGCTGGAGAGAGTGGAGAAATTCGCTTCTGACCCACAGGTGGCGATAATCGGTGAAACCGGTATCGACCTCCCCAAAGGAGGTCCGTTGTTCCGGCAGATGACTGTTTTCAAGAAAATGATTGAATTGTCTGAAAAAGTGGAGAAGCCACTCCTGATTCATGATGTGAAGGCTCACGATATTATAATCGGGATATACAAAGAAATGCGTCCGCGCCAACCTTGGATAATCCACGGTTTCAGGGGCAAACCCTCGGTAGCCGGCATGTTTACAAGAGAAGGGATATATCTATCTTTCGGCCAGCTGTTCAATCCTGTGACGGTTCATAATATTCCACATGAACTGATTCTTGCCGAAACCGATGAATCAGGACTCCCCATCAGCGAAATAATACATTTCATTTCCGAGGCCCGAGGAATCGACATGACACATCTCATAGCCGAAAACAGCGCGAGAATTATAGGATTATAACCCGATAAACTCTGTGGTTGCCTAATATTTCTCCCAATATCTCGTTATATCCATAGGAGTCTTTTCTCCTTCATTTGATTGAGAGCGAAAATATTCATTTTTACACCTATCCTTCTTTTGCTTCTCATCCTTGCCGGATGTGGAACCAAGAAGAACACTGCCGGTTCGCGGAACTGGCAGGCCTTCACCACGCGCTATAACGTATTCTACAACGGCAAAGAGCATTACAATGAGCAGATAAAGGAGATGGAAAGTAAATATGAAGATGATTATTCACGCTTTCTTCTCACCCACCCCGCTGAAGCGCGCGCCGATCAGAAACAACCGCAACCCACAGGCGATTTCAAGCGGACAATAGAGAAAATGCAGAAGGCCATTCAGCTTCATTCCATAAAAAAGAAGCCGGCTCGACGAAATTCCTCTCCCAAGGAGAAAGCATTCAGAGCAAGAGACGAATTCAATCCGTTTCTGCATAACGCATGGATGCTTATGGGGGAAGGACAATATCTCGACGGTGATTTCATGGGGGCGGCCGCTACCTTCTTCTACATCTCGAAGCATTTCACATGGCTCCCCGATGTTGTGACGGAGGCCCGCATACGAAATGCGCTTGCATATCTGGCCCTCGACTGGAACTATGAGGCCGAGAATGCGCTCCACCTTGTGAAACCCAAAGATCTTACAACACAGAAGCTGAAGAATCTCTATAACCGTGCGATGGCCGATTATTACATCCGCACGGAGAAATATTCTCAGGCAATTCCATATCTCGCCCAAGCCGCTAAAAAAGCGTCCGGCACTCAGAAAAACCGTCTCTACTTCCTCTTAGGTCAGGTTTATGCCCATGAGGGGGAACGACAGAAAGCATATCTCGCATTCAAGAAAGCCGGAGCCGGCAACTCGGTGCCATATCGTGCCAAGTTCAACGCGCGTATAAAGCAGAGCGAGGTATATGCCGGTTCAAACGTGAAGAAAGAAGTAGGCTCGCTGCTCGCCATGACCCGATATGCACGCAACAAAGAATTTCTCGACCAGATATATTATGCCGTCGGAAATCTTTGGATGTCTCGCAAAGATTCGGTGCAGGCTAAGAAATATTATTCCCTTGCCGTTGAGAAATCCACACGCAACGGTATTGACAAGGCACTTGCCCAGCTCGCCCTCGGAAACATATATTTCGATGAAGGGGAGTATGTGAAGGCTCAGCCCTGTTATGCCGAAGCTGTGCCGCAGCTGCCGGAAAATTATCCCGACTACAAAACTCTCAAACGCAGATCCGACGTGCTTGACGAATTAGCCGTATATGCCGGAAATGTCGAACTGCAGGATTCATTGCTGACTCTGTCGAAAATGACTCCGGAAGAGAGGGAGAAGGTGTGTCAGAAAATTGTCGACGACCTTATCGCCAAAGAGAAGAAGGAGGCGGATGAAGCCAAGAAAGAGGCTTATCTTGCCGAACAGCAGGGAAACAGCAATATCAAAGACAACAACCCTGCCCCGGCAATGGGTATGAATACCGACAAATCATGGTATTTTTACAATACAATGACTAAAAACGCCGGGAAAACCGAATTCCAGCGCAAATGGGGAGCAAGAAAACTGGAAGATGACTGGCGACGGCGAAATAAAAGCTCTTTCTCTTTCGATGAAGAGGAAACCGCCGATAATTCCGATAGCTCTGATAATTCCGATAGCTCCGATAACCCCGGTAACCCCGATAAAGAAGAAAAAGAGAAAAAAGATGATGAGAACGACCCTCACAATGTGGCTTATTATCTGAAACAGATTCCAACCACAGAGGAGGAGATTCAGACTGCCAATGATATTATACAGGAAGGACTTTATAATGAAGGTGTGATTCTTAAAGACAAGCTTGAGGATTTCTCTGCCGCAAGGAAGGAATTCATGCGTCTTGAAACACGCTATCCCGACAACATATACCGCCTTGATGTCTACTATAACATGTATCTTATGGCGGTAAGACAGAACCTTCCGGCCGAAGCCGAGAAATGGAGGGAAATGATTATTGCCGATTTCCCCGACTCCCCATATGGAAAGGCGATGCTCGATCCTAACTATTTCGACAATCTGCGCCGCATGAACTCTATTCAGGAGGAGGAATATCGCAAAGCATACAATGCCTATCTCAACAATAACAATGAGACCGTACATCGTATCACTTCCGAAATGGAACGAGATTATCCACTGTCGGTAATCCTGCCTAAATTCGTGTTTATCGATGCCCTGTCATATCTCACAGAAAAAGATAACGACCGGTTTAAGGACCGACTCACAGAGCTGCTGCAAAAATGGCCCGATACTGATATGACGGATATGGCCGGTGGCATTCTCTCCGGACTGAAAGCGGGACGTGTACCCAACTCCGGAGATTCAAATTCAAGAGGTATGATCTGGTCAATGCGCCTTTCCAATGACTCCGTGCCCAAGGGAGCGGACGGTCAGCCGGCTAATTTTGAAAGAGACCCCGACAAACCTCAATATCTTGTACTCGTCTTTCCGCGAGATTCGGTCAATGCAAACCAGCTTCTATATGATGTGGCAAGATTTAATTTCTCTTCGTTCGTGGTCAGAGACTTTGACCTTGAGCCGATGAGTTTCGGCAATGTCGGTCTGCTTATCGTAAAAGGGTTCGACAATCTAAAACAGCTCGAACATTATCGCTCGGTTATGGAGAAATCACCCTTCCGTATTCCGGAAGGTGTGCGGCCCGTAATGATCAGCAAAGCCAATTTTGAACTTCTTTTGCGCGAAGGACGTTCTTTTGAAGAATACTTCCGCTTCGAGGAAGACGACAAATATGACGCCGTAGAAGAAGCTGTATTGGAAGATGCCGTAGAAGAGGAAAAGGGAAATATAGAGGAAGAGAAAAAAGCTGAGGAAGAAGAGAGCACTCAGGAAGAGGAGGAAGCTGTGGAAGAGGAGAAAGCTGTGGAAGAGAAAAAGGAGACTGATAATTCCGATAACTCCGATAGCTCCGATAATTCCGATAACTCCGATAGCTCCGATAGCTCCGATAGCTCCGATTAGATTAAATTAAAAATATGGATAGAATTCTTTGGGCTGATGATGAGATAGATCTCCTCAAGCCGCACATATTGTTTCTGAAAGCCAAAGGGTATGACGTGACCACTGTTTCCAATGGTCGTGACGCTCTCGACGCACTCGAAACCGACAGTTTCTCGCTCATCCTTCTCGACGAGAACATGCCTGGAATTTCAGGTCTGGAAACATTAGCTGAGATCAATGCCTCCCACCCTGAGATTCCCGTGATAATGATCACCAAATCAGAAGAGGAGAATATTATGGATCAGGCTATCGGAAACCAGATCGCCGACTATCTCATAAAGCCGGTTAATCCCAATCAGATTCTTCTGTCCATAAAAAAGAATCTGCATAGTCGTGAGATTGTAGCCGAGCAGGCCACATCCGATTATCAGCAGGATTTTCAGAAACTTGCTTCGCAGATTAACATGGCCTCAACTCTCGACGACTGGATGGATGTATACCGTCAGCTCGTGAGATGGGAACTCAAACTTGCCGACACCGACACTTCGATGGGCGAGCTTCTGCTTATGCAGAAACGCGATGCAAATTCAAATTTCTGCAAATTCGTTAAAAGGAATTATGAAGACTGGCTTTCCGGAGAGGATCGTCCCCTGATGAGTCCGGATCTATTCAAGAAACGTGTCTTCCCTCTTCTCGACGAAGGAGAGAAAGTCTGCTTCTTCCTTGTTGATAATTTCCGGCTTGACCAATGGAAAGTGGTGCAGCCGCTGCTGGCGGAATTTTTCAATATCTCCGAAGAACTTTACACCACAATTCTACCAACCTCCACACAATATGCACGCAATGCCATATTCGCCGGATTGATGCCTTTCGACATCAAGAAGATGTTCCCGGCCCTATGGGTTGAGGAGGATGAAGATGAAGGACTCAATATACATGAATCGGAACTGATAAAGACACAGCTCGACCGCTTCCGCAGGAAAGAGAAATTTTCATACACCAAACTAAACGATTCCTCGGCGGGTGAAAAATTCATACGCTCTCTGGGTGCTTCGAAAGATATCGACCTGAATGTGGTGGTGCTCAACTTCATCGACATGCTCTCTCATGCGCGAACCGAATCAAAAATGATACGGGAGCTTGCCAACAATGATGCTGCCTATCGCTCGCTCACAGAGTCATGGTTCCGTCACTCTTCTGCGGTCGACATTTTCCGCCGCCTCGCCGAATTGGGTTATAAGGTGATACTAACCACAGACCATGGCACCATCAGGGTTGACAATCCTATAAAAGTAGTTGGCGACCGCAACACCAACACCAATCTACGCTATAAAGTGGGTAAAAGCCTTTCATATAATCCCAAGCAGGTTTATGAGATGCACGATCCAAAAAAATTCGGCCTTCCGGCTCCGAATCTTTCAAGCACCTTCATTTTCGCCTGCAACGAAGACTTCTTCTCCTATCCCAATAATTATAATTATTACGTGCAATACTATAACGGCACATTCCAGCATGGGGGAATATCACTCCAGGAGATGCTGGTGCCATTGGTTACTCTCTCGCCAAAATAAAAATGCAACCCAAGGGTTGCATTTTTATTTTGGATTATCAAGATTTATCATGCTTTATCATGATGTTTCATGTTTCATCATGATCCATCATGTCTGCTCATGATTACAAAGTAAACGGTATCTCTACCTCCGCCTGGGATTCACCGCCATCAGAAGGAGTCCACTTGGGCATACCCTTCACCAGACGGATCGCCTCGGCCTCGAGATCCGGATCAACCATACGCTTGATCTTGATATTACCTATGGAGCCATCGGCCTTGACAGTAAAGGTCACCGACACAACTCCCTCTATGCCGTTATCCTTTGCAGAAGCAGGATATTGAAGATTATCAGCAATATATGTCTGAAGTGCACTGTCGCCTCCGGGGAAAGAAGGAGTGGACTGTGCATTCACACCTAAAAAGGAAAATACAACCATCAGTAGTGCTATAATCTTTTTCATAACTTTCTTAGTTTTATTAATAGTAGATGTTTATAGTTCCATATCAGCAATGCCACCGATATGTTTCTTTGACAAAATTAATTTAAAAAAGATTAATATGAAAAAACTTCTCCTCATATTTTCGTTTTCTATCTTCGCTCTCGCATCAGTGGGGGCCCTGACACTGCGCCAACGTGTTGCGGCTCTTGAAAAAGAGGCAGCAAGAGGAGATGCAGAAGCCATGTACCATCTCTCCACCCTTTATGAGCACGGTTTCGATTCTATTCCGGCTGATTCAATGCGATCGTTATCTTTGCTCAAGGGAGCTGCAATGGCGGGAAATCCGGCGGCTCAGAACTATCTCGGTTTCAAACTTTATCCTGAAAAGAAAGATTCGGCTCTTTACTGGCTCTCCAAAGCGGCCGATGCAGGGGAAATGAAAGCGGTAAGCAATCTTGCCTATATTCTTCTTGAACCCGATTCCGCCCTTGACAGTGCAGCGCGTCATGATCGCGATTCGCAGGCGGCCGAATTGCTTTCAAAGGCAGCCGAGGCCGGTGTTCCGACAGCAATCGCCTCCCTCGGCGATCTGTATAGGGAAGGACGCGGAGTAGAGACTGACACCCTGCAGGCGGAACTGCTCTATCTTGAAGCCGTCAGCGCCGGTCTTCGCGATGCCGAGATGAAACTTCTTTCCATGAGCCACTCCAGATATGCCTCGCTCGCCCCTGAAAAAGCGTTGGAAGAAGGTTTACGGGCTGCGCATTCGGGGGCACACACCATAGCCTTCAATCTATATAAGAAAGCTGCGGAGGCCGATATCCCTCGTGCTCATACCCTCCTTGCCGATGCCTATTCCTCGGCCAAAGGCACCGACTATAACCATGATCTCGCCCTCCGGCACTATGCTGTCGCTGCTTTAGGAGGAGATCCGTCGGCACAATTCATTCTTGCCGAACTGTTAGATATTTTTCCCGATGCACTCTCTTCTGTGGCTTCAAATGATGAGATACCTGATAAAATCCGATGTCAGCTTGTCACCAACAGCGACTTTTCCAATCCTCAATATTGGTATTCCCTCGCCGCTCAAAACGGAATCACCTCCGCCCGCGATGCTTTCCGCCGTCTGTTCGGAAACGAATAATTGGCGAAATCAAATATATTATCTAAATTTGCGTAAATGTCATTCAGAAAATAATTAATGCTTTCGGTTTGATGTAGGGACACACCCAAGGTGCGTCCGCCCATTCCCAAATACATTAACTATTTTATCTGTACTACTTATCATATGTAAGTATAAAGATATAAGGATAAGGAGGCAGGACGCACTCCCATAAAATAAGATGTAGATTTATATGATCTGAGAAGAGGATTTACATGAGAAGAAGATTTGAGACATATAAAAACATTCCAATTGGTTTAATTATAAAAAAAGACCTGCGCGAAAAAAATATGAGTCAAAAGACTTTGGCCCATATCATCGGCATGTCTTACAGATCGCTCAACAGTGCCATTAACGGTCATCGTTTATTCAAGGAGGAAGAAGCTGATAAAATAGATACTTTTTTTAACTACGAGAAATGTTTTGTCATCAATATTCAAAGATTCAAACATAGAGAAATTACTCTTTTAGAGAACAATAACATCTCTCCCTGCCATATTTCCGTTCCTTATATCCGTCCTTGCGTTTTCTGGGATATTGATTCAACCACTCTCGACTGGATTAAACACCGCAGATTTATAATGGAACGAGTATCTGTTTATGGCAATCAAGAGGAACGAAAGGCTATCACAGATTACTATCGCAAAATTAAAAAAGTAAATATGATATGAAAGGATATGTTAAGGGGGTCTCTCCCATTTTATCAGAAATCTTGAAAGAAATAGTCAAGGATCCCCTGTTTGCTCCTTTCAGGTTAGTTGGCGGTACAAATTTAGCATTGCGTTATAACCATCGGGTATCTACAGATATTGATCTCTTCACCGATCATAATTATGGTACCCTGAACTTTAAATTATATGAAGAGTGGTTCAAACATCATTATCCATATTTTGAACCTACAGATACCTCTTCGAAAGTAGGGATGGGTAAAACCTATTATGTTGGAGAGAATAAGGAAAACGCCATTAAGATAGATCTCATCTACGAGAACGAGCCTTTCATTTTTTCACCGGAAGAGAAAGATGAGGTGCGTATGGCTACTGTTGCAGAAATCGCGGTGATGAAATTAGATGCCATCTTTTATGGAGGACGCAAAAAAGATTTCTGGGATCTACATTACATGCTTATAGATATGGATATGAACCTTTCAGATCTTATATCATTACATCAGCAACGTTTCCCATATCAGCATGACCGCGAAAAGATGATAAGTCAACTGCAAGATTTTACAAAAGTTGACAACGATCCGGATCCTATATGCAATTTAGGAAAGTCCTGGGATATGATCAAACTTGATATCTTAGATTGCACTGCCAATCTTAATAATTAGACGGGGTATCAAAATGCAAAAATTTGGCACACCCTCCCCTTCCCATAATTAAAGATTAAAGAGCCACTCCGGGTATATCATCCGCAGTGGCTCTTATCCCAATTCTTTAGTCTTGCTAAACTGTTAGTCTATTATATGAAGTTATTTAAACTTCTATCGTTACAATACGATGTTATATACTTTACAAAGCTATTTTGGCAACCCGCGACCCTCTCTTTACAATATATACTCCGGGAGTGGTGGGTTTGGCAATCTTTGTGCCCTGAAGAGTGTAATATTCAGCAGGAGTGTTTTCCTGCTCAATGATTTCAAAAATGGCTGATGGATCATACTTGGACAAATCGAAGGTATTCTTTGAGGTCCAGTCGCTCTCCAAGAAATCTTCCGTGCCGCGCGGCACAGCTTTTATACGGTATTCATACAAGCCTCCCTCTTTGAGATTGGATAAGGTGTGACTCATACCTTCTACACCCTCTATCAGGATTGCCTCACCACCCTCTCCGGTGATCCCTCCGTAGGCCTTGGTATCGCCGTTATAGATATCAACCATACTTACGTAAATCCTTTTCTTGGGGCCTTCAATGCTGATTGAGACGGCATTATTTTCATTCGCCTTGCCTTGCAACACAACCTCGTAATCCTGGCTTTCAGCAGTCAGAGGGATTGTAAGCTCTTCCAAAGCTTCACCTCCGCTCTTAACTGTCACAATGGCCGCGGCTACATCGTTATTATAGCTTTTGGCATTGAAAACCACACTCACCTTTCCGCTATCACCGCATTCAAATTCAGGAGAGGTGGCACACCCACCCTGACGCGAGGAACCGAGACGCAGCCCATCCTCCTCAACTGCACCATACTCATCTATGCCCCAACCGTGTTCATTGTTATCGAATACGGTATGTGAAATAAGGTCCGGACTATTCCGGTCGCGTTCCTTGAGTTCGATTGTGAAAGTTGCGTCACACTCCAGATCGGCATCCCAATTAAGAGTGGCCGAAACCGGTGAACCTATCACGATATCCTTCACTTCCGGCGTAAAGAGCTTTGCAGCCATCCCCTTCATCAACCAGAAAGAAACGGTGCCATCATCGTTGAGCGAGATTTCTGTAACAGGCTTTCCAAGCTTATCTCCTGTGTTTACCCTCTGAGAAGGTGAGGAGGAATCTGTGAAGGCATCATTGCCGTTGTATGGCCATAGATCTCCTCTGGCATCGCTTGCATCAAAACCATATTCAGTCTGTTTAAGACGGTTATCCGCAGGCACCGGCGTCATGCGCTGCATATTATAATTGTTAACGGTATTCGTATCCCATGAATTTTTGCTATATGTCACATGAGTGATCAGCATTCCATCGGCGGGGATATATTCATCCCAACCCTGCCTCTGCCGGTTTTCAAGAATGAAATACTCATTCTCATCAAGAGGATTGGTGAGTTTTACGGCCTTGTCGGTTTCCACATTCTTCTGATTCAGCACCGGTAGGGTGTACTCCCTATTGGCTCTCCCCTCCTCTATATCAATCCAGCCCATGAAGGCTTTCTCGTATGCGCTGTAACCCACAGGGGTATAGGAATCATTGTTATATGAACCGCTGTCCATCAGCGACCATGGTCCCATTCCGTAGAATACATAATTAGTGTCATAGAAATCTGGCAAACCGAGACAGTGGGAAAATTCATGGCAGAAGGTGCCGATACCGGCAATCTTATTTAAGTCCTCGCCGTTAAGTTCATTGAAAACCGCAAATTTATTCACCTTGATATCGTCAAGTAGAAGAGCCTTTCCATAGTCGGATGCCGAGAGAGTCCATTGAGCGGGCCAGATGGCATTCTGCGCATCCGGGTCTGTGGAAGAAGCCTCCCCATCGCCGGCGTAGAGAACAATCAGCACATCGCATTCTCCATCGCCATTATTGTCATAAAGGCTGTAGTCAATGTCGCTGTCAAGTCCTAACGCACCCTCTGCAACCATGTTTCCAAGATTCTTATCGCTGCCGAATGCATTGTTACCTCCATAATATTCCCGTTGCTCAGATAAAGTATAAGGACCGTAAAGATCAAACTGAGGGGTAAATTTACCATTTGACTGGTCGGCGAAATATTGAAACGCACTATTTTCTCCTTCGGCAAAGAATTTCTTGAATGTTTTTATCGGGTCTGAATCCTTGAACCTCTTATCCTGATATTCAACCAACAGTATGGGAACTCGAGGCGACCCGTTATTTGCCACCTCCGGTTCCGATGATGCCCGTGTTGAGGCAGTGTTGACCCTGCGTCCGGCAATTCGCTCCCGGTTTTTGCTAACCAATTCCTCCAATGAAATCGACTTGGCTTCCCTTTGAAGAAAATTTAATTCCGCCTCATTTCTTGATTCAGGATCATGAGCTCTCACAGAGGATGATCCATTGGTCTTGCTATAGTAGAAATCTCCAATCGAATCGCGCACAACCGACAAACCGTCAGAGGTGAGATAAGTATGAAAATGCTCATCGCCCACAAGCATAACGCTTATTTGTGTGCCATCGCTCTGAGTATATGTGCGTAAACCTCGCTTTGCGGGTATTGCCATCGCGCCAAGAGATGTCGTAATGGCTAACCCGGTCATTAGTATTGCTTTAAGATTTTTCATTAATTCAAGGTGTTGTTATTAGCAAGTCGCACTTCCGAAGAATCACTCTCCAGAAGTGCGATACTAACCAATTACAATATTACTACATTTATTACAACATTTACTGATATATCATTCATCGATTGATTACTTTCTTTCCATCAACTATGATAATCCCCTTAGTATCGGGTGAGACACGACGACCCATAAGATCGAACGATACGCTTTCAAGCTGTCTGGGACCATCAAAGAAAGCTTCATTCACACCTGAAACTGCTGCCGCGTTCATGCGATATACGGGTGATGACTCGCCTGTGTCGTAAGTGGCGGATACACCATACCAGTGCATATCGGCATTGTTAAGGTCATTGAAACTGTAAGCCTTGGCATCAGTACCCTTTGTGGCCACCACTTCTCCATCAAGATAGAGATTATAGCCACGGAGGATATTGGGACGCGGAGTAAATACCACAGCATCGATCATCATACCGAACACATCTTCCGAAGTGTGGCGGATGGCGAAATATTTCGTTCCTTCAGGAAGTTCCACCTCAAATTCTCTCCAGCTGATTTCAGTGGCCTGTCCGCGTTTGAGCAATTTGAAATCTTCAGGAGCATCCCCTGTAGAAGAAACAAGCACTTCGAATGTCTCGTCGCCATATTGTGTATTGATAGCATTATACATGAAGTTCAACACCTGTTCCTCTCCTGAAAGCTCGGGAGATATTAGCCAGTTGTCGGCGGGCGAGCCATCGTTCGGACACCACGCAATCATATATTGCTTGCCGTCGAAAGGTGAATACTCATTCCAGTCGTCAAGGAAAGATTCACTCACCTGTGAGGGATTGAACACCTGCCATGCTGAGGGCTCTCCATTAGACGGAAGAGATGCGTTCTGGAAGGAATAGGTAGTCATGCCGTCGCCGTCATAGACTTTCCAATTGCCGAATTCACCTTTATCCTTTACAAGATTTCCAAAACCGAATGCCGGGAATCTCGCATCTTCAAAGCTTTCCTCTATTTCTCCGGATGTTCCTTCAGGAGCGTTCCACGTAATATCTGCCCCACCCGTGCTCTCCTTCATCTCAATATCAGTTGGCCGGGGAAGATAATTGGTGCTGACATTTGTGCGCGCCACATATTTGTTGTTGTCGGGATTTTCATCGCCTGAAAGCACAACCTCTGCCACAACATCCCGTGCTCCCTCTATGCAACCGAAGATAAAGGGCAGTGTGGTCTGGTGTGTATATGTGCCGAATGATTCTATGTTATGGCTGATAGTCTCCTCTCCTTTGGATTCATCATTATAGAGGAAACGGATTGAGAAGTTTTCCACAGGTTCCATTCCTTCATTGCCGATCAGAAGAGATACGGGGGTCGTCTTCACACCGTAGTCGGCCATATCGGGAAGTTGAAGAATAACCGAAAGGTCTTTATTCTTCATGTCATACACCTTGAAGTTATCGAAAAGGAAACAACCCACATTCTTGAAGTCGGCCACGATACGGAATTTGATGTAACGCTCATTGGTAAAGTCCTTAAGGCTTACGGAATATTTCTGATAATCAGCGGTAGGAGTGAATTCCTTTAGCTGAACTGTCGTTCCATCAGGCTTCTCAACCTCAACCATCACCTTGTTGGATCCTTCTAAAGATTTTGCATCAAATGTCAATACAGGATTCGACACTGATGAAACATTGATCTTTCCTGCGGTCAGATATCCGTTGCAATCACCTTTCTGTGCATAGAACGCCAATGCAAGGTTATCACCATCGGAAGCCTCCTCACTTATGGCAAGCATTGTGGTTTTGGGTGCTGACACACCATATGACCAGGTGTTATTCTGGAAACCTCCTTCCGCTATATGCTCCTCGAATGGGATCGGAAGAGGCTTACCCACGTAATGAGAAGCCATTGTATAGTCGCCGGTTCCACCGGTAGTGACCGGTATCACTACAAAATATTTGCGTTCCTGAGTGCCTTCATCATTCTTGTATGGGAACGACCCTGAGGTTTCGCCTGTCACATTACCTACCATCTCATCTATTGCCAGACCACCTGTTTCAGTAGTTGTTGTGGTGAAAAGGAAATATTTGGTAGTGGCAGGATTGACTCTCTGACCATTCACTCCGACCGTTTCAACCGGATCCCAAGACATAGTGAGGGTATTGGCATCAGGTTCGGAATATGTTACATTAGTCACAGCCTTAGGCACATCCACTCCAACAAATACATTCAACTCTGCAATTTCTCCTTGTCCGTTTTCAGAATATGTGAGAACCTGATAGTTGTTCGTTCCATTAGGAATTGAGCCATCATCCGTATAATCTACAGATGCTCCGGGTGCAACATCCTCATATGTCTTGATCACCTCACCATTACGGCGGAGTTCTATTCTTTTAAGATTTCCGCTGAGAGACTGGCCGCCGATTGTTTTGGTAGGAGCGTTGAAGCTCACCTTAACCATAAGCATACCGCTTTCATCTGCTTTTGCAGTAAAGGATGATGCCTTTGCCGGAGCTGTAGCCTTGGGCACAACCTCAAGCCTTATCTGTCTCACATCAAGCTCACCGCGATATGCATCGCTCACACAATGCACGCCAAGATTGTAATCACCTGTCTTGTCTACAGTGATACCCTCACTTGTGTAATCATTGAATGTTCCGCCACGGACAGTCTTGCGGTTCATCACCCTCTTGCCGCTGTTCATGGCATCGACAGTAATTCCCTGTCCGAGATATACCTCAAACTTCTCCTCATAGTCACCATAATAAGTGCTCTTGAAGTTCTTGCAGTTCACAGTGAGCTTATATTCATTGCCCTCCTCCAGATGCACTGCCGGAGATATGAGCCAGTCGTCGGCATTGTTTTCACCGCTATATGAGTAACGGGCTGTCTGCTTCTCTTCGTTAAAATACCACGTGCAGGGCTTACCGCTGCTCTTATTGTCGTTGTTGGCATTTATGACAGTAAACTCATCGAACATCGCCTGAGTAGGGAAAGTAGCCAGATAAGGAATCACTTTCGCCTCTGAGGAACGTGTGGAGAGTGTTTTTGCGTTATTTGAATGCAGTGGTCCGGGAGTATTTTCCAGAACCGGCTCAATGGCTGTGAAGGCCGGTGCCGGTGACTCTTTCTGCAGTCCTGCATAAAGCCCTATCGACGTAACAGCCGCAAGACCAAATGCACAAGAAATTATCGTTTTCATCGTATAATTAGGATTAGTTTTTTTATTATTTGAAGATTCTCTTCTTTCCGTTTACAATATAGATTGAACCCGGCTGAGGAGCCATCACGCGGTTGCCGAGCATGTCATAGATAGCAGCATTCTCCATATTCCCGTCTTCTGCTATTGAATTGATTCCCGAGGCCTTGTCAACCTTCAGGCCATACATATAATACTCAATTCCTACGGTAGGATTATTGTTGCAATGAATACCGATGTTATAGTTGCCCGGTTCCTGAACAGTGATCTGGAAATTCTTATCCTGCGGGCTGAATGTTGAGAGATCATCGCGTGTCAATACGCCGATACGTGCCTCGCGTGAGTCAGTGGAAGTGCCCTTCATAAGCCAGAATTCAAGATTGCCATGATAGCCATAACCGGTCCAAACCATAGGATAAGTGCCGGCAACCGGGAAATTCAACGCCGGAGAAATCACCCAGTCATCCTCCACAGTATCGCTCCTCATATTAGGATAATAGATATAGTAGGTGCCATAGCCACCTCCCCACTGTTTCCATGTCAGGTCGTCTCCATTGGCATCAATAAATGTCCAAAGATAATCCACAGCCTCCGTGTTGGTGAAATCTGACTCAAAAGGAAGTGGAAGCGCAGAGAGCTTGCCTACATAATGAGTGGTAACTGTGGCCGGTGCTCCTTCTGCCTGTGCCACTGCGGCCACTGAATAATCGTAATATCCGGGTTCTGTGATAGCTTCGTCAACATAGTTCGTAGCATTTCCCGCAAGGGTGGCTATGAGTTCTTCATTACGGTATATCTTCACAGCCGTAATGTCTGACGAATTAAGCGCTCCCCCCGTATCGTCTGTGGCAGGCAATACCCAATTGAGAGTCACCTTCATCTCCTCGCCTTCATTGGTGGCTGTGAGGTCGGTGATGATAGATGGAGTGAGCTTATAGTCAACAATCTCAAAACCTGTGAGGAAGAGACGGTAGCCGGTTACAGGTGAATAGACATGGAAACCGAAATTGAATTCGCCTGTCTTTTCAGAAGTAATCGCCACACTCTTCTTCTCGAAGTTGGTATAGTTCATATATTTGGAAACCTCGAAGAGTTGCTTCGCATCTGCAGATTTCATGGCCTCAAGAGTAGCGCCCTCGCCCATGACCACTTCATAAGATTCGCTGAAACCATCTGTCAAGACAAGCCAGGACACCTTGTACATCTTTCCTTCCTCAAGATAGATTGCCGGCGAAACCAACCAGTCATCGGCGGGTATTGGTGATTCCAATGATCGCTCATATAAGGCTCCTACACCAAATTCTGTCTTTTTAAAAGCATCGCGGTCTGAATAAGACCATTTTTTACTGTCTTCATTGGCATTGATGACAGTCCATTCCCTATCAAGTCCTCTTGAGTCCTCATTACCGATTGCGGATACGTAAGGCACCATATGCTGTGCCTGTCCCGAGATTGCGAAAGCTGCAAGAGCGAGCGCACTGATTAGAGTAGATTTTATTCCCATGTGTGTTTAGGTTTTAGGGTGTCTTGAAAACACCGTTAGTTGTTATAGAGTTTCTTGGTTCCTTCCCGGACAATCCCTTGTCCGGGAAGGATGATATAGTTGATCAGATGATATCGCTGGTCAAATATAATTTTTACTTAACCACCACTGTTTTTCCATTGATGATATATATACCCTTCTCCGGATTCATCACTTTTCTGCCGTTAAGGTCATATATAACTTCCGGAATATTGGCATCGGTGTCTATGTTGCTGACGGCTGTGGACGTACCGGTATTCTCAGTTAAGAAGTCACTCTGTGAAGCATACGAAGGCAGGTAGGCCGCACCCGTGAGGGTCATCCCCTCTTCCAGTTTATAGAATCCCATCCCTTTATCTCCGTTCTTGTAGATAAAGGCTCCCGCTGTTATCGGTGTGTCTTCTGCAGCCGATCTGAGCTGGTTGCCGGAAACTGTCTCCGCATCATCGCAATAAGCCACCTCATATTCACCGGCCTCTGCTTTGATAAGGATTCCGGTTGAGGCCGGAACTTTCTCAATCTCTTTGCAAGAGTAAGTTCCCTCTTCCACCTTATCTATTATATAGGCTGTGATTCCCTGTGCGGATGTGAAGTCGAGACCGCGGTTAAGACTATAGGTCATCGAACCGTCCTCTCCGACAGTAATGGTTTCGGTAAGTTTCACAGTGCTTCCTCCATTCTCAGAAATAAAGCTGACATCTCCGATTGTATCGGGAAGATAGGCTCCGCCGGCAGGAACATCAGCACTTACCGAACTTCTGTAGAAACCAATACCTTTTGCTCCGTCTCCATAGAGATATGCACCGGCCGAAACCTTCTGTCCATTTACAGCTGCCTTGATCACATTCCCTTCAGGGGCTGCCGCATCAGAAATATACGGGATTTTGTATTCTCCCGCCTCTCCTTTGAGAATTACTCCCGTCGAACCGGCCACAGTCTCAATCTTCTCTATGGAAAGGAAATTATCCTCAAGCGTAGCGATATAGGCTGAAATCCCTTCGATATCCGTAAAGTCGAGAGCATCTTTGCAACTGAAAGCCATCGATCCCTCTTCCGGGATAGCGATTGTCAGATAAAGGTCTTCCTCGGCAAGTTCTGCCACGCTGAAACCTTTCGTATAATAAGAAGCTCCACCTGAGGGATTACTGTCGCATTTTATGCCTATATAATAGTTGCCCGGCTCTGTGATCTTAAAATCAAGTTTCTTTTCCACTGCACTATATGTTGAAAGCTCGGTCTGACCGATCTCAACAGCCTCATCCCCTGTCATCGCTGCAACAGTATTCTCTTTTCCAAGCACAAAAGATAGTTTTCCATTGGCACAGTTTCCTGTCCATGTCATTCTGTAGGTGCCCGCCTTGTCAAAGGCCATGGCCGGAGTAATAAGCCAGTCATTCTCGGTAATACTTGAAGAGTAGTTTTCAAACACAAAATATGCGTCTCCATACTGGTTATAGTATTTCCACCCCTTTCCATCTTCATTGACATCAATGCAGGTCCAGAACGCTTCCGCCATCTTTGCATCTGTAAAGTCTGCCGTATAAGGAATTGTGTAAGGAGCTTTCACACCTACGAACGAGGTCTCGGCAGAAGCCGTGGCTCCCTGCTTGCTTCCTACTGCCGCCACAGAATAACTGTAGAAACCGGCTTCGGGCACATCGTCCGTATATGATGTAGCCGCACCATCAATAGTCCTGATGAGCTCTTCGCCTCTCCATATCTTCACCGCGCTGATATCCGCAGGGGTGATTGCATTGCCTGCATCATCGGTTTCGGGAAGATCCCAGTTAAGATTAACCTTGAGTTCGGTTCCGATCGGAGTGGCAGTAAAATTCGTGATTACTCCCGGAGTAAGGGCATCTTCAGCTATCTCGAATTTCGTTAGGAAAAGATTTCCACCACCGGCCTTTACACTGTTAAACCAGAAACCGAACCGGAAGTCTCCTGTTGTTTCGGGTGTGAAAGTATAGACCGATTGCTTGATCGTATTCTTTACAGTAGTTACCTCTCCTACCGTTGTTCCTTCATCAAGGCGCGCGTCAAGGGCCTGCGCATATGTAAGGTCGGGATTCTCCTCCTGCATTGCGGCAAATTCGGCATCAGTCACATTGGATGCCATCATAGCCTTATATGTCATGGCATAACTGGAGGAATAGCTATACCATGAGATCTTATATGTCTTGCCGGCCTCAAGAGAGATAGCCGGAGATATCAACCAGTCATCTGTGTTATAGTATGCGAGGATATTGAGCGAAACACCCCCTGTGGCACCGGTGCTTGTGATTGTGGCGTTTCTCGCATATTTCCATTCATTGGTATAGACTGTCACTGTCTCCCCACTTGTTGTTGACTTTCCTGGATCCGCATCCACAGCTATCCAATCAGGGTCGATGCTACCCGTTGCTGTCGATGACTGATCCGGAATACCGAGATCGGATGAATAAGGCACCGTCACCTGTGATGTGGCACTCATCGCTGTAACGATAGAGGCAAAGGTCAGTAGTAATTTTTTCATACGCTTATACTAATATTATGGTGATGACAATTCAATGAAAATAGAGTAGATAGCCACCTGTTCCGGTTCATTTTTTTCTGCCACAAATATAAAGAATTATGATTCGGATTGTGTGTTTTTTAATCCTAAAGCAAACTACATCCCTTCTTCATATAGCCAATAATGAACTACATGAAGAAACATAATATTTTAGAAATAAGCTATTTATCTTTTAAAATCCAACTACATCCCCCTTAATTCGGAATTCATCTCCATATCACTTTCATATCCCAGATTTTTTCTTAATCGGAACCTGGATACACTTACTGTCTTTACCTGTGAACCGGTCATGCGCGCTATCTCACGCGTGGTGAGTCCAAGATGAATGTAAAGAGCCAGACGTTTTTCATTTTCACTCAGGCTATTGCTTCTTTCCGACAGTTTCTTGAAGAACTCCTCATGTTCGCTATAGATCTCTTTCATTAAATCTACGGCATCATCATCCTGCCCTTGCGTTATACTGGCGCTTATTTTCTTAAGATGAGCCGGAATATCGGTAGTGCGCATCTTATATCCTTCACGGATCATCTCCTTTATTTTCCCTAAAAATTCGTTTCTGGCATTGAACATAACACGATATCGTGTGGAGTCCATCTTGAATTGTCGCGAGCGTTCGTTTTCGTTTTGAAGGGCGTTCAGCAGTGATTCCTTCTCTTGACTCACCCTGTCTTTATCCTGCCTTATATCGGTGAGGTCATTACTGAGTTCATCAAGTTTTTTCACATAACCTTTAATCTTTCTGCCCGATGATTTCTTTTGCTTTATCTGTTTGCGCCTTACTATTATGAAAAGTATGATCGATCCTAATGTAACGATACTCAATATCCATATATAGGTTCTCTTGATATTCCTGTCGGCGATACGCTCCGAACGATATTTATCGCTCAAGGCAATAAGATCATGTCCTAATTTCCAATGCTCTTTGTGAAGTTCTTTCTGATGTGAGTTGCGGCGTTCTTTCTGATAGAGGTAGATATTCATCGTGTCGTAGGCACGTCCATATTCCTTCAGTCCGGCGTAACAGTCACTTCTTACAAGGAGATAATCACACATCGTTCCGCTCAGATCCACCACACTGTCGGGATCAAGATAATTACGTGCGAAACGCTCGGCATTATCCACATCAATCAATGCTTTTTCGTATTCCGTGTTCCTGTATTCCATTCTCGACTTAACCATCAGCAGTGAGTATATGGCAGCCCCGTTCTCACTCTCCATGGCCATTTTAAGGCCTTCCTCATAAAGAGAATCCGCATTCTCCACTTTCATGTCGAGATTGCATATACGGCTTATAAGTTCGGCCGAAGCGCGTTTATCTCCAAGTGAAGTCGTTATGTCGAGAGCTTTCTTATAGTTTGCATAAGCCCTCGCCTCTCTGCCTGTGTGCTGATATATCTCTCCCAGATATGTCTGTATGGTCTGGAGCAGAAGCTGTTGAGGCACATTCTCCTCCATCTTGGCCACTCTTCCCTCTATCTCGTTGAGAGTGTTTTCTGATTCTTTGTGGAACCCGTTATGGAAATCTGCTATAGCACGGTTAGCCTCCGTAAAAACCTTCACCTTCTCTTCCTCTTCGCTGAGAAAATATGTGGAACTGCGGAGAATATCCGAGCTGATGTCATAGAAACCCAAAGCCTGAAGATATGTGCCATAGCGCGTCAGAAGGCGCGCCAGCACGTCAGGCCGGTCATTTTCCCGACACCAGTTGTATATCTCCATGATCTGTTTACGCATATCTTCCGGCTTGATAGGATGATCTGCGTTGATAGCCTGTAATTTTTTTTGCATTAATGGAGGCACCTCAGCCTGCACAGCAAGCGAGACAACCGTAAGCACAATTATTAAGAATAGTCTGATTCTTTTCATATGAAAGAGGAGGGTAATCCGGAAAGTATCAATTTTTTGTTTTTATGCTTATCCACAATTATAAACGAGTACCCGTTATGTTTTATTATAGAGTAAAAGCCGTGTCGGATGTCCCGACACGGCTTCTTCCATTTCTAATTCATATCGTGTGTGAGCGATTATTTCACTATCACTTTAGCTGTGGCTTTACCCACTTTCACCATGTAGACTCCGGGAGCCACATCCACTCTGAGGGTTGAGGCCGGAACACCGGTATAGATTACATGACCGTCGATGCTGAACACCGATACTTCCTGTCCGGCTGCATTGGCGACGAATATCGCTGAGTCCTTGGTGTAAACCTTCAATGACTGGGCGTTTATATCACCTATTCCTGAAAGGTCTACCTTAGCCACTTCAGAAGCACGCGATTCACCTTTGTCGAACACCGCTGTCACTCTGTATCCTTCTTCCGATGGAGTGCCTGTAGCAAGATATGTGAGGTCGCTTACGGGCTCTGCGTTAATCTTCTCTTTGCCGCTGTAAACGTTATATCCCAACAGCTTGGAAAGGTTGACCGGTCCGTTCTTTGTCACCATCGTAACGTCATCCACGAAGAAGAGGAATTTGTTGACCGAGATGCAGCGGATTGCGAAATATTTCGATCCGGCGGGAAGTTCGGCGCTGAACATTGTCCATGTCGTGGGCACGTTTCTATGGGTAGACACAAGTTCGAAGTCTTTCACGTCGGTTCCCTTGTCGGATACGAGAATCTCGAAGGTTTCGAGAGCGGCCGGTGAGTAACTGCGGGCATAGAGGCTGATTGTCTGTGCCCCGCCTGTAAGCTCGGGAGAGATCATCCAGTCGTCAAGAGTGGTTCCGGTGTCGCCGTAAGGATAGACGGCTGTCATGAACTTATGGCCTGAATAAGCCTCGAATCCTTTCTCATATCCCACGGGGATAGTCTCTTCGTCGGCATTGTCGAATACGAAGAATGAACCCGGAGTGTAGCCGAATGGGAAGAAGAAGTTCTCGAACATACCCGGCTTGTGACCGTCGCCGTCATAGAGTGTCCACTCGCCAAGATTCTCACGCTCCCATGATGGATAGCTCTCGAAATTATCTGTCTGGGCCACCGGAGTCACATGACTTTCATCTACCTTCTCCCAGTCAAGTTTCACACCATCGGCTGTTTTCGATGCAGAGAGATTGGCGGGAACAGGATATTCGGGGAAGAGAACCGTACATACCAATGTCGGGGTCTGATTGTCGACATTGCTTTCATCCTTGTCATATTTAACCACCGCATGGAATTCCACCTCATCATTCTCAAGCACTGAGAAATCCTGGTTGAAACGAACCTTGGCGCTTTCACCCGGAAGAATTTTCTTACCTTCGGCTGTAGCCACGGCCTCACCATCGCGATAGAGTTCCACGGTGTAGTCGGAAGCTTCCTGTGTGCCGTAGTTCACCACAAGCACATTGAACTGGGCGGTGGTGCCGGCATTCTGAAGGGTAGCGGCCTGGATTTCCTTGGCCATAAGGTTATTGTCGAGCACGTTATAAACTCGGAAGTTATCAAAGAACTCGCGCGACATTCCGTTGCAGACAACATTGATTTCAAGACATATCTCCTCGCCTGCAAACTCATCGAGAGGTATTTTTATCTCTTCCCAGTCGCCCACTTTGAGGATGTCCTCGTAGCCGTGGAAAGTCTTTATGGTTTTCTCGGTTCCGTCGGCTTTTACGGCCAGTACATTGATTTCGTTGGTATCGTCCACGTGAGTCACGTAATGCCAGAAGGAGAACGTCGGATGTTTCCCTTCGTTGATTGCGATACGGCCGGTGCGGAAGCCCGACTTACCGTTCATCGCTTTAGCCTGATATCCTACAAAACCGTTGTCACCGTCCTGAGAGCCTACGTAAGTGGATGATTCCTCGAACGATTTGTCATTATAGTAGCCCCAATAGCTGTATTCCTCTTCATCATACTGGGTCATACCGCAGGCATCGTGTGTGGGTGCGTTGTTGGGGAAAGATTCTTCGAACGGCATCTGGTAGGCCTTTCCTACAGCCACAAGATTCGATACGGTGAGTCCTGTGCTTCCTGCCTCTGTATATGCTATGACGGCGAAGTTCATGATGCGCTGCTCTTCGTTGGAGGGAACGGCCATGTATGAATATTCCGTCTCGCTGATTCCGGTAGCGACCTCGATCTGATTGCCGCGGCGGTCGGTGGTGAGGATTGTATATTTCACCAGAGCCTGATTGAGCTTGCCTCCGTCGTAGTCCACTTCAGATGGAACCCAGCTGATTGTTACTTCACCCGGATCTTCAGTTATCTCAGCCTTGACGCTGACGGGAGGCAGAGGAACGTTCGGCCCGACATGAACCGTCACCTCACTCGGGTTTCCTGCTCCGTCGGCATTGTATGCAATTACCTTATAGGTGTGTTTGCCGAGTGTCAGATTCTCATCCTCATCCACATAAGCCACCGGGCGGCCGGGAATGATGTTGTCGGTGAGGGTGGCGATAACCTTGTTGTCGCGGCTTATCTCTATCTTTTCAAGTTTGTCGATATATGCGCCTGAAGCAGCCTGCGCAGGAGCGGTGAATGAGATACGCGCGCTCAAAGCGCCCCCGAAATCGGGTGTCACTGTCAGATTCTCCACAGCAACCGGAGTGTCGGCGCTTCTCGGCTCGGAAACCTCGATGTCATCAACGAAGAGATAGAATTTATATTTGTCGCTTATCGCATGGATACCGAAATAGTAGACACCGCTTTCTTCGGGCACCACATATGAGTTGAGACGACGTTTGTCAGGATTCTGATTAGTGATGTCGGTAGCATCTATAAGCTTGGTGGTCATAGCTTCGACAGTGTTGTCTTTTCCGAAATAAGCTTCCACACGCTCCGGATCGCCATAGTTGCTTGCATTGAATGAGAACTCATACTGCTTTCCGGCCTCAAGATAGATCGGAGGAGTCATGAGCCAGTCGTTCTTGGTGTTCAGAGTGCTGTAGGTGCAGTTCATCATACCGTCGGCATATCCGGCCGCCCAGAAATAATTCCAGGTTTTGCCGTCTTCATCGGCATCGATGATATTGAACGCCGCAACCCTGTCGTCGGTATCGTTCACCTTGTTCTGACCGTAGTCGAATGTCTCGAGATACGGAGGGATGAAAGCTCCGGTCACAACCTTGTTGGATGCTGTCGGAGTGGTTACGGTCTCTCCTATCGTAGCGTAGACGGTGTAATAGTAAGGCACCACTTTGTCATTCTCGGGAATTGCCTCGGTGAATGAGGTTCCCTTGTAGTTCTCTGCCACTTTCACATCGCCAGGGTAACGTGTCACCGTATAGTTCAGCGCGTCTGTATCGATGTAACCTCCGTTTGCACCCGTCTCGAGAGCTTCCCATGAGAGCACGAACTTGCCGTCCTCCTCTTTGAGTGTCACGTTCTTTACAGCTGCCGGAGTGTCGGCGCCCACGAAAAGCGTGAGTTTCCCTTTCGGGCCGGTTCCCTTGTCGTTGCTTAAAACTACGGTGAAATCATACATTCCCGCCTTCTCTACCTTTACGTCGGCCGATGCCTGCTCACCGGCCTCGACGGTGCCTGTGGTGTAATCCACACCGTTGACGCGCACCGTATATCCGAGTGTTCCGCTTATGGCCGAACCGTCGAACGCTGTCGTGGGAGCCGTGAAATTGAGCTTACCGCTCAGCGACGGGCCATCGAAAGCGGCCGAGAGATTTTCGGGAGCCGCCGGTGCCTCCATGCTCGATGTGAGCTGCGGAACCCACAGACCCGCAACCTGTTCTCCACCGGGAAGGTCGTACACAAGTGTGGCTTTCGCTGTCTGTGTGTCAATCTCGTAGAGCGCGCTCCTGTCGATACCCGGAGTATACACATAATAGAGTTTTCCTGAATAAGGATCGAAAGTGGCGGCGGAGAGATAGGCCGGTTTAAGTCCTGTCTCGCCCACAAGCGTCATGTCGCCCGTGGTCTTGTTCACGGTGTAGAGCTTACCGCTCATCTCTATGGCGTAGAGCACACCCTGAGGAGACACCGCACATCCGCTCCATGCCGAGTTGAGCTTCTTGATTGTAGTGCTCTTGCCGGCAGCCGGATCAAGTATACCGAAATTCATCACCGTGCCCTGCAGACTGTAGAAACAGCCGTATATGTTCTCGGTGTTGGGATCGTATGACATACAGGTGCCCTGAGAACTCAAGTCGCCGTCGGCCAATCCTTCGAGTTCCCATGTGTCGGTGTTGTAGATATAGGTCGACGGAAGCACCGTGGCGCCATCGTAAACCACGAAGCTGTTCACTATCAGCTTTCCATCGGCATATACCGCTCCACCGTTGGCATACATACGTGAATCCGTATGCTCTGCCTCGAGTCTGGAGGGCACTCCGCTCGTCGGTAGTGAATAGACACCCACGTTGGCATTGTAGGAAGGCCATTGTTTGGAAGAAAGCACCACTGCGCTCAAGGGGATGCTCGTGGCCGGAGCAGCTTTGGAGGGAGCCTGTTTCACTGCCGGCTTCATCCCTGTGTAGGTGGCCGCACGATCAACAATCGCTACATCCCCTTCATTTGTCTGGTGCATTACCGGAACTGGACGGAAGTCTTTAGGAAGATCATAACCGCGACCTGAGGCCGGTTGGCTCTTCTTCTCTACCAGTCCGTCTGCAAATAGTACGCCTGTCGTGCCTGTAAGCACGATACTCATGGCAAGCGTTTTCAATGTAGTCTTTTGCATGTTGGTTAGTATTTGAATGGAGTTATTTCATTTTTCACAAATTTATTTTAATTCTATGTTATTTTGCTTAACATAGATTAAGTTTTTTAGTATTTTTCCATAATTGTGTGTTTTCTTGAGATTTTTACCGCGATGCAAAGGGATCTGCAAAGGGGAAATTACAAAGAAATCAGGAGCGTATACCTGTTAAAACGAATTAATTATCACCTTATTGCACGAGCAATAAGGTAAGCGCAATTTCTGTCGAAGGATTATCAGCGGCGTTTCAGGCTATCTCTCTTCAGTTTGCTGAGATATTCCGGAGTCACACCTAAATATGATGCTATTATCTTCTGAGGCACTTTTTCAAGTATCTCCGGACGGTCGTCATAAATACTCTTATATCTTTCGGCCGCCGTGCCGTTATGTATGGCTTTGTTCTTGTGTTCCTGATAGAAAAGTTCGCCATACGCGTAATCAAGCATCCACAGGGCAAGTTCTTTGCTTTCGTTGATAGCCTTTCTGAAGGCCTCCCGTTTTATCACGAGCATCTCAGACTCACAGCATGCCTCCACCTGATAGTATGAGGGGAGATTCATCACGAATGAGTGTTTCGACATGAATACAGTCCCGGCAAGGGCAAAGCCGAAGGTGCGTTCCCTGTCGCCGTTCATATCCACAAAGCGCACTATCCCGGAGTTGACAATGAATATATCAGGCATGTTCTGTCCCACCCCGATTATCACGTCGCCTCTGTCATATCTTACAGGGGTGCCGAGATCAATCAGCAGGTCTATCGCGTTGCCGGCCGGCAGATACCCCAGTTCGTTTTTAAGTAGCCCTTTGAGTCTTTCTCTGTCCATCTCGTTTCTTTGATTCCAAAATTATACATTTCCACCCGAATATGCAAGAATCCGGAGTTTTTATTAAGAAAATTAAAAGGGCGCCCCGACATCACGTCGTAACGCCCTTCCTTCCTTATGAATCAAAACTATTTCATTGCATTTATTTAACTGCTATTTTACGACCGTTCACCACATAGATTCCTGAAGTGAGTTCCACTTTCTTCTCTCCGGTGAATCCATCGAGACGCAGGATAGCGCGTCCGAGAAGATCATAGGCCGCAACATCAGTTGCGTTTACGGAGCGGATGATGATTCCACCCTCTGTGGCGCTGATTGTCAGCGAGTCGGAGCTGATGGAGGCCACGCCGGTCATTACACCGGTCATGGTGAAATGGTGTGTGGCGCTCATAGCCGACAGGTCAAGATAATCCTCGCTCTCATAATCATCGAGGTTCTCTTTGGAGGCCTTCACCTTATACTGTTTGTCGGGCTGCAGCACGCTCACCGTGTATTCGCCGTTTTCATCCGTAACAGTTTTATAAACCACATTCTCCGGGCTTTCAAGAGTGATGGCCACATCTGCCAACGGTTCTTTCGATACGGCATGTGTCACCTTTCCGCTCACTGTCGCCACATCGGCCGACAGACCGAATCCTATGGTGGGGATATAAGTCGATGCTCTTCCTGTAGCTCCGAATGGGGTATCGTTGTTGTATGCCACACATCCGTTGTCATATTTTGACACGCCGTAATAATTTATCTCACGGCTGCTCGATACGCTTTCTGTGACAGATTCTATCTGGACGGCTATCCCCTCACCGCCATATTCAAACGGCGCATCAAACGGAATGGTGAAGAGATCGCCTCCGGCCTGCATCTGGGAAATCTCAATCGGACCCTCGAAAACTTTGGTCATTGTTTCCTGATCTGAGAAGGAATAGCTTTCATAACCGTTCTCTTCAAGCTTGGCCGCAGTTTCATTTTTCACATAAACTTTAAGGTTTGAATGTATTGTAGGCAACGACCCGTATTCATATACATACGATCCCCTGAAGGTTATGGAAGAGATCTTGCTACCGGGCTCTATACCGTCGGAGTTGGCCTCGATATAATCTTTTGTATAGAGAATCTCTTCCTTGCGGTTTCCGCTCCTGTAGACAGGACCGTTCTGTGTGGTTCGGGTTGACTCCCCTACGATTATAACGTCGCCGGTTGAGGTTTCTTGTGTGATGGTCACAATAATTGTTTCCGAAGACAATACATCCTCTCCCATCACAATCTCTATCCTTGCGTCATATTCCCCGGCTTCGTGAGGCATTCCACTCATGGTGAATGTCTTGGTTTCGCCGGCGGCAAATTCTCCGGTCTCGGCCGAAGCGAAAAGCTCGTCTCCCAAATATAGATTTACGCTGTAATCGTCTGCCTCAAGCGCCGAACCGAGATTCATAATCTCTGCTGTGGCTTCGTAGAGGGTGTTGACTTTTCCGCCGGCCGGAACTGTAGATTCCCGGAGATAGAGTTCATCTTTGGCAGGAAGCATGGTGTAACCGTAGATGTCGTCAATATTCATGTTCTTACCATTGATTCTCACATACCATTCTCCGGCAGGGATATTTTCTATTGCAACCACACTCATAAGCTTGTTCATCACATTATATTTGTCGATGGCGAACTTATTGGTGTAGTCAGCCTTTGAAGAGTCATATGCGTTGATCCAATTGTGGCGATCGGATGAATAATCCACGGTAAACACAGCGTCATAGTCATATGAATAACCGGATATCAGCATCTTTTCACCCTCTTCTACCCGCAGTTTGGGGGTAATGAGTTCGGATTGAGTGGTGCCGTTGGCCATTACTTTCTCATGTCCCTCGGTTGAATAGGCATAGAATATATCTCCTGTCCCCCAGTTGCCTGATAATATGAATCCCGGAGCAAACGTTTCCCCTTCGAAATCTTCATGCCATTTACCGGCGTCGGGGAGTGCCGCCACAAGATGTGCTTTCTGTGTGGCAAGCTCTTCTGATTCAATCGAAAGTTCACCGCGATAGATCCCGGCTGCTGTCTCTGTGAGTTCCACCTCAAAGTCAGCTGTGTTGCCGGCCTCTATCGTTAGCGGCCCGTTGAAATCAACACTGAAACCTTCTGTGGCCGATATCCCTGTCACCGTCAGAGGAGCTGCAGATCCCGTATTCTTGATAGTCACGGTCTTCTTCATTCTTGAAGCCGCGTCGGCCACTGCTAAACTTATGTAAGGCACATATGGCTCGCTGTAGGCCTGGGGCGTGGAGCCATATTCATTCGATGTGCCTCCGACAAGAAGCTTTATATCCGGAATATAGGGGGTGTAGCTGAAAGAACCCAGATTCTTGCTTGTTCCGGAGATATTCTCTCTCACCGCAAGCTGCTTGTAGGAGAACGGCTCTGAAGTAACTGTCAGAGTGGCCTTTACAGTCATCGTCTTTGTTTCTCCGGCCGCCAGACCCTCGGGGAAAGATATGTCGCACACACTCCCCTCTATCTGCGGGAAGATATGTGATAAGGTATAGTTCGCATCTCCGGGTTCATAGCTTACTTCCCCGGAATTCTTTATATTGATTGTATATTCAATCTCAAACTGATTGTTTTTATCGCCGTTCACACTTCCGCCCGACACCCGGCTGAGCATACCTATCTCCAGCTTTTCGTAAGCAGCCACATCAGTATCCACGGAGTCGGCATGGAAATCATCTACGGATGCGTTGTGAAGACGAATCCCTATGCGCCCGTCCATCGGACAAGGGGGGAGATCCACTTTAACCCATTCACCCTGCGTAAGTTCGGTGGTAAGGTTAAGGGCTTCATAATTCCATGTAGTGGCATCTTTTCTTGTGGTTACCGAAAAAAATCTAATCGATGAATCGGCGGAGTTTCCTCTTACGTATATGGAGGCGGATCCCGTAAACACGGGGGTGATTATCAGATCGTTCCAATATTGACTTTCCGCATCATATTGCGTTCCGGTCATGCACAATCCGCTTCTCCCGTCTTCACTGAAGGAATAGGTGCCGCTGTCTTCGCTCCGGCCCCATCCCAACGGATGATAGGAGGTGGAAGCAATCGACTCATCATCAAAATTATACTCATAATTCTGAATAACCTCCGCATTGGCCGTGAAGCCAAAGATGCAGACGGCGGAAAATAAATGTAGTAATCGTTTTCTCATATATGATTGGTTATTAGGACGAAACATCCGCCTGAAAGTCCGTCCTCTGTTATATCTTGTAATAATCGGTTGTAAGTAAGTTTTGCCTGTTCCTCACTCTCGTCATGAATGAGTTCATAGACTTTTGTAGCAAATTTATCTATTATCTATGGAAATATTCTTAATATAGATTAAGATGTGTAAATTATAGCAATTATTTTTAATAAGATGATGTTATTTTGCTTGAAAACAGCTTCAGATGTGTGCCGTATATATCCTTTTACTCAACGGAAGCGTACTTCATATTATTATCCCTGTAAATACCAATCCCGCCGATCTCCCCTTCCCCTCATCCTCTTCTTTGCATAATCCCCGATTTTTTATTAATTTTGCAAAAAATCATGCAGTTATGGCAAATCAGGAATTGACAGAACAAGAGATTGTGAGACGCAACAGCATGCAGGCTCTCCGCGACCGCGGAATTGAGCCTTATCCTGCTGCTGAATATAAAGTTACGGGGCACACTGCCGAAATCAAGGAAAATTTCTCCGACGATCTGACTCCGCCGCGTGAAGTGGCTGTGGCCGGACGCATCATGAGCCGACGCATCATGGGAAAGGCTTCTTTTATGGAGCTGCAGGATGCCGACGGACGTATACAGATCTATGTGAGCCGCGACGACCTTTGTCCCGGTGAGGATAAAGACCTCTATAACGTGGTGTTCAAGAAACTTCTCGACATCGGTGATTTCATCGGTGTGAAGGGTTTCGTATTCCGCACCAAGACCGGTGAGATCTCCATCCATGCACAGGAACTTACCGTGCTTGGCAAGAGCCTCCGACCCCTCCCTATCGTGAAGATGAAAGATGGCAAGGCTTACGACGCCTTCACCGATCCCGAACAGCGTTACCGCCGCCGCTATGTCGACCTTGTGGTCAATCCCGGCGTGAGGGAGATTTTCGTGAAAAAGACGAAGATGTTCAATTCCATGCGTGAATATTTCAACTCGCACGGCTATCTCGAAGTGGAGACCCCGGTGCTCCAGTCGATTCCGGGAGGTGCCGCCGCGCGTCCTTTCATCACGCATCATAACGCCCTCGACATACCCCTTTATCTCCGCATCGCGAACGAGCTTTACCTCAAACGCCTTATCGTAGGCGGCTTCGACGGTGTGTATGAGTTCTCACGTAATTTCCGCAACGAGGGGATGGACCGCACCCATAATCCGGAGTTCACCTGTATGGAAATCTACGTTCCTTACAAGGATTACAACTGGATGATGGATTTCACCGAGAAGATGCTTGAAAAGATATGCCTCGACGTGAACGGATCAACCGAGGTGAAGGTGGGCGACAACGTGATTAGCTTCAAGGCTCCTTTCCGCCGTGTAACCATGACAGATGCTATCCGCGAGAAAACAGGATTCGACATAACCGGAAAGAGCGAAGAGGAACTCCGCGCTTTCTGCAAGGAACACGGAATTGAGGTGGAAGACTCAATGGGCAAGGGGAAACTTATCGATGAGATATTCGGCGAAACATGCGAAGGCGACTTCATTCAGCCCACTTTCATCACCGACTATCCTATCGAGATGTCGCCCCTCACCAAACGTCATCGCAACAACCCTGACCTCACCGAACGTTTCGAACTGATGGTCAACGGTAAGGAATTGGCCAACGCATACTCTGAGCTTAACGACCCGATCGACCAGTATGAGCGTTTCGTGGAGCAGATGCGCCTTGCCGACAAAGGTGACGATGAAGCCATGATTATCGATGCCGACTTCATCCGCGCTCTCGAATACGGAATGCCCCCTACTTCAGGAATGGGTATCGGAATGGATCGCCTCTGTATGCTCCTCACCGGTCAGTCGACAATTCAGGAGGTTCTCCTTTTCCCGCAGATGCGTCCCGAGGTGAAGGCGAAGGCTGAAAATGCCGAGGAAGATGAAAAAGAGAGTGGAAAAGAGAATTGAAAAAGTGAGTGGAAAAGGGAATTGAAAAGTGAGTGATGAAAATGAAATTGGAAAAGTAAGTGGTAAAAAGAGCTTGGAAAAGCGGCCTCCGATAATTCCAATAATTCCGATAACTCCGATAATTCCAATCCCTCCGATAACTCCGATAACTCCAATCAAGAATAATGGAGGCCATTAAAAAAATTGCAGTTATAGGAGGCGGGAGCTGGGCCACAGCTCTCGCCAAACTGCTTTTGGCAAACTGCGACCGCATCGTGTGGTATATGCACCGTCAGGACCGCATCGACGACTTCATCAAATCAGGACATAACCCCGTTTATCTCAGCGACGTGAGTTTCGACACCTCGCGCATCGACTTCACTTCCGACATCGACCATGCCTGCCGTGAGGCCGACACGCTCCTTTTCGTTACACCCTCACCCTATTTCCGCGATACGGCCGATAAGATTACCGTCGATATTTCGGAAAAGAATGTGGTGTCGGCCGTGAAAGGGATTGTGCCCGACCATAACATGATCATCACCGATTATATTGTGAAGCGTTTCGGGTGCGACCCCGACAATATGCTGGTCATCGGTGGTCCGTGCCATGCTGAGGAAGTGGCCCTCGAACGCCTCAGCTATCTCACCATAGGCTGCCACGACATTGCCAAGAGCCGCGAATTCGCTGCTTTCCTTGTCGGGAAAAGGATGAAGACCATCATATCTACCGATGTCGACGGCATTGAATATGCAGCCGTGCTCAAGAACGTATATGCTATAATGGCTGGTATTATCAACGGAATGAAGACCGGCGATAATTTCATGGCCATGATGGTCTGCAACGCAATCCGGGAGATGGATCGATTCATCGATGCCATCGCCCCGATGCCATCGCGCGACATAGATCGCTCCGCATATCTGGGCGACCTTCTCGTCACGGCCTACAGCCGCTTCTCGCGAAATCACAACTTCGGCTCGATGATTGGCAAAGGATACAGCGTGAAGGCGGCCATGATGGAGATGGCCATGGTGGCCGAAGGGTATTACGGCACCAAGTGCATACACGAGATCAACGCCGCCGGTCCCGACGTAGAGATGCCCATCCTCAACTGCGTTTACGAAATCCTATACGAAGGGAAAAATCCCCGCCGCGCCATCAAAGGGATCACCGGCTCATTCACCTAAACTCTCGCCCTCACCAAAGCGTTATAACTATGGAGCCCCCATAGGCGCAATAGCCCTTGCACGCGCCTTGGGTCTTGCTCGCCCCTTGGGCCTTGAATGCGCCTTAGGTCTTGCACTCCCCCTTGGGTCTTGCTCGCGCCTTGGACCTTGAATGCGGAGCCACGGGGCGGGAGCCTCCGAGCTTCCGCAAAATCCGAGGGGCTCAATGCCCCGCAGGATTTTTCAGAGCCACAGCCTATCCGAAGCTTGCGCCAATAGTCGCTGTTTGTTTCGGCGTAGGGCGCCTCAGGTGCCCGAAAAGCCCGAAAAGCCCGAATAGCCCGAATAGCCCGAAAAGCCCCAAAGGCATAAAAAAATAAAAGCAATTATAAAAAATAATAACCCTATGAAGACAATTGATCTTAACATTCAGGATGCTGTCTATTTCGCAGAAAAAGAATATGAAGCCCTGAAAGATAAATCAGTAGAAGCTATCACTACCCTTGAAGAGGGCACAGGAGCCGGTAACGATTTCCTCGGTTGGCTCGACCTCCCCTCAAAAACACCCGAAACTCTTGTTGATCGCATTATAGCCACCGCAGACCGTCTTCGCGAAAACTGCGACTACGTTGTTTGCGTAGGTATCGGCGGCTCTTATCTCGGCGCCAAAGCCGTGAATTTCGCACTCGCCGATTCTTTCGCCGATTTCTATGCTCCCAAACCCAAGGAGCCGAAAGTGCTTTACGCCGGTCAGAACATCGGTGAAGACTATCTCGCAGAGCTTCAGAAGCTCCTCGAAGGTAAGAAGTTCGGCATCGTGGTTATCTCCAAGTCAGGCACCACCACCGAACCCGCAATCGCTTTCCGCCTGTTGAAGAACCAGCTTGAGCAGCAGGCCGGCAAGGAAGCTGCCAAAGACCTTATCGTGGCAATCACCGACGAGAAGAAAGGCGCCCTCCGCACTATGGCTGATCAGGAAGGTTATGAAACATATGTTATCCCCGACAACGTTGGCGGACGTTTCTCTGTACTCACTCCCGTAGGCCTTCTCCCCATCGCTTGCGCCGGACACGATATCAAGAAACTCCTCGCAGGTGCTAAAGATATGGAGCAGACCACGCTCCACCCCTCTCCCGAGAACCCCGCACAGGAATATGCACGTCTCCGCAACGCTCTCTATCAGAGTGGCAAGAAGATTGAGATTCTTGTTAACTTCGATCCCAAGCTCCATTATTTCTCAGAGTGGTGGAAACAGCTCTACGGTGAGAGCGAGGGTAAAGACGGCAAGGGTATCTTCCCCGCATCCGTAGACTTCACCACCGATCTCCACTCTATGGGTCAGTGGATTCAGGACGGCGAGCGCACCATCTTCGAGACTGTGATCTCAGTTAAGAAGCCGGCTCTCACCCACCGCATCCCCATGAACGCATCCGACCTCGACGGCATCAACTATATCGCCGACAAACGTATCGACGAAGTGAACAAGATGGCCGAACTCGGAACCAAGATGGCTCACGTTGACGGCGGTGTGCCCAACATCAAGATCGAGATCCCCTCTCTTGATGAATACAGCCTCGGACAGCTCATCTACTTCTTCGAGAAAGCCTGCGGCATCTCAGGATACATGCTCGGTGTGAACCCCTTCAACCAGCCGGGTGTAGAAGCTTATAAAAAGAATATGTTCAAACTCCTCAAAAAGCCCGGATATTAATCAGGCGTATAGGCTTAATAAGCATAAATAAGCGATTTCGGCTTAATTAGCAGGAATAAGCTTTTGAGCTTAATTAGCCGGAATAAGCTTATAGGCTTAATAAGCATAAATAAGCTTTGGGCTTAATTACTTAGAATAAGCTTTAGGCTTAATGGGCGGAATAGGCATTCCTATTCCGCCCATTATTATTTTAGCGCTCTGCGCCCTGTGCCCTCCTGCCCCAATATTCCCTGTTTGTTTCGGCGTAGGGCGCCTCAGGTGCCCGAAAAGCCCGGAAAGCCCGAAAAGCCGGAAGGCTTTCGGGCTTCCACTGCAAAAATTTTGCAGCCATTTATAATTTTTTAGAAAAATAAAAGAGAGAAATATTTCATTTCGGCAGCAAATCATGTTATCTTTGCATCAAAATAAAAATAAGGAAGAAAAATGGCAAAGAAAAAATCAGCAAGCAAAAAAGCGCCGGCCGTACGCATCACCGATGCCGATGAGAAACGTAAGGCACTCGGCGTTACCATGCAGCATCTCGAAAAAGATTTCGGTGCCGGCACGGTAATGCGCCTCGGCGATGAAGCTGTTCAGGATATAGAGACAATTCCCACCGGTTCCATCGGACTCGACTACGCTCTTGGCGTCGGAGGGATCCCGCGCGGCCGTATCACCGAAATCTACGGCCCGGAATCTTCAGGTAAGACCACCCTCGCCATCCATATCATCGCAGAAGCACAGAAACAGGGAGGCATATGCGCCATAATCGATGCCGAACATGCCTTCGACCGCTTCTACGCCGAAAAATTAGGTGTCGACGTGAATAACCTCTGGATCGCACAGCCCGACAACGGTGAGCAGGCGCTCGACATCGCCGAGCAGCTTATCAATTCAGGAGCTATCGACGTGCTCGTTATCGACTCTGTGGCCGCTCTGACCCCCAAGGCCGAAATCGAAGGGGAGATGGGCGAGAAAAACGTGGGACTGCATGCACGTCTCATGTCGCAGGCTATGCGTAAGCTTACAGGCACTATCGCGCGGACCCGCACATGCTGCATCTTCATCAACCAGATCCGTGAGAAGATCGGCGTAATGTTCGGCAATCCCGAAACAACCACCGGCGGCAACGCGCTTAAATTCTACGCTACAGTCCGCATCGACATCCGTCCCTCCACTTTCATCAAGGAGGGGGATAACTCTATCGGCCGTCTTATCAAGGTAAAAGTAGTGAAGAATAAGGTGGCACCCCCATTCATGCGCGCTGAATTCGACATCATGTTCGGCGAAGGGATCTCACGCTCCGGTGAGATTATCGATCTCGGTGTGGAATATGACGTGATCAAGAAATCGGGTGCATGGTTCTCTTATCAGGGCAAGAAACTCGGTCAGGGACGCGATGCCGTGAAGCGTGTGATCGAAAGCCAGCCCGAACTCATGGAAGAACTCGGCAAGAAAGTGATGGAGGCCATGAAAGAGAACAAGGCCAACGAGAAGAAGGAGAAAGCAAAGAAGAATCCGGCTCTCCCACAGCCTGAGACCACTCGTTCGGAAACAGACGATGACGAACCTATCGACGACGGATACGAACCCGAGGAGGAAGCTCCGGCTGAAGACCTCTTCGGAGATGATTTCGAACTCGATGTGGAGGAGTAAACCGTAAAACCTAAACTTCTATCAATGAATAGTCAGGGTCTGACCTCACGGTCAGGCCCTTCTCTTTATCCAATATCCAGAAACGGTCGGAAAGACGCAGGGCTATCTCAAGATCATGTGTGGAGACAAAGATTGTCTTCCCTTCGCTTCTTGCCAGTTGGCCGAGAAGTTTCATCAGCTCCACCTTGCTCGGATAGTCGAGAAATGCGGTGGGCTCGTCGAGGAATATCACCGGAGTGTCCTGCGCCAGTGCCTTAGCTATCATCACCTTCTGCCTCTCGCCGTCGCTCAGGCTCTGCACCTCTCTCTTCCGCAGATTCTCTATCCCCACAAGCCTTATGGCCTTATCCACGGCCTCCCGGTCGGCATCCGACATCCCTCCCCAGAATCCCGTATAAGGCGCTCGCCCGAGCCCCACGAGCGCTTCGGCATCCATATTCTCAAGCACCGGTTTCTCGGTCAGCACCACACTTACCGTGCGCGCCAATTCACGCCCGTGAAAATCCCCAAGCGCTTTCCCTCCTATCTCCACTCTCCCTTCCAACGGCGGCTGGAAACCGGCCAAGGTGCGCATCAGAGTTGATTTTCCGGCTCCGTTACGCCCTAAGAGAGCCGTCAGCTCTCCGGCATAAAGCGAAGCATTGAAATGCTCTCCTACACGCCTCTCCGTGCGCCCCCGACGATAACCCGTGGTCAGATCAATCGCTTTTATGGTCTCTCTTTTTTCCATATCTCTCATCCTCTTCTCTTGAAAATCACCCATAAGATTACAGGAACTCCGATAAGGGGTGTCACCGCGTTCAGCGGAAGCATTATGTCTGACGGAAGCAGGCAGAGAAGATTACATAGAAGCCCGGTCACTCCCCCTGTCAATATACACCCAGGAATTATCACCCTGTGATCGGAGGTGCGGAATATCATTCTCGCTATATGCGGCACGGCAAGCCCTATAAACCCTATCGGGCCGCAGAAAGCCGTCACAACCGAAGTCAGCACCCCGGTGGCTATAAGAAGCAGATTTCTCACCCTCTGCATGTTCACACCTAAGTTGCGCGCATAATTCTCTCCTAAAAGAATTAGGTTGAGAGGCTTCATGAGAACCACCGCAAGCAGCAGCCCGATCCCCGTAGCCATCGAGAACACGGGTAGTTGATCGCGCGATACGCTCCCGAACGAACCCATCCCCCACATCGTGAAGCTCTGTATCCCCTCCGCCGAGGAGAGATAGTTGAGCAGTGTCACCACCGATGAGGTGAGATAACCGGTCATGATACCGGCGATGAGCAGCATGAGATCGCTTTTGAGCCATACGGAGAAGAGCAGCAGCAGTCCCATCACGGCAAGGCTTCCTGCCAACGCTCCAATAAGCACGGCCACATAGCCTCCGGCCGTGAATCCGGCGAAGCTCACGGTTCCGCCCAAAAGCAGCATCACAAGAGCCACACCCAGACCCGCTCCCGAAGTGATTCCCAGAATTGAAGGACCTGCCAACGGATTTCGGAAAGCTGTCTGTAGCAGTAATCCGGCAGTGGTGAGGGAAGCTCCGGCAAGAAGAGCCGTGACAGCCTGAGGCACTCGGCTTCCGAGAACGATAAAAGCCGCCGGCCCCCCCTCGGTGTCTCCGTGCAGAAGAATATCTGTCACCTCTCCGGCCGGTATATCTACCGAGCCGGTAAAGAGATTCAGCAGGAAGAGCCCCACCGTCATTAAAATCAATATGATAAATCTTATAACCATGCGCATATATTTCCTTCAGTCAATTAATCCTGAGCCGCTATTTCATCTTCCTGAAATATCTCGTATTCTCCGGCTCCTCGCCGCCCACGCTTCTGAAAATGCGGCTGA
This sequence comes from Bacteroides sp., assembly GCA_014801535.1. GTDB lineage: Bacteria > Bacteroidota > Bacteroidia > Bacteroidales > Muribaculaceae > Lepagella. The sequence continues at coordinate 81,832 of JAAVEA010000024.1, forward strand.
GATCTTCCAAAAGAAGATCAGGATGAAAAGGGGTCTCATCAAAGAAAGGGATATACTGAGTGTTGCAACCATACACTTCCCCCCTCTTGAATGCCTTGAACTGTGAATTCACAGGTGCATCCCGACTGAGTTCAGGTAGTGTCTTCTCACTTTTCTGGTTATACCTCACCAGCCACACATCGGCATCGCCGGCCTCCATCAACACCTTCTCCGGAGCCAACGACACCCCTCCGCTTTTTCTATAACCCGAAAACGGATTCACCCCTCCTGCATCCTCTATCAGCCGTCCCATGGTCGATTCTCCACCAGGCACGCTCCAGCTGCCGGAATACACCTCATCCATCAGCACTTTCGGTTTGAACTCCGACCGCGCGGCCTGCGCCTTCAGATCATTATAACGCTTCTCTATTCCGTCGAATCGATCTCCGGCTTCATCACCCTTACCGAACAGCAACCCGTAAAATTTCATCCACTCGGCCTGACCCAGCGGAGAAGTCTCCATATAGTCGGCACATTCTATCACCGGAATACCTAACTGCGCCACTTTCGCATACCGGTCGTTATTCTCAAACGGTGAAAGCATAATTACCTCCGGATGAAGTTGGATAATCTTCTCCATATCAGGATTCATCCCTTCGCCGCAATCGGTCACTTCACCGCGTGCAATCCGACCGCTCAGCTCTTTGTCTGTTATATAACGGGCATTGCATACACCTCCTATAGCTTTACCGGCTCCTAAATCCCCTACCAATCCGCTGTGCAGGGAGGAATAGATCAAGGCATTGTTTACGGGCACTCTCACCACTTTCCCTTCCGGTAAATCTCCGGGCAGATCCATCCCTTTTGGAACCAGCAGATACCTCTCCATACGCTTCACCGTATCCCACGGATTGCGCACCGTAGCCACATAAATAGTATTCTCTCCCTCCCCTATTCTGTCGAGGGTCAGATTTCGTGCGTAGCGCAACGAATCGCGTTCACCCGTCAACTCCTTGTCATTATAGGCACCTCCTCCCGATCCTTTCTTTCCATCCGGAGAACAGGCTGTCATACCCACCGACAGCAGAGCCAGCAAAAAAATAAAAAATTTCACCCTCATAGTAATTTCTTTTTTTTCAATCACAGAGATCTTCCAATAAACATGTGCCCCTCGGCAATCATGAATATTTTCTTAAAAAGATTTTCAAAATTATAGATAAAAAAAAGAAAAAACAAATAAAAATCTCTCGCAATTGTTAATAAAAAATTAGCTTAAACAACTTCTTTTTCTCTATTTCTTCAGACTCTTTCGGTGCAATAGATTTTACTATATCAAAATAATTTTTATTTCAAAATGTTAAAAGTTAAATTTTCTATAAAATTTGTTAATTTCACAAAAACTAATTTAAAAAAAAGAGTGTTTAGGAAATGAAAATAAACAAAAACATCAATTAATTCTATCGAAAAAGAGACACAGTTATTTCAATTAATTCTATCAGAAAAAGTAACTATATTTCATTAATTCTATAATAAGACATAGACTTAACTACCAATATAAAAACGATTTAGACTCAGAGTCAGGCTAATGAAGCAAAATGGTGATAAGATTAGGCCACTGACAGAATCATTCCGGATAAAACCGGTGCAAATACAAAATCGGAATATTCGCGAAAGCGAAAAAAAATTTAAGAAGTTATGGCGATAAGCCAAGACTGAAAAGAGAAAAGGCGAAATGAAAAAAGCCTTTCTTAAGAGAATAGGCGAAAAAGAAAAAGCGAAAACAGGAAAGAATGCAAGTAAGAATAGAGCAAGAATAAATATTATGGAGTAATTAATTAGACGGGAGGAGGGAGCCGTGAGGCTGTCTCCTCTATTTTTCCTTTTTTTTAAGAGCCGGAGGCTCTTACGCTTAAACAAACAGCCTCGATTCATGGAAGCCTATCAAAAAGCCATATGGAAGCCTATCCCAAAATTCTCCCCCCTTTATCTCCTCTCCGAGTCGCTGTTTGTTTCGGCGAAGGCCGCCTCGGGTGGCCGTTAGGGCCGTTAGAGCCACAGGGCCGAGTCGCTGTTTGTTTCGGCGAAGGCCGCCTCGGGTGGCCGTAAAAGCCGCCTCAGGTGGCCGCACGAGCGGCCAGATATTCGGCTAAGGCATTCATGCGGAGACAGGCCTGACGGGAGCCCTCCCTTCCATCCTTGGCTTCATCCCATTCATAGGGAGCCAAAATGAGAAGCTCCCCCTTTAAGCATTGATAGAAATTATGACCCGAAGGCTTATATGGAGCCGGTGGTAATGGTTTCTCCACTATCAGTATCACCTTCCCTCCTATCTCTTCCACTGCCTTGCGAACCTCCTTCTCTCCTTTCGCTATGAAAGGGGAAACCATCACCGAGCCTGCCGAAGAGAGATGGAGCCATCGCCTCTTATATGCTTCTCTCTCTTCCTCTGAATATCGCCGGTGAACGATCACCGCCTCCCGGAAAGGATTTTTCAGAAGAAAAAGGTTGCCGTAGCCCGTATAGCGCCGACCGTTGAGCCGGATAGAATCGCATCGCATGAAAAACTCCGGATTAGCTCTCCTTGCGGCAAGCCTGTAAGGATTTTCTCTTATGTAATTGAATATAGAATCTAATTTTCGGGTCACGGATAAAATCTGGTCATTGAAACCGGGAGCAAATACCGGATATCCTACCTTTTTCCTTAGCTCGTTTTTGAATTGTGAGATGTAATTTCCTAAATGAAGAGGGAGCGGAGCCTTCACAAAAATCAGGAAATGAATATGATCGGGCATCACTACATACTGATAAAGCTGAGTAGAGGGGATTATTTCCGGAAGCCGCTTTATCTGTCTGAGCACTTCTACCCCCAGAGGAGATCTTTTGATGCAAGGATAAAGGGAGCTTCCGGCCGGGGCCTTCCAATCGCCCGCAAGAACTCCAAACGAAGGAGATTCCGCCCGTTTATTGATGGTGATGAAATATATGCTTCTGGAACGGTAATCATGCCAGAAAGCCCGTTTGGAATGGCGGTCGCTCATATCAGGGGAGAAGATACCCATAAGAACGCACGGTCAGTTTTTCCCGTTCGCTCTCTGAGACAAACTTGAGATTAACAGAAGAGTGTTTCCTATTGTCCCTATCACCCTTAACCTGTTTTTTATCCTTTATATCAAATAGTGGCTTCATTGTCTATTCTTATAATCTTGAAACGCAAATTTAATAATTTTTGTTGCATTTCCAAAGTCGTGATATTTTATTTAGCTTTTTTAAAGCACCAGGGGTGAGGCCTTTACGCCCTCACCCCTGATATATTAATGTTGCTTTTATAGAATGTTCCTATCGTTTGCGTGTCGGTGTCTTTGATGCCGCTTTTTTACCGGCAGAAGATCCGGTGCGCACCATCTTTCTACGCGCATTTGAAGCAGGCTTGATAACTACCTTTTTATCGGTTTTTCCATTATCATCGTAGATGTAACCGCTTCCTTCATATTTCAAATTTCCTGTCTGACCGTCGTTCTTGAAGATAATGTGGGTCGTACCTTCATCAACCTTCCAGACTTTATATTCTTTACCGTCGGAACCGGTCACCTTCTCCATCTCCGGAGCAGCATTCCAATCCATTTTGTCACTGCTACTCTCATTCCAGTGATAGATATGTGTTCTATCTCCGGAATAAACGATGTTATAATCTCCATAGATAATCACGGCGTCACCGTCATCTTCGCCGCCACCTCCACTGTTGGAGCCATCAGGATCACCTGGAACACAGTCGGTGTTGAGGTCGTTGATCGTCACGCAATAGGCCTCGCGCTCCTCATCCCACTTGAAGTTTTTGTAGGTAAACTCAGTAGATGAACCGTAAGTGACCTTATTGCCGGAGTTATGCCAGTAACGGAATGCATACTGAGAACGGAAATCTTCCTGATCCGTAACATATTCCACCACATAGTAGGTATCACCGTTGAAAGTTTCTGTGCGGGTTAGTTTTTCTCCACCCCAGTTGGCATCAACAAAATTGGTATAGGCATTGGAGTTTGTGGTTTTAACACCCACCTGCACACCCAACGGCTTGTCATTAGAATTATTCGGCCAGTCCTTGATGAAATAGAGATAAGTCTTCGTGCTTCCGGTCGGATCTATCACATTACCGTCGAGAGTCTTGTCGAATGTGGTGCTGTTATAGTCGTCAAGGCCGAACTTGTAAGAGCTGAGCAGAGGCCATCCCTCATACTGACCCACACCCGAACCGTCCGTATGACGCTTGCGGCAGAAAACTGTGATCTTTCCATCTTTCACATAAGCGAACACGAACCGGAGGTTACGCTTGTCGGTATTGACGGTATAGTTGAACGTAAACTCACGAGCTGCTTTGTCTCCATCTTCGGGGTTGATGTAAGAGTTGCCCGATTTCTTGGCACGCATCGTCTTCCATTCACCTATCGCCACACCGGGCCACGACATAAGACCCGATTTGATCATATCCGTATAGTTCTTGTCATCCTTATCGGTAGATGAATAAGGCTCACCGGCATCGTAGATATACACATGTGTCGCACCCACTACAGTGAAACCGATAGTGGTCTGCTTCACAGTCTCCTCCTCATCATCAATGGCACGCACCTGCATTCCGTAGCGGCCCACATTTCCGTGCATATAGCTGTTTGAAGCTCCGGAGATAAAGAGAGCGCTCATCCAATGGCCGATCTGGTTCTTCTCCAGACCGTGAGCCTCGCTTTTGGTCCAGTAGTATCCGGCGCGGGAGTCGCCTACCAGAGTGCCCCGGTTGTTGGTTTCCGTTCCGGTGTTATAATAGAGCACCTTAGGGAGATATATCATATTGCCGTTGTCATCCATCACCTCGGCTTTGTTATATGTCACCCCTCCGGCCACGGTCTGATTAAGATCGAAAGATATGTCATTGCGTATCAGATCCCATTCTGAGGTGTTGGGGATACGGAATCCGGGAGGACATATTGTCTCATATATGTTATCTTCCACATCGGCGTAATCTACAGGTTTGGCCGGACGGAAATATCCGCCGCACGCGCCCTCATTGAACGAGCCTGTTCCGCTCGGCACGAGTGAGGCACCCGTATTTGTACGGATCTCCATACCTCCTGATGTGGCGCAGATGTTACGGTCGAGCCATAGACGGCCACCGAAGTTGCGCACCTCATAATAATACCATCCACCGGCGGGATTGACTGTGCCGCTCACCTCATGTTGCAACGGGCTGTTCTCAGAACTGCTTCCGGGAACCATATGGAAGAAGCCTGTGCGGTAGATATCGATACCGGGCAAATCCTCGCCGCCGATAGAGATGACAAGCTTACCGGTGAGATAATCCTTCTGGAATGACTTGGAATTGGCGCTTATCTTGATGGTATGATTGTTCTGATCGTATGTTATACCCCCGGCAGGCCATGCCTCCAAAGCGTTTCCGTTTGCTTCCACACGGGCTGAGATTGTCTTATCGCTGAACTTGCTGAGAAGCGAGGGATTTATGGTCAGAGTGTATTCATATATCCAGTTTCGGCCGTCATCTCCTCCATACCATAAGGGGAAATGCAGACCTTCGTTTCTCACCTTGCCGTTATTCTCCGCCTTGCTTGCTCCTTCAAGTTGAGCTTCCAGAAAATTCCAATAGTCAAAAATGTTAGTTGCTGAGCCGGTATTTACGGTTTTGTTTCCGTTATATTTAATACTCAGGGAAGCCGAGCAGATGTCATCGGGGTTGAAGCGGTTATCCCAGGTAACGTTTACCTCACGGCTAAGACCACGCCAGCTCACAAGCAGCTTGCCGGTCTGTGATCCCGTGGCGTAAGCGCTCACGAAATCGAGACCTACCTTATACACGTTTCCTTCATCGGAAACCGACTCTCCATCCTCAACCTTCTGTCCGCTTACCAGACTCAGATCCTTGAGTTTCATCCATTCCTTACCCTCGACAACGCGGATAGAGAACCCGTTGCCGTCGTCATATATTCCCTGTTCTTTGTCATAATAGGGAGAATTTCTGATATCGCCAATTTCAGCCGGATATTCATTAGAGCTGACATGAGAGAAAAGCTTCATGGTGAAATATGCCGGAGATGATTCCGAAGTCATATCTTTCTCCACACCAAGCTCGCGCACGCCGTCTGATGTCATTGAAAGCACAGCCGGCACATGATCATGGATATCAACATCCATAAAGTCTACCTGCGGATGTTTCGCAGCCTCCTCGGCAGTGGCATATCCTTTACATTTCACCTTTGTGATGGTGATGTCATACTGATGGTTGGCAGTGAGGAAGAGATATTCATACCTACCGGTCTTCTTCCCCTCGCTGTCTTTCACAGGGCGGCGCAAATCGATGCGGTAGTAGCATTCTTCGCTCATATACCTACCCTTCACTATCACGAAAGCGCGGTTATCTTTTTCGGGATTATCCACATTCTGCGTCGGAACAGGCTGAGGATAGCCGTACACGAAGTTGGGAGCCGAAGCTGTGCCCGGTGTCTGTGCCTCTCCGTTGATTGTTCCGGTCGAACCGAGTGCGAAGCCGGTTGCATCTGCTGATTTAGACACGCCGGCTGCCACATATCCCGCGGGCGCCGCGCTCCATATGTTATATTCGGAAAGTTCGAAAACCCCTTTGGCCTCATCGCCTACTTCCACCTGAGCGCGCGCTATGTTGCGGCGCAAAGTGACTGCCACTGTTGAATTGAGAGCAGACTTGCTGACTGTCGTCACCACAGGATCATCCTTACCTGAATCACCGGCATGGCCGGTCATAATAACGTGTGTCAGATTCTTGGGATCGGTGCTGTCTTTTATTTTATAAAGATCGGCTAAAGTAGCGCAATTTCCGACAACGTCATGGTTCGCAACAGCGAAGAGATAGATGTTGGAGTTACCCTTGAAATATTCCTTCACTTTGTCATTATATTCGATGCGCACCCTCTTCGAAGTAAGGTCAGACGCACCGAACTCCTCCGACTGAAGGAGCTTGCAATCTGCCGTTGCTTCATTGGCCGAATAGAGAAGTATCGTCACCTTGTCCAGATCGCCGTCATTGAGCGAATAGGCCCTTGTCTTTACATGGCGTGTCTCTGAAACGGCAAATTCAATCTCCGTATAGTCGCGGTCGGGAGCCGCACCGTCGGGATTGATCAACCAGTCATCCTGTGCGCATCCGTTGAAAAGGAAGGCAAGAAGAAGACTGCAATATATGGTTAGTTTCTTGATCATGGAATTTTATTTTTAGGTGGCTGCCGCCCGTGAGCGGCAGCCTTTATAAAATTTTCTGTTATTTCCGGTTTGATGCTTTACGGTTGGCAGCTTTTTTCACTTTAACCCCTTTCCGGCGGGCATTGGAGGAGGCATCGGTTATCTTCAACTGCTTGGTGATGCTGTTCCACTGCACAGTGTAAGTCTTACCTGCCACACCCTTGTCGATTTTCATATTCCCGCTTTCATTTCCCACACTTGTCCAGGTGTTGAGGTTGATGTTTCCACCGGATGAATACCAGGTCATACCATTGTTATGCTCAACTATCTTGAACTCGGTGTTACCTATCTCCACGGTCTGTGTGGTTACAGCATCAAACGATTTCTTACCATTCGCAGCATTCTGAGGCCAGTTGTTGAAGCCACCCTCAACCGTGACGGTGATATTATTCGCTATGGTTGAGTTCAGACATTCAACCTGCCAGCTGTCGTTGAGCGTATAGTAAAGCACCTTATTCGACGACTTCTGGATATCAGATTGCAGTGAGGAATATTCACCCGATTGATATGAGTTGCTGTTGCTATAGCTGCAGAACTGAAGTTTAGTATTGTCGGCCGGAATCTCATATTTCCACCAGCGGTCGTTGCCGATAGTCTCGAGAGTCATCTTGACATTATTGTTTCCGCTCATCGCACCGGTTCCACCGCTATATCTGATATATACATCACCGTTGGTGTTCTGCGGAACCTTACCATTGGAAACCTTATAGTAGATGGTCACATTATTCGGCTCATCGATGTCTCCACCGCCGCCACCACCGCCGATGCCTCCGTCGGGACAATCGTCGTAGAAACGGTTGGTTACATAGTCGTCGCCTTCGCCGCCTTTATAGAGGAACCATCCCTCCTTGTCCTCATAATCGAACAAGGGAACACCCACATTTCCGTCTCCGGGGAAACGCTTGGTGGTAGACTCAGTGGCATGTAAGTCGGCAAACATGATGAGCGTCTTGCCAGGTTCGGCAACACCGGAGAGTTCGTATGTCCACCAGCCGTTTTCCTCCCTCCTCATTATGATACCGGGCCATAGCTTTACAGTTTTTTCGCTGTCGTCGAAAGCAGGATTGAAGTCGGGGTTGCAATGCTCCTCCGTACAAATTTTCTGACCCGAAGCCTTCAGGTTCTTATAGTGAGCCTCATTAAAGCCGAACCACATATAACGCTTTGTGTTCATTCCGCTCTGTCCGAGTATGCCGGTATAAGGCTCATATTTTGTTGCCGTGTTGTTGAAGGCGAAGAATCCGTTCTTGTCGGTTGTGGTGCCGGCCTCGTTGGGATCATTATCCGCCGGACCGCCGTAGCCATACCATCCCTTGAACGCAAAACCCGTGGAGAAACAATACTGCAGGGCGGCCTGATTCGTATTGCCTGTGTTCACGGCAACCGTCTTGCCGGCGTATGCCTTGTTGGTTCCCTTGAGGTCTTCGGGGAGTTCGAGACACTGATACACGTAGATGTGCGGCATATTCCAGCCACCATTCTGTGCCTTGAAATGTATCTTATAAGTGGAGGAATAAGGGATGATCTTGAAATAGACTTTCTTCACATCCTCACCCTTCTCCTGAAGCTTGGCGAGCATCTCGGCTTCCTCGGGGTCGGTGGTCTGCACGCGATAGGTCACCTCCAGTGTCTTCACTGAGTTCCAGAAAAGCTCACCCTGGTCGAGAAGACCGATATTCACCTGGTCGTTACCGTTTCTTCCTGCGGAGCGGATCACCTCGAAGAGGGTTCCGTTCGCGCTTCTCACGTCGGCGCCGTATTCGGTGGTGGTGCCATCCTCATTTTTCCATTTCACGCTCGCCCAGTCGGCCACTACATCTCCGAAGTTTGCGGAATACTGTATGTCATATCTGTAGGTGTCGTAACCGCCGGCTATAAGCTCGCGAAGGTCGATGATGATGGTCTGGGGAGAGAGAGAGAAACTTGCCTCCACATCTATATCGTCAACCTTGACACGTTTCATAAGGTTGTTGGCCACTACATGGAAATAGAGAAGTTCCTTCACTTTATCGGGATTCTCATTTTTCAGCTTGTTGAATTCAGCCAGCGACACCTTATTGTTAAGCTCGATGGTGATGGTGGAGTTCCCTTTGTCTATCGCATAATTATAGAAGGGCACGTCGCCGAATTTGGGCACGTCGATATCAAGAGACTCGGCATCCGAACGATATTTGAATGTGACTTTCTCGCCCGACTTCAGTTTACCGATAGAGCAGTTCTCGGGATCGGGAAGATTCAGGAGCACAAGCTCGAAGGGGGCGTTGATCTCGGCCTCCAGCGTTTCCTTGGTCCATCTGAACACATCGAGCTTGATCTCACCTTTTCCGGTAACCAGATATTTATAATGATGGCCGCGGAGAAGCTGACGCTCATCACCGTTTTTCTCACCCAATTCTATATCCACCTCTTTGTCACCGAATTTAAGGTGAAGCGAGGGGGTGCCTTCGATATAATCGTTTTCGGGCACATAGAAAGTATATGTGCCTTCAACTCCTGTCAGAGGATTAGGCTTCAGACCCTTATCCGTAACTTTAGTCACGCCTTTAAGTGCGGGAGTCGCATTGAAAGTCTTCAGCACGGGGAAATGGTCTGCATAGCCCGTTAAGACGGCCTCCTCGATATCCATATAGTCGCCTACCGGATTCTCAACATTCACAGTAACCTTGGCCATACAGAATTCGAGATCCGCCCAGAGTGTGGCGCCTCCGTTATATTCGAAAATATCGGGAAGCGGTTCCCTATCATCTTTGGTAGGGCCATACATCATGCCGCTGTGGTCGCAGCTCATGGGGAGACCCTTATAATCATTGGTCTGGGGGTATACGAGAAATTTCGCCTCATACCCTACAAGCTCACGTTTGAGATTCTCGGGAGTGTCGGCATATGCTTTCCATGTCGCTTCATCGAAGCCGGGATGAACATTGGCTACCACATAGAATTTATATTTTCCGATAGGAAAGTCTTCAAGCTCGTAAGTGTCGTATGAATCGTTTATAGCAATGGTGGCATCTTTGCCGTCTTTCATGAGTTCTCTTACCTCTACTTTCGATAATTTATCCTGATCATCATAGGCATAGGCGAAAAGTATGAGTGAGGTCAGTTTCTGCTCCTTTTCGGTAGGTGTGGATGTGGCGCGGGTCACAGGTGTGCGTGGCACATTTATCCGCAGACCGGCACTCTCATGATTATCTCCATCAGCGCCCGGAAAATCATTGATAATATCGTCCGAACACCCGGGGAGGAGCATCATCAGAAAAGAAAGCAGTGATATAAGTGATATTTTCTTAAACATATCCTTGTTTCTCTTTTGTCGTTAGTTAATTCTTTTCATCCATTCCGGAAAACAATCAGTAGTAGATTTTTTCCGTATCATGAGATATCCAAGGTTTCACACTCACATTAAGCGACAGTTCGCCCGTATTATTCTCCACTCCCACTATATCGAACTGATAGATGGTGTTGCGGAAGATGTCATATTGCGTAGAATTAATGTCATTATATCTGGAGGCTATATAGAACGTATGCGTTAATTCATCGCCATTATTCTCATTGCCGTCGATATAATATTTCACCGTAAGGACAATAGGATCATTCCGGTCATTGAATGTTTCGGGAAGATATACCTGAAGCATTGATGTCGAGTTTCCTTCCTTAAAATCTCCGGGAGTTACCGTGCAATGCTCTTCGCTCCATACCTGGCCTCCTACCGAACCGCCCACCACATATTGAGCTGTTGTGGTGCTGAGAGCTGTGACACTTGTAATCTTGTCCCAAGACCTGGGAACCACATATCCCAACGTGTTATGACGCGAGATGGTGAATTCCTTCAGTCGGACGCTGCGCTTGGCTCCCAGCCAATCCGGATTCACTTCGCCTTTCTCATTGAAATGATTATTTTTATCTACGGTCACCCTTATCTTCGCCATAGAGCGGAGCACCGGAATCACGAGCTTCTGCCCGCTCTCTCCCTTGAGTGTGTATGATTTATCGGCAGTGGTATGATCGGCCGGATTGATTCCGGAGAAATCCACTTTCGCCACGCCATACATCGGGATCGAATTGAACGGTTGTCCCTGTGGACACTTATCGCCGGCTTTTCCATGATGATGAAAAGTGGTTGCCGAAGGGTTCTTTATGTTTATCCCCGAGCCGCAGATATCTCTTCCCGTGGCATTCACGAAGACTGCGAGCCGAAAGTTTCCGGCTCTGAGCTGATCGATGTTGAGATCTGTCTTGAGCGCGCCGGTGAAGGTTGCCGTGCCATCGCCGTTGTCGACCTTGGTGACATCGGTTATCTGACCCACAGGCACATCGGCCACGATTGTTCCGCCGGGAGCCGAATATAACACGGGGGTTACGTTGTCGATCTTACGATCGAAAGCTATCCCCTCATCATCACCATCCTCATCCCAGTCATGACCGAAAGGATCGCGGTCGTTATCGTCCGCTCTTGTCCCTTCTTCGGAGAGGGAGATGGTGAAGCTCATATAGGGCTCCGTCTTCTCCACGGGCACCGGTTCGTCGCTCTTGCACGAGGTGAGTGTCAGAACCATACCCAGAGCTATGTATATCTTATTGAATTTCATCGTTTCTTTCCGTTAGAGGGGGATGTTAATTCAGTTGCGTAGGCAGTTTGTAGATGGTCCATGAGTTGACCACGATGCGTGACGAGGCCCAGTTACCCTCGGAGTCGAGGAAGAACATCAGACGGTAGCTGTCCTGACGGTCCAGATATTCCTGATCGGTGAACC
>JAAVEA010000025.1 GCA_014801535.1 Bacteroides sp.
CTATTATACTTTGAGTGTAAAAGATTAAAACAGTTCTGCGTCTGTTCTGCTCGTTCTCCGTCAAACCGATAGGTTTAAAAGTTCTCCGCTTGGATTTATTCAGTTTCTACCCGTTGGCCGGTTATTTAGGGAACTAAAAACTCCAAGCGGAGAACTTTTCGGAGCTTTGCTCCACGGAGAACGGGCAGAAGGAACGCAGAAGTTTTCCTCCTGTCCTCCTGTTCTCCTGTCTAAATATATATTAATTACGGGTCTCCTGTCTGTTCCTATTATACTTTGAGTGTAAAAATTAAAACAGTTCTGCGTCTGTTCTGCTCGTTCTCCGTCAAACCGATAGGTTTAAAAGTTCTCCGCTTGGATTTATTCAGTTTCTTACATGCGTGTTTCCCATTTAAGTGGCGGGAGCGGTTAAGTGGCGGGAGCCTCCGAGCTTCCGCAAACTTCAATACGGCTCGAAGCCGGGTTGAAGTTTAATTTTTCAGCATCTCTTTTTAACCAAATAAGAGCATCGAGCTCTTATTTGGTTAGCGGAAGCTCGGAGGCTCCCGCCCCAGTGAGGCTCCCGCCACTGTCGGCTGCCGCTACGGATATGTCGGGTTATTTGATTGAGGTGATGAAGAGGGTTTTGTCGGGGGGATTCCCTTTCTTGATCTTTTCGATTACTCGGCTCTTGCGGGAATAGATAGTGCTGGCAGGTGAATCCATCATATGGGAGATGGAGGCTATCGAAAAGCCGGCGATGGAAAGGACACATAGCTTTATCTCGTCCTCACTCAATCCGGAACATTGATTCCTCAGTTTTTCAATGATGCCGTCGTGATAGAGATCAAGCTTTTTCTCAATGTTCCTGTAAAAAGCTTTCGACTTCATTTTATTCAATTCCACGGTGACATTGGCCACTTTTATAGGGTCAGACTTCCCTTCATCGACAATCTCCTTGCATAGCATGTTGATCGTGGCCCATTGCTCGGTGTAGATCTCCATCACCTGTCCCGCTTTCTCACTCAGTTTCTCGGTGAGCTGATTGATCTGGGTTGACTTCTTTTTCAATTCCGATTTCTGACGCCTGATGGTGCTTTCACCCTCCTCGCTCCTTCTAAGCTCTTCCGTGACCCTGCGTTCCAGTTCCTCGTTCAGAATATTCGACTTGTTGAGTTCACCGGTAATGTCGTTCAGCTCCCTGGTGATGGTGTTAAGTTCGGTAGAGATGATTTCGTTTCTGCTCGATGCCTCCTTCAGGTCCTGACTTACAATAAGCAGGGAGGTCATCTTCTCACGTATAAGTCTTTCCTTCCGGCGGATATGCCGGCGATAAACGAAGACTCCGATCGCTACCACCGAACATGCGGATATGATTATTAAACGCAACAGCATCTCCTTATGACGTTTTTCCGCCTCTTCGCGTTCGGCCATCCCCTGATAGAAATCTCTCTGGGTGGCGGTGACAGACTGCTGCAGGGCGTTTGAAATCAGTTTCGACTGCACCGATAGCAGAGAATCAGCCGAACGACTCATGAGAGAAGGATCAGCCGTAGCTTTCGACAGACGATAATAGAGGTCGTAGAGCATCGCGCGCTGGTCGGGATTATCAATCTCCGGTGCGATTGAATCCAACAGATTCAGGCATGAATTATACCCCTCCCGATTTAAAAGAATGTTACCTCTTACTAAAGAGAGAATTATCTTATTCTCTTTCCCCATAGTGGCGTTTTTCACAAAATTGTAGAGGGAGTCGGCACGGGCCATGTCACCGTAGCTGTTCTTTATGAAAAGAGAATTATATGCATGGTATGCCTTCAGGTCGTTGTCGTCAGGTAGTCGGCTGATCACACGGCTCAGACTGTCATCGAGAGTGCATGCGTCTATTGAATCGTTATTGTTAAGATAGGAGGTGGAGAGATCGCAGAGGGTGTAGAGACGGTTGGAGGTTCGGCCCGCGCGGCCATAGCTTTCCGCCGCTGATTTTCTCCATTTGATCTCCTCCTGAAAATTCTGAATCTGTAGGGCCAGATCGGCCACCAATTCCTCATTCTTTGCCTTCCACAAGTCGTCGTTTATCGAAGCGGCGATCTCACGCGATCTTACGGCATCGCGTGTGGCACCACGGATGTCGCCTCTCTCCTGCAGGCTGACAGCCCGGTAGAAGAGTGCCTTCATAAGCATTGAATCGGGACCATGAGTTGAATAGCGGTCCACAGAGATATCGAGGAGCGAATCGGAAGGAGAGGGGAGAAAGAGCTTATGGCGCGACTGAGCGTCAAGCACCGCATAGAGAGCCTTTCCGGATCTGTCAAGATGCAGGGTGTCGATTGTCTGAAGAATAGTACGGGCCGAATCGGGGTTTTCCTCCATTATTTTTTCGGCCCTTGTCAGCGGGTCGTTCTCATGAGAACCGGAACAGGCGGCTCCACATATCAACATGAGGAAGCCGACCGTTACCGATATAAAACTGAATATTCCCCACGGGGCACAGTACGGGAGGTGATTACCCCTCATTGTGAGATTTCTTGGAGATTTCCACTTTCTGAGTGGCCGGGAGGTCGGCATTGCGTTTCTCCACCGCCTCCACCACATTGCGGGCAAGGAGACCGAATGCGCAAGCCTCAGCATTGGCCTTGGCCGGATCTTTCTCCAGCTCCACGGCTACGGGCGCACCGTTGTCGGCCTGCTCACGTATTCCCATCACGAGCGGGATCTGAGCAAGAAGGGCTACCCCTGTTTTTTTAGCCAATTCCGCACCTCCCTCTTTACCGAAGATATAGTATTTCTCCTCGGGGTGAGGCTCTGGAGAAAACCACGCCATATTCTCTACCAATCCGAGGATAGGCACATTCACACCCGGATTGGTGAACATCGCAATCCCCTTGCGGGCATCGGCCAATGCCACTTCCTGAGGTGTCGTGACAACGACTATGCCTGTGATGGGAAGGGTCTGCACCAAAGTGAGGTGGATATCACTTGTACCCGGGGGCATGTCGATGAGGAAGTAATCGAGGTCGCCCCACCATGCGTCGGTGATGAGCTGCTTGAGGGCGTTGCTCGCCATACCTCCACGCCAGAGCACGGCTTTCTCTTTGTCGACAAGAAAGCCGATGGAGAGCATCTTCACACCGTAACGCTCGATAGGCTCTATGTAGTCGCGGCCATCTTTATTTATCATATAGATGGTCTCATCTTCCACTCCGAACATCTTGGGCATCGAGGGGCCGAAAATGTCGGCGTCCAGGAGTCCGACTTTATAACCCATAGAGGCTAAGGCCACGGCAAGATTGGCGGAGACTGTGGATTTACCCACACCTCCCTTTCCGGAGCTGACTCCTATGATATTCTTTACCCCCGGCAACACTTCGGGTTTCGGCTCGGAAGCTTTGCGGAATTTTGTGGATATATTCCCTTTTATCTCCACTTCGGGCGATATATAGGTGTTGATGGCTGTTTCGGCGGAGCGCACCACCGAACGTATGAACGGGTCGGTAGGTTTGTCGAAAATGAGAGAGAACGATACTTTGTTGCCGTCGATGCGGATGTCGTCTTCCACCATTTCATTTTCCACAAGATTCTTGCCATTGCCCGGATAGCGCACATTGCGCAGAGCATCTAATATGAGATTGGGGTATAGTGTCATTTTATCGAGGTTATATTATCCTTATGTTAGCTTATGGCGCTGCCATGTGAAGTTTTTGAATCTCGAACTTCTACGGACCGCGCGGAAATAAAGATTGTTGATCGGTTTTATAAGCCAGAAAAGTGGTATCTGCCATGAAAGAACGGTAGCATCCAATTTATCGGCCGCTTTACGGTATATAGCAGATTCGGTGATGATAAATACGAGCCAGATCACAGCGGCTGCTATTGCCGGTATAAGGTTTGGGAGAGCGAACAGCGCGGCTCCAACTCCGGCAAGGAGGATCACCCATTGTGAGGTGGAGGCAAGTCCGGCCCTTACAAAAGGTCCGAGAGGGAGCCAGCGGGCGGTGAAGTCATACTGACTGCGGCGAAGGTTGAAAATCCTTTTCGACCCTTCACCCCATCGGGTGGTGAGGATTGCTTCGGGCGATATCGCTACAGCAGTGTTGGTGCCGTCGGCTATATCATTTACAAACAGATCGTCTTCTCCTGAATGGAGATGCATGGTCTTGGCATATCCCTTGCAGCGGAAGAATGTTTCGCGCAGGAAAGCAAGGTTGAAGCCGTCACCTCGATAGGGTTTATTCATTAGCGCATACCCTATCCAACGGGCATCGGTGAGAAGTTGGAAAAACTCCTTATAATATCTGCCGGGGCCTGTGATTTCTTGATAATCCGGTTTGGAGTAGCCCAATGAGAGTTCGATGGCCGGATTCTCAATGAACGGTCGCACCATTGTGGAGATCCAATTGTCAGAGGGGATAATGGCATTGGCTACGGTTGTAAGCACGACATCACCCTTAGCTGCCTTGATGCCTATTGTGAGGGCGAGTTTGCGTCGGCTGAGATTGTGGGAGCCAGGAGGGATAAAAGTTACGTAGACACGGTTTGATAGCTCCTCATATTTTTCAGATAATATTCCTGAAGCTTCCAAAGAGGCATCGCACACCACGATTATCTCGAAATCGGGGTAGTCTTGAGTGCAGGCACTCTTTAGGAACGCAGTGAGTAATTCTTCGTCTACAGTGGAATAGACCACGACGGAAACTTTAGGTATTGTCGGAGTTCTCTCTTCCTCCGCAACGTCAGTTTCGTTAGTTTCATTAGTTTCGTCAGTTTCGTTAGTTTCCTCATCCGGCATAGTCGCTGCCGGTATATCGGAATCCACATTATATTCCACCGGTAGGCGTCGTATGAGGCGCAGCGGACGCAACACAATGAAAAGTAGGATAAAGACCGTGATAATCTGCACCCCTACGAGTATCCATGAAATAATAGGTATCTGTATGCTGAACATAGGTAATCGTCGTTATGAATTAGAATTCGGAGAAGAATTTAGGCTTTATCACCATTCCCACTCTTATGCGGGAATGAAATTTATTGTAATCGAGCATACATTCTCCAAATCCGTTATAATATTGAACAAAAAAGTATTCATTATCTTTCGGGAAAATTCTCCAGTTGAATTCCAGAATTGTGTTGAAGTTGAGGTTCCATCCTTTTCTTTTAACCAGCGTAAGCGCCCACCCGAATCTTTGGTTGGGGGTGGTGACGGCCAGACCGCCTTGGTAAATTCCGGAATACTTGAGAATATCCCTGTTGTTTTCGCCGTCGACGATCGGGATCCAGAATTTGCTATGAACCATCAGCCATTCGTTTACCAGAGTGGACCCGGCAAATGAGATCTTATTCCAGCTTCGCGATTCCTCGCCGTCGCGTCCGTTGCTCTCATGTTCGATCATAAATGTGAATTTACCGGCATATCTCCCTTTAGAAAAGAAAGGGAATGACCATCCGAGCCCCGGGTTGAAATTAAGATCGCGCATGGGGAGGGAGTTTTCAAACACATTCCACATCGCTTTTATAGAGAAGGCTATGAATAGATATGAATTGAGAGGGAGAGTGGTTTTGGTGAGCCGCTGCGCGATGGAGAGCTGGAATTTTACATCGGAGTTGTGCTTGTCGGGCTTTTTCCCCACGGTAGTTCCTACGGTGAAATAATTGTCTTTATAGAGCCCGAAATATGGTGCGTTAAGAAATTCGTTTTTAAGTGAATCAGTAAATTCTTCCTGATTGGGAACTCCTAAGATCTGTGCTTTTGCCGGCATGGACACACCCAGAAGAATTAAGACCGTCACCAATGATATGAGGAAAGTATGTATGCGCATAAGATAAGCAAATATAGAATTTATTTAAACTTTAATTTTTCTTACCTGCTTGGGTTTGCAAAATTAATAAAAAAAGTTCAAACTTGAAGATATGCGGAGTTGTTATTAACTTTGCAGCTGAAATAGTTTAAAAAAATATTCCGCATAATGAACTATACTCCCATAGCCCGACTTGTATTTGAACGGATTGCCCGTCGCACCGACCGCTGGACTACTGATGAAGAGCAGATTCAGCGAGATGTATTGCATTCGCTTCTGAAAAGAGGAGTCGCTACGGAGCAAGGCCGCAGATATTCGTATAAAGAGATAATAGCGAGTAAAGACCCTTATAAGGAATTCTGCAGCCGTGTGCCTTTAGTAGAATATGAGGATATACGCGCCGATGTGATGCGTATGATAGAGGGGGAGAGTGATGTGCTCTGGCGGGGTCGTTGCTTTAATTTCGCCCAGTCGTCGGGAACATCCGGAGGAAGATCGAAATATGTGCCGGTTCCCGATGAGAATCTTAAATATGGACACTACAAAGGTTCGGCCGATTGCGTGGCACATTATCTGAGACATAATCCTCACAGCCGTCTGTTCTCGGGAAAAGGTTTTATTTTAGGCGGTTCGTTCGCTTCCGAACTGAAGCCTTCCGACCCGAGGGTGAGAGTGGGTGATCTAAGTGCCACACTCATAGATAAAATCAATCCACTTGCAAATTTTTTCAGGGTTCCGGATAAACGCACAGCCCTCATACCGAATTGGAAAAGAAAGCTGCCCGCACTTGTTGAAGCCGCTTCTGATGAGAATATAACCAATATTTCGGGGGTTCCGTCGTGGTTTCTCACCGTGATAAAGGAGGTTATGAAGAAAAAGGGGGCTGATAAGATTTCAGATGTGTGGCCGAACCTTGAGGTTTTCTTCCACGGAGGAATCTCCTTCGAACCTTACAGGGAGGAATATCAACGGATCACAGATTCCACAAAGATGCATTTCCTTGAGACCTACAATGCCTCGGAGGGTTTCTTTGCGGTGCAGGATGATCCGACAGACCATTCCATGCTTCTTATTGTGGATAATGATGTGTTCTATGAATTCATCCCTGTCGATGACCTTGATTCGGTTCCGGTGCCACTATGGGAACTTGAAGAGGGGAGAGTTTATGAGATGGTCATCACTTCCAGCAATGGATTGTGGCGTTATCGTCTTGGCGACACTGTAAGGATTGCGCAGCTCAACCCGGTTAAGATCACCATCGCCGGACGCACCAAATGTTATATAAATGCTTTCGGTGAGGAGTTGATGGAGGAGAATGCGGAAAAGGCTGTAGCGGCTGTGTGTGCTCAGACCGGAGCGGGGGTGCGTAACTATACGGCCGCCCCTGTGTTTGCCGAAGGCAACCGCCACGGCCGGCATCAGTGGCTTTTTGAATGGGATGAGGCTCCTGAAGATACTGAAAAATTCGCCGAACTTCTTGATGCGGCTTTGCGCGAGGAGAATTCGGATTACGATGCGAAACGCACAGGTGATATTTTCCTTGACCGTCTGGAACTTATCACCGTTCCTGACGGCACATTCGACCGCTGGCTCCGCAGCGTGGGAAACCATAAGCTCGGGGGTCAGAGAAAAATTCCCCGTCTCTCCAACGACCGTAGGATAGCTGACGCTATTCTTGAGCAGATTTCCCTTTGATTTTCTTGATCTGCCATGCGAGCATTGCGGCTGAGACCAAGGTGGCTGCGGTGTCGCTTATAGGGAATGCTGCCCACACTCCGTCAAGTCCCCACATTCCGGGAAGAAATAGAAGTAGAGGGATCATAAAGATGATCTGACGGGTTAGAGAGAGAAACACCGAGATGCCGGCTTTGCCGAGCGCCTGGAAAAAGTTGGTTGCCACTATCTGGAAACCTACCATCCAGAAGGCGAGGGTGACAATCTTTAGACAGTTAACGGCAACTGCAATCTGTTGCTCATTCTGCATGAACATCTGAGCTATCGGACGCGGAGCAAACTGCCCAACAAGTGTGCCTATAGTGGTGATTACCACTGCAGTTCCGGCTCCGAGCAGAAGCGTGCGGAAAAGTCGGTTATATCGTTTGGAGCCGTAGTTATAGCCGACGATGGGCTGCATACCCTGACAGATACCGATGATGATGAAAACGAAAATAGTTGCAAATCTGTTGAACACAACTATTGATGCAATGGCATTGTCGCCTCCATATTTCAGCAGGGTATTGTTGACAATGGCGTTTATGGCAGACCCCGCCACGTTGATGAGGAAGGGTGCCATACCGATATAAAGCACTCCGGCTATTATTTTCCAATGAAGACGGAAGGTGCCTTTCACGAAATGGAGTGTATTTTTTTTATTGAAGAAGTGACCCATCACGAAGAAGGCCGTGACGAGCATGGATATGTCGGTAGCTATGGCCGCACCGCGGATTCCCCATTTGAACACAAATAGGAAGAGGGGGGCGAGAATGACATTCATGCCGGCTCCGATCATATTGGTATACATGGCTTTGCCCGGATAACCGGAGGCGCGCATCACGTTATTATAGGAGAAGGTGATATTCATTAACACCATTCCGGGGAGCACCCACATGAGAAACTCGCGTGCATATGGGAGAGAATTGGGCGATGCACCGAAGATTGTGAGGATAGGGGTCAGGAAAATGGCGAATGCCGTGACATATAGCAGGCCGATCACCACTGAGAGGATCACACAGTTTCCCAGAATCATTTCGGCCATTTTCTTATCGTTCTGTCCAAGCACAATCGAGACTCTTGTAGCTGCGCCCGCACCGATAAGCATCCCAAGCGCTGTGGCAAGGTTCATAACCGGAAAAGTAACGGCGATGCCGGCTACAACGTTAGGATCGTCGATAGCGTGTCCGATTACAATTGAGTCGATGATGTTGTAGATAGCCGAAATGACGGTTCCCACAACGGCAGGGAGACTGTATTTCAGGAGAATCCGCCATATAGGGGCGGTGCCTAATTCCTTTAGCCTGTCGGCTTGATCATTAGTCGTTGTTGCCATAGTTTATAGTAAGGGAGAGGATATGCCTATTCTCGCAACTACAAAGGTAACTCTTTTCCGGCATAACGCCAAAGGGAATCATATTTATTCCGCAATCCAACTGAAAAATCGACGGGTTTCCATAAAAATTAAAAATTCAGTGTCATTGTAATATGGGTAAAAAGAAAAGAGGACTCTCGCGATGAGAATCCTCAGTTCTGTACCCTGAGCCGGGGTCGAACCGGCACGGATTGCTCCACTGGTGTTTGAGACCAGCGCGTCTACCGATTCCGCCATCAGGGCCTTTGCACTTGCAAAGTTAAGAAATATTTGTGATATACGCAAATAAATTATTCAAACCTTATTCTTGATTTGCGTAACACTTTCCAACATCCGTTTTCGAGAATTGCCGTTCCCGGGGTTTCGGTGATGATTCCGGAGGCAGTCTCGGCTTCCTCAAAATTATCGCTGACGCATCCGCCGGCCAGATATTGGAGAGGATTGGAGGTTACGAGGTCGATAGCTTCGGGGGTTCCGACAAAACGGAATGTTCCGACAACACCGTCTTTTGTGTCGAGACGGAACACGGTGTGATTCGGATTGGGGCGGCGGTCACCACGTACAAACAATCCTTTTGGATTGGCGCGTCCCAGATATATCTCATTGATAATCTTAGGTTGAGGTTTCGCATCCTCTTTGCTTCGAGCCGGTGTCGGTGCCGAAGTCTCTTTCTTACGTTCCGCCGTCTGTGCGGCACGCTGCTTTATGGTCTCTGCCTTGGCTTGCTCTACTTCCGCTTTAAGACGGGCAACTTCGGAGCGGAGTTTATTATTCTCTGCCTCAAGTGCAGAAAGTTCTTTTTTAAGTTTCTTATCATCTCCACTGAGCACACGGCTCTCTTTCCCCTGTTTTTTCATCATGTTGGCAGCATATACCATGAGCCACACCACCAATATCACAAGGATTATAAGGATGATGACATAGATCCAAGTGTGACTTTTAGCTTTTTCCGGGCGTTCTGCCAAAGCCATGCTCTGTTCGTCGGCTTGCAGAACGGCTAATGAATCTGCAAAGGACTCCTCCTGATGCACCACCTCCTGGGGCTCGGGAATGGATATGCCGGCATCTTCATTTTGAGTTTCTGCTGCGTTGTCCGGTTCCTTTTTCTCTTCGGCTTTAGGTTCCTCCTTTTTAGGTTCTTCGGCGGGTTGGGCAGAAGGAGCGGAGACATTAATGGCACTCACTTTGGCTTTTACGCGATCCTTGGCGCGTTTCCCGGCGGCATTGAGGGCAGGGGAGGTGAAGAAAGTGCTTCCCCAGAATTGCACGAAACGTTGTTTATCCCATGATGAGTAATCAGCCGGAATGCTTACCGACTTGAAAGCCTTTAGGTTTTCCTTTTCCTGCGTTTTGAGTTTAGACTCCAGATCTGACATAGACGAAGCCGACAGATCATCGAGATAGCCGGAGCCATCGTTGGCCCACCGCAGATAGAGTTTTGCCGCAATTACCTTCGCTTCCTCCATATCCTTATCCGACACTGCGAATGAAGGGAGAACAGTGAGCGCAAGAAGCAATATGCAGAAAAGATTTTTAAGTTTCATAATGACA
The DNA here is from genome assembly GCA_014801535.1 of Bacteroides sp. Taxonomy (GTDB): domain Bacteria; phylum Bacteroidota; class Bacteroidia; order Bacteroidales; family Muribaculaceae; genus Lepagella. The sequence continues at coordinate 10,411 of JAAVEA010000025.1, forward strand.
GTCAAAATTAATTCGTTTCACTGAAATCGGTCTTGAACCGGAATACAAAATTAATCAAAACTTTGTCAAAAACCTCGGCTGCAGAAAAATTTTTATAAAATCAGATGTGTCGGCTAAGAAGTTCGCTCTCGATGTCGTCGAGAGTAACCCCCATCTCCTCAAGCAGCACGAGGTAATGAAACATAAGATCGGATGCTTCATAGATGAAACGGCTACGGTTGCCATCTACGGCCTCAATGGCAGACTCCACGGCTTCCTCTCCGACTTTCTGGGCAATTTTCTTGATACCTCTGATAAAGAGCCGGGTTGTATAGGAGTCTTCAGGCATATCACGATGGCGTTGCTTCACTACTTCGGATAGTTTACGGATAAAGCCTTCTTCGGAAGGAGTGTCGAAACATGATTCGGTGCCTCTGTGGCATGTGGGCCCAACGGGCAAAGCCTTGATCAGAAGAGTGTCGTTATCGCAATCCATATACATCTCTTTCAGAAGAAGATGATTGCCCGAGGTTTCACCTTTTGTCCATAGGCGATTGCGAGAACGGCTGAAAAAAGTAACCATCCCTGTTTCTATGGTTTTATCGAAGGCTTCCCGGTTCATATAGCCTAACATCAATACTTTCATCGACACTGCATCCTGAATAATGACGGGCAGGAGATTATCGGTATTTTTGGAGAGATTGAAATCGTCAAAATTTATTTTATTCATATGGTAAAATTTTTATTGCGGCACAGCCGCCGGCGGAAACTGCTACGCGCTGATTCTTTGTTGCGGCACAGCCGGCGGAAACTGCTACGCGCTGATTCTTTGTTGCGGCGGAGAGGGGCGGTCAGTTGGCTACGCTTCGGATGGGGATTCCGGCTTTTTGCAGCTTCGCCTTCAATTCCTTTATCGTTATTTCGCCATAATGGAAAATACTGGCGGCAAGAGCTGCGTCGGCCTTCCCGATGGAAAGAACTTCCACAATATCTTCCGCAGATCCGGCGCCGCCGGAGGCGATGACCGGAATAGAGAGTGAATCGCAAAGTTGTGCGAAGGTTGTGTTTGGATAGCCGTTGCGAGTGCCGTCGTGGTCCATTGATGTAAACATGATCTCGCCGGCTCCCCTCCTCTCAACTTCTTTCGCCCAAGAGAAGAGTTCGAGATCGGTGAGTTTCGAGCCTCCATGAGTGGTGACACGCCACACACCGTCGATCTGTTTTGCATCTATAGCGACAACTACAAACTGACGTCCGTAGCGAGAGGAGATTTCACTAATGAGTTCAGGATTGGCCACCGCTGCGCTATTGACCGTTATTTTATCCGCTCCGGCATCGAGCAGCCGGGCGGCATCTTCAACAGAAGCGATCCCTCCTCCCACTGTGAAAGGGATGTTTATTCTTTCAGCAATACGACCGACCAATTCAGTGAATGTGTTGCGTCCCTCTTTTGTGGCCGATATGTCAAGATATACCAGTTCGTCGGCTCCCTCGGCAGCATAGCGGACTCCTAATTCGACAGGATCCCCTACATCGGTAAGACCCTCGAAGTTTATACCCTTGACCGTGCGGCCATCTTTCACGTCAAGGCAGGGAATGATTCTTTTAGCAGGCATTATATCGTGGAGTGAAGTTGTTTATTACGGATTTCAATTAGAGAAGTTTCTGATCTCATCAAGAGAGATCTGATTTTCATATATAGCTTTCCCTACTATCACGCGGGGCAAACCGAGTCGGTCGAGTCTCCTGATATCTTCCATTGAGGAGATCCCTCCTGATACGGTAAACGTAAGTTGCGGATAGGCGGCCGCCAGATTCGTGTAAAGGGTGTCGGAAGGTCCCTGAAGCATTCCGTCTCTGGAGATGTCGGTGCAGATCACCTCCTTTAGTCCGTATGGAATGAAGCGTTCGATCAGTTCCTCTATTGATAGGGAGGAATCTTCCTGCCATCCGTTGACCGACACCTTCCCGGCGCGAACATCAGCACCAAGGATTATACGATTCCCTCCAAATTCGTTCAGCCACTCTTCCATTAGTTCCGGATTCCTGACAGCCAATGAACCGATGATAACAAAGTCAGCACCGGCTTCAAACGCAGCCTCCAACCCTTCACGACTTTTTACACCGCCTCCCCATTCTATTTTGAGCAATCCTTCAGAGGCTATATCGCGAAGCACATGTAGGTTGCATGGTTGCCCCGTCTTGGCACCGTCGAGATCAACCAGGTGCAGCCGTTTTATCCCGGCACCGGCATAAAGGCGCGCCATTTCCACGGGAGTCGCTGCATAGGTGGTCTTACGGGAATAGTCTCCCTGCGAAAGGCGCACACATTCTCCGTTGATAATGTCGATTGCGGGAAGTATCTCTATCATATTTATATCTTTAAAAAATTATCCAGAATGCGCTCGCCCGTTTCTCCGCTCTTCTCGGGATGAAACTGGCAACCGTAGAAATTCTCATATTTCAGTGCCGCAGAGAACATATCCGGATGTCGGGAGGTGGCTATGGTGTCGGAGCATAGGGGAGCGAAATAGCTATGTACGAAATATACAAACTCACCGCTTGCAATCCCTTTGAAAAGCTTTGATTCCATATTTGAAAGCTGGCACCAGCCCATGTTGGGCACTTTCACTCCGGGAGCTTCATGAAAACGTTTCACCTTGGCATCGAATATGCCCATACACTCAGCATCACCCTCCTCGGAATGGCGACACATCACCTGCATACCCACGCATATCCCAAGAACGGGACGTCGTGTCTTTGTTATAACTCCGGGCAGTTCGAGGCGTTTAAGATTTGCCATCGCCTCCGCCGCGTTTCCTACACCCGGAAGAATTATATGAGAGGCATTCCTGATCTCTTCCGGATCGGCAGTAAGTTTCCATTCGGCACCCAGACGCTGCAAAGCATATCCCAGCGAACGGATGTTACCCATGTTGTAGTCTATAACTGCTATCATAATATCCCTTTGCTTGTTGGAATGTTATAATTGAACGGATCTTGTCTGACCGCCATTTTTAATGCGCGGGCAAAAGCTTTGAACACACCTTCGATAAGGTGGTGGTTGTTGCTCCCTTTCGCGCTGATGTGGAGGTTGACTTTCATTGCGCAGGCAAGTGAATGAAAGAAATGGCTGAACATTTCAGTTGGGGTGTCGCCCACATACTCGCGTGTGAACTCCACATCCCATTGAAAGTCGAAGCGGCCGCCGAGGTCGATAAGGACCATAGCCCTTGATTCATCCATCGGGAGCACAAATCCGTAACGTTCGATTCCCCGTTTGTCACCCAGTGCCTTAGCAATCGCCTCGCCTAAAGCTATAGCCACATCTTCCATGGTGTGGTGTTCATCTACCTCAAGGTCTCCTTTGCAAGAGAGTTTCAGAGAAATACCCGAATGGTGAGGAATCTGGCTGAGCATATGATCGAAAAACTTCAGACCCGTATCTATTTCGGATTTGCCGTTTCCATTCAGGTCTACCGATACTTTTATCTCGGTTTCTGATGTTATCCTTTCTATAAGTGCATTTCTGCCGGAAGAAAGTATATGGCTTGCTATCTTGTGCCAGTCGGATGCAATCAAGGCAGCACCGGCAGCTGCGCCATTATCTGTTATGATGGCGTAATCCGGTTCAGCCTCAGAAGAAGTTAACAGAATCCCTTGTGCGCCGAGATTGGCTGCAAGCTGAAGGTCGGTCAGACGGTCACCGATTACGAAGGAGGCGGAGAGATCGTAGGAACCATCCATATATCCGGTGAGCATGGCGGTTCCGGGTTTGCGAGTCGGAAGATTATCTTCCGGAAAACTGCGGTCGATAAACTCAGCGTCGAATATCACACCCTCGCCGCGTAAAGTCTCGATCATCTTGTCGTGAGCCGGATGAAAGGTATGCTCTGGGAATGATGGCGTGCCGAGACCATCTTGATTGGACACCAATACAAGCTCGTATCCTCTGTTGGAGAGCGAACGCAAGGCCGAGATAGCGCCCGGCACGAACGAAAGTTTCTCGAGTGAGTCAATCTGCTCATCCTCCGGTTCACGGATTATGGTGCCGTCGCGGTCGATAAATATAGCTTTTTTCATTAGTTTACTTAAATTGCTGAATAAGAGATATGGTTGCGGCGTTCTCCTCCGGTGTGCCTATGGTGATTCGCAATGAATTATCGCACAAAGGCATGCGCGACCGATCCCGGACCAGCACGCCGTTCTCGGCAAGATAATTGTAAAGATGGTCTGCATCCTTTACTTTCACTAATAGAAAATTTGCATCGGAAGGATACACCTTCAACACGCAGGGCGCCTCTTCAAGAGCCTTGGCCATCCGGTGGCGTTCGCTTTTTATCTCCGTGATGTGATTGCCGGTGCCTTGTTCCATCCTATGCAAAAGTTCCTCCTGCACAAGCGAACTCATATTGTATGGATATTTCACACGGTCGAAAAAACCTATTATCTCCGCCGAAGCAAAAGCCATTCCGGCACGAAGGCCGGCCAATCCCCATGCCTTTGAGAAGGTTCGGAGCACAATCAGATTCTCCACCGAGTTAATTTTATCAAGCATAGACCCCTTGTCGGAAAAATCGGCATAGGCTTCGTCAACAATCACAATCCCCTTGAATCTATGCGCGATCTCCAGAATCTCCTCTTTGGGAAAAGCATTCCCGGTAGGGTTATTGGGAGAACATATCCAGATTATTTTAGAGTTGCTGTCTGTGGCATCAAGTATTCGATCTGCAGGGAGTGAGAAATCTTCATTAAGCAGCACCTCACGCACTTCCACATTATTTATTGTGGCCGCCACTTTATAGACACCGTAACTTGGTGCGATCGCTATTACATTATCCTTGCCCGGCTCGCAAAATATTCTGAACGCCACGTCGATAGCTTCGTCACTCCCTGCACCTCCGATGAAAATACAATCGGACGATATACCCGTCATCCGCGCCACTCGTTTTTTTAGCTCTTTCTGATGGGGGTCCGGATAGCGGTTCGCTCCATTATTATAAGGCGATTCGTTGGCATCAAGCCATACTGAGATTCCGGTGCCCTGAAACTCATCGCGTGCGGTGGAATATGGCTCCAGTTCAAGTATGTTTTTTCTGATATATTTTCTCATCACTGCAATCTCTACTTATTTCTTACTTCTACGGCAAGTGCATGCGCATCGAGTCCTTCCGCCTTGGCCATAGATGTTATGACAGGACTCAGGAGTTTCAATCCATCGGGTGTGAGCTGCTGATACGTAATCTTATGCATGAAACTATCGATATTCACACCGCTGAAGGAGTGAGCCCATCCGGAAGTAGGGAGTGTATGGTTGGTGCCCGACGCATAGTCTCCGGCGCTTTCAGGAGAGTAATTGCCGATAAACACGCTTCCTGCCGCGTAGATTTCATCGGCAAGCTCCCACGGCTCATGCATGGAGATGATGAGGTGTTCGGGGGCATATTCATTTGCGAATGCGATAATATCCTTTCTGTGAGGGAGGATTATAATTCGGCTATGAGATAGAGAGCCCTCGATAGAATCGCGACGTGGCAGAAGTGCTGACAGACGATCCACCTCGGTTTTGATATTTTCACCGATTTCAAGAGAAGTGCAGACAGCTATTGCCTGACTGTCGGGACCGTGCTCAGCCTGAGAGAGCATATCAGCCGCTACAAAAGAAGGGTCGGCTGAATCGTCGGCGAGCACCATCACTTCGCTTGGGCCGGCCGGCATGTCGATAGCAGTGAATCGGCTTATCTCTTGTTTCGCTTTGGTGACGAACCGGTTTCCGGGGCCGAAAATCTTATCAACTTTGGGGATGCTCCGGGTTCCCAACCCCATAGCCGCGATTGACTGTGCGCCCCCGATACGATATATCTTGTCTATTCCACAGAAGCGGGCGGCAAATAGAATTTCAGGCGCGATACCATGGTTGTCGTTTTCGGGAGTGCATAGTATAATCTCTTTGCAACCCGCTGTTTTCGCCGGAATTGCGAGCATGAGCACAGTTGAGAACAAAGGCGCATGCCCACCTGGAATATAAAGACCAACCCTGCGGATTGGCACAGCTTTCTGCATGCACTTGACCCCCGGAGTGGTCTCCACTTCAACCGTTGGAGGAAGTTGTGCCTTATGAAATGCCGATATATTTTCTGCGGCTATGCGGATAGCCTCTTTCACATCATCGCTGACTTCGGCAACTGCTCTGTCAATCTCCTCTGGTGTCACTGCAAACGATTTGCCGGTAAAGCCGTCGAATTTCCTGGCATAGTGCAGCACGGCTGAATCACCATACGCCTTAACGTTTGAGATAATATCTATTACCGATTTCCCAATTTCTGCGTCATCGGGTATATTTCGTTCGCAAAGATTTTTCCATTCCTTAAGCGATGGATTCTCGATTATATTCATTTTATCACGTTTTCAAGGGCCAGCACCAGAATATCGGCTGCCCCAATATTTTTCAACTGCTCAATTCTCTCCCAAAGTCTTTGCTCATGAATCACTACATGAAGCGATACCCAGTCGGGATCTGCAAGCGGAAGGATAGTAGGGCTTTTCATTCCCGGTAATATTGCTACTGCGTTGTCTATCTTGTCTTTGGGGAGATTGAAGAGCACATATTTCATTCCGCGGCTTTCGATGATAGATTGAAAGCGGAACATCAGTTTTGCAAGTTCCCCTTCTTTCTCTTCACTCATTCCGGGATTGGAAATAAGCACGGCCTCGGAGCATATCACGGTTTCCTCCTCTTTCAGACCATTCTGTATAAGTGTGCCTCCTGAAGAGACGATATCGAAAATCGCGTCTGCCATCCCTACAGCCGGAGCAACTTCCACCGAACCGGCAATCTCATGCACAAATGCATGGATATTGTTTTCATCGAAGAAGTTGCGTAGAATCACCGGATATGAGGTGGCCACTCGTTTCCCCTCGAACCATTTCACTCCGGGATAGTCAACCCCTTTGGGTACGGCCAATGACAACCGGCACGCACCGAAGCCGAGATTCATCCGCACATCTACATTCTGCTCTTTTTCAAGCACCTCATTGAGTCCGACTATCCCTATGTCGGCCACACCCATGGCCACTGCCTGGGGTATATCATCGTCGCGGAGGTAAAGAACGTGGAGCGGGAAGCCTTGTGCTTCGGAGAGAAGTTTCCGGTGGCTTGCCGATGCGGAGATTCCTGCATCGCGCATCAGTTCGACTGTATCTTCATTCAGCCGTCCCTTATTCTGTATAGCGATTGTCAGCATAAACAGGGTATTATAGTAGATAATGTTCGATTTTATCTACATTTATTTGGAAATTTGCAGATAAAATGTTTGTTTTGCTGACAAAGTTAATAAATTTATCGGATATAATTGATAAAAGGGTGCGAATGTTAACAAACTTTCGCACCCTTTTATCTCTTCATTGCAATTTTACATCTCTTTCCTCAAACGGGCCACAGGAATTTTCAATCGGTCGCGGTATTTCGCAACTGTTCTGCGCGATATATCGAAACCACGTTCGGCCATCTCCTCCATTATATGCTGGTCGCTAAGTGGATGTCGCTTATCTTCGGCTTCAACTAATCCTTTTATCTCCTCTTCAATCTTTCGGTTTGTAAGTGCTTCAGAACCATCCGAATTTTCACCTACCGCATCGCTGAAAAAGAAGCGGAGAGGGAATATGCCCCATGGAGTTGCCACATACTTACCATTGGTAGCTCTGGATATTACCGAGAAATCGAGTCCTGTGAGTTCGGCCACATTCTTTATCATCATAGGCCGGAGGGTATAGACATCTTGGGTGAGAAAATATTCTTTCTGGATTTTGACTATGGCAGTCATTACATCCATCATGGTGCGCTGACGTTGCGAAAGGATTGCTATAAATTCGCGGGCATCGTTATAATTCCTTATAATATATTCCGATTCAGAGCCTTTCTTTATACGTCCTTTGGCGGAGCGTTCCATATTTTCTACAGCTTGTTCGAAACTGCGGTCGATTCTCAGTTCGGGGATTCGGCTGTTGAGGGAAACCGTGATCTCACCGTCCTCATTGTTTACAATGAAATCGGGCACCACTACTGAGGCCATATCGCTGCGGCTTGATCCCAATGCGGCTCCCGGTCTGGGATTGAGAGAACGTATAAGGTCGAGAGCGTCATCCACCTCCTTTATCGACAAGTGTAGACCCGAAACGAGTTTATGCTTATGTTTCATTGTAAAGGCCTCATAGCCCTCGTTTATGATTTTTAAGGCGTTGTCGCGCACTGTGGATTCCGGAAGCGCATTTAGTTGCAGTAGTAAAGTGTCGCGGAGATTAAATGCTCCTATTCCGGGAGGATCGAGGCTTCTTACTGTTTCGAGAGCCTGCATGGCCTCTTCATCTGAAAGCTCAATCCCCTCGTTGAATGCCATGTCATTGATCATGGAGCGTAACGGGCGGTCGAGATAGCCGTTGGAATCAAGGTTACCTATTATATATCTTGCTCCGGTCTCCACTTTCTCAGGAAGCTTGCGTTCTGAAAGTTGGGCCGAAAGATTATCGTAAAGAGATTCCTCTGTGTCGGCCGGAGTAAAGGAGGGGAGGTCGTCATCGCCGGAATTATTGCGGAAACCGTAATGAAAAGGGAGTCCCACATTGTGGTCAGGGGTTGGATCTGTCTCCTCCAGCGCCACATTCTCCTCCAATTCCTTCTTTACGGTTTCCTCCAGTTCGGGCGCATTCATCTCCAGCAGTTTCACGAAACGAATCTGCTGAGGAGAAAGGGCGAGCCTTTGTGTCTGTTCGAGCTGTAGATTCTGCGACATTTCTTTCTATAAGGTGATCGGAAAAGGGGGAAGAGATAAAAAATCGAGAGGATAGGAGAGGAGAATAAAAAACCGGCACCTCGGGAGGGAGGCGCCGGCAACCGTGGTACAGAAAGTGGGACTCGAACCCACACAGCCGATAAAGGCCAAGGGATTTTAAGTCCCTCGTGTCTACCATTCCACCATTTCTGCAACACATTCCACTGCCGGCATAGCCGACCGGAATCGTATGCAAAGTTACACGCTTTTTTTTAACTTTGCAAGTATCGAGGCTTAAATTATTGCGGATAAGTCATATTTTCTATAGAAATCTTGTCGAGAACCTCTTCCAAAAAGCGTTTTGCCTCTCTTTTGGCTTCGGAAAGATCCATATATGAGTAATTGCCGCAATCTTTCGGTGTGGCACCCGGTACATCCCCCTCAAATTCGGCCACGAACCGGAAAGTGTCTTTTAAAAGCGGAATAATATCGCCTGGGGTGAGGTCTCCCTGCATAAGGAGGTAATTTCCTGTGCAGCATCCCATAGGCCCCCAGTAAATAATGCGGTCTTTCCATTCGTCGTTGTTCCTGAGGAATGTGGCCGCGAGATGCTCCATTGCGTGAAGAGCCTGCGGAGTTACCGCCTTTTCGCGGTTAGGCTCCGTAAGCCGGACATCAAAAGTGGTGATGATGTCGCCGGAGGGAGTGACATCTGTTCTTGAAACATATACGCCTCTGAGCAGTTTCAGATGATCTATCTTGAAGCTTGCAATCTTTTCCATATTTTATTGAAATTTTTTTAAATCGCCATGCCAACTAAGTCGGTTGGGCAGACTTATTGTTGAAACGGGAGATTATATTGCAAAATTAAGTCTTTTTTTTCTAACATTTTGCTGAATCAAAAATAATTATTAATTTTGCGTGTTAATTAAAGCAACATTAAACAGCGGTTTTCACCGCCCAGACAAGAATACTAATAACAGTATGGCATCTAATAACGAAAACGAGCAGAACGCAATTGATAAGCTGAACAGCAATCTTAGCTCTGCGAGCGAGAAAATCGCCAACAATAAGAAGATTATCTATTGGGTCCTTGGAGCCATTGTAGTGGTTGCCGGATTTATTCTGAGCTATTTCTTCATATATCGTAATCCCCATTTGAAAGGGGCTGCCGAAGCTTATAATCAGGTTGAGATAACAGCCGTAGGCAACGATTCAATTGCTGCAGCCGAATATAAGAAGGTAGCTGAGAAATATCCTCACACTCCGGCCGGTCATCTTGCAGCTCTTGAGGCAGCTGAAGATTTCTACGATCAGGGTAAATATAAGGACGCTCTCGAATGTCTCGACAAGGCAAACATCGATGAAAAAGTGCTCAAGGCAAATGCAATTATCCTGAAAGGTGACTGCTATGTTAACCTCAAGCAATATGACAAGGCTCTCGATGAGTTTAAGGATGCGGTGAAGAAGGGTGACAAGAATGATCAGATTGTTCCGCGTGCGCTTCTTAAATGTGCTAACATATACGATGAGCAGAAGAAATATGCCAAGGCATTGGAATGTTACGAGCAGATCAAGAATGAGTATCCTTCATTCCAGCTCGGTAACACGTCGATTGATGCTTATATCGAACGTGAGAAGGCACGTCTTGGTAAATAAGATAAAAAATACATTTCCATAAAATAATAAAACATTTGCTTATTTTATGAAAAGGGGTTCCGGCTTTCGAGACGGGACCCTTTTCTTTTTTTTATTTCTCTTCTCTCCCGGCTTTGTAGGTCGGATAGACGGCATGGGCTTATATAGCCGTTTTTGAGCTTGATGGATTGATTCTTAATAGATGCTATAAAGAGTAAAGACAGAATAGCCGATTGCCGGGTAGCAGAGCTTTTCTATCAATGCAATACGGTGGGTTGTGTCATCACGCAATAGCCTGTCAGATGTCCGATATGGCCGTTAATGCCTGTTGCCGGTTAGAGGCCATTGATACCCGTCTGACAGGCCGGTATTATCAGTCGGGTTTTCCTTATTGGGGGGGATATGGTAGAGAGGATATTATAAAAAATGCGGCAGACTCCTTTCACAAGGAATCTGCCGAGGTGCGAATCTATTTAATTTTCTACAAACCTAACATTAGTGAATTTATCAGTTTATATCTATGCTCTAATCTTTTTCGATAAACTTTTAAAACCAACTGTGCTTTGTTATTTCAAAGCTACTAACAACTCTATACCTTTGCGATTTTATACGCTGTCGGTTGTAACTCCATACACCCGATTTAATTTCATAAATCTTGCGATTGGTTTTCCAAGCTCACGCTTGATATGACTCTAAACAATCTTGATTACCTATCGCTGATTTTACTCTGTGTAATTTCTTACTGTCTGTAATTTCTTACATTGCAAAATTAATATCAAAAAATTCAATTCGCAAGCGAAATTAATGTTATATGGATGAAATATAGATATGTCAAATTGTAAATATAGATATATCAATAATATACGAAATATGAATATAGATTATATTATAGATTGGATATAGGGAATGTAATCTGAAATTTAATAAAAAATCAGAGTGATCTAAATTCCCCATTGATCTTCTGTTTCATCTGAGTCAATTTTCATCACATCTTCGTCAAATGTGTCTCGGTTAATAGCCTTATTTCTCATCCTGTTTCTATAGGAATAGACGGTGTTGGCGGAATAGTTGAGAATCTTTGCTATCTTTGCGCTTTCGGCCAACCCTAACCTTACGAAGCCGTATATGCGTAATTCAGGATTGAGCGATTCGCTGTTCTTATCGATATCATATCTCTGGTCAGGCAGCAGAAGGTTATTTATCTGCTCGATGAAGTCGGGATATAGGCTCATGAAAACTCGGTCGATTGTTTGATAAAACTCTTCATTCTCGGTTTCTGAGGCCTTGCCGTTTTTCAACAATTTAATAAGATCCTGACTCTGACCGGCGGCTATTTTCCTTGTCACAGTCTTGGCCAGAAGGTCATATTTTTCGGAATAGGCAGAGCAAAGGCCGATAAAGTCACGGATATAGCTGTCTTTCATTTTAGATAGAGAGGCCAATTGAGTGTGGGCCTGTCTTCTCTTTCTCATTTCACGCAGCAACAAGGCAAGGATGACTATGAGTATTATAAGAATCACGGAAACCATCAGGGCGTAGAGTGTGAAGTCGGAAAGCGAATCGTTGATTTCGTTTCGATATGCTTCGTCAATGGAAGGGACAAGACTTGAGATATTTACAAGTCTCATTCTCGCACTGCCTCGGTAGGCATCGTTCATAGCAAAATTTATATATTGAAAGGCTTCCTGATAGTGTTTTTCCTTATATAATAGTTCGGAGAGAGAGGGGAGTGCAAAGCCATCGTTTATTCCGCCTATCACATCGCTTTCTGCGGCCAGAGCCAGATACGCAGCATATTTAGTCTGATCGATGCGTCGGTAGGCCTGTGAGAGTTGAAAGGCTGTCATTCCATATATCTGAGAACCTTTGATCAAGGTCGGCAGCAGGGGTTCAAGCTCTTCTATTGCGAGTTTGTCTTTACCATTATTGATTTGTACACCGGAGATGAGAAAGTATCTGAAATCATTGTTTGCCGGCAGATTTGCTATGAGACTGTCACGGCATTCATCCTCTTTTGATTGATATATTTCGTATAGTCCCTTTCTTTCTCCTATATAGTTGCAAAGATTGGAATAAAGTTGTCTGCCTGTATACCAGTAAGTGAGCATATCATCTTTGGGAGCGCCCGACATAGATATGCTATCGTAGGTCATTATTGCAGCACTGAAGTATCCTGAAGCCGACTGTGCATCGGCTATTGCAAGAAGACCTAAGTTTATTTCGTTCCGGTTGCCGGTCTCTTTTGCTAAATTATATGTCATATAAGCATAATTCAGTGAAGAATCCGCCATACGCGGCCTGTAATAAGCAACGATTTCTTGTAGAATCTGAAGTTTTTCGGAATTGGAAATGTTCGGTTTCTTCAGAAGTTGTTTGAGAGAGTCTGCTTTTGCTTCGGAAAGTTTTCTGTATTTCTCCGCATTCTTGATGGTGGATTCGAGACTCTTCAGCTCTTTTTCAGGCATAGCCCATCTCCCTTCGTTGCCATGGTGTCGGCAGGAAGAGAAAACAGATGCAGAAGTTAGAATTAAAATGAAGAGAATTGGGAGCTGATAGGTTATGCTGCGCAGTAGTTTAGGCAAGTATCGGTTAGGAATAAGGAGAATATTAGAAATATTGAGATAAAAAGAGAATGTTCTTTTCATAGAAGAGAAATAATTGAGTTTCGGTATCCTGTAGACTTTAGTCAGGTATGTTTTGGAGAATCAGCATGTAAATCATCGTTTACATCAGCTAATTCGCGAAACCAACCTGAGGCGCAAATTTAGTGAAAAAGAATCGGTTTTACAAGAAACAGGGTTAAAAGAGAAGGGCTCCACCGATGTGGAACCCTTCTCCTTATAAAATGTTAAGCTATCAGCTTATTTTTTCTGTTTTTTATCTTTCCAAGCCTGAGCTTTAGCCTTAGCGGCAGCATCATCAGCAGCAGCCTCGGTCTTCTCTACAGCTTTCTGAAGAGCGGAGTTAGCTTTATCTTTTGCTTCCTGAGCAGCTGCAGCAGCCTTGTCTTTTGCATCCTGAGCGGCCTTGTCGGCAGCATCCTTAGCCTGATCTGCCACATCTTTAGCTTTGTCAGTTGCTTTGTTGACAACTTCCTTGCCCTTGTTGACAGCGTTTGTTGCAACAGCTTTTGCAGCTTCAGGAGCGGCAGCTACCTCTTCAACAACTTCCTCGGCAACTACAGCAGCAGAATCAGTTACTTCTGCGATTTGAACAGTGTCAACAACCTCTGCTACTTCAACAGAATCAGAGTCATTGGCTTCGTTGGCAGCTTTGTTGCCGCCACATGCAGATGCAAAGACCATCAGAGAGCCTGCGAATGCAAGTGAAAATACCTTCTTCATATTATTTAAGTTTTTAAGAGTTAAAACTTATTTGTGTTTTCTAAGAAATAAAGGCCTGATTACTTAATGTTTTTGAGAGCCTTAACTGTTTCAAGGTGGTTGTAGAGAACCTCGCGGCTGTTTGCACGTGTGCCGTTGTTGGGAGTCCACAATATAGTAACAACTTCGTTCTCACCGTCAAAACCGTAGTGAACGAGAGTGAGTTTGTCTTTAGAACGATAAACGAGATCGTCATCTTCGTCAGTTGTCACGTCCTTGTAGCCGTTTTTATTGAAATATTCCATGAGGTCGATCTCATCGTCCTGATCACCGGTGATGGTGATACTGCTTGAATTGAGGCTACCGCCTACGAAAGCGTAAATATAGAAGGGATAGCTACCGTCTGCATCGTAAGTATATGCCAAAGCTGATGAAGTGCTGACGTCAGTGTTGAGAACGTAGCTGAAGGGTTTCATTACATCTTTCACATCTTCCTGATCGTCACCCCATTCGAGGTTAAGAGAGATGTTGCTGATAGAAAGCACGTCAGATGAGCTTTTTGTGAGAAGGGGCATTGTGTACTCAATCTTCACATCGTCATCATTGTCGTCGCCGCAAGATGCCATGAAGAACATGGGGAGAGCTACAGCGAGCATCAGAAAAAATTTCTTCATTTTAATTTTTGTTTAAATGCTTTTAATTAAAAATGTTTGATATTCTGCAAGTAGAACAAGTAGAATATGGGCGCAAAGTTAATATAAAATTTTGTATAAATAAAATGAATATGTAGATTTCATGAATAAAATAGCAAGTAAGAGGTTTTTAAGTGTTCAATTTGCTATAAAAATATGTGAATATATAAAGAATGCCTATATATGAACACTTACTTAAAATAATACTTTATAGGCTTCGGGATGTCGTTTTAAAAAATCCTCATATCTGTTTCTTTCCAGATCGCGATAAGCCTTCTCTTCGTGAGGTGTCATAAGGAGCGGACGATGTTGTAATCCTTTGAAAATCTTTTCTCCTTCCTTGATAAATGATTTTCCTGCCTCATCAACAAATGTTTCTTTGAATATTTCCCATATGTAATCAACAGCTTGTTGGGAGGGGTGAGCCATATCGGAGGCATAGAAACGATAATCGCGCAGATCGTCATTGAGAATTTCATATGCCGGGAAATAGGAGCAGAAATCGAGTCGGTCGCATATATTCTCGATTGCTAACTGTAGAATTGCCTTTGAGCGTGAATTAGCGATGAATCCGTCTTTTAAATGCCTCACCGGACTAACTGTGAAGACAATTCTGAGTTGCGGAAAACGAGTCTTTATCTTTTTGCACAGATCCACCCACATCTCCGCTATCTCCTCCTCAGTCAGTCGGTATCTTTCAAATCTTGAAGCCGGAAGTTTATGGCAATTGGCAACGGTGGCCGATAGAAGTCGTTCACGAGAGCAGTTGCCGGAGTTCTCCGAGAGACTTTCTTCCTTATTATATATAAGAGAATAGCATATGGAGGTGCCGAAAGTGATGAAGAGAGCCTCAGCTTTTTTCAACGATTCAGTTAATATGCTTCGAGCTTTCTCCGCTTTCTCAAACGCCTCCTCTCCGTCACATCCGGCCAATCGGAAATCGCCAAGGAAGGAACGGTGTTTGCCGGTATTGTCTTTAAACAGAGAGTGAAGAAATCTTTCTTTAAATGAATCTTCCGATAAAAATATTTCCAGAGTGTTGCGAATTGAGAGAGGATTATAAAGTGTGCCAAGCGGGTTAGAGGCGTTCCATAAGGCAGAGCGCATCTTTTGTGCCATATTATCGGAGAAACATGAACCCAACATCACTACAGGAGATTCGGGCGAAAGTGTGAAGTCGGCTCGCTCGGGGGCATAGATTGTTCGAAATTGCATGGGAAAATAATTTTACCCGCAAAATTATTAAAAAGAAATATATATGAAAAGAAAGAGGCTAATTCTGTATTGAGAAATTGATTAAAGTGCTATGAATCAATGAATAATTTTGACATTAATAAAAATTAACATATTATAGGATTGTTTGGCACTAAAGGGGTGGTATATTTTCGTGGAATGTTGTAATTTTGCATCGAACTAATCATTGGGCCACGTAATGAGGCTCTTAGAAGAAACGAAACGATAGAAATTACAACAGCAATGAAAAAGATAGCAACATTCAAAGCAGTACTTTTTACACTTATCACACTTTTCTCCTCACTGGCATTCGATGCCTTTTCAGCTCCGAAAATCACTTCCAATTATAATAAGGTGTCAGACGGTTACAATTTCTGGCTTGTAGAGCCGGAAGGGGATACCGTAGAAAAGAAACCTGTGGTGATCTTCCTTCATGGTGCAAGTCTGTGTGGCTCGGATCTGAATAAGGTTCGTCGTTACGGCACACTTGCGGCAGTGGAGAAGGGTCGTGAGATAGATGCATATGTAATCGCTCCTCAGAATCCCGGCGGATCGTGGAAACCTTCTAAGGTTATGAACATCCTGAAATGGGTTGAGGATAACTACAATGTTGACACGGACCGTGTCTATGTTTTGGGAATGAGTCTCGGTGGTTATGGCACAATCGACTTCGCGGCCACTTATCCCGACAAGGTTGCTGCGGCGATGGCCTTCTGCGGCGGTGGCACTGTAAAAGACCTTTCAGGTCTTGGCGAGCTTCCCCTATGGATTGTTCATGGCACGGCAGACCGTTCGGTGTCTGTTTCACAAAGCGACCGTGTAGTTTCCGCAGTGAAAAATTCAGGTGAATATTCTCGTTTATATTATGATCGCATTCCGGGAATGAACCATTCGCAGCCTGCACGTCTGTTCTATCTTGAAGATACTTACAAATGGCTTTTCAGTCATAGCCTTAAAGATAAGGATCGTGCTGCTGCAGAAAAATTTGCAATTTCAGGAGATGTAATGAAAACCGCTTATTCGGGACTGAACCATAAGGCCGGTTATCGCGGATCATCTTCCAAAAGCACCGCTTCAAAAGCAAAGACAACAAGAAAGAGCTCATCCCGCAAAGGGAAGCATTATGCTTCGGGCAAATCAAGCCGTCGTCGCGGATAAGGATATTATTGTGGAAAGTGGAACCGCTCCGCGGTTCAGAGATATAGAATAGTTAACCGGGGGTTCCGCTGAGGCGGGAACCCCCGGCTAATATATATGTAACCGCTCCGCGGTAACTATGGTTACCACGATACATCCGGTTTCGGTGGATGGAGAGAATGTCGCTATAAACGTGTTTCCGGTGGTAGCCGTGTTTATCACGATAAACACGGTTTCGGAAGTGGGTTGAGCCTGAGTTGCGGTTATTTTTTATGATCCTTTGCTTCGGCGCTTTCCACCAGGAAAACACTGCCGATTATAAGAAGAATCGAGAGAAGTTGCCACCATGAGAATTTATCCTGACCTAATGCGTAGCTCACTATTGCAGCCACTATAAGAATCCAGTTGGCATAAAGTCCAACTACAGTCGCGGGCAGACGCTTTAGCGCCACGTCGGTAAGCAGATAGCTGATTGAAGAGGGGAAGACGAGTACGAATGCAAGAATCAGAAACGGTGTGGAAAAAACACCGGATGTAAGCACCGGAGCAAACCAATTGCCTGAAATAAGCACGGCCACTATAGCAGCCAGACACCCTCCGGAAAAAGTGTATTTGCTTACTGTTGAATTGCTCAAGCGTTTGAGAAAACGTTTTTCTATCACAAGATATGCGCTGAAAAGGAATGTGGAGATGAAGCAGTAGATGTTACCTAAAAGAGGATTTGATGCCACATCGCTATGCTTTTGAGTCAGAATGCAGATCAATGCTCCGCCTATTCCAAGAAATATACCGATGAGTCTTCCCAAAGAAAGACGGTCAGTCCGTAAGAAAAGACAGATAATATATACCACAGTGCCTTGCAAGGCAATGAATATGGAGGAAGAGATAGGGGTAGTGTAGGTAAGACCCTGAAGCAAGGTATACATATATCCGAATACGCATATCACGCCGGTGAGAAGCAGAAGAATGCGGTCGCGCATAGATGTCTTTTCAACCTTATCATGTTTAATCCAGCCGATGATCCAGAAGAAAAGTGAACCGAAGCCTAATCGTAGCACCACTCCTGTGGCAGAATTCATCCAAGTAGGTAGAAGATATTTAAGAGCGTTCTCATTCAGACCCGAAAAAGTCTTTGCTACAAACATAGACACGTTTCCTACGAGTCGTCCTTTTTTGCCGGAGAGGGTATCGGAACCCTGTGTCCGGGTATTGGATTCGCCCGAAGCTGCCTGATGCTGCATTGTTTGTTGCTGATTATTGTTCATAGTGGAAAGTAATGTATAATATTCAGAGTGACCATGCCCCGGGGGTACGGCCACTCTATATCAGATTAATATGTCATTTTCGGTTCAAGCTCCTTAGCGGCTTCAATCATTTTGGCCACCTCGTTCTCCGAAGGTACACGACGTGTGAGTTTCTTCACCTCGTTCACTTCTTCAAGTTTGGCGGTAAGAGAAGCCGGATTGCGATGTCGGAGTTCCTTCACAGTGTCTACTCCGGCAGCTTCAAGAAGTTCGGCAAACTGGGGTCCGACACCCGGAATCCGGAAGAGATCGGTATGGTTCGCCCATTTGAGAATCAGCTTCGGGCTGATTTCAGTTTTCTCTGCAAGTCCCTTACGCCCGGCCGGGGTGGAACAGATTTCAAGATATTCCTCGGCAGTCTCTACGCCTGCGCGGTTCAGTTTTTCAGCGTATGCTTCGCCTACTCCTTCAATGTCGATTACTTTGTAATTCATAGCATCAAATTTTAAGTGGAACACTGAGCAAATGAAGCCGTTGAAAGACTTCAATGAATACTCGGTTATTGAACTCGTTTACTATTAAACATTTGTTGTTTGGAAATGGTTGTTTCATTCTCAAACGGGAATATTATTATATAAGGTATATTTGAGCCGGTCCGGATGATGTTTTTAAATGATTAACTGATCAGGGCGGTCTCAACCATTTGAAGATGCGATATGTTATAAATATAAGCACCCCTTTCGGGTAAAAGGAGAGAAGGCGCATTCTCTTCTTTTTTTCTAACTATAAACTGTAATACTATGGAAATCATCAATTGGATAGTGCAGACGCTACGCGACAATCCCGCGATTGCAATATTCCTTACTCTGGGGATAGGTTTTTGGATAGGAAGATTTAAATATAAAAGTTTCTCACTCGGAACGGTGACATCTGTTCTCCTCGTCGGTGTGGTCATGGGTCAGTTGGATATTCCGGTTTCGGGTCCTCTGAAACAGGTTTTCTTCCTTCTGTTCCTCTTTGCAATAGGTTATAGTGTCGGTCCGCAGTTTTTCGCGTCATTGCGGGGATCAGGACTGAAGCAGGTTCTTTTCGCTGTAGTGATGTGTGTAGTGGTGCTTGTCACTACAATTGTCGTGGCTAAACTGTTCCATTACAATGCCGGAGAGGCAGCGGGTCTGTTTGCCGGAGCGCAGACGGTTTCTGCCGTGATTGGCGTGGCCGACGACACGATACAGACTCTGAATGTCTCGGGAGCAGATAAGACAGCCTGGACCAATCTTGTGCCTGTGGCCTATGCCGTAACCTATATATTCGGAACAATCGGTTCGGCATGGATTTTAGGAACCCTCGGCCCCATGATGCTGGGTGGAATAAAGAAAGTGCGCCAGCAGACAGAAGATCTTGAGCGCAGCATGAATCAGAATCCGTCTGATTCCGATCCGGCGCTCGTAAACGCATGGCGTCCGGTGGTCTACAGAGCCTATCGCGCTGAAGGCGACTATTTCAACCAGCCGCGAACGGTAAGTGAAGTGGAGGAATATATGGCATCTGAAGGTAGACGTATATTCGTGGAGCGTGTGCGTTCGGGAAAAGATATAGTTACCCAGCCCGCATCCGATTACAAGATTTCCAAAGGAGATGATGTAGTGCTTTCAGGACGCAGGGAGTTCATTATAGAAGATGAATCATGGATAGGAGGTGAGATTTCCGATCCGATGCTTCTGTCGTTTCCCGTAGAACAGATTCCTGTGATGGTTGCTTCCAAGCATGTGGTAGGCACCACTGTAGGAGATTTCCGCCAGTCTAAACATACTCACGGAGTTATGATCGGAAGCATCAAGCGCGGAGGTGTGGCAATCCCCGTATTGGCCGATACACGTCTTGAACGAGGCGATATACTCACAATAAGCGGTCCGGTGGCAGATGTAAACGCCACGGCCTCATATATAGGTTATGCCGACAAACCTACAACCGCCTCTGATATGGTATTTATCGGGCTCGGCATAGCGATCGGTGCATTGATCGGAGCGATAACAATACATCTGGGTGGTATCCCGGTGAGCCTTTCCACCAGTGGTGGCGCTCTTATAGCAGGTCTTGTCTTGGGATGGCTCCGCTCCAAACATCCTACATTCGGGCGTATTCCTGACTCGGCGGTCTGGATTTTCAATAACGTTGGCCTCAACATGTTCATAGCAGTGGTGGGAATCTCAGCCGGACCGACATTCATTTCCGGCCTTCAGCAAGTAGGATGGCAGCTTCTTCTCGCGGGTGCGATTGCCACGACAGTTCCGCTTCTTATAGGAATATTCCTGGGAGCCAAGGTGTTTAAATTCCATCCGGCGATCAATCTCGGGTGTGTGGCAGGCAGCCGTGTCACAACCGCCGCGCTCGGAGCTATACAGGATTCGCTGCAATCGACAGTGCCCGCGATGGGTTATACCATAACCTATGCCATAGGCAACACTCTTCTGATACTTTGCGGTCTTGTCATGGTATTCGTGGCCTGACAATCCACTATTGAATCTCTCCCATCGTTCACTTGTTTAACAATGAAGTTGTTTAAACAACTTCAATATAAATTACATACCATAATGAATAACACACTGAGAAAGAAAGAACGGGAACTCTCCAAGATGAGTCCGTTTGAGATCAAAAATGAATTGATAAAACTCGCGAAAAAAGATGCTCAGAAAGCTACCGGCCAGTTTCTGAACGCCGGTCGAGGCAATCCCGACTGGATCGCTACAATTCCGCGACAGGCTTTCTTCCTTCTCGGACAATGGGCGCTCGAAGAGAGCAGCCGCACATTCACTGCCGAACCGGGTATAGCCGGAATGCCTCAAAGCGAGGGAGCCATGGAAAGACTCAAACATTTCCTGATGGTAAATTCCACACAGCCCGGAGCGATGATGCTGCATGATGCGATAGTATATTGTGTAGACACCCTCGGCATCGAGCCTGATTCGCTTGCTTACGAATGGGCAGAGGGGATAATCGGAGATGAATATCCCACACCGGTTCGTATGCTTGAGCACTCGGAAGAGATTATACGTGCATATATGGCCAAGGAAATGGGGGATAATGCCCCCGGTTTCGGACGCGAATATGATCTTTTCGCCACAGAGGGAGGCACAGCCGCCATGTGCTATATCTTCGATTCGCTGCAGGTGAATCATCTGGTGAACCATCATGACAAGATTGCATTGATGACACCTATTTTCACCCCTTATCTTGAGATTCCGGGTCTTGACAGGTATGAATTCGATGTCGTGAACATAGAGGCGAACGAAATGGATGAAAACGGTTTGCACGTATGGCAATATCCGGATTCAGAGCTTGATAAACTTCGTGATCCGGCTGTCAAGCTTCTGTGTCTTGTAAATCCGTCGAATCCGCCATCCTACAAGCTCTCGAAAAAATGTATGGATCGCATTGTGGAGATTGTTAAAAACGACAATCCGAATCTTATGATTGTCACCGATGATGTTTACGGCACGTTTGCCACCGATTTCCGGTCGCTGATGTATGAACTGCCTGAGAATACTCTGTGTGTATATTCATTCTCCAAATATTTCGGTGCCACAGGCTGGCGTCTGGCAGTGGTGGCTCTTGCAAAAGATAATATCTATAACCGTCTGATCGCCGGACTTCCCGAGATTCAGCGTAAAGATCTCTATCATCGTTACCGTTCGCTCACTCCGAATCCCGATGCGATACCGTTCATTGACCGTCTGGTAGCTGACTCAAGGGCAGTGGCTCTGAATCATACGGCCGGTCTTTCCACTCCGCAGCAGATTCAGATGACGATGTTCGCTTTATTCTGCCTTGTGGACAAGGATGACGTTTATAAGAAGGCGATGCAGGATATGATACACGCCCGTCTTGATGCGTTGTGGGATTCCGCCGGATTCACCTTGGTTCCGGATAAAGACAGGGTGGGATATTACTCCGAAATCGACATAATGGTTTGGGGAAAGAAATTCTATGGTGATGAATTCTGCAAATGGCTCGCCGATCACTATGAGCCGCTCGATATTGTGCTTCGTCTTGCCAAGGAGACATCTGTGGTTCTACTTAACGGCAGTGGTTTCGCCGGACCCGACTGGAGTGTGCGCGCTTCGCTGGCTAATCTGACCAAAGAGGATTATGTGGAGATCGGAAAGGCTCTGCACCAGATTCTGGAGGCATACCATCAGGAGTTTATAGAATCTGAAAAAGAGAAATAACATTTTATTAAGCACTTGCTTAAAATTATAGTGGCGGTGTCGTAATTAAGTTTTATGAACTGTACCACTTAATTTTGAAAACATAAAGAAGAGTGTCCGTATGCGGGATTGCTTAGCAGTCTGCATACGGATTTTGATTCACCGGTGGAGGTGTTCACACTTAACGGTATGCGTGTAGCCTCATCCATGGAGAATCTTGCTCCCGGCATCTACGTAATCCGTCAGGGATCGAAGGTAGAGAAGAAAATGGTGA
>JAAVEA010000026.1 GCA_014801535.1 Bacteroides sp.
GATATGTATGATGAACGAATCAGAGCCTTTGAGCCGAAAACATATTCTTGGGAATTACGGCAGGCTGAAGGTGTGACTCTTTCTGATCTCAATGAAAAGCATATTCGCGGTTGCATACGTCTTGGTGTCGAAGGAGGACGAATTCCTGCCAGTGCTTTGAGTGCGCCTATATCCGACACCTTATCGAAATGGAAACTGCTTAAAAATGGCATTCCGACCAATGGCGCTGCCATGCTCTTCTCTGATAATGTTTATGAATACGACAATTTCAAAATAAAGATGGCTCGTTTCTTAGGGACAGATAAGAATGAGTTTATCGATGAGATGCGTGTCGAGGGGAATTTCTTCGACTTGCTTGATGCAGGATTGGCGTTCTGTTTCAAACACCTCAATCTCAGCGGTAAAATCACCAACCGCAGTCTTCAACGCGAAGAGCGGCTTGAGATTCCTTACAAGGCGCTTAGAGAAGCCATAATCAACTCGCTCTGTCATCGTCAGTGGGAGAAATATAATCTGCTCAATAGCATCGCCATCTATGATGACCGCGTAGAAATCGGCAATCCCGGTATCTTCCCTTCTCAGATTACACCCGAAAACATCAAGGAGCCTCACGACTCCTACCCTTATAATGTCAAGATGGCTGAAGCGCTCTACCGTTCTATGTGGTTGGAGAACTGGGGATCAGGAGCAAAACGCATAATCGAAGCCTGTCAGGAACAAGGTGTAGAAGAACCCACATGGCGTTGGGACGGTGGCTTCGTCTACGTCACTTTCAAACGACCGGTAAAAGCACATGAGACTGCAAAGGAGAACTTAGGGGATAATGTCGCTCTAAGCACACAAAAAAGTAAGGGAGAAAGTGCACAAGAAAGTAAGGGAGAAGTCCCAAGTAAGGGAGAAAGTAAGGGGGAAAGTTCACCCGAAGTCCCAAGTAAGGGAAAAAACAACCGATCTAAAGTAATTGCACTATTATCTAAAAACGGTAAACTTACTTTACCGGAGGTAGCTTTATCCCTAAATCTCTCTCTTGGAGGTGTAGAGAAAATTGTGCGACAACTTAAGGCCGAAGGAATACTATCACGTGAAGGTTCTACAAAAGGAGGAAAATGGGTTCTTGACAATACCAAAGGTTGATAAGAATCGTTATATTTGCAGATGATAAGTGAGAGAACTTGCGAGCAACGATAATGATGATTCCGATGGCTTAGGCAGAGCAACGCGATGAAAAGCGATACAATGCGCCATAGGAGCGAATGTTGGAGTTGCTGAAAAACGCCCGGATAAAGAATTGATTCTTAGGATATAATAAATGTGGAGTTACCCAAGTGGGACCACTCAATGCGAAAGCAAATCGCGGAAGAATCCTGAAAATCAACGATTTTCGGGATTCTTTCTTTTTATCCACCACCGCAAAATCCGGCAAAACGAGGCATTCCGCGTTGGACTATTCGTTGGACTTGATTTCTGACCGAGGAATGCTTGATTACTCTTACCTCTGCACAACAAAGATTCATGCAAAATACACTGACAGATATTCTCAAAACAGTAAGAAGAAGCACGAAGGAGTCCGAACGTTGGGGAAGTTCGGACTCCTTCGTGTTATTTTGCCAAATTCAGCAATACGCGTTTCGCCGTATGCTTACACTTATCTAATTTACAATCGTGATATACCGTTGATTTCCACTTGTTGGCTTATCAGGCTCGGTCATAGCCAAAGTTCCTTCTTCAAGCAATGGATTGATATATCCCTCAATGAAGTTTTTGCGGTCTTTCAAACCCAAGAACTTCATGATCTCTGATAAAGTCTTTGGCTCCTTACAGAACTCTAACAAAAGATTTTTATTTTTTTCCTTACGAATAGTCTTATTAGTATCTTGTGGGGTATCTTGTGGGGTATCTTGTGGGGTATCTTGTGGGGTATCCGTTTTTACTTTGAGTGGAAGAGTCAATACAACATAGTCAGGACGTGTTTCTTCTTCTACAGCAGGTAAGGGTAAACCGAGGTATTCCCACCCTCTAACAATCTTATCAACACCACTTCCAGCTCTTTCTGCTCCACCTAAACGCATAAAAATATTCTGGAGTATCGGATTACGGCATATACTTCGCCCTCCCTTAAAATATTGTTGCTTTGAAACAAGCATCATTCCAGGATTCCTGAAAACGAGTTTGTCATCCGTTTGTTCTACCACAATATTACCCAAAGCACTTATATCGTTGTGAACAATGCAGTTTATCAATGCCTCTCTAACCGCGTCGTGTGCCGGGGTTTCTTCTTGACGAATCCCATCCTTAATCATAAAAGGCCTAGGAAGAAATTGTATCATCCTATTATATACCTTTACATAGAATTGATATAGATTTGCCTCCCACAGCCCATCCGGATATATTCGATTGGTCCATCGAACATTAGGATCGGTAGTTCCTATCTTTTCTCTGTAATCAACAAAATATGAAGGATCAGCAGCGACGTAATACTGTCATAATTACCAAACATTAGAAGTCCGGCCATTGTCAGCCCCTCCTTTCCAGTAGCATAATCAATGGCGTAAGCACGTATCTTCTTCAGAAATTCAATGTCACTTATTGAGGTCCACGGATGGGTTGGCTGTAAGTTGGCAAATGTCTGTCTGTATTGTCTGAGAGAGTCCTTATCAATATCACGTTCTAAATTAAATCCCTCAAGAATCAGACCATCCTTAGAGTGTCGGTCGTGCTCTGCATCAGCAAACATTCTTCTGACCTCGGCATCAGTACAGAGATAATCACCTTCATGATTTCTTCGGTAGGTGTTACCCAAAGGATTTGAACCTATATAGACCGGTCTTAATTCATAACTTGCACGGGGAATATAACAGATAAGAAAATAACAGTCGTCAATATTGTCTATTATAACATCTGACTCACGGGGAAGACAGGCACTCACTTTCCCTCTGTTATGAGCGCAATCCCAAAATATTTTCTTGTATTTTGTTACAACATCTTTGTTTAAACCGTCGAAATAAAACTGACCGTTCTTCTCAGCCACTCCCAATACAATGGTTCCACCATTAGTATTGGCATAAGCTGAATAGCTTTCCCAAAAACTTCCGGGAAAACCGCCTTTTGCTGACTTAAACTCAATCTCAGCTGACTCACCAAAACTGACCAAAGCATCTATTTTTTCCTTCAATATTCTGCTGTTATCTTCCATTCAAATTCTTTGAGTTATCCAAATTAGAGGAAATAGAGGGTTTTCCATTGACTATCAATCCCTTTAAGAGCACAAAGTTACGAAAAATTTTTGAATCTACCTTGTCCTAAAGCGCAGACCCTATTGGTTTAGACACTTCGGCTATAGTTGTTTCAGTATCTTGTTTATTGCCCGAACATATATCTCTTCTTCGGCATAGCTTATCTTGTCAAGCCAAAGAAGTTTCATTGGAGATATAGCCTGCGAGAAGTACCGACACTTCAGATGCGACATGCCTTACAGCATGGTCAATATACACAGTCGATAGCATTGACCCTGTATCCAACTGATATGATTACATCCTGACTGAAATATTCAATCATTCGTGTCACTCTACGATTTTCTTCTTGGCGAACTATTCGGAATATCCGACCGGTTGCCTTCCTCTTTAGTTCTCCAGAATCGAATATAAAACTCTGTAACTTTGCCAACAATGATGACAATTGACGATGTAAAGGCTCTGATTGTTTCAGATGAGTCGAGGACTCTGGAGTTGAAGAAAAGTACCGGCGAACTGAAAGACGGTATGCATGCGGCGTGTGCGTTTCTAAATACGGAGGGTGGTTGGCTGATTTTCGGTATCCGCCGAAGTCACTGAAGATAATCGGTCAGCAAGTGACGGATGATACCCAACGGGAAGTTGGACTCTCAGACCGTTCAACTATCGACCAAGCAAGAGGACGAACCGCTCAACCACCGACCAAGTACCGACCAAGTATCCCCTAAGCTCGCCCCAAGTACTACAGAAAGTACTATAGAAGCTCTTATGAGTTCTATAGAATTTACTAATGGTAATACAGAACATAAGATTATTGGATTACTGAAATTAGATGGATCTTTGACCATAGCTCAACTATACCCACTTTTGAAAATGTCTCGCAAGGGTGTTCAGAAGGCAATCGAAAGGCTTAAAGACAAAGGAATACTATATCGAGAGGGTTCAACAAAAGGCGGTCGATGGATAGTCAGTCAGAAATCTTAACATGCAAAACAGACAATATGTCAAAATTTTGCGTTATATTTGCAGTTGACAAGTGAAAAAACTTGCGAGTAAACTTCAAGAGCATTCCGATAGTCTCGACTGAGCAGAGCGATGAAAAACTATGCAATGTGCCGTAGGAGCAAATGTTGGAGTTGACGAAAGTATCAAGGATAAATCTTTGATTGTAAGGATATTCAAAATGTGGAGTTTCCCAAGTGGAACCACAAAATATTAAAAACACTGATTATCAGAGATTAAAACACTGGAATCAGTGTTTTTTTGTATCCACACGCCTATAAAAGTACTAAATAACTCTTTGGATACATATTTTAGGTGAAGCTTGCACAATTTGGATAAAGTAGACAGGCAAGTTTTACGCAACAGAAATAGGCCATGAAAAAAGCGGAAGATCTGAGCAATAGGAATAGTCAGAAAATGAACAAAATATATTTTTACATCACTTGCAATGACCATCATCTGACCCGGTAAAATCTGGTAAATTGTACATGGAATCAAAAGATGAATGTCTGGTCAATCCTTGCATCCGCCAACCCGGAGTATGCAGGTTGCTTTTGATTAAATCTTGATTACCGGATTCCATTACATGTTTTGCGCAGGAACGCAAACACTATGAGGGTCCCTACGAAATTAATGGAGTAGTCGTGAAAGCCACATATACTTATAAAGACGCTCCTGATGGAACACGCATATTTCATAGATCCTTTAAATTCATGGGAGCCTGTAGAATATCTTCACCTTTCTGCAGGAAAGGTTGAACTAAAATAATATATCCCTGTTAATATTCTACGGAAATCTCACTTTTAACCGACAAAACAATAATTGGCACTCATTTGTTTGATTATTACAACGATAAGCAGTTTTTAGTTGAGATAAACAGTTTTTACGTTAAAGATATTCCCAACTACTTTGCAAAAATATATCGATTAATTATTCGCATCTACTTGGTAACTTCTTATAAATTGAATCATAATGGAAATAAAGATATGGGCTGATTTTGCCTGCCCCTACTCCTATATTGGAGAAAAACAATTATTCGATATAATAGATAAATCCGACCTTACAGACAAGGTAACGGTTAAATTCCTTTCATATCAACTTGACCCGGAAGCTCCGGTAATCCCTGTGGAAACCATGACTCAGCATTTTATGGAAGGGCATCAATACACCGAGGAGGAAACCCAACATTTAATACAAAGAATCACCGCTATGGCCGCACGTGTAGGACTCGACTACAGACTTTCTTCCACACAGGTATGCAGCACATTTGATGCTCACCGACTAATGGAATATGCGCAGGCCCATCTCCCGCAAGAGACGGCGATAAAGTTGAATTTCGCTATTTTCCATGCAAATTTTATAGAAAATCTCCGACTGTCAGACCATGCCGTTCTTTTGTCGATAGCTGAGAAATGCGGATTGGATGCAGTGGCGGTAAAGGAAGTGCTCGATAGCGACATGTATGGCGAAAATATAAAAGCGGAGGAAAAAGAAGTGGATCAGCGTAAAGATTTCGACCTTATCCCCTATATGGTTTTCAACGATGCCACCGTGCTTCAAGGTGTCATCAGTCCGGGAGCGATGAAAAAGGCCCTTGGCCTTGTCAAGTGATAAATTATTGACTTAAATCTATATGAACATCATTTTAAATATAATCTGGGTCGTTTTCGGAGGGCTGATGATTGCCATAGAATATGCTGTATCAAGTGTGGCTATGATACTCACTATAATAGGTATCCCTTTCGGTATACAGACCATAAAGTTAGCGAGAGTGGCATTATGGCCCTTCGGAACCGACATCTCCAACACAGGATGGCCTTCAGGTTGTCTTGCCGGAATAATGAACGTGGTATGGTGGTTTCTCGGTGGATTTGTCATCGCCCTCACACATCTGGGGTGGGGACTGCTCTTCTGCATCACAATCGTAGGGATTCCATTCGGTCTGCAACATTTCAAACTGATGAAACTTGCTTTATTTCCTTTCGGAAAAACAATAGAATGATAAATATAGCCTCAGGGTATTTGCATAAAAAGCACCCCAAAAGTCAGACACAAAACTTTTGGGGTGCTCTATGTATAGACACCGTGATTTTGAACGATGGCTGAACAAAGTCAGTCAGCCACTATCAGTCGAGACGCTTGATAACCTTTGCCGGATTTCCGACCGCCACAACATCTGAGGGAATATCCTTTGTCACCACCGAACCGGCTCCTATCACCACATTATCCCCTATCGTCACACCCGGCAGAATTGTGGTGGAACCTCCGATCCATACGCTATTACCTATTGTCACAGGTTCCGCCCATTCCACTATCTTATTGCGTGTCTCAGCATCCAGAGGATGACAGGCAGTATAAATACTTACATTGGGTCCGATAAAGACATTGTCACCTATCCTCACCTCCGCCTCATCTAAAATAGTCAGGTTGAAATTGGCGAAAAAATCTTCTCCTATATAGATGTTGCTTCCATAATCACACCTGAAAGGCTGATTCACCTGAAACCATTTGCCACATCCTCCAAACAACTCCCGGAGAATCGCCTTCTGTTCATCTTCCTGCGAAGGACGCAAATTATTAAACTCCCATATCTTTTCACGGGTGGCGCGGAGTCTCTTTATAAGTTCAGGATGGGAAGCCTCATAAACCTCCCCACTTATCATTGCCTCCCAGATTTTCTCTGCATCAATCATAGTTCTTTTAATTGCCCGGCTCAATCTCTACAGCGCAACCATCGCTCTGCTTTGTGGGTTCGCAATCCATAATAAAAGCATTGAAGCCGATTTTTTTGAATCCTTTTATTATTTTTTCCGGATCAGTCTTTTCCTTATCGTAGGTAACGGTAATTGTATTCTCTTTCAAAGACACATCAATTTTGGAAATCCCTTTCTCGAAACGCAGGTTCTCCTTTATTCTCTTCTCGCAATGTTGCGACATCTGATGGTCGAGCGTAAAGACTTCAGTGGCTTTATCGGCTGCAAACGTAACCAACGAACTCAAAAGAAGTGTAAAAAATAATGCTATTCTCATTTTCGTGTATTAATAAAGTTAACAACTTATTTACTTATATTGAATCTGAATCCGGCATAAACCATCGGACCGTGAATCGGTGCATACACCATGGTGGCATCAAAATTACTTCCCCACGGATTGGCTGCATCTATTATCGGTGTTTTCTGTCGATAGCCTGTAAGATTCTCTCCTCCTATATAAACTGCCCAATGACGGAAATTGCGGGTTACCTGCACATTGAGCTGAGGGAATGTTTTATAAGTAGGGTTCCATGATAAAGATCCGTCGGCAAGCTCATAAGGAGCGGGCATGCGGCCGCCTCCATTGATGGCTAATGAAGCGTCCAACTGCCATATTCCCATCATCGGAGCCCAATTCAAAGTGAAAAGTCCCTTATGTCTGGAGGTAAGCGGTTTGGCTACAAGTCCCGACCCGTAATCTACTTTCACATCCGTGAAACGGTAGGCCGCCGTCAAAGTCAGATCAGAAATAACGGGATATGACACCTCCACCTGAAATGTACGCGAATAATTGGGTCGGTTGCCTGAATCCTTTATAATGGCCGAATGAGCATCGGTCTCGAGATCGACAAGCATCTGATGACTGAAACGGGTATAATAAAATTCCGCACTGTAATTCAACGGACGTTCAAAAACACGCACCTCTCCCGACGCACCTCCGCCGTAATTCATAGCCACCTCCTGTGTAAGATCCGAGCTTATCAATATTTTTCTTGAGGAAGCCAATAGAAAATGATTGTCGGCCAAAGCATGGGGCGACCTATACCCTCTTCCCGCCGAAGCATGAAGTGACAGCGCTCCCTCAAGAAGATTCCAACGGGCGTGAAGACGAGGAGTGAACATGGAGCCATAAAGAGAACTGTGATCATATCTCACTCCGCCCATAAGAATCAGATTGGAATTCAAGTCGAATGTATATTGCACATATCCTCCGGGGGTCGTTTCCTTTTCAATCTCCCGCGTCGGATTGATGTTAATGTCGTGCGTTAGACGGAAACGCTGGTCAAAACGATCATAATTCAGACTCAGTCCGGATGAAAGAGCATGGAGACCGTCATGCCATTTCCTCTCATAAATCAGGGAAGCATAGACATTATCCTGAGTCACATCATAAAGTTTATGCCCGTAATATGCGTCCTGATCATGGAAAGAACCCGACAGAATCAGGGCGAGATTGCTTTCAGTCTCCGTGTCGATAAAATAAGCGTTCTTCGTAAAAAACTCCCATCTGCGGGTATCTATGTCGATTTTATAGGGATCATACAAGGCAACCTCCTCGTTATGCCCATGACGGGTATCCTGACCGCTCAGGCGATTCTCTATAAGGAACCTTACGCCGGCTTGAAAAATATATCTCTCGCTCATATAGGCCCAACGGTTCATGGCGGAAAACTGTTTGATGCGCGGAAGATCCATAAATCCGTCATCATTATCATCATGCGATGCAAACGCATTCTCGCCGTGAAGCAGCAATCCGGTAGACCATTTTTCTCCAAGGTGAATATTTCCGGCTGCATTCAATTCCGCCTTTCCGAAATAATCCACATAGCCGTTAGCCATTATTGAAGATGGCGACTGAGGTTTCAGAAACTCTACATTTATCTGCCCCGTCACCGACTCATATCCGTTCTTTACCGAACTGGCACCCTTGCTCACCTGAATCGACTGCATCCATGTTCCGGGAATATATCCGAGTCCGTAAGAGGAGGCCACACCGCGCAGATTAGG
The DNA here is from genome assembly GCA_014801535.1 of Bacteroides sp. Taxonomy (GTDB): domain Bacteria; phylum Bacteroidota; class Bacteroidia; order Bacteroidales; family Muribaculaceae; genus Lepagella. Next base: position 8,993 of record JAAVEA010000026.1, read on the forward strand.
GATATTTTCGGTCAGCATCTGCACATAGGTGCCTGAAAGTCCCAAAAGTTTAATCTGTTTCGCACCTGTGGCGGCATCACTGTAGTTAACATCTACAGATGCATTCGTGCTGAAGCTTTCACCGAGATTACAACAGGCCGCACGAAGAATCTCAGCCTTTGTTATCAATTCGGTATCACATGCTGAATTTTTCAGTTTTTTTGTGCTTCGCAGCTTATGTTCAATTACAACCTCATCAAGCTCACGCTCCAGATTCGATAAAGAATCCGTACCCGTCTCAACAATGTCTGACGGAGAAGCCATCATTATCTGACCGCCGCACAACCCGGCTGTCAAAATGAAGATATATCTTTGGATTTTCAATCTATTTCAGTTTAAAGAGATGATTTTCATTCTCCGCACAAAAATAGCTTAAATTTATTTATTTACCAACATTTCTTTGACCACTATAGCATTATTGTGTAGCTCATCATGAGATGAATAGAGAAGAGTAATCACGGAGTGCGGTGTAAGCAACTTTCTGAAATCAGCAAATATAGGTGAGTTCTTCAATTCATCGGTATATTTTTCTCTGAATCCTTCCCATCGGTTGTCGGGATCCTCATGAAACCATTCCCGGAGTTCGGTGGAAGGTGCGATCCCCTTTTCCCATAAGTCGTAATGAAATGTCTCATGAGAAAGTCCCCGTGGCCACAGTTTATCGATATATACTCTGAACCCATCATCTTCCGACGCGGATTCGTAAGCTCTTTTAGTTTTAATAATATTCATAATCCACTTTTATTTAGTAAGCTGCACATATATAAATAACAAAAACGGTCTCGACACCACATCTGTCAAGACCGTTTTTTTAGAATATATTAACCTATTCAATAGATCACTTCACCATAACTTTCCGGGACTTACCGTCCTTCACGCGGATATATATTCCCGAAACCGGATTCTTAACTTTAACTCCTTGGAGAGTATAGTATTCCGCATCGGTGCTATCAGCATCAATATCAATCTCTTCAACCGCTGATTCCACGTTATTGTATGGTGCAACTGAGAGTGTATGAACTGTGAGAAGCTTATTGTCGGCGGATGCGCAGCGCAATGCGATACGATACTTACCATCTTCCTCGATATTCACCGGAATCGAAACTTCCTCAGGAGAGTCGGACATAGCGTGTACTGGCGCCGTATAGACAAGTGTCATATTTGCCTGACCCTGTATCTGCGCTTCCGTATTCGATTGTCCGTCGTTACGCAGAGCCGGTTTTGAGGTTTCAATCGCACAGAGATATATCTCAAGCAGTTCCTCAAATTCAGCATTGCCGCGAGATACTGTCATATCGAGCTTCACACCCGTTGTCTCATTCGCCACATAACGGAACGGAGGGAGATATGCTATATGTTCGGTGCCCGCAGTCGCGCCGCGACCTTTCCAAGATATTCCGTTTTCAGCCACGAATCCGCGCCCTTCAAGAGATTCCACATAACCTTCATCACTAAGATCGAGTTCATGAGTGGCCGAAACCTCACCGCCGGTTAGCGTAGTGTAAGAATCGGTTCTGTGTCCTTCCTGAGTCCCGTTCACCACAGCTACTCCATATCTGAAGCGGCTCCACTCACGATCGGCGATCGAGGTGTCAGTAAATGTCAATTCGGAGGTCTCTCCTACAAGTTCAGGCTCATTATCAGATTTTATCTGATCCATGCGGTAGACACGATATTTGAGATTATCACGATCCACATATCCTCCATGTTCGGTTATCGTTGTTCCTTCGAGAGGAGCCCATGCCACCACAGGCAGATAGTTATCATTCAGACTGACAGAGAAATTATTGTATGCGCTGATGGCCTTAGGCACATCATAACCCAACCACTTTTCTTCCGATTTAGCCTCTTCCGAAGCTGAATCATCAAGATAAGCTACCACACCGTATGAACACATACCCACTGCAGGAGTTTCATCGCTGAACTCAACAGCCATACCTGGTGTCACATTCTCATCAATAACTTTCACCTCAACCGTCTCCTCACCGGAATAACGGTTTACAATCACCTTGTCAAGAGCGGGTAGAGTCACACCGGCATTGCTTACAGAAGGAACGGTAAACGACACTACGGCCGAATTAGTGCCATCCTGCGCGGGAGCAACCACAAGATCAGAAACGGTTGCCGGAACTACTTCCGACAACTCAACTGATATGTCGTCGATATAGACACAATTATTATCTGAAGAAGAGGAAGAAAATCCGAGATAGAAATTGCCTGTTTCCGCAGGAGCGAAAAATGCTTCGAGAACAGTGCCTGCTGAAGTGGCTGTGATTTTCTTTTGCGCGAACACAGTGGATGAAGCAAGTTCGGGGGCACCGCCGGCCACAAAGTTCAATGGATAAGAAGCATCTTCATCATAATAATCATCTTCATCATCTCCATAGCTTGGATAATAACCTCCTGACGACTGGGAATCGCCCCATGCCACTACGCTTACACGATATGTCTTTCCTCCTTCAAGACGCAGAGGCGGTGTGAAAAGGGTCGCCGTGGTGGTGCTGTAGGAAGAATAACCCGGACTGAATTTAGCATTTTCTCCTACACGGCTCCATGTATTATAGGTTGAAGTGCTCTCCGCTGTGAAATTACCGAACGTTGAAGAATCGCTGAAATCCTCTGTAAAAGGGATCGGCATGGCTCCGCCTCCAAATATGGAAGGACTCGTATGTGCCACCGACAAAACATCGCCGTAACCGGCATATATCTCATATTTATAGCTGCCAAGTCCGTCAAGATTTGAATCCACATAACGGGTCAGTCCATCTTCGTCTGCCTCTCCTGCATAATGGTCCTCTATAGTTATGAATTCACCGCCGTTCTTGGAGCGTTTTATCACATTATAGAATTTTGCCGGAGAAAGATACCCTCCGTTGTAACCCTCCATCCTGTTTTTGAAAGAGACCACGATGTTATCTCCATCCAACTTCAAGGAGGAATTTAACGGATTAAGACATTTTTCATCTTCGCCTACCCATTTCAGTGTGATTGTGGCTGAACTTGTCACCTCCAGATTCTCACCGTTTTCATTGAATGGCGCTACAAAATAATAATATTTGCCCGGAGAAGGGATAGGTGTTGAACTATTGTCAGCATCATCAACGAAAACAACCTTTTCACCGGCTGTCAGATCTGAAAGGGTGGCTATGAGAGCTGAAGAATCGGTCAAAGCCTCCTTGCCATCTTCCGCACTGCGATATATATTCACACCCAGATTTCCTGAAATGGAGGCACCGCTCTTGGTCTTGGAAGGCATTGTCCATGACACTGTGGCCTCGAGTTTCCCTTCCGAATCCATATTTGCGCTTCCTCCCGTCACTCGGTCCGGATAGTCAACCATCTTCTCAACATAGAGAGCCTGGACCTGTAGCTTCAGATCAGAGAAACTACCTGAGCCATACCAGCTTCTAATTCCTATATAATACGTGCCGTCGGCATCCGGTGTGAATGTACGGTCGGACGATGTATCTGCAGGTTTCAATTGGAAGTTAGGTTCCTCGAGGTTTCTTTGTCTATAAGCATAAAACGAACTGGTACTTGTCTTGAACGGTTCCAGATTATCCTTGTCCGTTCCGACCACAAGGTAGAAACGCTCATCGTCATTATAGTCGGCACTGCAGACATTACCTTGAAGATAATAGGTTTCCCCGGCCTTCATCTCTATGGGAGTGGCGTAAACTAAAGTAGCTCCCTTTACAGTTCCACTCCCGGATGAATTCGAAGGTGAGATCTGGGCATAAGGGGTTGAACTCTCCACCCATTCCCATGTGAACTCATCATCACCGGCCACGATTTCCCATTGAGTTTCAAATTCCTCTTGCGTCACAGGTATTTCATAACGTGTCGGAACCGACAACACCGGAAATGCAACTCCTCCGGCCAGCAACAATGTTCCTGTGAATTTTAACACTTTTCTCATAACGTTAAGTTTATAGGGAAGGGCGTTAGGATATACGCCCTTCCCCTGATTATTATTTCTTTGACCCGGAGCTATATCCTGATCTTAACTGTTTTTTCAGTGTGATTGCCTGATACGCTTAGAACGTAAAGGCCGGAGGCCAGACCGGTGGAATCAAATTCGAGACTGTCGCCCGATGTCGACAGCGAACAGTGAGACACACCCATCATATCATACACATTCAAAGTCAAACTCTCTTCTCCCGGAGCATATATCTTAAAGAGCGATCCGTCGCTATCAATAATGACAACATCTCCGCCACGCTCACTTATCTCCTCCACCGATGACGACGAAAGAGCCGATTTAACCGCTTCAAGGGCATTCACCTTTCCGTGTCCCCATGCCGTAGAAGAATCATCGGGGCTCGAAGCGGTGTTTCTTGTCATCTCATATATATCCTGGTGTGTAAGGTCGGGATTGGCTCCGCGCATAAGAGCCATTATGCCGGCGACATGAGGAGAAGCCTGCGATGTGCCGGCGCAACTTGTCCAATAATAGGTCTTCTTGCGCTTTGAATCGGTGTAACTGTAATTCAGCGGATAATACACCGCATAAGAAGAACTTGTAGGCATAGAACTGTTGCGCGAAGAGATTATCACCTGTCCCGGAGCAGTGACATCGGGCATCACACGGCCGTCGAGTGTTTCACCATACGATGAGAAATAGCTCAGGCTCCCTATCTGTCCGCTCGGATAGCCTGATCCGGGCACATTCGCTGTAACATAACTCCCCACTGCAAAAGTTTCCTTTCCGCAGGCCATATTGGAATTGGTGCCGTAACCGTCGGGCACATCGAGACCGGGGATGTTTCGATTGCCGAGGCTCATATAAGTTCCATCAGTATACATGAATATCTTCTGTCCGGGCTTCCCCTTGACCGTAACCTTGACGAAATTACGGCTTACCACCGAAGAAGTCCGTCCTTCTATGTAAAAATTCAATTTTGCACAGTACCGACCGTTATAACTGTCTTTTCCACGTACTCCGCCCATGAAACTGTTCACATAAAGATTCTGAAACTCCGTTCCATCTTTTATAAGCTCCATTCTGCCGGTATTACTCAGATATTGATCAATACTATTACCTTGAACCACATAAGTTTCTTTTTTCTCCGGCACATCGAAAGTATATACCGGGTCATCAGGAGCCGAGCGAGTCACTACATCAAGGGTCACATCAAACGGAGTGTCGTCCGTGGTCCATATCTCTATCGGACCATAAACCTGGAAATTTCCACCCACGTCGGAATTATTCTTTATCAAGAGGGTCTTTATCTCGTTGTCTTCCTCGCTGAGAGTCTTGACTATTGCAATCGGCATATCCGCCTCATTACCACCGGCCAGACATATCACGGCATTATATTTGGAGGCTACATCGTTGATCGCCTCTGTGAATTCGTCAGTTCCATCATGAGGACCCACATTGTCTCCGAATGAAAGATTGATAACGCATGGTTTCCCCTGTTCCATGGCATATTTACCGATCCGCTCTATAGCATCGAGTATCTGGACGTTATAGCCCATTCCGGAGGCTACCACTATTTCCGCTCCCGGTGCGACGCCTCTGTAATCGGGCTGTCCGGCCTTGGATTCATCATAAAACCCGCCGGCCATAATCCCTAACACATGAGTGCCGTGACTCTCGGAACTTGTGTCGGAATCAAACGAAGAAATCTTGGCAGGCGTGTCATACACATCCGGTTTTGCAGTCATCCCCGGATAATTCCATAACATCTTCACACGAGAAACCCCGTTCTCATCCTGGAAATTAATATGATTAGGGTCTATTCCGACATCAAAAAGGCCTATTATCACCCCTTCGCCATTAAAACCGGAAGGGAGATTCATCCCGTTTCTCACGGCATCTATCCCCGAGGCCGGAATCGCCACATTGTTGGCGCGCTTTACCGGAGCCGAAAGCATAGCGCCCGACACACCCTTACATGCCGCCACTCCACGCAGGGCGCCTGCGGGAGCGGAAACGATTGCAGTGCGTGTCCCGACAAGTGAAACTATCTCAGCGCCGGCTTCGACCATATCATCTAAAGCCTGCTGTGAGCTATAACGCACTATCATATCTACGCGTGACGGTGTCTCCTTAACTGCCTTACGTACATTTTCCGGACCCGGAACCGATTTCTCCGACATCCCGAGCCGCAGAAGGTCGGAGGTGCGAAGCTCAACCTGCGATAAAGCCCCGAGAGAACCGAACATCAATGGTAAACTAAAAAGTAAAGTCTTCTTCATATTATGGATTTGATTCTAACCATGCCTCCGCAAACGAAGACAAGCATATGGATGAGCCGGAAGCGCTGCTAATGAATTCATGTTTCATTATCCATGTCGCAAATATAAAGCATTTTCATAAATATAAAAAATTTTATACTGCTTTTTGTGCTATTTTGTTTAAATTTTATTGTGATTTATTACAATTTTCTTGCAATTACTTTAATTATTTATTACTTTTGCGCAATGTAATTCATCACTAATTACACTTTGCAATCTTAAGATTCAGCCGTGACGTAAAGCAAAGCACATAGTTCAATCATACTTATGCACTGTTTTCAGAGCCCCTCTTAAGCGCCTAAAATTTGAATGCCGGAAGCACTGTGCCTAAGACAGCTCCCTTTCCGACGGAATCTATTGCAATCAAATCCATATGAGAATTTAACAAGATATGGCCTGTCTCCATTCTGGAATAAAATAAGCCATATCACCAAAACCTTTCACCTATGAAAAAAATTTTAGCAGGCTTAGCGCTCGGAGCAGCAACCGTTGCAGGTTCGTTATATGCTCACGCTCAGCTCACGCGCGTTGATGAAGGTAATTTATCGCGACCATCTGCAGAACGCAAGGGGGTGCCGATGCCTCGGGGTCTTGAGAAAAGAGTGCATGTAGAAACACGGCTTCCTAACGGTTTGAGAAGCTTCACCGCTTCCGGCGCGTCTGTTCCGCGCCATCGCACGGCAAAAGCAAGCGCTCCGGTGCGCGTGAACAAGGCAGCCGCCAAAGCAACTAATATAGAAGGCCACTGCATATATGCCGAAGGCGCACGCGATCCGGGATGGTATAAGGTAAGTTGGCCCGCTGATGAACTCTTATGGAAACGTCCGGCCGACTATAGCCCGACCTGCGGATTTGTACGTGGTTCGGAATTATATGCTTTCTATACCCTTTCAGAAAGCGGCTATGGAGTGGTCGACGCCGGTCTGGCGATACAGGATGTAGCCACAGGCACTCCTTTGGAATATTATCAGACCGACATATTCGATTCGCTTGAACAAGTGGCCTTATGCGCTGCATACGACGAGCAGAGTGACGAAGCATACCTTATCACGTATAATAAAGCGGGCACAGGATATATGTTACAGAAGTTCAATCCGGTGACAAAGCAATATACACCACTCGGAGTGACACCGCCCGCAAATTTCCTTGATTTCGCCTATAACCCTGCGGAGGGTGCATATTTCCTTCTTGACGATGAAGGGAAGATGATGCGTTATGATTCAAAAGGGAAGAAGTTCACGACTGTATGTACATATTCATACGATATGACCGACTATCCGAACGATATGGTATATAGTCCAAAAGACGGTGCATTCTTCGCCCTCCTTGACAGCTATGACGAAAGCGACTATCCTTGCACAGACGCCGTGCTCCTGTCGCTTGACGGAAAAGTGTCTTACTTGGGCACTATCAACGACAATCCTCAGTATTCCGTGTTAAATATAGCTGACACCTATGTCAATTCTAACGCTGCCAAGGCACCGGTATTCAAGAGTTGGAGTATAGACGGCGCTGCCACAAGCGGCTCGCTTATTGTCACCCTCCCTTCCACATATGAAAACGGTAAAACGCTTACAGGCAATGTATATCTCTCTGCCCAGATCGACGGAAATGAAATAAGCGGTTCTTTCAGAGGGACTGCCGGCTCCGACGTGACCATACCTGTTTCAACAGACGAAGGTTTGCACTTCTTTAAGATAACCCCCTATACACTCACCGATGACGGGCGCCTTAACGGTTCTCCTCTGAATATACAGCGTTATTTCGGTCTTGACACCCCGTCAGCTCCTTCCAATGTAGTTCTCTCCTCCGACAAAGTGAGCTGGAAGGCGGTAACAACCGGTGCCAATGCAGGCTACATCGTACCGGGCGATGTGAAATATATCGTCAGCATCGATGGTGTGCGCATGAACAACGAGCCCACGGCGGCAACCGAACTGGCTGTCACTATCCCGGCCACAGGGGCTGTAGCACATAAAGCCTCTGTTGTGGCCGTAGCCGGTGGCAAAGAATCTGCACCAGGTGTGTCCGGAAGATTTTATGAAGAGGGTCCCCTTTCACTCCCTGTTGTAATAACTCCGGAAGAGGGCGAGATAGATCTTGACCAAGATCTAATAAACATGTTCACTATTGTCAACAATCCCCTTAACCAGGATCTGTCCAAACTGCGTGGATGGAGATATGACGACCAGCAGGAGAAGACAGGCGGATTCTACTGTCTGTGCCCATCGGCCTCTCCCAACGGAGACAAGGGTGACGAATGGATTTTCCTGCCGGCCATAAATTTCCCCGACAAAGATGCTCATTATAGATTCTGCGTGGATCTATGGAGCGGAAACCATTACTTCACTTCCGATGAATATTATGAAATCGGAATAGCGAAACGTCCCTCCGGCACCAACGCTACAATTATCCGCGAAGAAGATATTGTATATAAGGGTCGCTATTTCGAACTCTCCGAGACACTTTTCCAAGTTCCCGAGGCAGGTGATTATTATATCGGTATTCACTACGTTTCCCCTCTTGACTCATACCGCCTCTACGCACGTAATTTCCGTGTGGAGAAAGCTGATGCCTCTTCCGGCTCCCCCGCAGCAGTAACAGATCTTGAAGCAGTTGCAGCAGAGAAAGGAGCGCTTCAGGCCACTGTTTCATTCAAAATGCCTCTCCTTTCCATTTCGGGTGCCACGCTTGATCCCTCAACAGTTATCACAGCCACCGGCGAAAGCAAGGCAGGGAAGGCCACAGTATCCGGTAAACCGGGTGAAACATGTTCTATGGTGATTCCAACAGAACAGGGCGACAACATCATCACCATTACCCCATCTTCAGAAGAAGGGATTGGCCTCACTTCGGAAATTCTTATTTATACAGGTGTCTACCGTCCCGGCAAAGCGATCGTTGATCAAACCGTATCAGCCGATAACCAGACAATGACTCTCGAAATAGATCTCGATGATTTTAACGAGAATGATGAATATGTAGACCCCTCCCAATGCGATGTAACAATCTATCGTAAAGTCGGTTCCGATTGGCGTGTTGCCGCAGAGATCGGCAAAAACCGTACTTGGACTTTCGAATGCCCCGAACCGGCGTCTCAGGATCTCTACCACTTCGGTGTTGCAGCCAAAAACGCTGTGGGGTATTGTGAGGAGATGACCACATTCGGTGTCCACCTTGGCAAACTGTTCACTCTCCCTATGAATGAAACGTTCCCCACTGAAGGTGAGAATGTGAATATCACTTACGAACCCGTCTCTCTTGAACATCTCTCTTATCTTCCAGCTGACTGGGGATTCTGCGATCCGTCAGAAGTAGATGATGCGGCGGCCAACGGAGGAAGCACATCACTTTATGCTACATGGGAAGCTACTACACAGGCATTGCTGCCTCGTTTCTCCACTATCGGCATGCACAATGTGAAACTCGATCTCAACATGTTCTTCGGAAATAAATCACCGAAACTTGTAACTGTATTTGCCTCTTCCCCCAAGATAGATATGGAGCCTGTGGCATCTTTCACCCGCACTGATGGTGACGGTTGGGAACACAAGCTTATTTCCCTCCCATCCGCTTGTCAGAATCAGGGTTGGGTGCAACTCATTATCAGGGTGGAAATAGAAGGTTATTCTCAGTTCTTCCTGCTCGACAGCTATTCGATTGCCGATTATCCGGAAGATATGGTTACAATATCTTCATTCAAGGGCAACACCCGTGCGGCTGTGGGCGACAAACTCACCTACACTGCCGAGATCGAGAACGCCGGAACCAAATCCGTCAGTCTGCCCGAATATAAATTCCAGATTCTTTCTGATAATGGAGTTGCAGCCGACATGAAAGCTACGGATGCTCCGGAATCTATCGAGCCTAAGCAGAAAGTGAATCTAACATTCGAATATACTGTCAAGGCTGCCGACAAAGGAGACCTTCTCGCCCGCTTCTCGATCTCCGGGCAACCGGCACAGTCTGTATCTGAATCGGAATTGAACACAACAGTCATCAACGCCCTTGTTCCGGTAGTAAACGATCTCAAGGGAGAGGTGAATGACAACTCGGTTGTTCTTTCGTGGAGCGAACCTGCTTACACGGAATCATTTGAAGCTTTCGAGCCATGGGATTATAGTGAAGAGATGCGTGGATTCCGCAATCTTGACATCGACGGCGCGAAAGTCTGGAGCATTCAGGAACTCTCTTATCCGGGCAAAGGATTCGCAAAGGCATTCCAGGTATTCACGGGCAATGGGGTTGACAATCCTTTGCTTCAGGCCAACTCAGGCGAATATTATCTTGCCTGCATGTCGGCCTCCAAGGGCGCGTCAGACGACTGGTTGATTTCTCCTGAAGTGAAAGGAGGCTCTAAGGTTTCATTCTATATGAATATATGCGACGGTAATTATCCGGAGACTATCCTGGTGAAGTATTCAACAACCGGCAACGAGCCTGAAGACTTCAAAGACCTTGACGGCGGATACATCTGTCCCGACGACCGAGGATGGACCAAATATACATTCACCCTTCCTGCCGATGCCAAATACTTCGCATTGCACCATGTAGGTGACGACGGAGATGAGCAATTCGGACTCATGATTGACGATCTCTCTTATGAACCGGTCAACAACCCCTTTGCTATCGAAGGATATAACGTCTACCGTGATCAGCAGCTTATCGCTTCCGGTCTTTCAACCCCAGGATATGTTGACACAGAGGTAGATCTTTCGGGGCCGGTAATGTATACTGTCAAGACTATCAGCACACTCAACGGTGAGAAGATTGAATCAGACCGTTCAAATGTAGTATGGACCGAATCTTCTGGACTTAATTCGGTTTCTTCCGCAATTTCCGGAATCTCAGGAGGGAAGAACAGAATTTATATGGCCGGATTTGAGAACGGCACACGCTACACCGTGGCCAACAGTGCCGGAGCTGTAATATTTACAGGTGAAATATCCAAAGAATTGGTTAGCGTTCCCGCCGCACCGGGCGTATATGTCGTTACATGCGGAAATGCTAAAGCGAAAGTGTTCGTAAAATGATATGACTAATCAATAATTATAAAGCTCCGGGGCCTTTGGTTCCGGAGCTTTTGCATATCAGTTATACTGCATATCGGACGCATTTGGCGCTTTATATAAAAAATCGTAATTTTGTGACTGTTTTGTAAACTGCCGATTGCCATGACTGTAAAGGAATATATAAAAGAAATCCGCAATAAGCTCACTCCATTATATGGAGAAGGAGAAGCGAAGGCTATGACACGTCTAATCTTTCATTCACTGAAGGGTTGGAACGTGACCGATATGATTATTCATGAGGGCGACACGGTGTCAGATTATATCGACGGTAAGATCAAGGAAATTCTCAAGCGACTTTTAAATCACGAACCTATACAATATATCCTCGGTGAAGCATATTTCTACGGAATGAATCTGGAAGTGGACCGCAGCACGCTTATCCCACGTCCGGAGACAGAGGAACTGGTGGATATGATTGTAAAAAGATGGAACAGACAGAATGATCTCCGCGTTTTGGATATCGGAACCGGTTCGGGAGCAATCGCCATCGCTTTGTCAAGAAACCTCCCTTTCTCAAAAGTTTCCGCGCTCGACATATCGGAGGGAGCTTTAAAAATTGCTGAAAGAAATGCGAAAAAACTGAAAGCTGACATAAATTTCATTCACGACGACGTTTTCAATTATTCTCCTTCGGCAGATTCTTTTGACATAATCGTTAGCAACCCTCCATATATAGATGAATCGGAGAAGGCGGATATGGAACGCAATGTGCTCGACTACGAACCCCACTCAGCCCTTTTCGTTCCCGACAGCAATCCACTCATTTTTTATTCCAGGATAATCGAAATAGCATCTGTTGCTCTCCCTCGCGGAGGGATGCTTTACTTTGAAATCAATCCCCGCCACAGTCAAGACCTTGCAATGCTTCTCCGACATGAAGGATTCTCTGACGTTGAAATTCATCAAGATATTGCGGGAAAGGAAAGATTTATTTCTGCGAATGCAGAATGATAAACCATAAAGTCACTTACAAAAAATGATTCGGAAGAAACCTCTCACTAAAGAAGCTGCCCTGTTGAGAATGGCCGATTTGTGTGCCCGTGGCGAACATTGCTCGTCGGAGATAAGGGAGAAACTGCGCAAACTTATGATTTCCGTCTCCGATGCAAACGGAATAATAGATTATCTTGAAGAAAACCGCTATATCGACAATCTCCGTTTCGCCAAATCTTTCGCACGCGACAAGGTGCGTTTCTCAGGATGGGGTCGCAATAAAATCCGAATGGCCTTGGCTGTCAAAAGAATATCATCCTCCGACATCAGGGAGGCATTGGAGGAGATTAATGAAGAGGATTATGAAGAAGCTGTTTCAAGGGCTGCTCGGGCCAAAGCGCGCAATCTCGACCTCTCCGATTATGAAGACCGTGCGAAATTATATCGGCATCTCGCCTCACGAGGTTTCGAATCAGCCGTGATCTCCAATGCAATAAGAGATCTGCGCGCAGAGAATGACGATTAAGAGTTCTTTATTCAATGCTCGATTTCATATTCCCCCGTTTGTGTCATCTTTGCGGCACTCCCCTCACCTCCGGTAAGGAAGAATGTATCTGTGTCCCATGCCAGGCCCGGCTCCCACGCACACTTTATCACAGACAACCCGGAAATCCTATGGAGATGCGATTCGCGGGATTATTCCCTTTTGAACGTGCCTCCGGCCATTTCTTTTATTCGCCTGATTCCGACATCGCACAGCTTATTCAGGATTTCAAATACAGACATTTCCGCAAACTCGCCCGTTATATGGGTGAGATCGTGGGACGCGAACTGCTGTTGACCGGTTTTTTCTCCGATATTGACGTAATCGTGCCTATCCCCATGCATTTTCTTAAAAAAGCCCGGAGAGGATACAACCAGACCGAGGAGATCGCCACCGGAATCTCTGCTGTGACAGGAATCCCTATTGAAAAATCACTGCGTGCCCGACGCCCTCACAAAACTCAGACCTCTCTTTCCTTGCAAAAAAGACGCGATAATCTGAAAGATATTTTTACCCTGACCGATAATCACCGGTTTAACCAGAAACATCTGCTTCTGCTCGACGATGTGTGTACGACAGGCACAACACTTGCTGAAGCAGCAAGAACTATATATCATAAAGAGACCGACGTAAAGATTTCCATGCTCACCATTGGAGTGACCTTTTGAAAATAAATACCCTGTATTCTCAATAAATTGTCGGTCTATTATATAAAATAAAACTATTTTTAAAGATTTTTATTAAAAAATTTGACAATCTGATTTTTAATTTATAATTTTGACAAAAATTATACAAAATTATCGCTTATGAAGCAATTTACTCCTTTTATTACGGCCACAGCTGTAGTTTTGTCAGCAACAGCCCTCTATTCGAATGCAGAGAACAAGAATCCGCTTAACCATGATCTCTGGAAACTGAGATATAAGGTGGACACCCAATCTGTTTTTCACAACCGTGCTGCGATTAATACCCAAAATCTCACCAATCTTGTTGCGGGTGTCACCACACCCGATAAAGTGGCGGAAGTGAAGAATCCCACTCCGGTTTTCTCCACTACTCCTTCAAATGATATAGGCGACCTTGATGGTCCCAACGGTGAGATATGGCATTATACGGGCGATCTGGTATATCTCGAGATCCCCCCACACGACAATGTGATGTTTACCGACAGAATCCTGCAGGAATACACTTTCACAATCTATAATCCTGAGATGAAAGTGGTTGGAATCATTAAAGATAAGATGGACTATCAGGAAGACGAGGAAAGGACGGTCACTTGTGAGGTCACACCGGTAATTACACGAAATTTCTTCAACACCGACGACGATATCGAGATAATGATAGCCCTCGGTGTAAACCGGATAGGAGGTGGAAACAACTACCGCACGCTTGTGTATCCTCTCAACGGTGAAAAGAACGATGAAGGATATAACAAACCTATTGCCACATATCCCGACTTCGTGGCTGATGTGGTTGAGGGTCCTTCCACCGACGGAAGCGACAATTTCTTCATCACCTTCATGGAAGATGTTTTTGATGCAGACAATAACTCTGAGGAACTCGGATTCTGGGACACACTCTTAGCCCAGAAAGTGGAAATGACTGTCTACGGCAAAGCTCTTGATGATAAGGGACCACGTAAAATTTACAATACGACACTTCCGCTAATCCAGTTCCCGGGAGACCAGCAGGATGTTCCGGCTATGATGAGTATGCGTCACGGTGACGATGTGGTATTCTGCTTTTCACAATATGCCGAACCTTTCTACAACCGATATGACAATCCTCTCTCCGAAGACATGACTATGAGGGAGGGCAACAGTCTTGTAATCAAGCTCTATAAGGCTACTGAAAAATCTTTCGATCTTTTCTCCACCACTACCATTCCCATCTCTCTCGACCCCATGCCCGATGCTTCGGGAAATCCGACTTGTCTTTTCTCTTATTATAGCGTCGGAAATCTGAGATATACCGGCGACATCCTTTTTGATCTCCCCGGTGTAGAAGCCGATAAACCGGATTTTATTATTACCCGAGGGAATTATCAGATTTCCACCGACGACACCATAAACTCCTATTTCACTTATAAGAATGACGGAACATTAAAGAACACCATCTTCCTCTATTCCGAAGGAACACGCGAAATGGGTAATCTCGATGGGTTCGAACCGCAGCAGCTTTTCGTGTCGCAGGACAGTTACGGCTATCTTTACAATTTTGTTGATCTTTACTCAGCAAAAACAGTATCGCAAATCGAGGCCGACTATTATTACGATGATGATTCCGATACTGAACTTCTCACCAGCAACGTAGCGCGTACTCCATCCGGAGATTCCTATCAATATGTATTCGAACTTCGCTATCCCATGGTAGACGATGACGAAAACGATATTCTCCGGTTCATGTATATCAATAAAGATGGTTCTTTCGACCATATGGAGAACGTCAACATGGGGAAAGGAGTTGCTTATGCCCAGAGCTTTCTCTCAACCGACGCTCTCGCGCCCCATGCCTATGCCCTGGCTGACTCACCTGTATTCATGATGCTTGTGAAACGCGGACTTGCAGGGAGCAGCATTATTGAGGAATTGATGGTGGCCGAGGCCATGTCTGAAGAGAATCCGTCAGGTAAGACTCTTCTTCAGCTTGGACCCAACGATAACGGAGCACTTGCATCTATTGTGCCCGAGTTTGCTAATGGCGATGAATCAGGCAGCCTCTGGATTTATTATTATGATTCAGATAAACGTCTTTATACTCTTGATGTCTACGCTTTGCCTCTTGATAAGGATAGCGGAGCGGGGGCAGAGGGTGTTGTGGCAGATCAACCGACGTTCTATGTAAACGGCACAGCTATTGAAGCCGAGGGGGAGATAAGAATTTTCACAACCGACGGCAAACTTGTTGCTTCAGGTAAAGGTTCCGTGGAATTTGCATCACTCGAAAGCGGCATATACATTCTTAACGTCAACGGAAAAGCATATAAGGTCATTAAATAATACAATCCGAGAGGGTGTGCCGGCCGCTCCGGCACACCCTCACCAAAACCCTGATAATAATCCATAATAATCATATTAATTTTTTCTGCTTATGAGACTAAACTACGCATTCGGTGCTGCTCTATCCTTATTATCGGTAGCCGGCCTCAGCGCTTCCGCGCAACAGACCACTGTTGACTATCTGAACGTAACTCCCGCCGACGGAGCTGTTCTGAAGAGCCTCAGTCAGATTGTTTTCACTCTTCCAACCGTTGACGATACTTTTGAGACCATGCTGAATCCTGATGAAAGCAAACTTGAGGATGTGGCAGTGCTTAAAGACAATCAGAAAGTGGCTTCTTTCGCTGAATTTGGAGAGGCAACGGGTGACGACGAAGGAAACATGATCATGACCCTTATACTTTCAGAAACTATTGCTGCTGAGGGCGAATATACCATTTCAATACCGGAAGGGCTTTTCGTTCAGATGAACTGGGAAGACTTTACCATTGTAGAGGATGCGAAAATAACTGCTGCCTATAATGCCACATTCACCATCAACCCAACATTAAAATCTCCGGTTGATAATTATATACTCACTCCGGCCAACGGCACAAAGGTTTCTGAAATATCAGAAATTACAATCGGATTCCCAGAAATTCCTGCATCTACAATGTTTGACGGATGGGAATTCCCGAACGCAACATTCACTAATGGTGAAAACTCGATTGAGGCGATCATATCTTACGACTGGAATTCCGAAGAGGAGTACAGAGTAATGAAATTGACTCCAATCAATGCGGATGAAGAGGAAAATCCTATTACAGAGGCCGGCAACTGGACACTCACCATAGAGGAGGGCACTTTCACTCTCAAAGGAGAAAGCAACGCTGAAATTACAGCGGAGTTTATCGTAGAGACGGTGCCGACTGCATCTACGGTTGATATTGTTGCGGTTTCGCCCACCGATGGAGAGACTGTGAAATCGATCAGTCAGGTTCTTTTCACTCTGCCCGTTGTTGACCTCACATACGAAACAATGCTGAATATCGACATGGAAAAGGCTTCCGAATTTGCGGTGCTTAAAGGCGATGTGAAAGTTGCAGGATTCGGAGAGCTTGGAGAAGGAGGTGAAGATCTGGAAGGAAATATGACAATCCCTGTGATTCTTTCGTCAGCAGTCACTGAAGACGGCGAATACACCATATCAATTCCCGAAGGTATGTTCGCACAGATGGAATGGAATGATGAAGCCGGTGATATGGTAATCATGAAAGATGGCAAGATCACAGCTGCATACACGGCTAATGTAACGGTCAATTCATCAATAAAGGCTCCGGTAGAGTCTTTCAATGTAACACCTGAAGACGGATCAAAAGTTTCTCAGATTTCCGAAGTATTTATCGGATTCCCGGAAATTTCAGCCTCTACAATGTTCGATGGTTGGGAATTTCAGAACGCCACATTCTCTGACGGTGAGACATCTATCGAGGCTATCATCAACTATGACTGGAATTCGGAAGAGGAATACAGAGTGATGAAAGTGATTCCCGTAAATGAAAATGAAGAGGAAACTCCCATAACTGCCGCCGGAACATGGATTCTTACTATCGAAAAAGGCACATTCGTGCTTGACGGAGATGAAAGCCCTGAAATCACGGCCACTTTCACTATAGAGAATTCCTCCACAGGTATCGATGAAATCAACGCCGCATACAATGAGAACCTGAAGATCTTCTCTATCGACGGCAAGACCATTCCGGCCTCCGGATTAAACAGCCTTGAAAATGGCGTCTACATCATCAACGGGAAAAAGATGGTTGTAAAGAAATAAACTGTACGTGTTTAAACAATAGAGTATGTTTTTACTTAGTTTTAAACCCAATAAGCTCTTGACCTTTAAACACCGACTTCATTCATAATCACGATATATAGACTTGGTGAAAAGGGGATACCTGGCAAAGACCAAGTATCCCCTTCTCTAATTAAAAACCGATCCATATGAATAATAAATGCTTATCTGCCTTGCTCACACTCATGGTGACACTTCCCGCCGTCGGGAAAGTGATCACACCGGAGCAGGCATTGCAGCGGGTCAAAGCCGACTCTCCTGCTCTTATGGCAAAAGGGGCCGGAAAAGGCACGCCGCAATTGGTCTATACTGCCTTGACCGAGAAGGGCACACCCGGAGTATATATTTTCAACAACCCGGAAGGAAAAGGATTTGTGGCTCTCAGCGCTGACGATGCGGCACTCCCTTTGCTTGGGTATTCCGACAGATGGAATTTCACCAGCGATAACCTACCTCCGCAATTGGAATGGTGGCTCTCGGAATATAGCCGACAGATTGAATATGCGCGTCAGAAAGGGATGACTTCCTCCCCTGCCTTCACACGCAAGATCTCTCGTTCGGGAGCCCGCGAACCGATAGCCCCGCAAATGAAAACAATGTGGGATCAGATTGCGCCATACAACAATCAATGCCCTCTAAGCGGGAATGACCGCACCTGGACAGGATGCGTGGCCACAGCTATGGCGCAGGTGATGAAATATTGGGATTATCCCGAAAAAGGAACAGGCTCAATAACATATACTGTCGAAAGCCTTGAAAAAAAGGTGACGATGAATTTCGGTCTAAAGAAATTCGACTGGGAGAATATGCTCGACACATATATCGACGGTCAGTACACGCAGGAGCAGGCTGATGCCGTGGCCTACCTTATGAAAGCATGCGGTTACTCGGTAAAGATGGAATATTCCATGGATTCTTCCGGCGCACTGGCCATGAATATAGGTAATGCCTTCAAGAAGTATTTCAATTATGACGGCAATCTTCTCTATACTCTGCGCGAATATTATTCTTCCGCAGAATGGGACGAAATGATGTATGATAATCTGAAGAATGTCGGTCCGGTGGTATATGGGGGAGGTTCGGCGCTCGGAGGAGGACACTCGTTCGTTTGCGACGGATATGACGGCGAAGGCCTCTATCATTTCAACTGGGGATGGTCGGGAATGTCAGACGGTTATTTCTCTCTCGATGCCCTCAATCCGGATGCTCTCGGCACAGGAGGTGGATCCGGAGGAGGATATAATTTCACTCAGGATGCAGTGTTCGGTATCCAGCCTCCCACAGGGAAACCGGTAGAGGAAAGACCTTTGTTCCTTACTCAGGAGGGGGAATTATCCGGTAGCCTTTCGGGAACGACTCTCTCGTTTTCACTCACCAATTCCGGAGAGCCTATGTGGGTAAACTATAACCCATCGACAATGTATCTGAAATTCGGAGCCATGTTTTATCCTCAGGGTGATAATGCTGCTGAACCCGTATATCATGACATATCTTCCAAACGATTCTCCATACAGCCGGGCTATGGAACAAACTCCCAGGTATTGCGTCCGTCGGTCAATCTCTCTTCCATCAAATTAGACGATGGCACCTACAAGGTGGTTGTCGGAACTGTTGACGTGCCTCAGGGCACCACATCTTCAGCTACCGACGGTGAGGGTTTTGTGGAAGTGAAACCGAGATATGGAATGGCCAACTATGTCACTCTGAAAGTTGAAAACGGTGTCTACTCCGTAAGCAGTGATCTTCTTGAGCCATTGAAACTGTCAGGTGAAATCATCGGCGACCTTTACTATGGAATGCTTACCAAGGTAAGAGTGACCGTTGAGAATCCTTCCGATGTGGAACGCACAAGCGGATTCGCTCCCGTTTTCTGCGACAGCCAGGGTCCCGTACTTCTCGGAGAAAGCATTTATGTCTCCATCCCTCCGAAATCAAAAGTTACAAGGGAATGGACCACTTCGCTCAACCAGTATGTTACATTTATTGACCCCTTCCTTGATAAACCTCTCACATTCACTTTCTTCAATGAAGTGGACTACTCATTCTATAATGATCTGTTCTCTGCCGAAGTGATTCTCAAATCCAATCCCGGCACACCCGTGATATATCTTGATTCTCCGTTGACAATCGAGAATTCTACAAAAGAAGGAAGCAATACCATCATTCACGACTGCCGCAATATTCATGTCACGGGATCTCTGTCAATCACTCGCGGCTTGTTTAATTATCCGGTGACGCTTCTTCTCGCCGTGCCATACAATAGTGAGCAGGTGGAGATTGTGAACTCAGTGAGTCAGGATATCTATATGTCGCCCGATTCTCCCGAGACTAAGACCGCGAAATATGATTTAACCATGTCGTATCCTACGGCAGACCCTGAGCAGCAATATTATCTTGTCCTCGCCTATCAGGGTCCTTCGGGACTGGTTACACTCACCGGTATGACTCCGGTCAAATTTGCAGACATCTCGGGAATAGGTATGGTAGAAGCAGACAATAATTTCAGTGTCGTTTTCGACCGTAATGCGGGTGAGATAAGCGTCTCAGCCTCTGAGAATATTGCCGGATTAGACATATTCGATATTACCGGGCGCAAGGCTGACAAAAATATCATTATCGATGGAGCCAGAGCAACAGCTGCCGTTTCGGGAAGTGGAATCTTCCTGGTTACAGTCAGAGATGCTTCCGGAAATCGGAAAACATTTAAGGTAAACTGACAAAATTGCAAGTAGGTCAGAACACCTATTTACAAATTTACAAATAAGCCAATCACCACACTTCTAAAATTATATATATGAAAAGAACGTATATACTCGGTCTATTTCTGATGTTTCTTTTAGGGATAGGTTTTAATGCCTCCGCACTTAAAGTGACATTGGAATGGGACACCCCCGGAGCATTAAAGCTCCAGCTTGGATCTCTCTATGGCGAATTCGCCGAACTGAGCGAGGATCAGACTTCCTACACATGGGAAACCAACAGCTCCTACGGATATGTTTATGTATTTGCCGCCGACAACAACCGACTTATCGGAGCAAAGACGGAAGATGGCTCAAAAACATTTTCAGTAGGGGGCACACCTCCGCGCATCACTTTGAATCTAACAAGTGCCGATGACGGGAAGACCGTAAAGATCGAAACCGCAAAACTTGAACGCAACGACACTTTCTCAATAGATGTTGTTAACGGTCTTGTAAATATTCTTTCTGCGGAATTCAGTTCAGGCTATACTCTGGATCTGCAGAAAGGTCAGCACACTTATAATTTCAATGCGGACTATGACGATCCGCTGAAGATCTCGCTTACGGCTATCGATGCTGCATATAGCATTACTCTTAACGGCGAGCCTATCGCTAAAAATCAGTGGTATCCAAGATATGAGAATATCAATGTCAAATCAGGTGACATTATACGGATTCAAGTATACGAGAACAGTGCCGATGAACCCGGGGAATGTAAATTAACCGTAGAATATGGCAGCGGTATGGAAGGGTGCATATCAAATATCCGGGATGCTTCTTCCGAACGATGGTATTATCCGGAAGAGATGCCCGATAACAGCCTCACCATGCTTGAGAACAGTGAAATCAGGGTTAATTTCGTAAAAGATGATTTCAATATCACCAAAGCATATCTCAATGGGAAAGACATTTCCGATTCCATCATCACAAGCACTTTTGACGGAACTCAATCAGTGACTTTCACCGTTACCGAAGAAAACAACATATTCAAAGTTGACGGAACAAAAAAGGTTTATGGCGCGGTTGACTTCACAGGCTACATAATAAATGGAGAAGGCGTGGATTTCTCACTCTCTTATCAAGGAGAACCATTCTCCATTCCCGCAGGAGAGAGTGTGACTGAAGACATCGTCGTCACTCCCTCATTGACTATGCCGGCTTCCGAGACGAAGAAATATGTGATCCCTATTTCTGAAAAAAATGCAAAATTCTTCTTTGCTCCGAAAAAAGGTTACTACATCTCTTCTCTCTATACTCTCACCCCCGAGGGTATAATCGAACAGCATTCAGGCAACTCTTCAATGACAGCCGATATAGATGGCACTACATTCTACATGACAGTTGAAAAACTTCCCGAGGAATATAATGCCAGATTAACGATAGTAGGCTCTGATTTCAACATGCGGATAAGCTCTTCCTCTCCCTCTTCATCCAACTGGGGCAACCCTTCTTCTCCATCATATTCAACAACTCCCGGAGAAAGAGAGATAAGCTTTATTCCGGGCTACGGCACTCCCCTTGTTTTCGGATTCAGCACTGACGGCAATCGCAACCCCGCTCTATATCTTGATGGCGGAGAAGTTCAAGGCACTGAAAACTCCGACAGTGGTGCAATAGAATATTACATCACACCTTATAGCCCCTCGGCCGATGATTCTGTTCCGGCAGGATCACAATCAGTGATAAATGTTTATAACTCGGCCTCCGAACGTCCTCAGATGTCTGGAGCTTCTCTCGAACTCGGAGAAGGAGCCGATGCCGGATTCTTCTATAGTCCGGTGCTTCACAAAGCCAATCCGGAAGGACAGGCCGTGATTTCAGGCACACAATTTATTGTCAGACCTTCTTCTCCGGAAATGGTCGTGATATACAAAAATGAAATCATGGCTCTTGATGAAAATGGCGAATTTGTGTTCAGTGCAACAGGAAACGCCCGTAACAACATTGTGAAAGTAGTGACGGCCGAATCTGCTGATATCAAATATGAGCTTACACCCGCTCCGGATTCAACTGTTGAAACCCTCGATGAGATTACCATTAGTTTCCCTGATGCCGAGAAAGTGGAATTCACAGGTGAATTTTATTCATTCGTGCTTAGAAGCGGCGGATATTTCGCCGTGCCTGGATTGAATTGCGAGAAAGATGATTCCGCTAAAGTTCCGACTTTCCATCTTACAATTCCCGAAGGTGTCGTGACTCCGGTAGGTGATTATTCGCTGATTATTGAAGAAGGAACCTTCAATGTCGACGGAATCCCGTCTCCCGAGATCCGTGCAAGCTTTACCCTTGATCGTGAATCCCCGACTGACTATATCGTTTCGCCCGAAAAAACCATTGTCTATCAGGACTACGGATTTGATTTCGCTATCGTATTCGATGTGTCAACTACTGTGGGATGGACATTCGATTATTCTAAATTCCATCTGTCGTTCGATAACACACCTCTGACTCCCACTACTGACTATGCAATGTTCAGCGAAACCAACATGCTAATGTTCCAGGTTACAAACAAGGAGTATCTCAAGGAGGGTCATCTTGTACTTGAAATCGAGGCCGACGCCTTCAAACTCGGCTCCACTCCCTCGCCGGCCATATCAGCAGAATGGGACGTTGTGGCTCCAAAGACTTTTGCAGTTGAGGTTTCAACCAAGAATCCGGCTGACGAAAACGGATATGTCAACGATCTCTCGGAGATATATGTCGTGTTCCCGGAAGCCACAAGTGGTGAAGTCTTCATGGGAAGCGCCGCATTCCTGCATTCACGCGACTACAGCTACGGTCAGACCGCTGTCATCTCTATAGATGAGAACTATAAACCAGGAGTAAAAGTGGTTCTTACTTTCGATCCGGCTCCCAATAAGGAGGGTGAATACAATCTATCGATGCATACAGGCGCAATCACTCTCGACGGCACATTCGAGTCTCCCGGTGTCGACGAGTCATTCCTGTTCGACAAAGAATCGGGCATATGTACGGCATTTGCCGATCAGAACGGAAATGTAACCGTATTCACAACCGACGGAAAAGTCGTGCTTAACAATGTTCCGTCAGATCAACTCAGAAATCTTGAAAACGGCATATACATAATAAATGGAAAGAAAACTATTGTAAAGTAACTGTTAATTCATCTTGATTTATTTATCGGGAAGGCCGTTTCATACGAAACGGTCTTCTTTCTTTTCTATCTTTTCAATCATTTTTATCTTTTTTTGCACGCAATAATTTGGAAATTCAGAATAGGCTGTGTAATTTTGTTGTTTGTTAGCGAGGGAAACGAAAAAAGAAATACTCAAAACTTCTCACCCTCCAACACATTTAAACGAGTTCAATATGAAAAAACCTGAACGTCTTTTAGCCGAAAAATTCCTTCAAGTGAGTGCAATAAAACTTCAACCCGATATCCCTTTCGTATGGGGTTCAGGGTGGAACTCACCATTATATAACGATCATCGCCGCATCCTCTCCTATCCCGATCTTCGCAATCAGGTGAAGGTAATAATCGCCAAGACAATAATCGAAAAATTCCCCGAGACTCAAGCAATAGCAAGCGTTTCGACTGGCGCTATACCTTTGGGCACTCTCGTGGCCGATACATTAGGACTCCCCTTCTGTTATGTGAGGGAAACACCGAAAGATCACGGATTGGAAAATCAGATTGAAGGCAATCTCAAACCCGGATGGAAAGTGGTGCTTATTGAAGATCTCATAACTACCGGAGCCAACTCGGTGCGCGCCAAAGACGCCGTTGAAAATGCCGGGTGCGAGGCTCTGGGGCTTATCTCTATTTTCAGTTATGAGTTCCCTATGTCGGTGAAACGCCTCAAGGATGCCGATCTACGGTCAATATCACTGATAAACTACGCTGATATGCTTGATGCCGCCGTGGAGATGGAATATATCCGTCCGCGCGACCTTGACACGATTGAAGAATGGCGCCAGGATCCTTCAAACTGGGTGCCGGCTCCCATACAGACAAAATTCTAATTTAAAACGATGGCTGAATATAAAAGTGCGGAAACTCCCGTCAAAGCATCCGCAGATGCTGTTTTCAACAAGCTTTCAAACCTCGAAGGCCTTAAAGATTTGCTAAGCCGTGTGCCTGAAGAGCAGGTGCCGGCCGATCAACGTGATTTGTTCAATCAGATTCAGATCACACCCGACACCATCTCTTTCCCTGCCGGACCTGTGGGTAACCTGACTCTTCAGCTCACAGAAACTGTAAAACCCACCTTCATCAAGCTCGAAGGTGCGGGCACACCAGTGCCGATGGCGCTGATATTACATATATATCCCTCTACGGAGGTATCTTGTTCGGTGCAGGTTGAGATTGACCTGCAGATTCCTGCCATGCTTAAACCTATGGTAAGCGGTCCGATCAACAAGATGGTGAGCCAGTTTGCCGATATGCTCCGCAATCTTCCTTTCTGATAACCTGATGCCATAAAATATGAATATAAGGAATCTGAAATTATTCTCTTTAGTCATCTCTGCCATTGTGTGTATATTGCTTTCAGGATGTAACACCAATGACGATGATCGGATTCCAAATATGGCCGTAAGTATAAATCTATCGGATGCCGGGCTCTGGAACCGCTTTGGGGTTTCAGGGTTCGGCATTCCTCAATATTTCATCAAGAATCTTCAGCAACCGGCCGGATTCTCTTATCTCGACCGGTCGCGGACCGGCTATGGCGGCGTCCTGCTCATAAATGGATTCGACTATCGCATAAATGAGGTCGCACCACTCGCCTATGATCTGGCTTGTCCGGTGGAAAGGGATGCCAATATACGGGTGACGGTTGATCCGGATACGTTTGAAGCCATATGTCAGGAGTGCGGATCCAAATACGACGTAACAATGGGTGCCGGTGCTCCTATCTCAGGGCAGGCAGCCTCCGATCACTACGCATTAAGGCAATACAACTGCGTCGCAAATGGACAAGGCTACATCATAGTTAATTGAAAGGAACGCCTGCCAATAACGTCCACTACGCCTAAAAAGAAATAAAATGAATTTCATTGAAGGGATAATCTACATGATATGGAGAGGAATAGCCATCGGTGTAATCATTTCGGCACCGATGGGGCCTGTCGGTATCCTCTGTGTGCAACGCACACTTGAGAAAGGACGCCGCACCGGCTTCTTCACAGGCATTGGAGCTACCATTTCCGATATGTTCTATTGTCTCCTCACAGGATTCGGTCTATCTTTTATCGAGGAATTTCTTACACGCAACCACGACATAATACAGCTTATCGGTTCGGTGGTGCTTATCGGATTCGGAATTTACCTTTTCAAATCCAACCCCTCCAGAAAACTCAGGAAACCGGATGAAGGGATTTCCGATAAGCGCAACATTCTTAACGGCTTCCTTTTCACTTTCTCAAATCCATTGATTATTTTCCTAATAATCGGACTTTTCGCACGCTTCAATTTCTTCATGCCCGAGATTAAATTCTATCATTATGTGATAGGTTTTCTATCAATAGCCGCCGGTGCGCTGTTATGGTGGTGGGTAGTGACTTTCTTTGTAGCGAAACTCCGGTCTCACTTCAATCTCAGATCAATGTGGCTGATCAATAAAATCATAGGATCCATCATATTCATCTTCGCAATAGTAGGAATCGTGACCGCTGTGACAGCAATGTGCGCTGCAGCTTCAACAAAGCCGGCTGCAACAGCGCCGCAACCCCTTTATCTTAATTCGGTAAGGGGATTCGGCGAATACCGGAATGCCAATGATTCTACACTTATAATAACCGCTTCTGAAGATAATACTGTATTCGATCTCATATCAGTAGCCGCATCCCCCCGAATGAATATATCTTTTCGAGGGTCGAACCTCCACAATGCCGCAGCAAAAGGATACCGGTTTACAGGAAAAAACGGAAAGAACAGGGTCAGGCATCCGGCATGGGGAATAATAATCTCCGACCGTTACGGCAGAGGCGATACAATATCAATAAAGACAGAAGACAGTCCTACCGAAGAAACATATCTCACCACTTCCGTCAAGTTCAGACTCGGGAAGGAGGGACCGGAGAAATATATTTCGGAAGGAATGGATTTCTTTACCGGTCCGAACGCCTTTCTGATTTCATTTGATCAGGGACGGTGCTCTTTTATGGGTGGCAACAGAGATTACAAGCCGATACTTTCATGGGATTCTGAGATCGAACAACCGGATAGTATCGGCTTTTTTGTATCTCCGGGAGCGAAACTGCAGATTGAAGATATAGCTATCGAATATCCGGCTCCCGGTTTCACTTCCGTTGCTTCGGAATTTTCCAATCCGGATTTGCTTCATTCCTATCTCATACGCTCCACCGATCCAAGAGAAGGGATCTGGAAAGTGTTTGACAGAAGTCTTGAAGAAAACCTTCTCCGTATGGGAGGCGAATACACCGTAGCGATCATACGCAATGCCGAAGGTTATGAAATGTATTATCTCGACGGCGCTAAAACCCGGTCTGACATCTGGAAACCGGGGATGCTGAAAGCGCGTCTCTCAAATAGCGGATTTCCCGACATCTTTGATGTGACATGGGTAGATGCAACAGGAGAGACTCTTGCTAAAGACATTAAAGCCCGCTATGAGTCTCCCCTATTCACATTCATGTTTCCATATCAATCCTCAACTTTACGGCTAAGGAAAATCACTTATTCCCGGTAAGTATAAACATACCTTCTTTGCTAAGTATATCTAAAATATCATCAATCGGAACATCAATCTTTATTATTCCCTCCGAATAAGGGGCGATTGAATAGGGATTGAAACTGAAAAGAAGCCCGTCAGACGTAATGGCGAAAGCCTTAGGTATCTCCAACTCCTCCGGTTTGACGAGCAGCTGAATATTCTCCTCTTTAACCTTCTCACGCAACACAGCAGTAAGCTTATCTTCATATCCGGGATTCATCAGATCGGAAAGATTTATGATCTTTCCATTGGTAAGGTTATAATTCACATAACCTGTGAAACGGTTGCCGTGAGCCGCATGATAGGCGTATGTCTCGCGGTCTATCTCCCAAACCACCACTCTCGGTGTGAGCAACGTGGTAGAAAGCGATGTGTAGACGAAACCACAGTTCAGAATCGAATCAGGAATATTATATACCCTGATCATGGAATCGGGCATCAACGGAGCCGGGCGTCCCTCGTCATCACTCACCAGCAGGGCCATACGCATCAGCGAATCGCGCAGCATACCCGCACCTCCAGTTCCAAGATCGCGTGGCAAAACTCCTTCCGACACATATCTTACATAGCGCTCACCATCGGAAGCACGTGTATCGGAATCCTCATATTCCCCCATCCTTTCAAATTTATAGGATTCGAAACTGAGGTTTTCAACCACTGTCTCATCTTTTGAATTCTCTTTTTCTCTCTTCTCTTTTGTGCCGCAGGCGCCCATTACCAAAAGCAGCCCCATCATGGCGACACTAAAAATTTTCTTTTTCATATCTTCTCTTTCTGAGCAATATACCTGATAAACATTTTTCGGATCACCAACCTCCGGAAGCACCACCACCACCTGTTGATCCGCCTCCGAACCCCCCTCCGAAGCCACCGCCTCCGAAGCCGCCGCCTCTGCTACCCCGGCTCATCGAGCCGAGCACGGCACCGGCGGCAAGTGCAGCTGATGCATCTTCTTTTTTAGGTATGACGTAAGGTCTCTCCTCCTTATGATGACAGAACTTGCATTCATAAATCTTCACACCCGCTCCCTCACTTCGCGTCGTGGCCGGCCGGATGGTGCGCGTGCCGGCAAGCGACATGGCTATTGTGCCACACGAGGGACACTCGCTATATTTCATCTGCTTTGCCTTATATGGCAGACGTTCCACAGTGCCGCATGAAGGACACTCCCATACATCGTAATCCACCGTCTTCAGTTTCTCTTCAAAATCCTGCGAAGGTGTGAGCAGGGCATTGTCTTCCTCTTCATTCAGGCGGTGCATCTTGGCTCCGCAATTAGGACAGACACGCTTATTAGTGCGAATCGACCTATAGAACCAGAAAGCAAGGATAAAGAAGATAAAACCCGCACCGAGTGAAAGAATCCCACACCAGAAATATGTAGGGAGATGGCCTCTCCATAACATGGCCTTTCTATAATTGTCGAGCTTTCTTCCGTTGTATAGATCACGGAAGAAACAGAACAATGAAAACAGAAAGACACACCAGGCCACAATCCGCACGAAACTCATCACAGTGTCTGAAGATAAGGTCTGCATCGCACCCTCATAATTATCGGCATCGTTGCTTCGCAATTCTTCAGCCACTGCGGGATCGGTCATGGCAGACGCAATCTTCTTTGTGGCGTTGTCTACGGCGGCATTTATATCTCCTTCTCTCATTGCAGGAACAATCTCCTGGCCGATTATGTTTTTACATGCTATATCAGGCAAGACACCTTCAACACCATAACCGGTCTGTATGCGTGCCTTCCTCTGTTGGGGTGCGATGACAAGAAGCAGGCCGTTGTCCTTATCCTTTTTTCCTATACCCCATGAGGTGAAAAGTTTCTCCGACCATTCCTCGATCGGCATGTCGCCTATATCAGGAGGCAAAGCCACGACGACTTCAGCAGTGGTCTGACGCCGCAATTCATCGAGCCTTTTATTCACTTCGGCCTTGGCTGAAGGAGAAAGCAGGTTAGCCGGATCAGATATATATTGACTGCGGTCGGCAATCTGTACGTTAGGCATATCGGCCGGAGTCCACACCCTCTCCGCCAATGCCGGAAACGAAGTGCAGATATATAGTAAAATTATAAAAATGACTGTCTTGATTTTCATCTGATTATATTTTTAGTTATACCGCCGGCAAGGAGTGGCCGTTAAGCTTTCTGTAAAGATTCAGTGCATAAACGTCTGTCATACCCGACACATGATCGAGCACACTCTGGATACGTTCATATAGCGTCTCAGCACGCGTGTCATACTGATTCGGCATAATACTCAGCAGGAGTTGAGAATAGTTGCGGTCCGGATGAATCACAGCCTCCATGAGCGTGTTCATCAGATAAGTGATGATCCTGTTACCACCCAATTCTATATCCACCACTTCGGGCGCACAATATATTCTATTCCACGCAGTTCTGGAGCAGGCTGAGTAAGCGTCGCGCAATCGGGCCGACATAAGCGATGTGAGCGGACCGATGAATTCTCCTTTAAGAATACGCTCCTCGTTCTCTACAAAAGCTTCGGCGCAACTCACCACCATTTCACCGATTACGTTCGACCGAAGATAGGCCACCCTTTCGTTGGGGTCTTCAAGATGTGAAAGTGTGCGTCTGCATCGCTCCTGACGCTCCGGCTCAAAGAATGAGAGAAAGAGAGCCGTGATCTCAGCCTCACTCATAATCTTCAGCTTATGTGAATCCTCAAGATCCATAATCTGATAACATATGTCATCGGCCGCTTCCATTATGTAGACGAGAGGATGACGGGCAAACCGCCCAGGCTCAAGTTCGGGAATGCCAAGGCGCGTGGCCACCTTCCGATATGTATCCTCTTCCGATTTAAAGAAACCGAATTTCCCTTTTCCTCCTGCATGTAAGGAAGAATAAGGATATTTCACAATCGAGGCCAATGTGGAATATGTCATTGCCATTCCTCCGCGCCGACGTCCGGAAAACTGATGGGCGAGCAGACGGAAAGAGTTGGCGTTACCTTCAAAATTAAGGAAATCGGCGGCTTCCTGTGGCGAAAGACAATTTATCAGATCTTTTCCCTTCCCTTCAGAGAAATAGGAGGAGATGGTTTTTTCTCCCGAATGACCGAACGGAGGATTCCCCAGGTCGTGGCAGAGACAGGCCGCCGCCACAATATCGCGGAATTCATCAAGCTTGTAAACCCATCGCTCCGAGGCATATTTCTCTTTCAGCCTGATCGAAACCTCTGTGGCCATGGAACGACCGACTGTCGAAACTTCCAGACTATGAGTCAAACGGTTATGCACAAAAATACTACCCGGCAACGGAAACACCTGAGTCTTATTCTGCAACCGACGGAAGGGTGAGGAGAAAACCAGACGATCATAGTCGCGCTGGAAATCGGAACGTGTGTGATGCTGACCATCGTGATATTCCTCCATTCCCAAAC
This sequence comes from Bacteroides sp., assembly GCA_014801535.1. Lineage (GTDB taxonomy): Bacteria > Bacteroidota > Bacteroidia > Bacteroidales > Muribaculaceae > Lepagella. The sequence continues at coordinate 39,503 of JAAVEA010000026.1, forward strand.
GCAAATCGCATATAAGGCGGTCCCATTCCATCGGGATTATCTTTTCATTTTCATTCATATTACAAATTTAACAATTCCGAACCGTATTATATCAACATTTGACAATTATATTTAAATAATTTTGACATCCCTCCTTTTCATTTATTGGCAATAATAAGAAGACGATTCACGTTAAAGAGATATGTCGAAACAACCTTTCCATATAATCTGCCGGTCAGCATTGATTCTGATCATGCTGTTTTGCGTGATTCCGGAGGCTTTTTCAAAGCCGGGTGACAAGATTCTAAACCGCCCGTATGCCGATCAGAAAAGATGGCATCTCGGTTTTTCGGTCGGCACACATTTCCAGGATCTTGATTTCACGCATAACGGATTCGTCACTCCCGAGGGGGGGCAATGGTTTGTGGAAGTGCCTTCATTCGACCCCGGAATTTGTGTCAACGTGCTTGGCGACCTGAGACTTCACAGATATTTCAATCTGCGTCTTACACCCGGAATGTATTTCGGCAGTAAAGGAGCGGAATTCCGTGATCACGTCACCGGAGCGGTGGAGCGGCAGGATATAAAAACTGCATATGTTGTCCTTCCTCTCGACCTCAAGATTTCCGGAGACAGGCTTCACAATTCCCGTCCTTACGTAACTCTCGGTGCGATGGCTACCTTCGACGTGAGCAAAAAGAGATCTGATTTCCTTCAGTTCAATTCAACAGATGCTTATCTCACCGTTGGATTGGGATGCGATTTCTATCTCCCTTTCTTCAAATTGAACCCTGAGATTAAATTCTGTTTCGGTCTGACCGATATTCTGAAGCACGACCGCCCGGATCTTGATGAAAATCCGGAGATGATGAAAATAACCCAATCTCTCTCAAAAGTGAAATCGAAAATGTTTGTACTCACATTCTATTTCGAATAACCGAACAACTCAAAGGATTACCGACCAACATTAACCCAAAATGCAGAACAGCCCGAAAATAAAACATACACCATCACTTCTGATAGCCATATTCGTGCTGGCACTTCTCCTATATGTGCCTCGGATAAGCGCTCAGAACGATGTGCTTCTGACCCAGTCGTGGGCTGTGCCGACATATTACAACCCGGCAGCCACCGGGCAGGTGGATTTCCTGCGTATACGTGGAGGGGCGCGCTTGCAATGGCTCGGTATCGAGAATGCTCCGAAAAGCTTCCTTGCCACTGCCGATATGCCTGTGAAGATCGGGAAACAGCGGATAGGCGTAGGAGCCGACATGATGAATGAATCGCTTGGTCTTTTCTCCAATATGCTTATCAACATTCAAGGGAGTTACAAGCTGAAATTCCTTAAAGGTACGCTCTCGATAGGTGTCCAAGGCGGATACTACACTTCCAAATTCAAGGGTTCGGAGGTAGTACTCCCGGAAGGTGACGACTATCATCAGGGAACAGACGAGGCTATTCCTACACACGATGTCACAGGAAATGTGTTTGATCTTTCGGCCGGTTTATACTATTCCCACAAATGGTTTTCAATAGGAATATCAGGCCTCCATCTTCTCGATCCGACAGTCAGACTCGACACCGAAGGGAATGAGAGCTCTGAAACGTCTTATTATGAGACTAAGCTTCCACGCACTCTCTATTTTACGGCAGATAGCAATATTCCCCTTAAAAACACGTTATTTGAATTGCAACCCTCAGTGATGGCCGTTACCGATTTCTCCACATTCAATGTGCAGGCCGCCATGAGGGCAAGATACAATAAATTCCTCTCTTTCGGAGTAGGATACCGCTACAAAGACGCCGTGAGCGTCATGGTAGGCGCCGAATTTAAGAACTTCTTTATCGGATATTCCTACGACTATCCGACCTCTGCAATCTCAAAGGCCTCTTCGGGTAGCCACGAGATTATCGCCGGTTATCAGATCAAACTTGATTTCAGCGGCGTCAATAAAAATAAACACCGTTCCATCCGAATAATGTAGCGAAATGACTAAGATGAAAAACAGAAACTCAATATCAGGAAGATTCTCAGGCAGTATGCTCCGTAGCGTAATGCTTTTCGGGGCAGCCCTCTCCTTTTGCGCCATCCTTGTTTCCTGCGCAGGAATGCGTCGCGGCGGTGCCGGCGGCGAAGTGACAGGCGTGGGCGGCAGTTCTTTTGCTGAGCCTACTCCCTACGGAATGGTGCTCGTTGACAGAGGTTCAATCGCCCTCGGACCTGCGAAAGATGACTCCCTTACCGGAGTGAAAGCCAATCCTAAAGGCGTTTCAGTGGATGCCTTCTGGATGGATGAGACTGAAATTACTAATTCAAAATACAAACAGTTTGTGTTCTGGGTGCGCGACTCCATTATCCGCGAACGCCTTGCCGATCCTGCATATGGAGGAAACGAGGTGTTCAAGATCGAGGAGGATAAGGAGGGAAATCCTATCAAACCCTATCTCAACTGGAACAAGCCTATTCCATGGCGCAACCCCAATGAGGATGAGCAGAGAGCCATCGAAAGCGTGTATCGCGTAAATCCGATCACCGGACAGCGTGAGCTTGATCCTACTCAACTCAACTACCGCTATGAGATTTATAATCACACGGCGGCTGCCAAACGTAAGAACCGTCTCGATCCCACAAGAAGGGAATACAATACCGACATCCCCGTCTCTGACGAGCTCCCCGTGATTTCAAAGGATACAGCATATATGACTGAGGAAGGCCGTATTGTCAGAGAGACCGTAACCCGTCCTCTAACCGGAGATTACGACTTTCTGAACACCTATATCGTCAACATCTATCCCGATACGACATGCTGGATAAATGATTTCGATAACGCCTACAACGAGCCCTACACACGAATGTATTTCTCTCACGCCGGATATAATGACTATCCCGTGGTTGGAGTAAGCTGGGAACAGGCCAATGCTTTCTCCAACTGGCGCACCGATTATCTTCGTCGTTCGCTTGGGAAAGAGGGGATTTATGTAGAACCCTTCCGTCTTCCCACAGAGGCCGAATGGGAGTATGCTGCAAGAGCCGGGAATTCGGAGAATGCCTACCCCTGGGAGGAAGTGCTTCCTATGGATGAACGCGGTTGTTTCTATGCCAACTTCAAGCCCATGGACGGAGATTTCGTACGCGACGGTCATGTGATCACCTCACAAGTAGGCACCTTCAAACCTAACGACTTTGGTCTCTATGATATGGCCGGAAACGTGTCGGAATGGACATCTACAGCTTATACGGAGAGTGTGAGCAAACTCACCTCAGACCTCAATCCGGAATATCGCTATGATGCAGCCGCAGAAGATCCCTACCGCATGAAACGCAAGATTGTGCGTGGTGGCTCATGGAAAGATGTGGCTTCAAATATCCGTTCCGACCTCCGCACATGGGAGTATCAGAACGAACAGAGATCATATATCGGATTCCGCAATGTGCGTTCGCAGATAGGGTTCGCGCGCGGAACAAAGAATAAGAAAGCTAAATAAGTAAAGCCCTTTCATAAAGTATTTTCATTATGGTAAAGATTCGCAAATATGCCAACGGCATCGAACGCTTCCTTCACGGACAGAAAGGGCAGCGCTTCTTCAACTTCTGCTACTCTATTGGTGCGGCTATCGTAATCTGGGGTGCTCTCTTCAAGATTCTTCATCTCGAAGGCGGCAGCACCCTCCTATGTATCGGTATGGGTACCGAGATTGCAATGTTTATCCTCACGGCCTTCGACCGTCCGCCCAAGGAATACGCCTGGGAAGAGGTGTTTCCGGTGCTCGAATCTAAGGATGAAGCCGACAGGCCGGATTTTACATCAGGTTCTGGTGTGGTGATCAACGGCGGTGGATATGCGGGGTATGACACAGCCACAGAAGCAGGGATGGAGCAGAGTGTTCCGGTAATGCCTGCTGCCCAAGGTATGCCTATGACCGGTGTAATGCCGGGCATTCCCCTGACCCAGAATCCCGAAGAGGTAGCATCAATGGCAGATGCCACTTCAAGCTATCTCTCCAAGATGCAGGAGATGTCTGACCAGATGAGCCGCCTCAATGAAACAACCGAAGCTCTGAACCGAGTGTGCGAGACTCTTCTCGGCTCCTATCAGGCTATCACACAGAATTCAGAAACAATTTCCGGCGCATCAAACGGCTATGTGGATCAGATGCAGGATCTTAACCGCAATATCGCCGGCCTTAACACCATATATGAGATTCAGCTCAAGAGTGTGGCCTCACAGCTCGAATCTATCGACCGCGTTAACCGTGGACTAAAGGATATTCGGGATATGTATGAGAAATCAGCAGCCGAGTCTTCACGCTATTGCGAAGAGACAGAACGTATGGCACGCTATATGAAGCAGCTTAATTCCGTATATGAAAAGATGATCACGGCGATGACCATCAATATGGCCAATCCTATGATGGGGGGAGCCAACGCGGCGGCCGGAGGAATCAATCCTTTTGATGAATCACTTAGAAACAATGACTGACATATCCCCAACCGGGGATTGTCTAATAACCAAGAACCAACACCCAATAGAATAAATGGCAGGAGGAGGAAATAATGTGGCGCGTATGTCGCCCCGACAGAGGATGATCAATCTTATGTATATCGTCCTCACGGCCATGCTTGCGCTGAATGTGTCGAGCGATGTGCTCAACGGATTCAGCCAGGTGCACGACAGCATAAGCCGCACAAATAAAAATATCGCTGAGCGAAACGCAGCTCAGTTCCGTTATCTGGAAAGCATGTATCAGGAGAGTCCGGAGAAGGCAGGTGCCCTCTATGAGAAGGGCACAAAACTGCGTGAACGTTCACAGGCTGTGTTCAATGCCATCGAACAGCTTAAAGTCGACATTGCCACGGCAACCGACGGCAAAGGTGCGGATTATCATAACCTGAAAAACCTTGATGATCTTGAGGCTTCATCAGTAATTATGCTTAATCCCAATACGCAGCGCGGGAAGAAACTCAGGGAAACCATTGACTCATACCGAGCTTTTGTAGTGGAGATGATTCCTGATTCGGCCAAGCGCAAGGCAGTGTCAGAAATGCTTTCAACCACTATCGTCAAGACTCCCGGAGGGGCATCATCCTGGGAACAGAAGATGTTCGAGAATATGCCGTCTGTAGCAGCCGTGACAATGCTTACGAAGCTGCAGAACGATATTCACCAGGCTGAATCGGAAGCGCTGGCCAACCTTATAATGAATGTGGATATGGACGATGTTCACATGAATGAGTTCGGTGCATACGTGATTCCTGAATCGCGCACCATAATCAGGGGCGGTAAATATTCGGCTCAGATTGTTCTTGCCGCCGTCGACACAACCCAGCGTCCGGCTGTATATGTGAATGGAACCCGTCTCAGCAACCCCAAAGGGTTATATGAATTTGTTCCCGGAGCACCGGGAACCCATCAGTTCTCCGGATATATAGAGCTTCCTCTTTCCGATGGATCCATGCAGAAACATCCCTTCACATCATCCTACACCGTGATTGAGCCTATGGCTACAATCTCACCGACAATGATGAATGTGCTTTATGCCGGTATCGACAACCCTATATCAATATCAGTGCCCGGAGTGCCTATGAGCGGTGTGCAGGCTTCAATATCAGGAGGTACGCTGACGCGCAATGGCGACCACTGGGTGGCGCGAGTGACCCAGGTCGGCACAGAAGCTACCATCTCAGTCTCCGCCGAACTCGACGGCAGAACACAGAGTGTAGGCTCAATGACATTCAGAGTCAGAAAGCTGCCCGATCCCACGGCATTTATTCCAATCGGCAACACTCACTACAAGGGAACGCCGAAACGAATCTCAAAGGCGGCACTCATGGGGGCCGACGGATTAGGAGCGGCGCTCGACGATGGCGTGTTGGATATAACATATACTGTGGTGTCTTTCTCCACCGTATTCACAGACCAGATGGGAAACCTTATCCCGGAAATCTCAAACGGATCTCGGTTCTCAGAACGTCAACGCGAACAATTTAAACGCCTCAAACCGGGCAAATCATTCTTTATTTCCAACATAAAGGCCAAAGGCCCTGATGGAATCACACGCGACATCTCCCCCATGGAAGTGGCGCTCAATTAAACGAAATATTAACGACATGAATATATATCGCAAAATATTAACCCTTTCTCTTATCGCTGCAGCAGGAATCGCCGCTGTGGCACAGGTTGAGAATGGCGGAGTGGTTCGTCGCCGTGCCGAAAAGGATAAAAAGAATGAGAAGAACGCTACCGGCGTGACTGACCGTATGCAGGACTTCTACACTACAAAGGAGACCCATGATGCCGATCTTCAATATAAGAGAGACATATATCGTCAGCTCGATCTCTCCAAGCCCGAGAACACTCCCCTCTATTACCCCGAAGATGTTGTAGACGGGAAACAGAATCTTTTCCGCCTTTTGTTCGGATTGGTGGTGGATGGAAAGATCCCCGCATACGAGTATCTCGACGGTCGTGAGGTCTTCACCGACCAGTATAAGATAAAGGTAGATGAGATGCTCGACCGTTTTGAGATTTACTATCAGAATGGAGCAGGGACAGCGAAAAACCCGAAGTATGTGATTGAGGAGGCCGATGTGCCCTCCAATCAGGTTCAGGCCTACTATATTCTTGAAAAATGGGAATTCGACCGTCGCACCAATAGAATGAACACACGTGTCGAGGCTATCTGCCCGGTGCTCAATAAATATACCGATTATGGCGCACAGGGACGCTATCCGATGTTCTGGGTTAAATTTGATGCGCTCCGTCCTTATCTCGCTCAGGAATATGTGTTCCTTTCAGATGATAACAATCTCGAGCAATACAGCCTTGATGACTATTTCAATCTCGGTATGTATGACGGTGAAATCTACAAGACGCGCAATCTCCGTAACCTCTCGATGGCTCAACTTTATCCCGACGAGGATCTGCTCAAGCAGGCTCAGGACAGCATTGACAATCGTCTGAGAAATTACGGCAAGAATCTATATGTTCCCACCCGTGAGGAGTATCTCGCCCAGAAGGAACGTGAAGAGGAGTTGGCTAAAGCTATTGCTGCCGGCGACACGATTCCTGGACGCACAATGGTAAGCGATTCTGATGCAGCTCCGGCTGAAAAGAAATCGGTTCGTTCCCGCCGCAGCTCCACCTCCAAGACCAAGAAAACAACCAAGGCGAAGAAACCTAAATTATCTTCATCATCCTCTTCAAGCAGCAACGGCAATGCAAACGCAGCCAAATCGGTGAGAAGAAGAAAGAAATAATCATCGCTAAGCTGTTTCCGCCCGGGGCTGTGCTTCAAATAATATGCCATGATATATAATCCTCTATCCATAGTCATTCCGGTCAAGAATCGTGAGACGCTTATTCTCCGGGCTCTTGACAGTGCCTATAATCAGTCGTATCGTCCGATACGGCTGATTGTGGTTGACAATGATTCTACCGATGGCACAGTGGAAGCCGTGGCTAAATGGAAAGAGAACCATGAAAGTGAGGATTTCTCCATCAAAATCGTAAGCGAGAAACGACCCGGAGCGGCGGCCGCAAGAAACCGAGGCCTTTTAGAGGTTGACACGGATTATATGCTCTTCTTTGACTCCGACGACGTGATGCTTCCCGAACTTGCAATAACCGTGATGGAGGCGTTCGACCGCGACAAGAAACTCGATGTGGTGTATTGGCGCACAGCATACATCAATTCCAAGGAAGAAGTCATACCGAAACGCTTTGCCAAATTCGATCTGCTAAGGCGACATATTTATAATGCTGTGCTCTCAACACAGACATATGCCCTCCGCACCTCCTTCATCAAGCGTATCGGAGGGTGGAATGTATCGCTCTTGGCATGGAATGATTGGGAGTTAGGTTTGCGCATCCTCCTAAATGAGCCTAACATGAAGGGGGTGTTCCGCGTGTTAGTCCATATCTATCCACAAGAAAATTCAATCACTGGCTCCGATTTTCATTCCAAGGCGGGACAATGGGAGAAATCTATTGAAGCTATGGAGAAGGATGCGGAGATGGCTCCCGACTCACTCCGCGAAAGAATCATTAATATGCTTCTTTACCGCAAAGTAAACTTGGCCGCCATATATTCTCGTGAAGGTCATGAGGATTTAGGCAAGCCACTGCTTGAAAAAAGTATCTCTGAAGCGAAAATAACCGGATGGAGAAAGAAACTCCTGCGGTGGATATATGAATACACCCGGAAAGGGGGCAGAGCCGGTTATATGCTCTGGAAATAGGTCTTTCCCGATGGCAATTATCGTTTTAATCACAGACGCGTTCCCCTACGGAAGCGTGACGGAAAACAGCTTTATCTCTCCCGAGGTTGAAGCCCTGTCAAATGCATTCGACAGAGTGATAATAGCCCCGATCAGAAAGATTAGAGAAGAACTTGATGTGAAGTCACTTCCCGCGAACGTTGAGCTCAGCAATTCCCTGCTCATAAAGCCCTCCCTTATAAGAAAATTTGATGGACTCAAGAGGTACCTTAAGCCGGTATTATACGATCTGAAACATTCTGACAGCTCTTTTAGGGAGGTAGTGGCATATTCATCTTACGTAGGCATCTGTCTTAAAAATATCTGTAGGCTTATCCGTGAGGAGAAGTTAGATTTGGAGAATACCCTTTTCTATACATTCTGGTTCAATTTCACCACAGCCGCGCTTTCACTCATAAAGGGGGCGAAAGTAATAACGCGCACGCATGGATATGACTTATATGAGGATAGGTATTTCATCAGCCCATGGTGGAGAAAGCGGAGCCTGGATATGTTGGCCGGGTGTTACACTGTTTCGGGAGCAGGGAGGAAATACCTTCTCCAGCGTTATCCCTACTATTCGGATAAGATATTTCTTAGCAAACTGGGAACCCCGGCACACGAGGGCAGAAACCCGGATAATGATGTTGATGCCGATGGCTCCTCATCAGCTCCCGCCCGTGAACTTTCACTACTTGGAGTTGCAAGAGTGTCGCCTGAAAAGGGTGTGAAGGAACAATTTGAACTGATAAGGGAATATGCCCGCAACAATCGCGACAAGAGGATAAGGTATGTGCATATCGGCGATGGAATCCTGATGGATCAGCTCCGTGCAATGGCAACCGAAGTTCCCGAAAATCTTTCTGTTGAACTTAAAGGTGCATTACACAATTCGGAGGTGCATGAGATTATGCGCACTACCCATTTCGACAGCATGATACTTCTGAGCCATTCGGAGGGAGGATGCCCGATTGCAATATGCGAAGCCCTTAGCTATGGAATCCCCTGCATAGCCACATCTGTTGGCGGAATCACCGAGATGCTGAATCATGGCGGAGGTGTCCTGCTCAACCCCGACCCTGATTTCGACTCATTTAGCGATGCAATAAAACTGATAGAGGGAGAGCCGACACTTTATAGGGAGAGGGCATATCAAACATGGGAATGCCGGTATAAGGCGGAAGACCTCAGACTCCGTTTTGCAAAGGAAATAAGGAGTCTCATCGACTGAACCATTCAAATGCTTTCCCTCTTTCCAATAAATTTATGAGCCAAACGCCACAGGATCAGTGACTTCATTATTGTGTCGCGTATTTTTGTCTTTAAAAGCAATCCTTCTTTCAATGGCATTCCCCTTTTGAGAAGAGAGTATTCGGCAAGTAGGGATTGGTCGAATGAGTGGAACACCTGCGCCGAGAGGTAATCAAGTTCCTTTATATAATATGCCGAGATTTCATCAGAAGACACCCCATAGTGCTTTCTCAATCTTTCAGTAAGAATTAGGTTCCCCTTATGCTGTCTGAATTTCTTCCCGAAATCAGTCTGATGTGAGATTGAATCGGGGGTGACGCTGTAATGCAGGGTCACCTCAGGAAGATATGCCACTTTTCCCAAAGCGGCCATGGAAGTCATAATCTGAAAATCCTCGCCTGTGTATTCCGGGTCACAAAAAAGGTCAGGATAACTTTTCATTTCCGACATTATCAGATCGCGACGATACATTGCCGTGCATAGATGGATCATTGCAATGGAATCATGGAGAAGAATCCTCCTCAACATCCCGCCCTTTTCCGAGATGACAATACCCCCTTTTTCCGAGATAACAGGCAGAGCATTCCTCTCACCTCTCCCGGCTATCTCGCTTATATGATCAAATCTCCCCTTCCGATCTTCCGATATCCTTACGTTCCCTCCATCAATGTCGCAGCATCGCCAGTCGGTATGAATTATGGAGACTCCCGGATACTCCTCCATAACCTCATATTCCTTCCGCAGTTTCCCTGCATCTACCCAAAAATCATCGCCGGCACAGTCTGCAAGATACTTTCCCCGGCTATCAATTATGCACTGAAAATAATTCCTTACCACCCCAAGGTTATGATCCCTGCGGAAATATCTGATCTTATCAGGATACCTCTCCGCGTACTTACGGCAAATCTTTTCAGTGTTGTCGGTAGAACAGTCATCTCCTATTATAATTTCGTATGGGTGCCTTATTTTCTGCATGAGTATGGAATCAAGAGTGCGTCCTATTGTCTTCTCCTGATTGTAGGTTACAACTATAACTGATATTTCAATCCTCTTTTCCATGACTTATACAGTAATGAGATTCATCTGCGCTTCTGAACAGGGCTTCATCGCCTCCCCCTGGTTCATCGCCATAAACCGTGAGATAAAAGTTCTCCCTCTCCCCTTCTAAATCAATTAATCTTCTCAGTTTCTCCTCACCGTGACAATTTAGAGACGCGAAACATCCGTCAATATTTCCGTCAAAATCAACAGATGTTTTTGTACATATAAGCTTCACGCCTAATTTGCGTGCTATCTCTTCCATCCAGAGGTCAAGACTGGCCGAGACAATATACACTTTATCTCCTTCACTCTTATGTCTCTTTAACTTTGAAACGACATCTTCTCTATAATCAGGCATAAAATCCGCACCCTTTGCTTCAACGGTTGTCTTCTTCAATCCCTTATAGAGAAATGAATAAAGCTTCTCTTTGGCCTTGGAGCCTGAAATCACACCCAACTTCCATGCCACAAGCCAAGGGGAGGCAAGGAGTATTCCGCGAATGAGCCTCAGGTCTCCCAAGGAATATCGCGCGAAGTTGATGAAGGTGTCTTCTTGCGTAAGGGTGCCGTCGAAGTCGAAAACAGTTACTTTCCTCTTCTCCATATCCTCTATTCTCCTTCTGATGGGTTGTAACGGTAACTCTCCAACGACTGGTGCAGTCTACTCATTTTTTTATCAAGACTCCTATATTGATCATCGTTCAGAATAATTACCGGTTCGCATCCATGATAATAATAGAGAGCTGTCGCTTCCTTCCCTTCCGGCACACTGTCTCTGCGGATAAACTTCACCCTCTCTTCATCCAGATGTCGTTTCATCTGAACCGGAAGGCTGCCACACACCGTCACCTTCTCCTCTTTGCATGATTCGAAAAGATAACGCAGATAACTCCCTCTCGTCACTTCTGTTGCCAGAGAGGTCGTAAAAGTGAATATCCCTGCGCATACCGTCAGAATAGACAATGCAGTGCCACATCTCTTTACTTCCTTACGACATTGCGAAGCTACTAAAAATATAACTCCGAAAAGCCATAACTGACAGATATAGCGAGCCCACCAGGTCTGCTCGAAAATAAAGCAACTCAAAAGGACACATACAGCAATATACCATACGACACCTTTCAGTTTTGAAGCTATTCTAAACGATATGAATAAGCTTAAAAGAAGAATGAAGGGCATAAATATAGTGAACCCACCGGCCCTTTGGTCATAGATCGGAAATGACACGGAAATAAGAGAAACAAAAAAGTTGGTCACCCTATCGGCTCCATGAAAAATATCGGGAGTATTGTCTGACATTATATCCACAGCTCCGGCACCCATAAGGGGATATAACGGGTGTCCGCAGTGCAGCATGTTCGTTATGTAGGGATGATAAGCTAAAACACTTCCTACTGCAAGAGCACATAGTGATACCAGAAACAATCTCTTTAGAGCAATGAAATCTCTTTTTATGCAGACCCAGAGGTAAGCAAGAATCATCCATAACCCGGCCTCGAAGAAGAAATTGAATTTTGTACCCATTGCCATAACAAGGGTCATTCCCAACATTATATAACCCACAGCTCTACGATATCCTTTTCCTGAACTCATCAGATAGAAACCCAATAGGGCCATAATCAGATAAAGATACTTGTAGAAGTCTATATAGAATGTTACCATCTGGGAAATAACCACCGGATTCGACACGATTGCAATGGTTAGCCATACGCATTTCTTTCTACTCCAGCCTGAATCAGGTTCCGGGTCTTTGACAAATCGGCTTGCCGGATTTTCTCTCAGGAAAGCATAGACACCGAAAGCAACAGCCATTACCATTATCAGATTGACTCCTTTCCCCATCTCTATCTTACCCGTGAAACATCCGACAGATGCTTCAGCAATTTCAATGGCCTTGGCATAATGCAAGGACCACAGGCTAACCGGAACAGATGCTTCATTATTAGCTATCAAAGGATTCCAACCTTCCATAAGAGCAGCTACAATCTCCTGATGATAACGGAGTCCGTCGTAAGAATGATCATACAATAAACCTGCAATCAAAACGCTTCCAACAATTATAAGGAGAACTGCCGCAATCCAGCCGGTGCGGCGATCTTTCATACGTATGTCGCCCACAGACGCTCCCACCACAATTCCGGCAAGCACTGCCATAGGAAATACATATTCAGTTATGGAAACGCCAAAGTAAAAAGGGATAACTGAAAAAACATAACAGAAAAAGACGCATCCGAGCAAGGAGATCGACACTCTCCATGCCGCTTCCCCTTTTCCTACGCCATGATTGTTTGAATCCTCTATTTTTTCCACTTTCTGTATTATTAGAGGTAAATTATTAAAATGAAAGTGATTAACCAAATAGCCCCAGTTATCAGCAACGGAGGGTCGCTGTAGGCAATCTTCGTCGGACTCCCGGACCGGTTCTCCACAATCGTGAGCTGAAGGTATCTCAGAATGCCGAACAATACGGGCAACGCCGTGATATAAAGATATTCCGAATCGGGACCTTTCCCATATTTGGGCTGAAGTGTGTACATAATGTATCCTATTATCAGCACGGCTCCTAACAGAGAGAGAGCCGAATTAAGGAATGGCACAGTGTAACCTGACACGCTTCTTCTCCCCTCCTGTTTTTCTGAACATTCCACCAGAACCACTTCGTGACGGCGTTTGGCAAGCGCAAGAAAGAGGGCAAGGAGAAAGACCATTATCACAATCCATTGCGAAAGCCATATCTGTGACGCAACTCCTCCCATGACAACCCTTAACACAAAACCAATCGCAACTATCATCACGTCAACAAGCACAACGTGTTTAAGAGCAACACAATATAGAATATTCAAGGATAAGTAAACAGCTATTATCACCGTGCAACCCCACGGGAGGGTAAGTATGGAAACAATCAACGATAGAAGTGCGGCAATGGCTCCTGAAATCAACGCCTCTACAGGACTGACCATGCCTGATGCAACCGGCCGTTTACATTTAATGGGATCGAGACGGTCATATTTGCTGTCGAGCACGTCATTGAGACAATATACTGAAGAGGAGACAAGGCAGAAGGAGATTGCCGCCAATATTGAATTTATCCAGCATTCTGTATCAAGGAGCCTTCCACCGAATATCATGGCCAAAAACACCACGCCGTTCTTTATCCACTGATGCGGACGCAGAAGACGCATTATCCCTTTCCACTTCACATTATTATCTTTCATAAACGTAACTCTTCTTGTAAGATGCTTTTCACTGCAAATTTACAAAATAAATTTTCAAAATCTTCTGCTTAACATTTGTTTTTAGTATCTTTGTAGATTATAGACCTTTTCGCTTCATTATTATCACTTCTTGAATAAGGATGAATCGTCCACTTGACAAGCAATAAATATGGAAGAATTAAGATATCCTTTAGGAATACAGACTTTCTCTCGAATTATCGAAGGTGGCTATGCATACGTTGATAAGAGTATGTTTATCCCTCCATTGATAAAGGCGGCCACCTCTATCTTTCTCAGCCGTCCGAGAAGGTTCGGGAAAAGCCTCACTCTCTCCATGCTCCATTCTTTTTTCAATTGCGAAAGGGAGCTTTTCAAGGGTCTTGCCATCGAGGAGATGGATGTAGAATGGGTGAAACGACCTGTCCTTCACTTCGATTTCAATGCTGAGGATTACCTTCGCCCCGACGGTTTGGAACTGATTATCAATAGATATCTGTCGAAATATGAAAAAATATATGGAATAACCGACATTGACAACTCATTATCAGGAAGATTTGCAAAGCTAATAGAGACAGCAGAGTTAGCCGAAGGTCAACAGCCTGCCATTTTATTTGATGAATACGACAAGCCTTTGTTGGGAATCGAGGATAAGCCTGAACTGTTTGAAAAGAACCAGTCCATCCTGAAAGGTTTCTTCGGAGTCCTCAAATCTATGGAGAGGCATATATTTTTCGCTATGCTGACTGGTGTGGCAAGGTTTAATAAGGTTTCCATTTTCAGCGATTTGAACAACCTCCGCGATATATCCTTGGAGAACGAGTTTGCGGATATATGTGGCTGGACTCAGGAGGAACTGGAGAAAAATTATGGTCCGGGAATCAAAAAACTTGCCGACCGACACTCAATCTCTTTTGAGGAGACGATCGACAGGTTGCACCATTTTTATGACGGTTATAAATTCGCTCCTTACGGAAGCCGTCTTTATAATCCGTTCAGCGTGCTTAACGCACTGGCTAAAGTGGAATTCGGGAAATATTGGTTTCAGACGGGCACTCCTACTTTCCTTGCAAAAAGAATTATGAAGAACAAGCTTCTCCTCCCCTCGCTCAACAGCCAATGGGTGGAGCAGACGGAGCTGGAGGCGGTAGGAATGAATGACAACAACCCAATTCCATTACTATTCCAGACCGGTTATCTTACAATCAAGGATTCCGACGGCTACGAGATGGAGCTTCACTTCCCCAATGAGGAGGTCGAGACAGGCTTCGCACAGCAACTCACCAAACTTTATCTCCCTGAATTGGCCGACCTGAACGGTGTGTTCGGTCTCCGCAAGTTCCGCCTGGATCTCCGTGCCGGAAAGATTGAGGACTTTATGTTGCGTCTGCAGACAATGATAAAGGATATTCCTTACGAAAAGCATGATGAACAACTTTATCAAAACGTGATTTACCTGCTTTTCACGCTTCTCGGCACCGATGCCAGAATGGAGGAACATTCCAACAAGGGAAGAACAGACCTTACCATCAGGATGAAGGATTATATCTATATATTTGAATTCAAATATAACAGATCATCAGCCGAGGCTATGAAGCAGATTCATGATAGAGATTATGCGGGACGCTTTGCGATGACAGAGAAAACAATCTTCCTTATCGGAGCCAATTTCTCCAAGGAGGAAAGAGGACTTAAAGATTGGATCATAGAAAGAGTTGATCGCTGAATATAGAATATGCAACTTAACCCTAAAAAAATAGTAGGAAGTTTGGGTCGTAGATATGGGGGACATAAATTCCAAAAAGTCAGAAAGGCTTACTATGACTCGATCAGGATAAGCAAGGACTTGATTGGAACAGTTGCCGTGTTCCTCAAATTGAAGGCTCCATGGTCTCTTGACAAGGACGTTGATAAAAAACTCTATCATGACCGTGAGGAGAAAGTGACTAAAACTGGTGTGATATGCATGCTTGACGGAGCCATATATCACGGTGGTCTCACCGACCGGTTAAGAGGCATTCTAACCGCATATCGAGAAAGCAAGAAAAAAGGGTTGCCATTCTATATCCTATGGAATGATTCTTTTAATCTGTCAGATTATCTTCTTCATACCACATTCGACTGGCGAATCTCGGAGGAGGAAATCAGCCGATCACGGAAAAATTCAAGGGTCGTAGTGATCGACGACATGACGCCCCGTCAAAGTCTATGGCGCATGAGGGCAGCCCTTCTATCTCCTCCGCGACAATTGCATCTTTACACTAATGCAGACAGCGCGATAGGAGAATACGCAGAACTTTTCCCAAAGCTTTTCCGCCCTTCCAAACGGCTTCAGGATGCCATAGACAGACATAAACAGAAACTGGGAGATAATTACTGGGTGTTCACTACCCGCTTCCTAACACTTTTGGGCGACTTCAACGATTGGTCCGGAATAGTGTTACCGGATGAAGAGAAAGAGAGACTGATGAAAAAAGTGGCCAATGAGATAGAATTTTTATCTAAAGGGCGTCCGGAGGGTACGGGAATCATGGTTACAAGTGATAGCAGAAGCTTTCTGGAGTATATCAAAAAAGGGAATCCTGATCTATATGTGGTAGAAGGAAAAATTCGTCACATTGATCTTGACAAAGATGCCTCCCCGGAGGACCTTGATGACTCCACCATGAAAACATTTGTTGACCAATTACTTATAATGGGAGCTGACAAAGTGGTAAGGATGCGCACAGAAGGGATGTATGCTTCCGGGTTCGCACGGTTCGCTGCCGAAGTGGGGAAAGCCGAATTTATTGATCATATCTTTTAGAAACTGTTTTATATTCCAAAAGAGAATGGCCGAGATTAAAGAGGAAAACAGCTATACCAATATTCTGAAAAGGCTTTCAGCATTCGGAGGAGTGCAGATATTCAATATCCTCCTCTCTCTTCTGCGCGGTAAATTCGTCGCCCTCTTTTTAGGGCCTGCCGGAATGGGGGTCGCCTCGCTTTACACCTCCTCTCTATCTCCTTTGCAGCAATTCTGCGGATTAGGGCTCAATTTAGCAGTAGTAAAGGAGATTGCGGCCAACAAAGATAAGGAGACCTCCTTGAGAAGAGTCATGAGGGTTGCCTTACGGCTTCTTATCTTCACCTCCCTGTTAGGCACAGTGGTTACACTCGCAACCGCTTCCGTATGGAGTGAGTTCTCTTTCGGCAACTTCAACCACACATCAGCCTATCTCTGGCTTTCCATTTTTGTAGGTCTTTCCATAGCGGGTGCCGGTCTTTTGGCGTTGCTGCAAGGCTTGGGAGAAGTGAAACGGCTGTCGAAAGCCACCCTTGTGGGTGGCATGTCAGGACTTGTTTTCGGAGTACCCCTATATTACTTTTTCGGACAACAAGGTATCGTGCCGGCAATGATTGCATTGGCTCTATCCTTGTTTCTCTTCTATTATATTTCTTTCAGAAAGGTATCACGCCACATACTCCGTCCTGAAGTAGGAGAAGAGTCGTCTAAAGAAGACAGAAAGCTTATCAAAGCCCTGCTATCAATGGGGTTTATCCTCTTAGTCGGTTCCTTGGCCGGACAGCTTATCACTTATCTTATAAATCTATATATCCGTATCTACGGTTCGTTAGACGATATCGGTCTGTTTCAGGGAGCGAATTCAATTACCAATCAATACGTAGGCATGATAATGAGCGCACTTGCATTGGATTACTTTCCCCGGTTGTCGGCAGTTTGTAAAGACAATAGAGAGATGAGAAAGATTGTGAACCGTCAGACGGAAATTGTAATGCTGGTCGCAACTCCACTGATAATCCTTCTTATCCTTACAGCCCCCTTGGTGATACGCCTCCTGCTTACCGAACAGTTTTTATCCATACTCCCTCTAATACGCTGGATGGGACTCGGAATGCTTATTCAGGCTTTGGCCTTTCCGCTGGGATATATATATGTGGCAAAAGACGACCGCAAGGCTTATATATGGATGGAATGTGTATGGGCCAACATCTGCTGGCTGGCATGC
This sequence comes from Bacteroides sp., assembly GCA_014801535.1. GTDB lineage: Bacteria > Bacteroidota > Bacteroidia > Bacteroidales > Muribaculaceae > Lepagella. Next base: position 57,253 of record JAAVEA010000026.1, read on the forward strand.
AGCGTAATATTCTATCACATTTTCGGATTGTTAGGTCTCGGCATAAGTCTGGTAGCCAGAGGAGTAATCGACATTATTATCAATTACGCCGTTTGCCGCCGGCGATATTCCTTCTCTTACAGCCGCGATGCGCTCAATGCAGTGACACTGTCTCTGCTTCTGGCCTCAGCCACCTTTGCAATTTCATTATGGAACAATGCTCTGTCGTATATAGCTATGACCATTCTTCTTATCGCGGCATCCTTCTATTCATTTCTTCTTCTTCGAGGAAAGATCAGGCGCCAGCCTTGAAAAGATAAAAGCCCCTAATCTATGCGGGAACAGGAACAGAGCCAGATATTTATGACTTACATTATTTTTAAGTATCGTAAGATCGGCGTTTTTTCTGCTCAGTTTCTGCATACTTCTCACTTTCCGTAACTCTTCTTTAGAGAGGGTGGCCTCACCCAACATTCTTAATGAATCAAAATAACAATGGAAGTTCTGCCGCTCCATCAGTTTTCGCTCTTCAGAATGCTCTGCATAATGACTTCTGATGAACGGGATGAGCAGCGAATTATTCCATAGCAGCCCGAAAGCGCGTAAATCGGTTGTATGTGTGATCGATGACGGATTTTCACGGTAAAGGTATTTCACATCACACACCATCACATTACGCGCATTGAAAAGAAGATGACGGCTTAAATACTCATCAATGTAAGAACGGACCTCGATATCGTCTTCGTTGATATTTTCAAATGCTTTTAAATAAACATCTTTCCGGATAACCCCTCCATTGCAGTGAATCCTCCATCCATCAAGGGTATACTTCACCATGTCGCGACCGCTCATAACCTTTCCATATAGAGTGGAGTCGTGTCTATAAGGAGAACCCGACCGGTGGCCATCCCAGCTATACATTATGGGGAAACAGATATCCATCTTTTCCTCTATTTCCACAGCTGCCAACAGACTCTGCAAATAACCGGGTTCTATCGCATCATCCGAATCGAGCGGCGCGATGAACTCTCCTCGAGCATTTATTATGGCAAGTTTTCTGGGAATGTATGCTCCACCCGATTGACGCTCGGTCTGAAGCACCCTTATCCGGGAATCGCTGTCGGCAAAATCCCGTGCCATCGCCAAAGTATCGTCTTTAGAACAGTCATCGACAATAATCAGTTCCCAGTCATCTACAGTCTGAGACAATATGGAGTTTACCGCAACCGCCAAATAAGCGGCCGCATTGTATGCGGGTATGACAAATGTCACCTTAGGATGCTGCATAATAATTACTGATTGGAAAGACTGTCGCGGAGCATAAGGCTGAGTTTACGCGCTCCAATATCGGAAAGATGATCGGAATCATGAAAATCCTCATCTTTAAAATTATCTGACATGAAAAAATCATAATACTTCATATTACAGTTTTCTCTTAGTCCTCTTATCTTTTCACGCATCTCCTCATATTGTTTTCTATCAATCGCGCTGCTGAATTCTGTGATCACCGGGGTAGTGATAAAGATAAGTTCTATATTTTTTTCTTTACAGTAAGACACCAGTTCCTTTATCACATTTTCCACCTTTTCTGGACGTCCGGGTAATATCTGGGTCAGATCATGCGCTCTATCCACTGCTTTTTCCTTCCAGTTCGGTTCGCGATGAGCGAGATCGAAGCCAAGGCCGAAGCCGAGCGTATCACAAATATTGAGTTCCTGTGGCATGATCAGATTGCGCAGACGCCCTGCATATGATTTGAAATCAGTAATACACAGGTTATAAAGAGAAAAGTCGGAATGCAGCGGAAGGCCCATACCAACCTTATATTGCACGCATAGGCCATGATCCATATCTTCCAAAGCCGGATCCCGGAAAGTGAAGTATGATATCGGAACTATAACCGTTTCAAGATTCGGCATATCGGAGTGAAATGTCTTTAACAGAGCAAGATCATATTCCGGAGTCTGCGATATGTTGGCGAGATTAAATACGCTGTCTCCCAAAACGGAGGGAATAATGCCGTAATAGGTATGTGACGACCCAAGGACAAGGATTTTCACCTTATCTCCGTTCTCCCTCAGCCAATCAGCCTTGTAACGGTAAGGGGTCTCTATCGAACGCACCACGAGCTCCCCTATAAAAAGCAGTCCTAAAACCAAAAGCGAGAACCACAGTATTTTCTTCAAAAACAACTTCATCAGAACTGGAAATATATAAACTGTTCGGTATTCCCCGAGAATATCAGAACCGTTAGAAACAGAATAAGATAAAGAGACCACCTTACAGGAGCATACACACCGATCCCTTTTGAAAAAAGATCAACCGGAGATTCATACCTTCTGCCTATCCATTCGGCTATGAGAAGCAGGATACACCAGCCGACAGCACGCTTCCCCATCACCTCACCCACAGGCGGAGCAGTAAACATCAGACCGATATACCCGAATGCTTCTTTAAGATGTTTCGCACGGAAGAGTATCCAGCCGATCATAACCAGCAGGAATGTAAGTCCCATGGCAAACACAGACTTCGCATACGCCTGCATCCCTACGGATTCCTTATCCTCTCTCTTTTTGCCAAGCATTGATGGCAAATAAAGCAGTGCATGGTATCCGCCCCATGCAATAAAGGTGAAATTGGCGCCATGCCATAGACCGCTGGTTAAAAAAACAATAACCGTGTTTCTTATTCTCTTCCACTTCCCTTTTCTATTTCCGCCTAACGGAATATAAAGGTAGTCACGAAACCAGGAAGTGAGCGAGATATGCCATTTTTGCCAGAATTCCTTTATATTTTTTGAGAAATAAGGCAGCCTGAAATTGTGCATCAGCTCAACACCGAAAAGACGTGCCACACCGCGGGCTATATCGGAATAACCTGAAAAATCACAATATATCTGAATAGTAAATAAAAAGGCTCCGATCCACAGATTCAAGGCTCCCACACTCTGATAATTTTCGAAGATCTTGTCTACCATCGGGGCACAATTATCGGCGATAACCATCTTCTTGAAAAGTCCCCATAATATCAGGCGCAGCCCTTCCACTCCTTTCGCATAATCAAACCTACGGTTACGGAGAAACTGAGGGAGCAGGTTGGTGGCACGTTCTATAGGGCCGGCCACAAGTTGAGGGAAGAAACTTATGAAGGCCATGAATGCGAAGAAATCGGGAGTGGCGGTAATCTGACGTCTCTTTACATCGATAACATAACTCAACGCCTGAAATGTATAGAACGATATACCGACCGGAAGAATTAGATCAAGGGTTATGGAATCCACTTCCCATCCAACACCCGCCATCATCCTGGCAAAGCTTACAGAAAAGAAATTGAAATACTTATAAACGCAAAGTATCCCTAAATTCAAAACTACGTTCCCCCATAGAGTCGTTTGTCGTATAAGTCTTTTGGCTGATCGTTCCACTATCAGCCCGCTTGCGAAACTACTCACTGATGTTATAAAAATCAACAGCAGGAATATAGGATTCCACCATCCATAAAACAGATAGCTTGCAACAATGAGGAATATGTTTCTGCTCTCACGACTCTTAAACAGAAGCCAGTGAAGGAGGAAGACCACAGGTAGGAAGAAAAGAAACTCTGATGAATTGAAAAGCATTTGATAAAACTTTTTGGGAAGTGATGATTCAGATTTTCAATTCCCATCTCTGATAGGCCACTCCGGTAGCACCATATGAAAATTTCTGCCGCAATAATCCGGAATTGAGATAGCGACCGTGATCTTCATTGGAAATTCCGAAATCAAAATATGCCTTATCGGAATAACGCTCACGTATAAGCCAATCGAAAAGCGGGGTCAGCAGGTTTAATTCCCGCCCCAGAGGTGTGGATGCTATGTACTGGGCGTGTGCTACCCTGCCTGTATCATAAACCATGACTCCGGCCTGAAAACCTTCCTCCGGTCTATCTTCAAGTCTAAGGGCGAACATACGGATATTTTCAGGAAACCTTTCTTTCAAAATAGAGATCTCCCGGGCCGTATGAACAGGCTGTGTGTCGTGACGATCCTGCAGGCAAGTCTTTACCATCTGCATAAATTTCTCAGAATCATCGGTTTCATCTATTATCACCCGCAGTTCAGAACTTTTTCTAAGGGTCCGTTTCCGAAGTTTATTATAATGAATAGGATATGAAAGATTTATTGCCGAGCTTAGATTAATCTCCGAGACAGTGGCTCCCATGCGAAATAGTGCATACACATCTTCTTGCGAAGGCTGTGCCGAATATATCCATGGAAGGGGTTTATAGTCCAAAGCAACAATTCCTGCCGCTTTCCATATCTCGACAGCAAGTTGAAAAATCTCCAGTAGATCGCTGCCATCGAGATGGGAAGGAGGGAGAAGCCACCCTCCGTAGGTAAGACCCTGATGAGAGTGCAACACTCCGGAGGAGTCAACATTGGCCGGCAACATAGCAACGAGCTTGTCCCCTTTATAAGCCATCCAGGAACAATCCGCAAAACGATCGGAATGATAATCCATATAGCCACGCTCGAAAAGAAATGTGGCATTACGAGATTTTCTTACGAAATCATCCCATAATTCTCTATCATCCCGACTGTATCTCCTTATATTCAACTCCATGTGCAGTATTGACTTCTATCTTATCCATTCGCTTGGATTCATCTTGTCGCGGTTATGCCAAACCTCAAAATGAATTGAACTGTGCGAAGTATCGTCATCACTGGGGGCAAGTTTTCCAAGATTCTGACCTTGCTTCACAGACTCGCCCACTTTTACGGCTGCGTTCTGAATATTACCATACACCGTATAGTAGTTGCCATGGTTCACGATAACTACAGTGGAATAGCCGGGCACAACATACACACCCGATACCTTTCCGCCGTAGACAGCCTGCGCACTTGCTCCTGCCGAAACCTCTGCATCAATTCCGGGATTGTCATACATCACGTTTGGCAGATCAGGAAGAGAATGGCGTCCGAATCTGCTGGTGATCCGGAATGCTCCGGCCACCGGACGAGGTAGCGAACCTTTCATCTGGGCAAATCCCGAAGCTGCCGGTTCATTATTTTTCTTTCCTCCCTCTGCAGGTTTATTCACATTCTCTCCTTTTGACACCGACGGAAGTGGTTTCTCTGGAGTATTATTTTTATCGGTGGCCTGCTCTTTCTGCCCTCTTGGACGTCGTTTACGTGCCTCGGCATATTTCGATGAACCGCTGTTCTCCTCTTTATTCTTGGTTTCCTTTTTAGATTCCTCCTTTTTAGGTGAATCTTTTTTCTTGGCATTATCGCTCTTCTGTTTCTCCTTCGCAGTCGCAGCCTTCTTCTTTTCCGCCTCGGCCTTTTTCTTGGCTTCCGCATCCGCCTTTGCTTTCTCCTTAGCTTTTGCTTCGGCAGCCGCTATCTCGCGTTCGCGCTGTGCCTTCGCCTCAGCCGCCTTGCGGGCAGCCTCTTCCCGGGCGAGCTGCTCCTTACGCTGCTGCTCTGCCTTACGGGCTGCCTCCTCACGAGCCTTCCGCTGCTCCTCTGCCCTACGCTGCTCCTCCGCGATCAACGCGGCAACCCGGCCTTTAAGAGCGTTGGCCTCAGACTGTTTCTGCGCAAGATACTTACGCAATGCATCGCCATTGGCCTTGAGTTTAACAACCATGGCATCCTGCTCCTTATACTGTGTCTGGAGCTTTGCATGGAGTTTGGATTCTTCCTGCAAAGCCACATTCTTTTCAGATTTTGTCTTAGCCAATAACTCTCTTTGTGATTTAAGATTCGCCACTTTCGCTCCTATCTTATCACTTTGTTTTTCACGCCATCCGGAAAACTCCCTAAGATAACGCATACGACGCATGGCCTCGCTGAAACTGTTGGAGGAAAATATGAACGACAGGGTCGAAGCCGATTTACGCTTGACGCGCATCTTCTTCACAGCCTTCAGATACTCTTCCCTAAGTTTTTTCAGCTCCGCTTCCTCTTTTGATATATCGCGTTCAACTGTGGTTATCTTTTCCGATAAATCCTTAACCTGGCGGGATGCGTCTTCAAGCTTCTTTTTCCCTTCCGCTATCTCTCCCTGGAGAACATTTAGGTCGGCGAGTCCTTTCTTTACGGCCTGTTCATTCTCTTTTATCTGTGCGCGAGTGGATGCTATCTCCTTCTGAACCGCTCCCTGCTGACGTTTAACCTCATTCACACTCTCCTTCTTCACTGCTGCTGAAGAGGATTTCCCTGCCGCAGTCTGAGCCTTCTTCCCTTTATTCTTCTGGGCATAGATCTCAACCGCAGGTGAAGCTAACACCGCGGAAACTAATAGGGCAACTGCTGTTCGTTTATTAATCAGAGGAAACATATAGGTTAGATTGTCTTGAAAAATTCTTTAAAGCCCACTCTCTTGTAATCTTTTCCAAGTTTAAACCTGGAAAGCGGAGACGCACCCCATTTCGGACTGTCGAGAGAGATTTCCACCTTCACAGGTTTATTTCCACGGTTCAGCACTGCGTCAATATCCGATGAGCCGTTACCTTTCCATGTATAATCGAGCGTGAACAAGCGTTTCCCCTGTTCCCCCTCGACAATAAGATCTGAAACCCTGCCATCACTATCCAAAAGATAGAAGGCAGAGACATCTATCGGGAATTCTCCGAGGTCAGGAATCACCTTTCTCATATCGTTTTCCATCTCGACCTCTATCTTGGCAAGATTCGATGCAGAAAGAGTGCCGCATCCGGGCACAATCATCCTCCCCAGAAACACCGATTGCAATTCTTCGCAAAGTGTGGGGTAAATATCTCTTAACTTCTCTCCAGACTCCTTGCAATATACCTTCTTCAATTTGTTGACAACAAAGAGTGAATCTTCTGTAAGCTCCACTCTGAATACCTCCCCCACAAGAATGGCGCTGGCGGATATTGTGAGCTCTTTCCCCTTTTTCATATATATCTTCAGCGACGGGGAAACCGGAAGTGATGAGAGATGGAGTTTTCCTGAAATCTGGGCCGAAGTCCAGTCTTTGTATAGTGCCAGCGCATCTCCTACCTTATTCTTATTCTTGATTATCGCGGTTTCTGAATTTTGATTCGCAACACTGTCGGATGCCACACTTTTTTTGGAAGCACACGCTCCCAATACAGTCATGAGCATTATGGCGAATACAAATATCTGGATTCTGTTATTTATTTTCATTTATCTTTTTCGTTAAAGCTTTTTTATCTTCTGTAAGCTCAAGTGCTTTTTTCCATGCCTCGACAGCTCCCTTGCGATCGCCCGTGGCAAGAAGAATGTCTCCATAATGATCCCACAGTTCGGAACTCTCAGAAGCAGTTCCTTCGCAGTTCTCAATAGCCCGCTTCTGATATTCCGCAGCCTCTTCATATTTACCCTGTTTATAAAGTATCCACGCATATGTATCGAGGAATGTCGGGTTGTCTTCATTTTCTCCGATAAGACTACGGCTACTCAATTCAGCGGCTTTATCGACATCGCCCCCGTTCTCTACCATAAAATACGCGTAGTTATTCAGTGCCAATGCATTCTCAGGGTCGAGAAGCAATGCGTTCTCATAACTTCCGAAAGCCTGCTCCGTCTTGCCCGCGTTGTAGCTGCAATCACCGATAGTAGTATATAGATTGCTCAACTGTTCGAGTCCGTCAAGACTTATCTGCTTGGGAATATCAGCCAATTCCAATTTTCCCGTGGGTTTCGCTGAGGGCGCAAGCTGATTGATCAACTCGCCGTACATCTTGATCGCCAAATCATAATCTTCCCCTATCTGTGCGGCCGATGCACACAGCATTCTCAATCCCATGCCGGGATCCACATGCTTCACAGCTTCATCATAGGTTTTAATCGCCTCTTTCCAGCGGTCGTCAGAGATAAGATAGCTCATTTTCTGACCCCAATACACATCATTATCAAGATCGAGATCTATGGCATATCCTATTTTTTCTATAGCTTTTGCAAAGTCTCCTTTGGCAGCGCTATAACGCGCCGCCAGATCGAGCACCTCCGGCTCAAACGGATATTGGGTTTCCAGCACTGAAAAAAGATAATCACCTCTTTTGGTGCTTGATTTATCATAAATCAGTTTCTGAAGATACTCCGACAGTAGAGCTGTCTTCTCTTCAAGACCGAAATCCTCTGCCAAAAGTGCCTCGTAGGTCTTTGTGTCATAAGCGGCCGAGTCACCTTCCTGACGATAAAAATCTGCCAAAGCTACTTTGGCTGCCCCATAGCCGGGGGCTATCTCCTCCGCTTTCTTGAAATAAGCTTCTACCGAATCTTTGTTTTCTGTGAGCGTATACAGATTCCCTTTGAGAATAAGATAAGCAGGTTCACGCGGATTGGATTCAACAAGCGAGCTTACTTCGCGAAGAGCTGCCGCCGTATCCGCCCGGCTTATCATATAAGATATTTTTTTTAGTGTCAGATTCGGAGATTTCCCCTCTATCTTTTCATAACGGTCGAGAGCTGCGAGAGCTTTCTCATCATCTCTTGCCGCGAAATAGGCATCTGACAGATGAAGCAACGTAGCTGTGCGCTGAGGAAGCAATGAATCAGTGCGTTCGTAGACCCTGATGGCTTCCTGAAGCGAATCAAGTCGGGAAGCTACATAAGCGTAATATATCACTTCATCGTAATCTTCAGGATAACTGTCCACATAAGGACGCATGAGCATGAGAGATCTCGCTAGTTCCGCACGCGATCCCATAGTGTCAACTCCGTTGACGAGTCTCAATTGAGCATAGCTGTAAGCGCTTTCCGGATGATCGGGTGAGATAAGGTGGGCATGTTTGAAATTTTCGTAAGCTTCCGCATGTCTTCCCTCCACCTGATGCCGGAGTCCCTCAAGATAATAATAACGGGCTTTCTCCCGCTTCTGACGTTCCGCCCTCTCTTGTAAGGCCTTACCATCCCTGCCCGATGCTTCAGACACACAAATGGTGGTGAAAACCACTAAAGAAATCACCATTAAGATCAATTTACTTACTTTCCCTGCTCTCATGCTTGGCTGATACCTCTTTCTTAATCTTGATTGATACCTCGTTCCTAATTATGAATTATTCCTTAGAGACTGTTTAACAAAAAACCATCGGTCTGCTATCAGTCTCTTCCCGTATGACCGAAAGCACCGTCCTCACGTTTGGTTCTGTCAAGTTCTTTAACAGGCTCCCAGGTGACATGTGAGTACTGCTTTATCACCATCTGACAAATTCTGTCTCCATCGTTTACCGTGAAATCATTCTCTCCGAGATTAAGAAGTATGATTCCTATTTCACCCCGATAATCTGCATCAACGGTGCCCGGCGAATTGGCTATCGTTATACCATAATTAAGCGAAAGCCCTGAGCGGGGACGTATCTGACATTCATATCCTTCAGGCAATTGCATAAAAAGGCCGGTGGGTATAAGAGCCCTCTGAAGAGGCTTTAAGGTCACAGAGCCTGCCGGTAGATAAGCCCTTACATCCATTCCGGCAGCTTCGAATGTTCCATAGTCGGGCAATGGATGATGACTCTTATTTATCACCTTTACTTTTACTCTATCCATATCTTATAAATACATTAAATCAACACTTACATATCATCAAAACAATTCCGACCTGTAAACAGGAATCCGTAAAGTAATAAAAATAAGGCTGCCTCATATGAAGGCAGCCATCTTTTCCTTGAATGCCGGAACAGATTTATCCCTCCTCAATAGCGTCGTTGGGGCAAACTGCAGCACAGCTTCCACAGCTGATGCAAGTATCCGGGTCAATTACATAGATTTCTCCCTCGGAGATTGCCTCTACGGGGCATACGGGCAGACAAGTGCCACAGGCGATACATCTGTCAGTGATTACGTAAGCCATAATTTTGTTGATTTAGTTATTTTAGTTGTAATACACCGCAAATTTAACCCTTTATATTGATTATTACAACAAATTTTTGAAATGTTTTATCTACAACCCTTATTTTTTTATTAAATTTGACAACCTTTTTACAACATTGAACATATGTCGCACCCACTTATTTCGATAATAACCATCACATATAACGCCGAAAAAGAATTACCTGTCACGATAGACTCAGTAATGGCTCAGTCCTATAAGAATTTCGAACATCTTATTATTGATGGAGCATCAACCGATCATACATTGGAAATAGCTCGGCGAAACCCTGACGTCAGGATAGTGAGCGAAAAAGACAACGGTCTTTACGATGCAATGAACAAAGGTATTGATCAGGCACGAGGAAAATATATCATTTTTCTGAATGCCGGAGATACATTCCGCAATCCGGATATTCTCGCCTTATACGGCCGTGAGGCTGAAAAAGGGTATGAAATCATATATTCAGACACAATGATTGTTAACTCTCAAAGAGAAGATGTAGCACCCCGTCACTATTCCGTTCCGGAAATCCTCACATTTGAAAGCTTCTCACAAGGTATGCTTATCTGTCATCAAGCCTTCATGGTAAAAAAAGAGATAGCCCCAAAATATAACTTACAATATCGGTTCTCAGCCGACTACGACTGGACAATCCGCTGCATCAGAAACACCGAACCGGAAAAATGTATAAATCTCCACACCGTAGGGATCAACTATCTTTCCGATGGAATGACCGATAAAAATAAGATCAAATCATTAAAAGAACGATATCATGTAATGGCCTCTCACTATGGAACAGTAGCGGCAATAAAAAGACACGTCCAGTTAATTTTAACTAAAATATTTAGATAAGAAATTCAACCCCCCATTCATCATGATAAAACATGATAAATCATGATGCAACAAGATAAATCATGATGTGACATGGTAAAAATAAAAGAGGCCGGCTCTTCCGAGTCGGCCTCTCTAAGGCGGCGATTACCTACTCTCCCGCTTTCGCAGTACCATCGGCGTGATAAGGTTTAACTTCTCTGTTCGGAATGGGAAGA
>JAAVEA010000027.1 GCA_014801535.1 Bacteroides sp.
ATAGTATCGTTACACAGGGTAGAATATGATGATTGGTTTTATTATACTTTTTATTTGGTTTCAATTAATTCAGAAAGATATTTTTCGATTCTGCATTGAGAAATGCATAAAAATCGAATAATGAAAAGAAATTCTCATAGCTAACGATATAAGGAAGGTCTCGGAGTGAGACCTGAAGGTAAAGGGTGACCGGGAGGCCACCCTTTATTTTTAGCACTTTATCATGTCCTGAAACTTTTCCATACTATATAATTTGATTATCTTTGTCACATTATCATCAAGATCGGGAATGAAAGTAAAAGTTTTCTTCAAAAACATATGGAATAAAATCAGGATGTGGCTCTCGTCCCTTTCTTTCCGCACGGGAGTAATAGTTCTGGCAACCTGTATCCCCTTTTATATAATCTCATTTGCGCAAATGGCTCTTCCGATTTCGGTCTCACTGAAAAGCGCGCTATGGGTTCTCTTTTTCGGACTGGCAAAGACCGCTCAATATGGCGGACTGACTATTTTGGGAGCCAAAGGTATTAAACGACTAAAAGATTATTGGAAACATAAAAAGGAATAATGAATATCAAGTATCTTCTTATCGCTCTGATCGCAGGTTTTTTCGGCATCGCAAACCAGTCTCTTTCCGCTCCTTTCAGATTTGTCGGAGGTGACATATCGTTGCTCCCCGATTATGAAGAGGCCGGTGCAAAATATTATGATGGGGACGGTAAACCTATATCAGATCTCCTTTCTTTTTGCTATGATGAAGGGATGAACTGTATGCGAGTCCGTCTTTTTGTAAACCCGGATGAATATACCGGGCCCGAAGCTGATCCAAACGCGAAGCAGGATCTCGCTTATATCATACCTCTATGCAAACGTATTCAGGAATCAGGATTCGCTTTGTTGCTCGATTTTCATTATTCCGACACGTGGGCCGACCCCGGCAAACAATGGACACCCAAGGCTTGGGAGGGATTGAGCGATGAAGAACTGTATGTGAAGATATATGAGTATACCAGGGCGACTCTCCAAACCCTTGCTGAAAATGGTGTTGTTCCTGAATTTATCCAGCCGGGCAATGAGATAAGCTATGGTATGCTGTGGGGTCCGGCCGGCTGCGAGAACCCCAAGAAAGTATATGCAAGCAGCAACGAGAACTGGGATAGATTTTATCATCTGCTGGATTATGCCGTTAAAGCTTGCCGTGAAGTATGCAAGGATGCCAAAATAATAATCCACACAGAAAGAGTGGCCGAACCTCAATATCTTTATGATTTCTATAGCCGGCTGGACAGTTACGGCCTCCGCTATGATATAATAGGACTGAGCTACTATCCATATTTTCACGGTTCGCTATCCGTTCTGGAGAAAGCAATGGATACTCTTGAGTCAGGGTTTCCTGATAAGGATATCATGCTGGTCGAAACAGGCTATCCGTATGCTTGGGAAGTGCCGGGGACAAATCAACCGGTGGATTACCCCTATACCGAAGCCGGGCAATTTGATTTTGCACGTGATTTAGTGGCTATGTTACTTAAATATGAGAGATGCACCGGCCTTTTCTGGTGGTGGTTTGAATATAACGCCAAGGACACTTCTCTTTCAGGATGGTATAACGCCCCGCTTTTTGATAGCCGCACCGGTAAGGTTACCGAGGCTTTTAACGAAATATGCTCCTTCGGCTCAGGGCCGTTTATCTCGGCTGTGGCGGAAATCTACGATGAAAAAAAAGATGATCCCGGCTATTGGTATGATATTCACGGACGACGGATTCCTAAACCATCTCGACCAGGTATATACATACACCAAGGTAAGAAAATATTTGCGCGATGAAAAAATATCTCCTTTATCTGTTTGATTTTGACTACACTTTGGCCGATTCCTCAAAAGGGATAGTGCTATGTTTCCGTGATGTGCTTGAACGTGCCGGCTATCACGACATCAGCGATGACACCATAAAGAGAACCATCGGCCTAACTTTAGAGGAGGCTTTTGCTTCAATGACAGGCGAGAAGGACGAAGCCACGCTCGCACGCTGGAGAAAGGAGTATGTTGCGGTTGCCGACAGGGTTATGAACGAAGCGACCAAACTCTTTGATGAAGTCACCCCACTGTTTGATGCATTGAAGGCACAAGGTGTGAAAACGGGAATAATCTCCACTAAATATCGCTATCGGATAGAAGATTTTTTATTACGTCATTTCGATTCATTGCCTGTTGATCTGATAATCGGCGGAGAAGATGTAAAGACACCCAAACCGTCACCGGAAGGGGTGAACGAAGCAATGAAAAAACTTGGAGTGAAACCACACGATGTGATATATTGCGGAGACAGCATTGTTGATGGAGCCACGGCTCGGAATGCCGGAGTGGATTTTGCGGGTATACTTCACGGTGTCACTACCCGTGAGGAATTGGAAAAATATCCCCATATTATTATTACTCACAATCTCTTGGATCTAACCATGATCGAATGACTGTATCAAGATTCGCACAGTCTGGATAGTATCAAATTTAATGCGATAAGCCGTTTCGACTGATTCTCTGACTATTATATTAGAATATGAAAAACTTTCGTTAATTTTGCCATATGAACGGAAATACCCCTATACCCCTTACGCCATCATCGCAAGACAATGAAATAATACTTTACCAACCGGATTCAACCGTTAAACTTGAAGTCCGTCTGGAGAATGAGACTGTATGGTTAACACAACAGCAGATAGCTGATTTGTTCGGTACTAAACGTCCGGCCATAACAAAGCATCTTGCCAATATCTATAAATCAGGTGAATTGGAGGAGAATAGCACATGTTCCATTTTGGAACATATGGGTAACGATGGCACCCAACGCTACACCACAAAGTATTATAACCTTGATGCCATATTATCTGTAGGATATAGGGTAAACAGTAGAAATGCAACATTATTCCGTCAGTGGGCTAATAAGGTCTTGAAGGAATATCTACTGAGAGGATACAGTATCAATCAGCGATTGATGCATATGGAAAATCGGATTGATCACAGGCTTTCTGAACATGATATTCAGATAAAAGAACTGAGCAATCGAATGGATTTCTTTGTTCGGACATCGCTGCCCCCTAAAGAAGGAATAATCTATGACGGCCAGATATTCGATGCCTATACCATTATGTGCGACCTCATACGCAGTGCCAAGAACCGTATCATCATTGTGGATAATTATATCGATGATTCAGTATTTCGTCAGCTTGACAAGCGAGCCACAGGAGTATCGGCCACTATCTATACTCCTTCCATAAGCAGGACACTGCGTCAGGATTTGGAGCGTCATAATGCTCAATATCCTCCGATTGAAGTAAAAACTTTCCGTAGGGCGCACGACCGTTTCCTTATCATAGATGATACAGTTTACCATGTAGGAGCATCCTTCAAGGATTTAGGTAAGAAGCTTACCGCTTTCTCGAAGATGGAGATAATGACAGCCGATGAATTTATAGCGTATTTGGAGGCGTAAAGACGGATTAAGATTTAAGAAAACACCCAATCTTGTATCCGATTTCAGACACAGATTGGGTGTTAAAACAACAAAAGCCTGCTAAACAGGCTTCCTTTGCGGAGAGGGAGGGATTCGAACCCCCGGAGGTGTTACCCTCAACGGTTTTCAAGACCGCCGCGATCGACCACTCTGCCACCTCTCCATGCTCACATACCGTTTCCGGCTCGTTTGCGTTGCAAAGTTAATTCTTTTTTTTCATTCCACCAAATTAATTTTTATTTTTTTGCGAAAAGAATATAAGACACACTCTAAAAACACCTGTTTTTTACGATGGCGTGCTGTCTTCTACCCGAACCTCCTTCCCTGCCACAAAAGGACGAAGCATGGACTCAAGATTCTTCACCGCTTCCCTACGAGCACGCTTCACATAGCCCCGGCTATAAATGCTATCGCGCCAACTGTCCACAACCTGACGCTTAATCTCATTCTCTTCATCAGTCGTGAAATTGGATCCCGCCAATATCTTATCGTTCCAACGGTCAATCACTTTATAAGCTCCCGGTTCTGTAGATTCATATATGTCTACAATCTCAGGGGGAAGTGTAACAATCAGGGTGTCACCCTCCCAGCGCTGTTCAATCTTTTCAAGATCGAAAGAGATGGTGCCGGTCAATGTCTCACGTGCCACAAGATGACGGGTGCCGATTTTGGCCTTTACAGGAACATCCTCATATATCTCTACCGAGCACAATTTCACCATAGGCCGTACATCGATTATACGCGCAGGCTCAATCTTAGCCACAGGCACCGGCTCTGATGGTTTCGTGAACCATACCACACACCCTATCACTGCAACAACAGCAATCAGCAGTGTGGCCCACTTTAAAATTTTAGCAATTTTCATAATCTTTTAATGTGATATATAAGTTTTCAATCCTTTACTTCCACCTCCGCACGGAAACCGTTATCTTCTGCGAACGCAGTGAAATAAGCTATGGCCTTCCCTTTGGCCGAAACTTTCAGACGATCCTTAAAACCGGAGCGTTCTTCCACCTCCCGCTTCAGGGATTCATTCATGGCCTCCTTCACCCGTGCACGTTCCTCGGGTTTGATCTGACTCCGAAGACCCGTGACACGGTAATGATCTTCACGAAGAGGCACATCGCGGCCTATGAACTCCGTCTTTATCTCAGGGAGGTGTATGCGCATCACCTTCGTTACGGTATCCACCTCCACATCACCCGGTTCCAGCTCGTTTAGATCCATATAGGCACGGAGATAGGTGCTATAGGAATAGGCGCCCTTGCGAGTGCCTATCTTAAACCAGTTAAGCACTGCGTTCAGCTGTTGCCGGCTTCCCTTCGCCTCATCGAATTTAAGGTCTTCGACCGATGCCATTTTATTGATCGTCATCTCAGACAATATCAGTTTATTGGTGGAACGGATAAGGGCACAATAATCTACCGGCTCCGGAGCCGGAGTCTCATCTTTTTTTTGGCTACACCCTCCGGAAATAATTACTGCTGCAAGAAGAAGAATCAGGAACTTGCCACGTGCTTTATTGAGTTTCTGTTGAATTCGTATCATAACGATCTGTTTTTATAGTTCTTTATTTCAGATGAAGGATTACCTGAGTGTGGAACCCACACACTCCATTCTGACTCGGGCTCTCAACTTTGGTTTAACAATTTTCATTCCATCTTCCTTTCAAGAATTAATATTTAAGAATTATTAATAGTGCCATACGTCCAAGCCGACTCCCAAATCGAGGGTGAGGGCACAATAGTTTGCCTATATTCATACATTTTATTAAATTTGCAACCGATTGCTATCGGAGTCAATTCATTTCGCTTTCGGCCATGCCGATTCAACCGGCCCAGAGCCGCCGACTCCCAAAAGTAAAAGAATATCATGCAGCCCATAATCGAAAAAGTTGATCCCAAGCTCATCCTCAAGGAACTGACCCCTGAACGTCTCCTCCGCACCACAAACAAGGGCGACAACGAAATCTACGTTGTCGATGCATTCAATGCGCCCAACACAATGCGCGAAATCGGACGTCTGCGCGAAATCGCCTTCCGCGACGGCGGAGGAGGCACCGGAAAGGAATGCGACATCGACGAATTCGACACCATGGAGCGTCCTTGCCAACAGATGATAGTCTGGAATCCGCAGGCACAGGAAATCATAGGAGGCTACCGTTTCCTGCTCGGAGAAGATATGAAGATAATCGACGGTGTCCCCCAGATTGCCGTCTCCCATATGTTCAAGTTTTCAGACAGGTTTATAAAGGAATATCTCCCCAACACCCTGGAACTTGGCCGCTCTTTCGTAACTCTTGAATATCAAACCACCAAGGCCGGAGCCAAGGCGCTTTATGCCCTCGACAATCTCTGGGACGGGCTCGGCGCCCTCACGGTGAAATATCCGCAGATAAAATATCTCTTCGGCAAATTCACTATGTATCCTAACTACGGATCTGAATGTCGCGATATGCTTCTCGGGTTTCTGCACAAGCATTTCCCCGATCCAGACAAACTCGTGGAGCCTATAGAACCGCTTCACACTCATGCCGACGACCCCGATGTGCAACGGATGTTTACAGGCGACTCCTTTAAGGAAGACCTGCGCATTCTCAATCATAAGATTCGCGAGGCCGGGAGGAACATTCCTCCTCTCGTGAATGCATATATGGCTCTCTCCCCCACCATGAAATTGTTCGGCACAGCGATAAACCATGAGTTCGGCGATGTGGAGGAGACCGGAATATTCTTCAAGATTTCTGAAATATTCGAAGAGAAGAAACATCGTCACGTCGACACATACACCGCACCCCAATAATTCTATTTATGAAAACGACCATTCTAATGTTAGGCGGCGCACGCCGCGTATCACTTGCCGATCTCTTCAAAGAGAGCGGCCGCCGCTTCGGTATCGATGTGGAGATTGTTGCTTACGAACTTAACCGCCACGTTCCCATCGCACTTGCCGGAAAGGTAGTGGAGGGACTCAAATGGTCGGACCCGGAGGTGGTCGACGACATAGCCCGCGTGGTGAAAGAAAACAAGGTAGACATAATCCTACCCTTTGTCAATGGTGCCGTCGAGATAGCATCTCTATGCAAACAACAGATCCCGGGAGTGTTTGTCCCGGTTTCGGATTTTTCGGTCACCTCACGCATATTCGACAAGGTGGAAGCTGCCAAAGTGTTTAAAGACAACGGCTTCCCTATTCCACGCACATATTCCATCATAAACAATGAGATGCCGGCTATAGTGAAACCACGCAAGGGCGGTTCGTCGCGCGGAATACGCATCTTCTACGATGTCGAAGATCTGATGCACCTTGAGAATCTCGACTCCTACATCATTCAGGAGTATATCGAGAACGCACGCGAATATACTGTAGACTGCTACATCGACCGTAACGGAGAAATACTTGTGACCGTGCCTCGTGAACGCATCGAAGTGATGGGCGGAGAGGTTAACCGCACCAAGACATGCCATATCGACCGCATAATAGAGATGAGCCGTGAAGTAATAAGCAAACTTAAACTCACAGGAAGCGTGACTCTCCAGTTCCTGCACGATCCCAAAAACGACCGCTATCTGCTCATGGAGCTCAATCCCCGTCTCGGAGGGGGTGTGGTATGCTCCATCTATGCAGGCGCACCTATCACTGATTATATCCTTGCCGAATCAATGGGTAAGAATCCTGTACCGTGCGACGACTGGAAAGAGGGAGTGCTTATGGCTCGGTATATGAAAGAAGCTATTTTTTATGAATAATCAGCTATAACATGAAAAATTCCAATAAATTACGTCATTTCCTTCTTACCGGTTTATTGTCGGCGACTGCTGTGGCTTTCGCTATAAACGACCATAAAACAGATCCTCAACATTATTTTCTTAATGTTGAGGATGTGCCGAGTTCGGTAGAGATACTCATGTGTCCGCCCGATACCACTTCAGCTCGTTTCGCCTACGACCGCGAACAATATGAATGGGGAAAAACCATGCGCAATACCCCACGCGGGAAACAGGCTATAACAGATGCCAATCTCGACTGGTATACCGACTGGGCCGATGACGCTTTCGGAGAGGCTTTCGGCGCACCGATCACAAAAAAAGAGAATCCCGAATTGCACAAACTAATCTACACAATGGAGAATGATGCCGGGAGTCTCGCCACCTACGAAGCCAAGCAACATTACATGCGCACCCGTCCCTTTGTGTTCTGGAACGAACACACCTCTACCCCCGATCATGAGGAAGCCTTGGCAAAAAACGGTTCCTACCCTTCGGGACACACAGCAATAGGATGGGCCACAGCCCTTGTTCTGGCGGAGATCAACCCTGCAAGAGCAACCGAGATTCTGAAACGCGGATTTGAGTTCGGACAATCACGTGTGATTGTCGGCGCCCACTATCAGAGCGATGTCGATGCCGGCCGTGTGATGGGAGCGGCAATTGTCTCAACCCTTCATACCGATAAAGGATTTCAGAAACAACTCGAAAAGGCAAAAAAGGAATTTGCCAAAAAGAACAGGAAGAAAAAATAAATTGTCCTTTTCTGAAAGGATAATTCATAATTTGTATTGCATGCAATTTGCGCAGTGTGTCACGTAAAAACACGTAACACACTGCGCAAATTGTGATAACTAAGAGTTCAAAATTATTCGATTATTTTTTATACATATTCTTGCATACTTGCTAAATAATGTGTAATTTTACGAATATAATTAATCACAAGTGCAAATATATTCCTCTCGCATCATCCGTTTGCGAGAAAATATATTGCATCTTGATGGTGCACTAACCGTTATATTTTATAATTTTTTTTTGAAACTTAACATCGACATTTTTAGCTTTTTTAATTCATAATATTTTATTTTTTAACTAATTAACCAAGTATGAGAAAGGTTTATTTAAATCTCACATTTCTCATTGTCGGTTTGATTGCCCTGTTCGGGGGGGGGGTAATTTGTTACCCTATTATTGCTGATACCCGGGCAGACGACATTGGAATCGACACGAGCGAGTGTTATGTGATTGAGGTTAACCCTCAGCAGATTCCTACTCTGAGTTACAGCACTAAGACGCAGAGTGGAGTGAAGATGCAGTCGGTGGATAAATCTGCGACACAACGATACTATTACGTATCGGCGGCCGAATCCCCGACATCGATCTGGATTCCTGCGGGAAGCTCATCGACTGCAAGTTACGCTATCAAGTCGATAACCGATGATTCCGGTAAGGAATACACATCGACACCGCGAGGCACCTCATTGAAGACTTCCGATATGACAATCGGCAAGCCTTTGAAGGTAAACTCGGATAATGTGGATAAAGTCATGACATCCACTCTGACAGTGAATGTTGCCGATGATCCGACAAACATTATCGTTGAGCTATCGACAAGTAATTATACTGTCCAGTATAAGGCGTCGGATTTCACGAGTAACCGTCTCCAGGTTAAATATGATCCAAACAGAGAGACTACCTGGTATGTATATGATGGTAGAATCAGCACCGGCTATAAGCCGTTTATGGCAAAGCGCGATGGCAATCGTTTGTCAACTTCAATGATTTTCCGCAGATCCACGGACGGTACTAATATGGGTATTTATGCATATCCATTGAATCTGACGAAGGGATCAAGCGGTCATACTATCTCAGTATACGCTAATCCTATCCCATGTAATGTTCCCGTACGTTTTGAATTTGAGAACACCACAGGTAATGAGCAGAACCCGGACTACCTCACCGGAATGGTTGAAGCTATCAGTGTCGATGGAAAGAAACTCACTGACAAATCCTGGCTCAAATCCGGTTTTACTGTTCCTAACGGATCATCTGTCAGTCTTTATATAAAGTCTCAGATGAGAGGTGTATGGGAATGGGAAAGCACTACATTCAATGGTACAAAGCTATCTTCTTCCGGACAGTACTGTGATGTGGAGGCTGAGAGCGCATCGGAGACTCAGGTGTTTAAAATCAGGGGTAAATACAACAGTCCCTGGCGTTACACACTGAAGCTCAACGACCCGACTCACACAAAAGTGATGAACGGATATTCGGAGATTAATATTCCCGAAGGAGCCACCACCTACGAGGGCACAGGTTCCTACTCAGCTCCCGCGTTGAAACCGATGGGCAGGAACTCCGAAACGGAGGAGAACCCCGTTGTCGTTACAGAGGTGGAGGTCGATGGCAAGAAGATCGCACTGGATGCCGACGGCTGCTACACCCCCTCCAAGATGGATGAGGTGATCACCATAAGCACCACGTCTTACAAACGAGAAGTCCCTGTAAGTATCTTCCTGAACTCGATGGGTTATGAAGATTACTATATCCTTCTCGATCCGAGAGGACAGACACGTAAGAAAGTAATTCTTAAAGATGGTTGGCAGACAGTCTATGTCAATCCAAAAGATATGCCGCTCGCATGTCGTACAGGTTCTCCTGCGGTATATCTTAACGGCTCTACTACTGCTTGCGCACTTGATGAGTACGGATATGTGCAGGGTCTCGAGAAGATCACGGCCAATTCCAAGCTCAAGATCTACCCATATGCGCCCACTTGGCGTACTGTCACCACGAAGATTGAATCCGGGGTGTCGTGTACGATCACCGCTGACGATGAAACTGTAACGGCAGGCACAAAGTCATATCCTGAGGGAACGGTGTTGAAATTCACACCCACTCAGAAGACAGGTCTTGTAATTGAAGATCAGAGCGGAACAGTAATGAGTCAGGCTTCTGATGGTACGTTCACCATTACGGTTGAGAAGGCTAATACCTACACTCTTCACAAGAAGAATGCGGAGATCACCATCAATGGTGTAACAGGAAATCCTATCCGTATGGAGAATGTAGGTGGTCCGACCAAGACGATGGACTTTACAGCCGCCGGAGGCACATTCACTTTCCCCTATGTGGAAGGAAGCAACGGATCCTACTCGGCACGATTCAGTGACCCCAAGAATGAGTATAAGGTTTCAGCGATCACAGCCAGTCCTTCCACAGGATTCTCTTACGATGCCTCCACCTATACCGCTACCGGTATAAAGGACGGCATGACTCTTACTCTGACGGTAGTAAAGGAGGACAAGCCCTACACCTTGACCCTGCATATCCCCCCGATTGATGAGGATAATCGCGAGTATGGTTACACGAACCATACGGTCGCGATAAAATATATGTCGGGAGGTAAGGAGACAGTGCAGACTCTTCAGCATGATATGGTATTCAAGATGGGGTTGTCTGCGGATAACTTCCCTATTACACTAGGTGGATTTATATTATATAACGGAGAGATCCAAGAAACGGAACTCCCGCAATCTTATCTGGTCTATTTAGGAGAAACGTGCAACCAGATAGGAGACTATTATGGAAATGAGGTGACATTCGATACTCCGCAGTCGCTAACCGGTTGTTTAATTTTTGCCAATAGCCGCAGCGCATACTGTAAAATCTATAACCGTACTAAAGATTTGTGTTATTATAGTATATTGGGTAATTATTCCTCATATCTATATTCCGGAAATAGTGATGAATGGTCGTTTGAAGTTCGGCCGGGTTCTGTAGTGTCTCTACAGGTTGATAAAACATCAAGGGCGAGATTTTACAATAACCAGTATGACAAGTCCGATTGTGTTACGTATTTGCCTGATGAAGATGGCTACATCAATATCAAGATGCCATGGACTGATGAATTCGGTTTTGATAGTAAGGTGATAGAAGTTGAGACATTCGAGAAATCGTTATATTTCGAGGAGGAAGACGACTTTTGGTTCCCGAGTGAACAGATTCTGAAAGCCAACGGTCAGAGCTATTATCCGGCTATGATGGGTGTGGACCCCATAGCTGTATGTGATACCATCCAGCTTACGTCAATCGTATCTTATCAAGGCGATAGAGTCATAACCGGTGTTTATGAGTCAACATCAGGTAAAGTACTTCCTTTCGACCCGGAGACCGGTGTGATCACGGGACTCCGTGAGTTCTACGACTCGGATGATTACGATGAAATCGTACTTAAAGTATATAGCGAGCCACTGGACCGTAGCAAAAAACTGAATATTGTCAAAAACGGCACCAACTTCAATGGTCTGGGCTATATACTTTCCGATAACTCGTTGCTTAGAACTGAAGGGTCCTTTACCGGTGATTTCATAAATTATGGATCAGTCGACGAACCGATCAGACTGTCTGTCCATGCCTGGAAATATGCTATTGGATCCAACAAGAAAACCTATACTTACGGTAAGGTGTATCTGAACGGTTCTCCGATTACGGAGAAGACCATTACGGGTTATGACTACAAACTGTTTGAACTTCCCACCAATATTCCTGACGGATCGGTGGTCCGCTTATTCAGCGCGGCAAGTACAGGCAACGTAACCTATAATGTTTCCGATGGCATCAATGTCAATATCTATCACGACGCGGAAGCCCAGAGTGATTTCGGCAGCACGTTTACACTTGCCAAAGGAACGGTAATAAAGATAGAACCGGCAGATGGTAATGGAGTTGAATATCGTGTGGTTCGCAATGGTGTGCGTATGTCTGCCGAGGAGGCAGCCAAGGGTATCGCAGTGGCAAACGCTACAGAAAGCATCGTCATTGAGCCGGCTACCGATGAACTTACATTCAATGCCGGTACAGACACCGACCTGACCAAGCTCAATGTTACCGATAATCTCAATAATCCGTACTCACTTTCCGGAAATTCGGCGAAAGTTTCATTCAGAGGTGATGTGACTTCGATGAATATTCTCAATACAGATCCCGATTATTATATCTCATCTGTAACAACCGATCCTTCCAGCATCAAGTATGATGTTGCAACCGGAGAGCTGACCAACCTCACCACGGGTTCACTTACGATCATCAGCAAGCAGCTCGAACGTAAGAATGAGGTTGACATCTATGTCGATGGTTCGGAACTTGAGGGTGCTGAGCTCACACTCGGTAACGGCAAGGTGATTGAGACAGGTCAGGCGCTCACTAATGGTTCGCAGACCATACAGTTCGCCGAAGAAGATCTTCCGATCATTTTCAAGCTTCCCGATTCCTATTTAGGCGAGGGCGGCACAGTGCCGACTGATCCTTCCAAGATGCCTACCGTCATAGTCAACGGGCAGACACTGACCTACTCAGCCGAGCATGGCGGTTACGTCTTCCCCGTAGAGGCATTCTCCGATCCGAGCAATCCTCCCGTGATCAAGATTTACCCCGCCGAGCCCGAGCCGACGGAGATAACGTTCATGGTAGAGTCAGGAGTCAACTTCAGCACCGTAGTTGACGGAGACACAGCTAATGCATATACCGAGGCCACGACCATCTCGCTGCTTCCCGGCTCCAACGTTGCCATGACCGCCAAATCAAGCAAGAACGGAGAAGAGATCTACCTTGAAAAGGATGGCGAGACAATTCAGGAAGGCACCGACATCTCTTACAACTTCACCGTAGGCAACGAAGAGCAGACCTTCGCATTCAAGCGCAAGAAGGTGGCCGTTACGGTCAAAAATGAAGACGCATGGCGCACCATCCACGTGAGCGGAGCAGGTCTTACCTATCCTATGTATGACGCTGCATCCGAACTCGAGTTCCCCGTAGGAACCACCGAGCTCTCGCTGCGTTCATCATCCGACACACAGCGTGTGGCCAAGGTAACCAACGCCACCACAGGGGCGGTCATGAACTTCGATCCCGTCACCGGTGTGGTTACCGGCGTATCCGACCAGATGAAGCTCAACATAGAGATGGGCGACCTCGTGCGCGAGAAGACGCTCACAGTATATTCCGAAGAGGGAGCGGATGCCATGTCGGCCATCGTCAAGATTGCGTCGGGCAAGGCCGTGGAGAAGAGCATGTATCTCGTCGGCGGCTACCAGACCATGAAATATGACGACAGCGACCTTCCTGTCGCAGTCAAGAGCGACCAGAAACTCGCCGTGTATATGAACAACGAGCCCGTTGCCTACAACAACGGCGAATACAACTTCTCCGAGCAGCTCCCCGAGAATCCCGTTCTTAAGGTGTTCTCAGCAGAGCAGCCCACAGTCAACGTCACCTACAAGGTAGACCAGGAAGCGTTCAAAGCCGAGATCACCCACGACCATGTCAGCGTGATCGACCATACGCAGGCGCATGAGCTCCTCCCCGGCACCGAGATCGTCTTCACACTCGACTATCTCAACCCCGAGACAGCTAAGCTCGTGAAGGCACGTCGTGAGGCAGTCCGCGCAGCCGCGGCCGAAGGACGTTCATTCTCCAAGGAGGACACCGAGGTAACCGTCAACGGTGAAGCCCTTGTTCCTCAGGAAGACGACATCTTCGTATATAAAGTGCTTGCAGAGGATGCGGCAGAAGGACTGAAGTTCGTTGTCAAGCGTCCCGACTATGTTGACGAGTCTACCGGCATCACCTACTCCGGCGACCGCAAGACAGTGGTATCCGTATCACCCGATGCACCGAGCCCTGTGGTTATCCCCGAAGGTGTAACTACAATCGGCGAAGGCGCGTTCAAGGGATGCGACAAGATCACATCCGTAGCACTTCCCTCTACCTTGACCACAATCGAGAAGGAGGCGTTCACAGGTTCGGGCCTGACCACAGTCCAGATCCCCGACAATGTGACCACCATCGGCGAAGGCGCGTTCAAGGATTGCGACGAACTTGAGACAGTAGTTCTCGGCAAGGGCCTCGAAGAGGTTGACCAGACAGCCTTCGAAGGCTGCGAGAGCCTCGGCAAGTCGATGTATCCCGAGACATTGGGCAAGAGTCCGTTCCCGTCAACAGTTCCCGCCGTACCCTATGATCCGAAGGATGAGCTTACGGTTGACGAAAACGGCTACATCACAGCCGCAGTCAAAGATGAGAAGGGTAATGTTGTGGGCAAGAAACTCGTATCAGTTCCTGTAACAGCCGGCACAGGCACAGGCGACGGCGACGAGGGTGACGGCACGTTCACACTTCCCACAGATGTGACTGAAATCGGCCCCGGCGCGTTTACAGGTTGCGACAATATCACCAAGCTGGTGCTTCCTGAAGGCTCCGAGCTCACCGGAATCGGTGAAGGCGCATTCGAGGGTTGCACCAATCTTACGAGCGTTGACCTGTCAGGAAGCAATACCCTGACCGAGATCGGCGAGAACGCCTTCAAGGGCACCAAGATCACTGAGATCGAACTTCCCGAGAGTCTTGAGAAGATAGGCGGCGGCGCATTCGAAGGCACCGACCTGACCAGCGTCAAGATCCCCGACAATGTAACCGAGATCGGCGAAGGCGCCTTCAAGGGCTGTACCGAACTTGAGACAGTAGTACTCGGCACCGGCCTCAAAGAGGTAGGCGAGGATGCGTTCGAGGGCTGCGAGAACCTCGGCAAGTCACTCTATCCCGAGACATTAGGCAAGAGTCCGTTCCCCGATACGGTTCCCGCCGTTCCTTATGATCCGGAGGATGAACTCGAAATCGATCCCGAGACCGGTATCGTCACCGCACCCGTAAAGGATGAGGAAGGTAATATAGTGGGCAAGAAACTCGTGCTCGTACCGACCACAGCCGGCAACGGTGAAGGTGAAGGCGAGGAGAAGGGAACATTCACCCTTCCCGAAGGTATCACAGAGATAGGTTCCGGCGCGTTCACCGGCTGCGACAACATCGAGAAGGTAATCGTACCCGACGGTGTTGACAAGATCGGCAACGGTGCGTTCGAAGGCCTCGAGAACCTCAAGGAGGTTGACCTGAGCGAGAACAAGTCGCTCACTGAGATCGGCGAGAACGCCTTCAAGGGCACCTCGATCACCGACATCGAGCTTCCTGAGACACTTGAGAAGATCGGCGGCGGCGCATTCGAAGGCACCGACCTCAAGACCGTGGTAGTACCCGACAATGTCAAGGAGATCGGCAACGGCGCGTTCAAGGATATCGACGAACTCGAGAACGTAGTCTTGGGTAACGGCCTCGATCCCGAGAAGACAGGCGAAAACCTCTTCGAAGGAAGCGAGAACATCAAGAAAGCCGTATATCCCGACACCCTTGAAGAGAAGGTGAAAGGCGGTAGCGGCAATGGCGACGGTGAAGGCACTGGTGACGGCGACGGCAGCGAAAGCAACGGAATGTTCCCGCCGACAACAAGCACCGTTAAATATGACCACAACGAGGAGCTCGAGATTGACGAGAACGGCGTGATCACCTCGACCCGCACGGATGAGGAAGGCAACACCGTCAAGAAACTCGTCTCCGTACCGACCACAACCGGCGAAGGTGAAGGTGAGGATAACACATTCACCGTACCCGACGACATCGACGAGATCGGCGAAGGCGCGTTCAAGGGTTGCGAGAACATCGAGAAGGTAGTCGTGCCCGACGGTGTAGACAAGATCGGCAACGGCGCGTTCGAAGGCCTTGATAACCTCAAGGAGGTAGACCTGAGCGGGAACACTACTCTGACCGAGATCGGTGAGAACGCCTTCAAGGGAACCTCGATCACCGAGATCGATCTTCCCGACGGACTTACGACAATCGGTTCAGGCGCGTTCGAGGGTTGCGACGAGCTTGAGGAGATCGACATCCCCGAGACCGTTACCGAGATCGGCGAAGGCGCACTCGAAGGCTGCACCAGCCTGACATCAGTCACCCTCCCCGACGGCATCACCGAGATCGGCGAGGGCGAGTTCAGCGGCTGCGAGAACCTGACCAACGTCAAGATCCCCGAGACCGTAACCGAGATCGGTAACGGCGCCTTCGAGGGATGTACGAACCTTGAGAACGTAGAGATCCCCGAGGGAGTAGACAAGATCGGCGAGAATGCCTTCAAGGGTTGCGAGAACCTGACCAACGTAACACTACCCGAGAACCTGACAGAGATCGGCAACGGTGCTTTCGAAGGATGTAAGAGTCTTACCGAAGTAGAAGTTCCCGAGAATGTGGAGAAGGTAGGTGAGAACGCCTTCAAGGGTTGCGAGAACCTGACCAACGTGACACTTCCCGAAAACCTTACAGAGATCGGCGGCAGCGCCTTCGAGGACTGCAAGAGCCTGACCGAAGTAGAGGTTCCCGAGAATGTGGACAAGGTAGGTGAGAACGCCTTCAAGGGCTGTGAGAACCTGACCAACGTAACGCTTCCCGATAACCTGACAGAGATCGGCAACGGCGCGTTCGAGGGCTGTACGAACCTTAAGAACGTCGATATACCCGACGGTGTGGAGAAGATCGGCGAGAACACCTTCAAGGGCTGCGAGAACCTGACCAACGTAACACTTCCCGATAACCTGACAGAGATCGGCGAAGGCGCGTTCGAAGGCTGTAAGAACCTCACCGAGGTTGATATCCCCGAGAATGTCACCGAAATAGGTAACGGCGCGTTCAAGGGTTGCGAGAGCCTGACCTCAATCGCTCTGCCCCCGACAATCGACACAGTAGGCGAAGACGCGTTCGAGGGATGCAACAACCTCACCAAGTGTGTATATCCCGACACCCTTGACGAACCCTTCGGAGAAGGCGTCGGCGTGAGCTACCCGGCTGACGAGGCCATCGTCAGCGAGCAGGGTGTGATCTACACATCGGAGACTGTATATTACGCACCTTCGGATGTGACCGAGTTCAAGGTGCCCGACACTGCGACATCGATCATCGGCAACGCCTTCAGCGGCTGTACAGAGCTTAAGGAGGTTGAGCTGCCCCAGACCCTCACCGAACTCGGCGAGAATGCGTTTGCGGGATGTAGCTCACTGACCGAGATCACTGTCCCCAACCGTGTGACCACTATAGAGAACGGCACATTCAGCGGCTGTAGCTCACTTATCGAAGTGAACCTCGGAAGCGCTGTCAACGAGATTGAAGAAGGCGCCTTCGAGGGATGTAGCTCACTCAATGTGATCGACCTCCACTCCGGCGTCCACAGCATCGGCACCGGTGCATTCCGCAACTGCGGCCTCACTGACATCCACCTCGGCTGCGGCATCGAGCGTATCGCTGACAATGCCTTCGACGGTAACAACATCAGCGAGATAGCCATCAGTGCCCAGAGCGCACCGTCGCTCGGAGAGAACGCCTTCGGCGGCAACACCACAGCCCGTCTTCTCGTTCAGGGTAACGCGGCTGCCAATGAATACCGTCAGGCAGAGGGCTGGAACGTGTTCACACCGGCCCAGATGGTGGTTGCTACAAGCCTCGACAGCTATGATGATGCGGAGATCGACATCAACGAAAACGACGGTATCCAGCTCCACGTTGTCATGAACCCGGCCAATGCGACCATGGGCAAGATCTTCTGGGAATCTACACATCCGGATCATGTCACGGTTGACAACAAGGGCTACGTGACGCTCAACGGATCTTCGTCGGCACATGCGCGCAGTCTTGAGCCGCGTGAGATGACAACCATCACCATCACCGCCAAGACGATGTATGCCAACGGACCCGTACGCGAGTATGTGCTCCACCGCGACATATCGACAGGTGTATGGGAGATTGACCTTGGCGAGACCATTGATGCCGATGAGCTGGCACGCCTGCTGAAGGAAGGCGCTGTCTACACTCTCGGCGGTCTCAAAGTGGCTCCCGGAACCCGCAGCCTTGATCCGGGCGTATATATCGTACGCACCTCGGGCAAGAGCCGCAAGGTGGTTGTGAAATAAAACTTACAACTGGTTAATAAAAGAGAGCTCCGGGAAAACCGGAGTAAGATGATAAAGAAGGCGCGCCGCGACGGCGGGCCTTCTTTTTTTCATGTCGGGCAGAATAAGCCGGCACAAGGAGAGCGTGTGGATTCACCGGAAGAAGCAATCAGGCAAATGGTATATGCAACCGCTCCTCGGTAATAGGAAGGGTAACTGTTCTGAGGTAATAGTAAGTGTAACTGTTCTGAGGTAATAGCAAGTGTAACTGTTTTGTAGTAATAGTACTATGCGTGTTTCCCATTTATGTGGCGGAAGCCTCTATGGGGCGGGAGCCTCCGAGCTTCCGCAAACTTCAATCCGGCTCGAAGCCGGGTTGAAGTTTAATTTTTCACCGTCTGTTTTTAACCTAAAAAGAGCATCGAGCTCTTCTTAGGTTAGCGGAAGCTCGGAGGCTCCCGCCCCATAGAGGCTTCCGCAAGAGGCTTTGTCAAAATGAACTGCACCCCAAAAGTTTTGTGTTCAACTTTTGGGGTGCAGTTCAATTACGACATAGTCTCATGATGCTGAAATCTATTTCAGATTTCCTCTCACCCTCTCAAGATAAGCTTTCATGCGGTCGGAATCGCGATGATCAACTATATCACGGAGCTCGGCAAGCTGTGTGCGTATCTTCTCAAGCTGTTCGGAAGTGTTGGGATTGAAAAGAATTTCTGATAAGAGATAGTCATCCTCACCCATCAATCCTCGGGCTATCGACATATGACGCTTGAAGGTGGTTCCGGGAGCATCCTGATGTTTCATCACTCCCGCAAAAACCAATGTAGAGGCAAATGGAATTGAGAGGGAATAAGCTATGGTGGTGTCGTGTTCCTCAAAAGTGTATTCCTCAATGTGAAGATGAAGACGGCTGTAAAGATCACGGAAAAACACTTTTCCCAAATAGTCTCCTTCCTTTATGATAATGGCGTTCTCCTCGCTCAGATTTGACAGACTGGCGAATGTCGGGCCAAACATAGGATGTGTCGATACAAAAGGGTGTCCGGCATTAGCATAAAACTCCGGTAAACCGGTTTTGACCGATGCTATGTCGCTGAGTATCGTTGTGGGAGGGAGATAAGGAAGAACAGCCTTGAACGCCTGCAACGTATATTTCACCGTCGCAGCATTTATCACCAATTCAGGCGCGAAGTCCCGCACCTCCTCACCGAGTTCTGTGAAACGGCGGGCATTATATGTGAAACGCAGACGTTTTGGGTCGTAGTCATATATGGCCACATCATGATCAAAAGAAAGGAGATCGCAGAAGAACGACCCCATCTTTCCGGCACCCAATATAAGTATTCTCATACCTTATCTGTTACTTCTTAAAGACTTCTATCTGCTGACGCACCGATTCCTCGTGAATTGCGGCATAGACACGGCGAATAAATTCATCGCTCATCTCCATCTCCCGCGCAAGATCCTCGCGGCTTTTCATCATGTCGCTATAGCGTGCGCCCTGCACAACTTTCATTCCATGTTCTTTCTTGTACAGACCGATCTCACGGCAGATTCTCATTCTCTTTCCGAGCATATCCACAAGATCATTGTCGATACGGTCGATCTCCTGACGAAGCAATGTCAGCGACTCAGTGCTATCGGGCTTGGCTCCATTGCGCGGAACCAGAGAATTTACGATCAGGTTAAGCACCTCGGGAGTGATCTGCTGAGACGCGTCGCTCCAAGCCTCGTCCGGATTGCAATGGCTCTCGATGATGAGTCCGTCAAAACCCATGTCATAAGCCTGCTGCGACAGGGGCGCGATAAGCTCACGCTTTCCTCCGATATGGCTCGGGTCGCAGATAATAGGTATCTCAGGCATACGACGTCCCAATTCTATAGGGATATGCCACTGAGGCATGTTGCGGTAAAGATGCTTTCCGTATGCTGAAAAGCCACGGTGAATGGCACCCACCCGCGTCACACCCGCGTTCCGGATGCGCTGAATGGCACCGATCCATAGTTCGAGATCCGGATTGACCGGATTCTTCACAAGCACAGGCACATCTTTTCCGCTCTCTGCGAGAGTATCGGCTATCTCCTGCATCGCAAACGGGTTGGCGGCAGTGCGCGCTCCTATCCAGAGAAGGTCAACCCCCGCATCAAGGGCAGCCTTGACATGAGCTTTGGTCGCGACTTCGGTGGAGACATACATTCCCGTCTCCTCTTTAACTCTCTTCAGCCAGGGGAGGCCTTTTTCCCCCACACCCTCGAAGCCTCCGGGTTTGGTGCGTGGTTTCCAGATTCCGGCACGGAACACCTTGGCTCCGAAAGAAGCAAGCTGACGAGCCGTGTCGAGCACCTGCTCCTCAGTCTCGGCACTGCACGGGCCGCATATTATAAGTGGTTTCTTAGGGTCGAGGCCCGGTAAGAATTCTGTAGTAAACTTGTTATTGGTACTAACCATATATTGAACTCTTTATTTAATCTTAAGTAAGTGTTCAAAATTAATTTATACTCTATGCGCCTCAAAGAAACCGCAGATGGTATAAAAGATGAAAATAACACTTACTATCGTTTAATTTTGAATACTTACTTAGAGTGTGTTTTTTATTCTCTCGAGGGCACGGCGGAGATTATGTTCTGTAGCACACAACGAGATGCGTATGTAGCGCTCACCTCCGCTGCCGAAAATGAAACCGGGAGTCACGAAGACTCTGCAATCGTAAAGAAGCCTGTCGGCAAGTGATTCAGAAGATTTTTCTTCATCCGGGATGCGTCCCCAGAGGAAAAGTCCACGTTGCGACTTGTCGAAACTGCATCCCAACGTATCCATTATCTCTTCGGCAACCGCCCTGCGCTCAGCATATACGGCATTGAGCCGCGTATACCATTCTTCACCCATTGAGAGAGCCTTCGACGCCGCCAGCATCACAGGCCTGAACTGTCCGGAATCTATGTTTGACTTCACCCTCAGAATCCAGCTTACGAACTCCGCATTCGACGCAAGCATCGCAACTCGCCATCCGGCCATATTATGGCTCTTGGAGAGGGAATTCATTTCGATACACACTTCCCGCGCACCCTCCACACTGAGAATGCTCAGTGGGTTTGTGCCCTCCGGTTTGAGTATGAATGAATAGGGATTGTCGTTAACTATCACTATACCGTGGCGACGTCCGAATTCCACAGCACGCTCGAATAGCTCGCGTGTGGCCGGTGCCCCCGTAGGCATATTGGGATAGTTAAGCCACATAATCTTCACTCTCCCAGCCTTCACTTCGGGCAACTGCTCCAAAGCATCGAAATCCGGCTGCCATCCTCTATCGGGAAGGAGATCGTAAGAAATAAGATTTGCACCGGCAAGACGGCTCACGGAACTGTAAGTCGGATAGCCCGGATTGGGCACCAACACACTGTCACCCGGATTTACAAAAGCCATCGTGGCATGCATTATCCCCTCTTTCGATCCTATCAGCGGAAGAATCTCCCGTGAAGGGTCGAGGGCGACACCATAATATCGCTTATACCAACCGGCGAAAGCCTCGCGAAGCTCCGGAATTCCGGTATACGACTGGTAGCTGTGGTTCTTCGGATCACGCGCTGCATGACATAATTCCTCTATCACTTCTTCGGCCGGAGGCAGATCGGGGCCTCCGATTCCAAGAGAAATTACGTCGAGACCACGCGCATTCATCTCTGCCACTTCCCTAAGCTTACGTGAGAAATAATATTCCTCCACGCTCTTCACCCTGTCGGCAGGGGATATTGAGCGACACTCAATGTTTGAAGTCTTTACATTCGACATATTCACCAAGTATTTTAAGATCGTTTAGAAGAGGTCTTACAGCATCTATACCCTGACGGTAACGCACATATGAGTCGAACGTCAGATCAACATAGAAACGGTATTCCCATTCTCTCCCGATTATCGGTAACGACTGTATTTTGGAAAGGTTAAGGTCGTAGAAAGAAAAGATAGTGAGCACCTTCGAGAGCGCTCCCTGCGTGTGAGGGAGGGTGAAAACAATAGAGGCCTTGTCGAGCTGCTCTTCCCGCGGCTTGAGATCGGAGGCGGTAAGAGCGTCGGCCACGATCAGGAAACGCGTGAAATTCCGTTTGTTGGTCTCAATCCCCTTCTCGAGAATCTCAAGACCGTAAAGACCGGCGGCATATTCACCGCACACAGCTGCATGACCTTTCATCCCGGTGGCCGCGATGTCGCGTGCAGCGCCTGCCGTGTCGAATTTCTCCACCATTCTCAGGTTAGGGTGACGACGGAGGTATTGCTCACATTGCATCAGAGCCA
Source organism: Bacteroides sp. (assembly GCA_014801535.1). Lineage (GTDB taxonomy): Bacteria > Bacteroidota > Bacteroidia > Bacteroidales > Muribaculaceae > Lepagella. Next base: position 22,393 of record JAAVEA010000027.1, read on the forward strand.
TCGGATGCGAATTAACCTCGGTCAATTCCTCCAGTTTCTCTCCGGGGAGGGCGCAAAGCACATGCGAGATACGCATCTTCTCCTCACCCACAACCTGCAGATTGCTCTGGCGGAGCAACTCATGGTTCTGGAGCAGAGATCCGGCGATAGTGTTCTCGATCGCCACTATCCCCAAGAGAGAGGCATCGGTTTCCATGCGCTCGAAAAGCTCATGGAAGGTGTCGCATTCCACGGTCTCAACCTCCAATCCTGCCTTGCTGAAATAGGAGTTGGCCGCCGCATCATGAAAACAGCCGCGAATCCCCTGTATAATCACACGTAATGGTAATTGACTCATCTCTTTCTTACCTTATCTAATCTTACCTTATCTAATCATGACCTGTCTGAGTTTTCTCAGACATTGAAACGGAAATGCATAATGTCACCATCCTGCACCACATATTCCTTACCTTCTACACCCATCTTGCCGGCTTCCTTAACAGCCGACTCTGAACCCAAGGCAACGTAATCATCATATTTTATCACCTCCGCACGTATGAATCCTTTCTCGAAATCGGTGTGAATAATACCGGCTGCCTGAGGAGCCTTTGTGCCGCGAAGGAAAGTCCAGGCCCTCACCTCATCGGGGCCGGCAGTGAAGTAGGTCTGAAGATCGAGAAGCGAATACGCTGCACGGATAAGGCGGTTCACACCCGACTCCTGAAGGCCTATCTCCTCAAGGAACTCCTGACGTTCCTCATAGGTGTCAAGTTCGGCTATCTCGCTTTCGGTTTTTGCAGCTACTATAAGAAGATCGGCATTCTCTTTTTCAATCGCCTTTCTCACCGCCTCCACATATCTGTTTCCGTCGACGGCCGAGGCATCATCCACATTGCATACATAGAGCACCGGCTTATTGGTGAGCAGGAAAAGTTCACGTGCGAACTTCTCCTCTTCCTTACCCTCGATCTTCACCGAGCGTGCAGCCTCTCCTCTTTCCAGAGCCTCCTTATATGCCTTGAGCACCTCAAGCTGCATCTTCGCGCTCTTGTCGCCTCCGGCCTTGGCGGCTTTCTCTGTCTTTGCCAGACGCGCCTCCACGGTTTCAAGATCCTTGAGCTGTAGCTCATAGTTTATCACCTCCATATCGCGCACCGGATCTACCGTAGTGTCGACATGCGTGATATTGTCGTCGTCGAAACAGCGCAACACATGAAGAATCGCATCTGTCTCCCTGATGTTGGCAAGGAATTTATTACCGAGTCCCTCACCCTTGGAGGCCCCTTTCACCAGACCGGCGATATCCACAATCTCAACCGTGGCGGGCACCGTGGATTTGGGGTTGCACATCTCCACGAGTTTCGTGAGCCTGTCGTCGGGCACTGAAATCACCCCCACATTGGGCTCTATTGTGCAGAACGGAAAATTCGCACTCTGTGCCTTTGCGTTGCTCAGACAATTGAAAAGTGTGGACTTCCCGACATTAGGCAAGCCCACTATACCACATTTTAATGACATATCTGTTTCCTTTTTTGTATTCCCGTGGGCATGACCCGCAATATTGCACATTGCCACAACCAACCGGGTTTGCAAAATTAAGTATAAATTCTATAATATCCAAAGAGATTCTTTAATATATATAAATAAGGTATAAAAATAGAGGAAGAATTATTATCCTTCCTCTATTTTTATACATTTATTATACAATATCCTATTCTATGCCTACATCCACGGAGCACCGTTGATACGGTCGTAAACATAAGTGACAACCCGTCCGTTCTCCCGCCATTGCAGCCACAGGGTGTTGGCTCCATGTGTAAACCAATAGTTCATCGTAGTGGGACGGCCGTTGCCATACTGGAGGTTTATCTGATAATCGCTTGTGCCGCTGTTGGAATACTGGCAGTCATAGTATGTATCCTCTATATAACGCCGTCCGTTATCCCAGAAATAATACAGTCCGCGGCCACGTCCGTTAAAATATAGATAATTCTTATCGTAGCCCACTACATCCACACTGTTGGCCTGCACAAGCTCCCAATAGCCGTTAAGATCGCCGTCATAGAACCCGTCGTTCCAGCCCGGACCGTCATACCAATAATCATCTGTATCGCAAGATGTGAAGAGAACCGACATTCCGAGAACCATCGTCAGCCCCATCAATACTCTAAGTAATTTCTTTCTTTTCATAATCCTTCTTTTAAATTTCCCGTAATCATGGCCGACTATACGTCCACCAATCCTATGTCTGTTGTCTGTCCTTAGAAATCAGTGAAACAATAAGGAAGCAGCGAAGCGATGGAGGGGAAAATATAACAACGCTTGCGTCCGTAAAGAATCACCTCCACCGGTGTCTTGCCGATAGTCTCATACTCAAGAAGAGCCTGCCGGCATGCACCGCATGGCGAGATCGGCGAATCCTGAAAATATTCCTCATAGTCGAGACCCTGGGGCTTGTGCAATTCTGTCCATGCAGCTATTGCGATTTTTCTGAATGCCACTCCGGGAGCAATCGATCCGGCCTGATAGCACGCACTTCTCTCAGCACACATGCTCGAAGGGGAAGCGGCGTTCTCCTGATTGGCTCCAGATACCACCCTTCCATCGGCCAATAGGATAGCGGCCCCGACATGAAAACGGGAATATGGTGCCAGGGAATTTCGGGTCATCTCCTTCGCACGTTCTACCAACTCTCTATCGGAAGGGGCAAGCTCTTCAAAGCTGCATTCCCTTATAATTGTCGTGACGGTCAACTCTTTCATATCTTTTAAAACATTTTTCCAAGCTTTTGTTCATCAAACCACCCTGAATTTTGACAACAAATTTAATTGTATTATCTTTGCCGTCAAAATCTATTTTTAGAACGAATATGAATTTTACTTTCAGATATCATTCATACACTCGGCGCATCATACTCATACTAACCTTACTTGCAACCTCAGCCGGCACAATCATATATGCCGCAACCGACCATTACCAGGCATATATCGACCGATATGCCGAGATTGCCGTAGCCGAACAGCGCGCCCACGGCATCCCGGCCTCCATCACGCTTGCCCAGGGACTTCTTGAAAGCGCCGCCGGACGGTCTTCACTCGCCACAAAAGGGAACAACCATTTCGGCATAAAATGTCATTCCACATGGAGAGGCGACACATTGCTACGCAACGATGACGCGGCCAACGAATGTTTTCGCGTATACTCATCGGCTGCCGAAAGCTATGCCGATCACTCACGCTTTCTGCTTGGCAAACGCTATCGGCCGCTTTTCGATTTCGACATAACCGACTATACATCATGGGCACACGGACTGAAGAGATGCGGCTATGCCACCGACCCCAATTATGCCAGCCGTCTTATAGCCATCATCGAGCGCTATAACCTCTATCTTTACGATTCTGCCGAGGGAAGACGGCACACCGAAGACATTGCCGACATGATACACAATGTGTTGCGATCCTCCCATAAAGTAAAGAAGAGCCGCGGACTGCATTATGTAGTGGCTTTCCCGGGCGATACATACGCCACAATCGCAAAAGAATTCGGGCTCAACGTGAAAAAACTTTTAGCGATCAACGACGTGACCAAAGATTCGGAAATAAAGGCATGGCAGGAGGTTTACCTTGTCGAGAAGCTCGATGTGCCGCCGGAGGGGATAAAATCGGCAACCATCGGCGACGACGAATCGATCCACTCAATAGCACAGCGATTCGGAATGAGACTGAAGACGATTCTCGAACTCAATCCCAAAGCCAAGGACCGTCCCGGCACACGCCTGAAGCTGCAATAGGAAGCCTTACGGCTCCATATCTCCGGAGCAATTTAATTTCAAATAATATTTTGCTATTTCCCTGAAAATAGCTAACTTTGCGGTTGCAAAACACGTATTCCGGCGGAGATTTAATTATCTTTGCCCTTTTACTAACGCTAATCAATTGGATTTCAATTCAGTAGATAAAGCGCGCCTCTGTAGTTCAACGGATAGAATAGAAGTTTCCTAAACTTTAGATAGGGGTTCGATTCCCCTCGGAGGTACCGATTCTTAATGGAATTTTTTACTATTCAAGGAAAAATCCTCACAGATTTTTCTATTTTATGAGTTTTTAGGAGTAGAAAAAATTTTTTAACAGTGGGAAAGTTCACGGCATATAAAGTTCAGCTTGCTTCCTTGCCCGACGGGCACCATGAGCAAGACTTCGAGATAGGAACAGAGTTCTTCAGAAACATGGAGAACCGCGACATCATCTCGTCTGATATTTTCGTTCATCTCGATCTGGTAAAGAAAAACGACCTTTACGACTGCACTTTCACAGTCAAGGGCACCCTCCAGATCCCATGCGACCGCTGCCTCGATCCTCTTGACCATGAGGTAGACACGGAATATCATGTTGTGGTGAAATATGGAGACAATTATGATGACGGAGCCGATAACCTTCTCACCATCCCATACAGCAATAGCTATCTCAATGTTGCATATATCCTCAACGATACCATCCTCCTCACTATTCCTATGAGGCATGTGCATCCGTTAGGCAAATGCAACCGCGCAATGGCCGCAGCCCTCAACAAGCACCGCACCGCCGGAGGAGATGAGGACATGGAGGTGGCTCTCGATGAGGTTGACGCTGAAATAGCCGAAGACCCACAGGATTGATAATCAAATAAAAAACAAATTAAAAGAATAGAGAAATGGCACATCCTAAACGCAGACAATCTCACACCCGTACCGCCAAACGCCGTACGCACGACAAGGCTCTCATCCCAACACTCGCTATCTGCCCCAACTGCGGAGCATGGCATGTGTTCCACAAGATTTGCCCTGAATGCGGTTACTACCGTGGCAAGCTTGTTATCGAGAAAGCCGAAGTCTAAGACAAAGTCTGTAGATACCTTGTGTTTCTCCGGAATATCACCGAATATTCCGGTGAAACCTTTTTTTAACTCCAGACAAGCGACCATTCATAAAAGCCGCTTGCTATCGGTTTAATCTGAAAACCCACTTAGAAATGCCAAACGCTAAAATAAGCGGTATCGCTTCTTTCGTCCCCGATGACATCCTCGACAATGATATGCTGTCGAAGATGGTCGACACAAACGACGAATGGATCACTACGCGCGTCGGTATCAAGGAACGAAGAATACTCAAAGACCCTACGAAGGGTTCCAGTTTCCTCGGTATTCAGGCGGTGAACCGTCTGCTTGATGAATATGGCGTAGCGAAGGAGGATATTGATCTGGTGATATGCGCCACCTCCAACCCTGATTACCGCTTCCCTTCAACAGCTTCTGTAATAGCCCACAATTGTGAGCTTAAAAATGCTTATGCATACGACATCCAGGCTGCTTGCGCCGGATTTATCGTGACAATGCAGGCGGCCAGAGCTTACATTGAAGCGGGGCTGTATAAGAAAATTATCGTTGTCGCTGCAGAGAAGATGTCGAGCATGACAGATTATCAGGACAGGGCCACTTGTCCTCTGTTCGGAGATGCGGCCGCCGCTGTGCTCGTTGAGCCCACTGATGAGAATCTCGGTGTCATAGACGGTGAATTTCATGTTGACGGATCCGGCCTGAATAACCTTCTCATGAAAGCCGGCGGCTCTGCCCTTCCGGCATCGCATGAGACTGTTGATGCCCGCGAGCATTACATCTATCAGGAAGGACGTGTGGTCTATAAGAACGCTGTGTTTGACATGCTTTCTTCATCAAAGTCGATCATGGAGAAGAATGGGCTTGATGCCGATTCAATCGATTGGTTCGTGCCTCATCAGGCAAACCTACGCATTATAGAGGCCGTGGGCGGACGCATCAAGATACCCGATGAGAAAGTGCTTGTGAATATACAGCATTACGGCAACACTTCCGCCGCTTCAATCCCCTTGTGTCTTGACGAATACAAGAACCGTCTCAAGAAAGGCGATAAGATTGTGATGACCGCCTTCGGAGCCGGCTTCACATGGGGTGCCATGTACCTCATCTGGGCCATCGACCCCAAGTAAACACCGAATACTCTGATAAATCATAGAGGGTGTATCAAAATTTTGATACACCCTCTATGATTTATCGGCCCGATATTGGGATTCATCCAAGATGTGTCCATCCATTACCAAATACATTAACTATTTTATTTGTGCTGTTTATCTAAGTTAAGTTACCGGTTTTAATGACAAGAATAAATCAACATTGAGGCATAACCATCCCCATGGATTTGAACCTTGCCCCATCTTCTGCGTTCTTATTTATGAGAGACATTTATCCTGTCTCTGATCAAAATTATGGAAGATATAAAAGTTACTGATGTAGAAAAAACAGAAAACGGGCATCGCGCCGGTTTTGTAAATATTGTTGGAAACCCGAATGTAGGTAAATCTACCCTTATGAATGACCTCGTTGGCGAAAGGATTTCGATTATCACTTCGAAGGCCCAGACCACTCGACACCGCATAATGGGTATAGTTAATACTCCCGACTACCAGATCGTATATTCGGACACCCCGGGTGTGCTGAAACCTAAATACAAGCTTCAGGAGTCGATGCTTGAATTCTCTGAGGGTGCTCTCACCGATGCCGACATACTTCTTTATGTGACCGATGTGGTAGAAGACCCGGAAAAGAATAAAGATTTCCTCGACCGTGTGGCAAAGGAAACCATCCCCGTGCTTCTTGTGATCAATAAGGTGGATCTTCTTAAAGATAACGCACAGCTTAACGAGCTTGTGGATGCATGGCACAAACGTCTGCCTAATGCGGAGATTTTCCCGACAAGCGCAACAGAGAATTTCAATGTGCAGAACCTGAAGGACCGCATCGTGGAGCTCCTTCCCCCTTCTCCCCCATTCTTCGGAAAGGATGCATTGACCGACAAGCCGGCCCGCTTCTTCGTCACTGAGATCATACGAGAGAAACTTCTCCTTAATTATGATAAGGAGATACCTTACAGCACTGAAGTTCTTGTGGAAAAATTCGAGGAGAAAGAAAATTCAATCCACATTATGACCGTTATATATGTGGAGAGAGATTCTCAGAAAGGAATTATCATCGGCAAGGGAGGCGAGAAAATCAAGAAAGTAGGAATTGAGTCTCGTCTTGACATAGAGAAATTCTTTGGCAAGAAGGTACATCTCGAGATTTTCGTAAAAGTTGAAAAAGACTGGAGGAACCGTGAAAACAAGCTCCGCCAGTTCGGATATATCGAATAACAGACTGAAAATATTATTGTAGGGACGCACCCCGTGTGCGTCCGCTTATATATAACCCAAGGCTCTCGTTCGGTGACTGTCACCGATTCGGGGGGTACCTAAAAATCATAGATATGAGCAAATTAATTGCAATCGTTGGCCGGCCTAACGTCGGAAAGTCAACCTTATTCAACCGTCTTACCCAAAGCCGTAAGGCCATTGTGGACGATACAGCCGGCACCACCCGCGACCGTCAGTATGGCAAAGTGGACTGGTGCGGACAAGAATTCTCAATTGTCGATACCGGCGGATGGGTAGTAAATTCAGATGATATCTTTGAAGAGGAGATAAACAAACAGGTGGAGATAGCCATCCAGGAGGCTGATGTGATTCTTTTTGTTGTGGACGCATCGACCGGTCCGACCGACCTTGACGACAAGGTGGCAGCTATCTTGCGTCGTTCAAAGAAGCCCGTGATCGTGGTGGCGAACAAGGAAGACCGCGGCGATGCACGTTTCAATATCCCCGAATTTTATAAGTTCGGTCTCGGAGATCCCATCGGAGTCTCTTCAGCCAACGGTTCAGGCACCGGAGAGCTTCTCGATGAGATAGTGAAAGATATGCCTGAAAAAGATAACGACGACGACACCGAGGAGAATGTGGCCAAGTTTGCCATTGTAGGTAGGCCGAACGCCGGAAAATCATCATTGATAAACGCCTTCATCGGTGAGGAACGTCACATTGTGACCGACATTGCGGGCACAACACGTGACTCAATCTATCACCGTTACAATAAATTCGGATTCGACTTTTATCTTGTCGATACTGCCGGAATACGTAAAAAGCAGAAAGTGAACGAAGACATAGAATACTATTCAGTGATTCGTTCAATACGTGCCATCGAGGCCTCTGACGTTTGTATCCTTATGATTGACGCCACACGAGGCATCGAGGGACAGGATGCGAATATATTCTCCCTCATACAGAAAAATAAGAAAGGACTTGTGGTGTGTGTGAACAAATGGGATATAGTGGAAGACAAAAGCCTGAATGCCCAGAAAAGGTTTGAGACGGCTATACGCAATAAATTTGCACCTTTCACCGATTTTCCCATCATTTTCACATCCGCTCTTACAAAACAGCGTATCCACAAGGTGCTTGAGACAGCGACACAGGTTTATGAAAACCGCCGCAGGGTGATTCCTACCTCACAGCTGAATTCATATATGCTGGAACAGATCGCCATCACACCTCCGCCAAGCAACAAAGGCAAATTTGTGAAGATAAAATATATCACGATGCTAAAGGATTCGGTGATTCCGACATTCATCTTCTTCTGTAATCTTCCACAATGGGTTAAAGAGCCTTACCGCCGCTTCCTTGAAAACAAGATTCGTGAAAAATGGGATTTCCACGGAACCCCTATCTCCATCTTCATGAGAGATAAATAATGAAGTTGTTTAAACAACTTCAATGAAATAGACAAGGATATGAAAAATAGCAGTGCAGCCATTTGGCTGCACTGCTATTTTTCATATTGCCTCATCATGATTTATATCGCTACAAACTCACGCTTTCCGATAGTATCGGGATTCACCACATTATTAATCTCGACCGACATAAGTATAACCTCGTCGGGCAGTAGACCCAGTTGCTGGGCCCGATTTCCGAAGAGTGCTCCGGCGGTGGTGGCATACTGAGCCGACCCTCCTTTCCGCATACGCGTGTATGCACGGATCATTACCTCCGACATCGTCGGGCCTCCCACCGTGAGTTGCTGCGACGAAGGCATCTCAAGATTACGACCGCTCTCAAGAATATAATTCAAAGTTGCGAAAACTATATCGCCCCGGCTAATTAGATTTCCACTCCCGATATTGGCATCGTTGACATAAAGATTGTCGCTGATTTTCTTCATTCCAAGTCGCTTCGCTTCGGCTGACAAGGAAAGATGCATATCTTTCACCATCTGTTCACGTTTCTTGAAATCAAGCCGGTCGACCACCTGATGGAACCTACTCAACACTTCAGCCTCATTGATTTTCGTATCTCCGTCGAGAGCGTAAGCGATGCTCTGATAAAGAAGATCGCGGTTAAGATCTATACCATATATCCCGTTATAATGATATAGTGCAAGGGCAAGCTCCACACCATTCTGCAAACCGCGGTTATATGTATCGTTCACTTCAGCCACGGAATTAAGACCATCCTTGAGTCCCTTCAGATAACGCTCCCTCTCACGCGTAGTGGTAAGCACCGTGTCTTCCTGAGCAATTTTAAGATACTGGGCTCCTTCCAGAAGTCCGTAATAATATATCAACGAGTCGGAGAGAGAGGGCTGACCGAGATTTCCCAAAGGAGAAGGCTTCTCCTTTCCGCATCCCGTCAACAGTAGGGCCGACAATAATATTCCGCATATCTTCTTCATATTCCTGTCAGATTAGCGTGTAGATTATCGAATAAGGGAATCTTTCAGAGCGATAGGGTCTGTTATTATACCGTCGGGCATCGTGACTGCGTTTACCTCTTCTACGGCCACTTCCACGGTTTCTCCGACAGGTTCCATATTCTCCATAGTGCGACCTTTGCACGATCCCATACTCATAAGCACAGCGGCCGCTGTGACATAAGTCGCGGCGGCCGCCTTTTTCTGATATCTTTTCATTAAATCTATATTATTCAGGATTTACTTCGATAAGTTCCACTTCAAATACAAGATCCTGGTTAGGACCGATCTGGGGTCCGGCACCATTAGGACCGTAGGCCAGCGCACTCGGAATATAGAACACTGTCTTACCTCCCTCCTGCATAAGCTGGAGCCCTTCTGTCCAGCCGGGTATCACACCGTTAAGAGGGAACGTGATCGGTTCGCCTCTCTCTACCGAACTGTCGAATACAGTTCCATCGGGAAGAGTACCGGTGTAATGTACTTTCACAGCATCAGTTTTCAATGGTTTTTTCCCTTCTCCTTTCTTGACAATCATATATCTTAAACCTGAATCGGTGGTATAGATAGAGTCATCGGCCAGTGTCGTTTTGGCTTTCAAGGCTTTGAACACAGAGTCGGATGTGGCCTGCTGACGGGCTGTCAGCACAGGAGCCGAAGGATATTCTTCATCTACGGCCACAATGCTGTCGCTGTCACTTTCGTTTGCCTTGCTGCTGTTGCAGCTTGCAATCCCGATCATGCCGAGAGCAAATGCACCGAGAATAAATTTATTCATCTTCATATGAGAATTTATTTCTTGTTTACCTTTATAAGCTCAACCTCGAAAATAAGAGTTGAATGAGGAGGAATAACCTGAGGAACACCCTGTGCGCCATACGCGAGGTCACTCGGGATAAAGAATGTATATTTCGCACCCTCTTTCATGAGCTGAACACCCTCTGTCCAACCGGGGATAACACGGTTAAGAGGGAATGTGGCAGGCTCTCCGCGGTTAACTGAGCTATCGAAGACTGTGCCGTCGAGAAGTTTACCGGTGTAATGAACGGTCACCTCATCTTCTGCAGTAGGCTGAGCGCCTTCGCCCTCCTTCTCAACAACATACTGGAGGCCGCTTGCTGTTTCCTTCACCTCTGCGTTCTTCTTGTTCTCTTCAAGGAATTTCACACCTGCTTCGCGTGCGGCAGCCTCGGCTTTCTTTGCGAGGTCTTCAAGATATTCGTTGATAAGTTTCTGAGCTTCTTCAACAGGCATCTCGGGTGTACCGCCGTCGAAAGCAACCTTAACACCATCCTTGAAACTTTCTGAATTCAATTCTTTCACTCCCATTGCCTGCAACTGCTTGCCCATGGCAAGACCCCAGGCATAACTTAATTTATCCATTGTCTTTAATTTTTAGTAATTTCTATTTTTTATTTCTATTATTATAACACCTTTCCTCCCCTTTCTCCCTTAAATTTTCCCTATTCCACTACAAAATTAAACATTATTGACAAAATCAATATATATTTTTCCACTTTCACTTAATTTTTAAACTCAATTATATATCTTTGCATACATATTTCAAAATATCATATTCTGAAATATCATAATAAATGTTAAAAATAAATCTTGATTATCATGGAATTTATCGACCGTAAGAAAGAAATTAAAAGACTAAAAAGAGCGTTAGAATCTAATAAACAACGATTTATTGTAGTTTATGGGCGCCGGAGACTCGGGAAATCGACATTAATAAAAAGGGTACTTGGTGATAAAGATGTATATTTTGAAGCGGCACTTAATGAACCTCGCGTGGAAATGCAACTTCTGGTTAACACTATCAGGATGATTTACCCTGCCTTTGCTGATGCGAGATATGAGTCTTGGGAAGCAATATTCAACCATTTCAATTCTATATGCGATGAAAACGCCACAATATGCCTTGACGAATTTCCTTATCTCGTAAAAAAGAATCCTGCTTTGCCATCTACGCTCCAAAGGTTGCTCGATTCCGATCAATTACGGTTCAATCTTATCATATGCGGTTCGTCGCAAAGAATGATGGAAAAAATAATATTGGATGCTTCCGAACCTTTATATGGCCGCGCGGATGAGAAAATATGCCTTGGGCCGATCGGAATTCAATATTGGAAGGAGGCTTTCTCACTTACGGCCCGTGAGACCTTTGAGGAATTTTCCATTTGGGGCGGCGTGCCTCGTTATTGGAAACTGCGTGAAGATTATGATAACCTCTGGAGCGCTGTGGAAGACCTTATTCTTGATGAACATGGAATATTATCTGACGAACCAAATTCTCTCTTTCTTGACGACACAACTGAAATAGCCCCATACTCATCCATAATGACAGCGCTCGGGAGCGGACATACTAAATTCTCCGCACTTGCCCTTGCAATAGGGAAGAAAACGAGCGATCTAAGTCTTCCTCTCAAAAATCTCAGGGAGATGGCTTATATCACCAAGGAAGTACCCTTTGGCGAAAGTGACCAGAAGAGCAGAAAAACACTCTATCGGTTCGCAGACCAATTTATGGGATTCTATTATAAGTATGTAGCTCCTAACAAGTCGTATCTTGCCTTGGGTCGTTATGAAAAAATAATGAAAAGAATCAGAGATGACTTCAACAGTCATGTCGGAAATCTATGGGAATCAACCTGCGCTAAAGCCATATCATTTAACGACCTGTTCGGTCATGAGTGGGGAATGGCCTCCCGTTGGTGGGGAAGTGTGCCTGTAATAGATAGCAACGGGAAAATAAACGGACACGAGGATATTGAACTTGATGTTGTGGCGGAGAGCCTCGACCGGAAAAAAATTCTTATAGGTGAATGCAAATGGAATGCACCCGACTATGCCGAAAGATTGTTCAGAGTATTGAAAGCGAAAGTATCAAAAATCCCTTTATTTTCCAACAGAGAGGTAACATTTGTTTTGTTTCTTAGAGAACATCCTATCGATGAATCGGTTATCACCAATGACAGCAACGTTCACATAATGTATCCGGAAGATATAATAGAATTATTCTGAAGTGCCGATATCAGAATCCATGATTTATGAATTGCGGATATTGAAAAATTTTTCTTATATTTGCCTTCAAATAAAAATCTAACCGACATGAAAAAATATTCATTCGCTTTGGCTGCACTCTTAGCGTGCTCCCCTTTCGCCGGCGCAACCTATTTTGAGGCTCCGGCCTGCGACGAACCCGGAGTCGAGAATCCTGATTCCACAGGTTTCAAATTCACCGAAGTCATCACCATTCCGACAACTTCCGTAAAAGACCAGAATAAATCAGGCACATGCTGGGCATTCTCCGGTCTCTCCACTCTTGAAGACAATGTGCTTAAAAACACAGGGAAGGAAATAGACCTCTCTGAAATGTTTGTGGTGAGAAACGCTTATATCGACAAGGCCAAGAAATATATGCGTATGAATGGCAAACTAAACTTCGCTCAGGGCGGTTCTTTCGCTGATGTGCTTGAAATGACACGTCTTTATGGTGCTGTACCCGAAGAAGCCTACTCAGGTCTTAATTATGGCGAAAGCAAACACTCCCATTACGAAATGGCCGAGGCTCTGGAAGCATACCTGAATGCAGTGCTCGCCCGCGGAATGAAAAATAGCAAACTTTCTTCGGCATGGCTCCCCGGTTTCATCGGCATTCTCGATGCATATCTGGGAAAAGCTCCTGAAAATTTCACATATAACGGCAAAAACTACACTCCTCAGTCTTTCGCTAAAGAGATGGGGATAGTGCCTGAGAATTTCCAGGTCTACACGAGCTACACCCATCATCCTTTCTACGAGGATTTCGTTCTTGAAATTCCCGATAACTGGCTTTGGAGCACATGCCGCAACGTTCCTATGAACGAACTTCAGGCCATCTGCGACAATGCTCTTGAAAACGGATATTCCGTGATGTGGGCTGCCGACGTATCGGAAGGTGGCTTCAAATGGAGAAAAGGGTATGCCGTGCTTCCCGATGACAAGGATCAGAAAGATATGACCGATACTGAGCTCTCGAGATGGGTGAAGCTCTCCGATAAAGATAGAGAAAACGCCAAGTTTGAGATCAAAGGCCCGGTTAAGGAGAAAACTGTGACTCAGGAATCACGTCAGCAGACTTTCGACAACTATGAAACAACCGACGACCACGGTATGGTGATTGTCGGAACAGCCACCGATCAGGAAGGTAACAAATATTATAAAGTGAAGAACTCTTGGGATACGAATCAGATCTACGATGGTTTCTTCTATGTTTCCGTGCCCTATTTCCTTGAAAAAACACTAAATATCGGTGTGCATAAGGATGCAGTGCCCAAGGATATTGCAAAGAAATTCAAGTAAATTACACTGTTTTCAGTGATTTTTTTAACTTCCGCTCCCTATTTCGTGTTAAAGATATGGGGAGCGGATTTATTATTAAATATACGCAATATGCAAGTAAAAGCAAAAAAACAACTCGGCCAGCACTTCCTTAAGGATGAAGATATAGCCCGGAGAATAGCCGAAACAATATCAGGCGCCCAACTTCCGGAGAATGCACGGAAATGGGCAGAAATCCCGATTCTGGAGATCGGGCCCGGTATGGGCGTGCTAACTAAATATCTCATGGATAGCGGCCGCACGCTGAAAGCCGTGGAACTTGATTCGGAATCCGTGGTATTCCTCTCGAAAGTATATCCGAAACTGGATGTTATAGAAGGCGATTTCCTGAAGATGAACCTTGACGAGATATATGATACAGATTTTGCACTTATCGGCAACTATCCATATAATATCTCCTCCCAGATATTTTTCAAGGTGCTTGACTATAAAGAGAAAATTCCCGTTGTGGCAGGAATGTTGCAGAAAGAAGTGGCGGAGAGAATATGCAGCGGTCCGGGATCGAAGGTTTACGGAATACTTTCCGTTCTTCTCCAGGCATGGTATGACTGCCAGTATCTCTTCGATGTGGAACCATTCGTTTTCGCACCCCCACCAAAAGTGAAGAGCGGAGTGCTGCTCCTTACCCGAAATTCACGCACGGAACTCGGATGCGATCCGGTGATGTTCAAGAAGATTGTAAAGACATCTTTCGGAATGCGACGCAAAACATTGCGCAATTCCTTGGCTTCATTTATCCAACCCGGATCGGAGGCTTCAAAGTTGGAGATTCTATCCCTTCGTCCCGAGAGATTGTCGGTGGAACAATTCATCGAACTTACAAACGCTATAAAACCCCTTTGACAGTAAATAAAGTTGACCGTAGAAATGATTAAAAATATATTTGCATAAATTAATATTTATTGCTAACTTGCAAAATATTTATTTAGCAATGCTAAGTAGTTTTAAAAATTAAGTAAACTTAAGCAATTAGCCGATATTATGCCTGATATATCTTTAATTCAATCTGAAAAAATGAACACTGTCAAATCCCGCCTCATTCATCTTCTCAAGGAGAAAAGGATGAGCCAGACTGAATTTTCACGTCTGATGGGGGTATCACCCACCTACATAGGTGCCATGCGCCGCTCCATTTCAGAAGAGCGTCTGAAAAGACTGCTTGAGATTTTTCCCGATCTCAACCGCGATTGGATTCTCTTCGGTGAGGGAGAGATGTTTATGGATGAAGATGACGGACCCGATCTCTCCGATGGATATGTCGTGCCTCTGATTCCTGTGAAGGCATTTGCAGGAAATCTCCAGATGTGGGCTACCGGCGTGGAACTCCGCGACTGCGAGAAGGTTGTTTCTCCCGTAAAAGGGGTTGACTTCGCGATACGCATCGCCGGCAACAGCATGGAACCCGAATTTCAGAACGGATCGATGCTTTTTATCAAGCGTATCAACGAACGTGCCTTTATCCCTTGGGGTAACCCGATGGTGATCGATACTGAAAACGGCGTTCTGGTGAAGGCTGTCTACCCTTACGATTCCGGTTCACCGGAGGAGCAGTTTATCGAAGCACGCAGTTACAACCCAAACTATCCCCCTTTGAAAATCCCCGTAGAGAGCATTTACAACCTCTATCGCATCGTTTCGGCCACAAAGCAGTATTCTACTATGTAATCGAAAAAATCATGGCTTAAATCGAATGAATTATGAGTAAAGCAAGACTTAATCCCGTAATTGCGGATAAAATAAAGAGAGCGGTTGAGAAAGCTCATGACGAGAATCGGCCTCTTGCCCTGCTTTTCGTATGTCTGGGCAATATATGCCGCTCACCGGCAGCTCACGGCATATTTGAAAAAATGGCGATCGAAGCGGGGATCGAAGACAGAATCACTGTCGACTCCTGCGGTTTCTATGGAGGCCATGCCGGCGATCTTCCCGATCTGCGTATGCGCAAAGCAGCTATTCAGCGTGGATACACGCTCGACCACAGAAGCCGGAAGATACGTCCGTCTGACTTTGACAATTTCGATCTTATCTTCGGCATGGACGCCGCTAATCTTGAAGACCTGCACGATGCGGCGCCCGACATTGAAGTCGAGGAAAAGATTATCCCGATGGCTGCGCTGGCAGTCAATCATCCGGAGGCGGATGCCGTGCCCGATCCCTATTGGTCAGGAGCTGATGGTTTCTATCATGTGCTCGATATACTTGAAGACGCATGCTCCGAACTTGTCGATGAAATTAAGAGAGTGTTTGAATTTAAATGATTTTAGCACAAAGAGAGATTTTGGGATGATTTTCCAAAGTTGAAGAGGGAGCGATGCGGGCATCGCGACCGATGAAATCTTTGGGAAAGCGCCCAAAAGATCCTTTGTGATGAAATCAAAAAATTCTTAAACTCTATAAATATTTAATTTGGTTTAAATTCAAACACTCTCTAAGAGTATACACACTCTATGAATTGTAATATTTAAAAACAATGCCTATGAAAACCGGTATCCGACTTTTGGGCCTCATAACCGCCCTCTTTCTCTCTTCAGCATCTCTTTCGGGTCTCGCCCAAGGGGCGGGAAGTCTTCCTGCCGAGCTCGACGGCTCTATGATGCCCTACGATTTCTCCGCAGTGGACTCGTTGCCTGTGATTCCGGCCGGATATGAACCGGTTTACGTAAGCTACATAGCCCGTCACGGAGCCCGCTATCTTTCTTCCCCCAAAAAAATCGAGAAAATAAGCAAGGCTCTTAAAGAAGCGGAAGGGAGTGGAAATCTCACTAAAGAAGGGATGGATTTCCTCGCCTATATTTCCGAGATCGAGAAGCGCACAGGAGATAAATGGGGACTGCTTTCTTCCGTTGGTATCGAGGAGGAGAAACGTCTCGGAGATGAAATGAGCCGTATGCTGCCCGAGCTATTCAGGAAAGGACGTATAAAGACCATCTCCACTTTCGTGCCTCGTGTCATAATGACCATGTATGAATTCAACCATTCTCTGGAACGCAATCATCAGGATCTGGAGATCTACACTGCATCAGGCAAGCAGAACGATTCGCTCCTATATTTCTTTGACGCTTTCAAGCAGTATGATGCATTCCGTTCGCAAGGGGATTGGCATAAGGTATACGATGCCTTTCTGGAAGCACGGGTCTCCCCGGCTCCTGCACAAAGGCTTTTCACCGGTGTGAAAAAATCGGGTCATGAATGGAGAAAACTTACAATGGAAATGTATGGAATCGTTCAGGGGGACAGAGCCGCCGGTTTTGATGCCTCGGGCACACAATGGTTTTCCGAAGAGGAATATCGGCAATGCTATCGAGCATCCAATCTTGTGCATTATCTCCGAAATACGCCTAACCCTCTTGATCCCTGGTGCGCACCGGCCACTGCAATGCTGATCCGGAGGATAACAGATGATGCAGATGCGGCTGTCGGCGGAGGCGCCACAACCGGAAATAACAATATTCTTTCCGGTTATTTCGGCCATGCGGAGACCCTGCTTCCACTTCTGGCCGTTATGAATATTCCGGGATGTTATTACCCGGTCAGCGACCACGATAATCTTGATTTGAAATGGCAGTTACAGAATATAACGCCATTGGGGGCAAATCTCGCATTTATTTTTCTACGCGATCCGGAGGGTGAGATTTACGTTTCTGTCCGTCATAACGGGCGCAACGTACCGGCCTATCCGGGAGCTCCGGAAGTGATCCGCTGGGATGAGCTGAAATCATATTGGGCTCAAAGAATTTCCTCTTTCTCACGCCCCAAGGCCCGGCTCCTTTAACTTTTATCCCCGGATGTGCGTTAGAACTATAAGAGTGAATTTCTTAGAGAGTCCATTCAAACACACTCTAAGATTTGAAAAATAACTTTAATCGATATATTATGGGAAACAACACATCAGATTCAAAAAGACTGTTCAATCAGGCGATTGAGCGTCTGCGCGATGATATGCAGAGCCGCGAGATAGGCGCTATTCTTTGGGACAATTCCACCGCCGGTTTTCATTATATTCCTGAAACCACCATCACCGACAAGGACGGTAAACAGAGTGTGATCCGCATTATGGGTCTTTACATTTATGATAACACTCTTTACCTCGTAGAGGAAGGGATGGCTCCGGTAGAGCTTACAGAGTTTTATACCGATGGTGTTGAGGTGCCTCCAGTTGTAGTGACCCTCACTGAAGACTCCGCGATGCGTCACCTCGGTGATCCGCGAAAGGAAAAGGGATACACCACCATAGCTTCCGATGAAGAATGGCTCGTCATAGCCGACTGCTATTTCGAAGCGCTTGCTGAGGAATAACAATACTCAATAAGAAAGAGCTGTATAAACAACTTCATTGAATAGACTCTGAATAAAAAACCAGGAAACCTCGCGTATCCTGGTTTTTTATTTTACTTCACTGCTTTTCTCCTGTGAGGCTTCTCATTCATTATCACTGCTCCACCATATATTGCCAGAAGCAATGTCTTGACCACATATGCTAAACCGGTGGTGAAGAAACTGTCGGCAAGCAGCCCGGCGCCGTAGAGAAGGGCGGCAAAGAGGAAATATGCTCCCATTCTCTTCAGATGATAGTTGATAGGATAATATTTGCGTCCAAGGAAATAAGACACCACCATAACCGTAAAATAGCTTATCAGTGCGGCCCACGCCGAACCCATATATCCTCCCGGAATGCCAATTGCCTTCACGAGCCAGATGTTGAACACAAGCATCAGTACGAAGCAAAGCAGAGACATATACATTCCCCACTCGGTGCGATCAGTGAGCTTATACCATAACGAAAGATTAAAGAAGACTCCGAAGCACAATTCCGCAAGCATGAGCACAGGTACCACCTGCAGTCCCTCCCAATAACCGGGAGAGATGAAATGTTTAAGCAAGGGGAGATAATACATCACACCCAGATAGATGAAAAACCCGAATATCACGAAGAATTTCATCGCATCGCTGTAGGCCTGTTTCTTGCTTTCTCCCTCCCCTTTCGCCTGAGAGAAAATAAAAGGTTCGTATGCATAACGGAAAGCTTGCGTGAACATCACCATAACTATCGCTATTTTCATATTGGCTGCATATATACCTACCATTGTGTCGGCAGCCTCTTTTTCGCCCGTGAATATATAGGGAATGACCATCTGACCCATATTCTGACTTAACACGCCCGCAATTCCCAAAATAAGTAACGGCCAGCTATACCTCAGCATCTGTTTCAACAGATCTTTGTCAAACTTATAGTCTCGTCCTATCAATTCCGGGAGCAATGCAAGAAGCACACATATCGTGGAAAGTATATTGGCTACAAAGATCCAGCCTATTCCGAAACCGGCGCCTCCCATCGGCTCATAAAACCAACTTATCAATCCCGGACAATGCTTCATCAATGCCGGACAACCGAGAAGGAAAAACAGGTTGAGCCCGATATTCAGCCCCACGTTCATAAGCTTTATTCCTGCGAAACGCAATGCCTTTTTCTTATATCGTAGGTAAGCGAACGGAAGATTTGTAAAGGCATCAATGGCGACTGTAGTGCCGAGTATCCACACATACGACGGATGCAACGACATCTGCAGAGCCCCTGAGATCGGTGACAGGAACACACTCAGAAGAAAAATGAAAAACATCGATGTCGTTCCGACTGAAATAAGAGATGTGGTGTATACCTTCTCAGGATCTTTCTCCTTATTGGCATATCGGAAAAAACCGGTCTCCATGCCATAATTGAGTATCACCAGCATCACAGCCGTGAAGCTATATAGGAAGCTTACTATTCCATATTCATCTGCCGCGAACAGATATGTATATAATGGCACCAGACACCAATTCAGGAAACGACCCACAATACTGCTCAGACCATACACCGCAGTCTCTTTCGCTAAAGATTTTATTCCTGCCATTGAATTAATTAAATTGGAAATTGTTTTTTGGGTTATTGGAGCTATTGGAATTATTAGAGTTATTGGAATTATTCTGATGCTCCGATTATTCCGATTCCTCCGATTCCTCTGATTCTTCCGATTACTCCGATTATTCTGATTCCTCCGATTATTCTGATTCCTCTGATTATTCTGATTCCTCCGATTATTCTTCAAATAGCGATGCTTGCTGAGGCCCCTGTATACGTCCGAGATGTCTGTAGGCCAACTCCGTCACCTCACGCCCCCGGGGCGTGCGCTTCAGGAAACCCTCCTTGATAAGGAAGGGTTCATACACCTCCTCTATAGTGCCGGCATCTTCCCCTATAGCTGTCGCGATAGTAGAGAGACCAACCGGCCCCCCTTTGAATTTATCGATTATAGTCAGCAGAATACGGTTGTCGATCTCATCAAGACCATAACGGTCTATATTAAGCGCCTCAAGCGCATGTCGGGCTATCTTCAAGTCTATTTTACCACTCCCCCTCACCATCGCGAAATCTCTTACACGTCGAAGCAACGCATTCGCAACACGTGGAGTGCCTCGGCTTCTCAGAGCCACTTCAAGGGCGGCTTCCTCATCGATGCCGACACGCAGCAATCCGGCCGAACGCTTCACTATACCTTTGAGTGTGGTGTGATCGTAATATTCAAGATGACAGTTTATGCCGAAACGGGCCCTTAAAGGGGCCGTCAGCGCACCGCTGCGCGTGGTGGCGCCAATAAGCGTAAATGGAGCCAGCGTGAGCTGCACACTCTTGGCTCCGGGCCCCTTATCGAGAAGAATATCTATCCTGAAATCTTCCATAGCGGAATAAAGATACTCTTCCACCACCGGATGAAGGCGGTGAATCTCATCTATGAAAAGCACATCATGATCCTCAAGACTCATCAGTATACCGGCAAGATCACCCGGTTTGTCGAGTACCGGACCCGATGTCACCTTGAATCCTACACCGAGTTCGTTGGCTACTATATTGGAGAGGGTTGTCTTCCCGAGTCCGGGAGGGCCATGCAGAAGCGTGTGGTCGAGAGCCTCTCCACGGAGACGGGCCGCTTCAACAAACACACGAAGGTTTTCGATGATTTTTTCCTGTCCGCTAAAATCATCGAAAGCCAACGGACGCAGTGCTTTCTCCACATCCTTCTCATATCCTCGGGGGCGTTCCTGACCTTCCCTTATATCGAAATCTTCGTCCATCTGCAATTCTATCCTGTTTTGAAATGCAAAGTTAACGATTTCAATTCAGAATCTGAAATAATGGACTCAAGAGTGTATAGATTTTTATGACAGAATGCAAACGGGGGACACGGTCATTACGACCGGCCCCCGCAACATCAAGGTTACGAAAAGGTGATTGTCTTCAATCTATGCCCGCTTTCACCCGGGCACTCTCCCCCCTTTTCTCTCCTTATGCTATTATAACCAACTTACCCCTCTATCTGTTCATTATGAATGACCGATAATTCCGGAAGATTATTATGAAGCATATTTTACCTGTTAAAAACAAAACGGCCTACGGAAACATCCGCCGGCCGTTTTTAACGAATCCGCGACATCACATCGCTCATTTCGTTCAGATAAACAAAATACCAAACATTACCCATTATGACTTTCCTAAACTAAAGGAAAGTTCAAAATTACTAACTTCAAAATACTATTTCTCTTGTCAATTAATTTCTTAGGTAAACGGCAGACATCATCAGATAAGGGCACGACCCTTCTCTATAGCCTGCTGATTGAGCGGGATAAGCTTGTGGTGACGTTCGGGAAGTGACTTTTTAAGTCCCTTGATCACATTTTCCATCGGCAACTTATATTCCATTGCCTCAAGAAGCGCACCCATCACAACCATGTTATAAGCCTTGGAGTTTCCAAGTTCAAGTGTTGCTTCCATCGCGTCAATAGGATATACCTTGATATCCTTGCGTTCAGGATGCTTGTGAATGCCGTTGGTGTCGTAGATAAGCATACCGCCTTCTTTCACCTTCGGTGCGAATTTATCAAGACTCTGCTGATTGAGAGCGATAACTACATCATAACGGTCGAGCACCGGACTGGAAATTCTTTCATCAGAGAGAATCACTGTCACATTGGCTGTACCACCACGCTGTTCAGGACCGTAAGAAGGCATCCACGTAACCTCTTTGTCATCCATCAGACCGGAATAAGCAAGTATCTTGCCCATCGACAACACTCCCTGACCACCGAATCCGGCTATGATTATTTCTTCTTTCATTTCTGTTCCTTTTTGACGGGTTAGACATTCTTTAAATCTCCGAGAGGATATTTGGGGAACATATTCTCCTCCATCCACTTGTTTGATTTCGCAGGGCTGAGTTTCCAACCTGAGTTGCAGGTGGCAACCACTTCCACAACAGAAGTGCCCTTCTTTGCAATCGCATTCTCGAATGCCTTTTTCAGACATGCCTTTGTCTTTCTCACTGCCGCAGGAGTGTGAACTGCCTGACGAGTTACATAGCATGTACCGTCGAGGAGTGCCATCAGGTTGGTGATCTCAAGGGGATGACCGTTGAGATCCACGCGACGGCCATAAGGGGTTGTGGCTGTCTTCTGACCAACGAGTGTGGTCGGTGCCATCTGACCACCGGTCATGCCATAAATTGCATTATTCACAAATATCATAACGATATTCTCTCCACGGTTGGCGGCATGGATTGTCTCTGCCGTACCGATAGCCGACATATCACCGTCGCCCTGATAGGTGAAGACAACATTTTCCGGCCAAAGACGTGTGAGCGCCGTGGCCACTGCCGGAGCACGACCATGGGCAGCCTCTACCCAATCCACGTCAATATAATTATAGGCAAACACCGCACAGCCTACCGGCGAAACGCCGACCGTCTTATCAGTGATACCCATCTCTGCTATTACTTCAGATACAAGTTTATGAACCACACCGTGGCTGCAGCCCGGGCAATAATGCATGTGAACCTCGTCGAGAAGTTCCGGCTTCGAATAAACCTTGTTTTCTTCGCGTATGATTTCGTTGATTTCCATCTCTTGAGGTTTTATTTGTTTATGATTTTCTGTTCAAGGGCTTCCAGAACCTCATCGGGGCTCGGGATTATACCGCCCATTCTTCCGAAATGCTCCACAGGGAGTGAATCGTGCACTGCGAGACGCACGTCTTCAATCATCTGTCCGGCATTCAGCTCAACCACAAGAATACCCTTCTTCCCCTCGGCAGCCTTGCATATCGCGTCTGTCGGGAAAGGCCAGAGCGTGATGGGGCGCACAATACCTACCTTTATACCCTTTTCGGCCGCCATTTCCTGAGCTTTCGCACATATACGGGCAATCGAACCGAAGGCAATAAGCAGATAATCAGCTCCTTCAACATCAATTTCTTCCCAACGGGTCTCGTTTTTCTCTATCTCGCGATAACGGGCCTGAAGTTCATGATTGATAACTTCCATGCGGGAAGATTCAAGCTCGAGAGAAGTGATCACATTGCGCTTGCGGCCATCCTTCCGGCCGTTTGCAGCCCAGGGACACTGTTTGCGCACCTCCTCATCGGTGCGGCGCGGACGCTGCTCGGGAAGAACCACTTTCTCCATCATCTGGCCTACTATACCGTCGGCCAGAATCATTGACGGATTGCGATATTTAAACGCAAGGTCAAAACCTAATCCTACAAAATCTACCATTTCCTGCACTGTCGAAGGTGCAAGGACTATCAGATGATAGTCGCCGTGGCCACCGCCCTTGACGGCCTGGAAATAGTCTGCCTGCGATGGCTGGATGGTGCCCAGACCCGGGCCTCCGCGCATCACATTCAATATCAGCGCCGGCAGTGACGCTGCTGCTATATAGGAGATTCCCTCCTGTTTGAGGCTCACTCCGGGGGAGGATGAAGAGGTCATCACAGCCTTTCCGCTGGCTGCCCCTCCATATACCATATTGATTGCCGCAACTTCCGATTCTGCCTGGAGAACTACCATCCCTGTCGTTTCCCAGGGCATCAGTTCCTCGAGTGTCTCCAGAACTTCCGACTGCGGCGTAATCGGATAACCGAAATAGCCGTCACAGCCATAGCGGACCGCGGCGTGCGCTATCGCCTCGTTCCCCTTCATTAATCTCACTTCCTCTTTCATCTTTCTTTGTGTTTTCTTGGTGGTGATAGGTCAGATGATTAGCTCGCTCAGTCTACCTTTACGCGGTAGACTTCTATACACGCGTCAGGACATACCCACGCGCACGAACAGCAGCCGGTGCAGTTCTCCGGATTTGCCATATAGGCATAATGATACCCTCGATCGTTCACCTCGTTAGGCTGCAGCGACAATGTGTTGGTCGGACATGCCACAACACATAGGTCGCAGCCCTTGCAACGCTCTACATTGACAGTAATCGCTCCTCTTACTTTTGCCATCGTTTATTAGATTTTCAGTTCGTACATCCCTCTCCTTTTTATGAAGCTCGTCGCATAATGTTCAGGTATAGATCTGTTTTTTCCGACCTTCATATCTGTGGTAGAAGTTATAGCGCAAATATAGTAGTTTTTTTACGCTATTTTTATTTTTTTTTAATGTTTAAAAACATGTTAATCGTTTATATTTCCCTTTTAGACTCTTCTGTCTCCATCCTTACCTCTTTTTAAGGATTTCTTTCAGTTCCTTCAATCCCTGAGAGGCGGTTTTCCTTATGACTGTCACGTCCGGTATGCCGGCTGTTGAGGCCGGATTGGGGTCGATATAATAGATCGGCGTGCCGGGCCGGACACATCGGAGCAGACCGGCCGCCGGATAAACCACAAGCGACGTGCCGATAACCACGAAAACATCAGCCGTGGAGACTATGCGGGCGGCTTCCTCAATATTTGGAACCGGTTCCTGAAAGAATACTATATGCGGACGCATGAGGTCTCCTCGTTTTCCACGTGTGGCGGGGGTGGTTTCGAGATGTTCTATGTCGAGACTTTCGATGTAGTCGGGATCACTGACCGAGCGAATCTTCATCAGCTCTCCGTGAAGATGCAGAACCTTCGTCGATCCTGCTCGCTCATGAAGATCGTCGACATTCTGTGTTATCACGTATACATCATAATCCTTTTCCAGTTCCGCAAGAATCCTGTGGGCATCGTTAGGCTGAGCCTTTATGAGCTGACGGCGACGTTCATTATAGAAACGGTGCACAAGTTCCGGATCTCTTCTGAAGCCGTCGGCAGAAGCGACATCCATGACAGGATAGTTTTCCCAAAGGCCGTCGGCATCACGGAAAGTCTTTATTCCGCTTTCGGCGCTTATGCCGGCACCGCTTGAAATCACCAATATCGGTTTGTCTGTTTTCATGTTTTTCAATTTTTACTACAAAATTAAGAAAATATTTCACTTATCCATCATATAGACGCGGAAAAAGGAACGGCCCGGAAGAGAAATCTTCCGAGCCGTCTTAGCTTTTCGTATGAAAGACGCTTATTAGCCGTTAACTTTCTTCATGTGAGCGATGAGGTCGAGAACCTTGTTTGAGTAACCGATCTCATTGTCATACCAGCTGATAACCTTAACGAACTTGTCAGTCAAATATACACCGGCAGTTGCGTCGAAGATTGAAGTGAGCGGGCAGCCGAGGAAGTCAGAAGAAACTACTGCATCCTCAGTGTAACCGAGCACACCTTTGAGTTCACCCTCAGAAGCCTCTTTCATTGCTGCGCAGATCTCTTCTTTAGTAGCAGGATTAGCGAGGTTTACAGTAAGGTCAACTACAGATACGTCAAGAGTGGGGACACGCATTGAGATACCTGTAAGCTTACCGTTGAGCTCAGGAATAACCTTACCTACAGCCTTGGCAGCACCTGTTGAAGAGGGGATGATGTTGCCGGAAGCGGCACGACCACCACGCCAGTCTTTCATTGAAGGACCGTCAACAGTCTTCTGAGTTGCAGTTGTAGAGTGAACTGTTGTCATAAGACCTTCTACGATACCGAACTTGTCGTTGAGAACCTTTGCGATAGGAGCAAGACAGTTGGTAGTGCAAGATGCGTTAGATACGAACTGAGTGCCCTTAACGTAAGTGTTTTCGTTAACACCGCATACGAACATAGGAGTAGCGTCCTTTGAAGGAGCTGACATAACTACATATTTTGCGCCTGCCTCGATGTGAGCCTGTGCTTTCTCCTGAGTGAGGAAAAGACCGGTTGACTCAACAACATACTCAGCACCTGCTTCGCCCCAACCGATCTCTTTCGGGTCGCGGCATGCAGTTACGCGGATAGCCTTGCCGTTAACAATAAGAAGGCTCTTCTCAAGATCATACTCTACGGTGCCGTCAAAACGACCGTGCATTGTGTCATACTTGAGCATGTATGCCATATAATCTACGGGAAGAAGGTCGTTGATTGCAACTACCTCGATGTCATCTCTCTTTGTAGAGGCACGGAACACGAAACGTCCGATACGGCCAAAACCGTTGATACCAATCTTTGTCATTTTTTTTGATTTAATATATGTTATTTATATATTGGGTTATGATTTTGCTGTGCTTTCATGTTTTTCAACTGCAAATTTAGCAATTTTTTCTGACATTTACTCTATACATAACAAAAAATCACCTGCTTTTTAATTTTGTTTTAACTAATTTTGAACATTTTGCCCTGATTCGGTTTATATTTGTAGAGTTTTTACATCATTTTGGAGTTATTCGCGATGTCGTGAGGCTGCTCAAACCGCTTCCTTCAAGGATGTAATCTCCACTCTGACTATATCTTATTATAAATTATTATCTACAATTCTATATGGGAAAATTCATTCAGGATTTTAAAGAGTTCGCCCTTAAGGGGAACGTGGTTGACATGGCTATCGGTGTTATCATAGGCGGTGCTTTCGGCAAGATTGTAACTTCTCTTGTCAATGACATCATAATGCCTGTTATTTCGGTTTGCACCGGAGGCGCAAGCTATGCCGACCTGAAATATGTTATCACCGAGGGTAAACCTGAGGATGTGGCCAACGGTGTGGCTGCTGTTGAGGAAGTGGCTATCAATTACGGCACGTTCATCATGAACATCGTTGACTTCTTCATCATCGCCCTCTCAATCTTCGTGGCAATCCGCTACACCACCAAGTTTATGAAGAAAGAGAAAGCCGCCGAGGAAGCGGCTCCGGCTCCTGAGCCCACTAAAGAGGAAGTGCTCCTCACTGAAATCCGCGACCTCCTCGCAAAGAAGAACTAAAGGCGGCAAACAAACCGCACAAGCAGGTATCAAAATAGGGTATGTCAGTTCAATCCGGCATACCCTCTTTTATTATGTTATACGTTTTATATCGCTTCGGTTGCTTCTATTCCTCAAGGGGAGTTAATATTACTTTTTCTTTTTCTCTTGCATCGAAATAGAATGCCGGAGCGCATGATTCAAAGTCGCCTGTTTCATACAGACGGTTTGCAATGTCGATTACAGATTCGCCGCTCTCGAAATCTATGAGCAACTCATACCATTGAGGCATAAACGAATTTCGTTCAATGATCTGCAAACCTAATTCGGCTGCCCTCTTTTCAAGCAATTCATGATCTCCGGGTGCTTTAAGTTTGAGATTTATATATCCCGTAGGAGTAAGTTCAAATCCCTGAGGATCCTTATAGCACTGTTCGATATGGACAGGAATCGACAGACTTTTAACGGTCTTCAACGACGCGGCGTTTAGATCAGAGAGCACATTAATGATTAATCTTTTATCCCCAATTTCCTTTTTCTCCTTATCTCCAAATATTTTGGCAACCTGAGAAGTGACCGTCGGAATAATCACAACCTCTTTCCCCTTGACCTCTTGCAAAGGAATCTTCTTACCTCTGGAATAATAAAATTTATCTTCCCCA
The DNA here is from genome assembly GCA_014801535.1 of Bacteroides sp. Taxonomy (GTDB): domain Bacteria; phylum Bacteroidota; class Bacteroidia; order Bacteroidales; family Muribaculaceae; genus Lepagella. The sequence goes on from JAAVEA010000027.1 coordinate 50,128, forward strand.
AACAAATTTAAGGAAACAGAAAGAAGCAGAATTAAGAGTGAAACCTTTTTCATATCTTGATTTACTATAATATTAGTTTAACGTTCTTCTTAACTGATTTTCCATCAACCACAGAGCCAATATACAATCCCTTTTCTTTAATACGAAAACGCATCAAATTTTCACTTGCTATTTCAGAAACCATCAACTGTCCGTAAAGATAATAATTTTCCCTTTTAAAAGGGATAAAAACACGGAATTTTCCCTTTTGAAAGGGAAAATTCCGTGTTTTTATCTTATAACATCTTTTTTATTATGGCCTATTTCCTATATCGCTTCAGTTGATTCTATTCCGGTTAAGACGGCGAGGGCTTCGCTGACGGTCGAGACTTTATCAACCAAAATGAGGCGTCGGCCATTAACTTCTTTCAGGTTGCAACGGAGCATATTTTTCTGCATCCATCCCAACACACGGCCGAAGGCTTTGCTACCATAGTAGGCTTTGTTATCGTCTCCCACGAAATAGGCACGCATCTTGCCTCCCTTCAATACCAGTCTCTCTATACCCAATCTCTTGGCCGATAAACGCAAAGGAACCACCTTTATCAGTTCTTCGGTGGTTTCCGGAATCGCTCCGAAACGGTCGCGGAGCTGACTGCGGAATTCCTCCGTCTGCTCCGCACGCTCCATATTGTCGAGCTGACGGTAGAGCGAGATACGCTCATGCTCCTGAGGAACATATTCGGCGGGTAACCGCAATTCAAGATCGCTCTCTATGGTGCAGTCGGTGGTGTATTCATCTTCCTGTCCGGCACTAAGATCGGTGAACGTGTCGCCGAACTCCTCGGTTTTCAATTCCATCACCGATTCCTTAAGTATCTTTTGATAGGCTTCATATCCCAAATCGGCTATGAAACCGCTCTGTTCGGCTCCAAGCAGGTTGCCGGCTCCGCGGATGTCGAGATCCTGCATGGCTATATGTATTCCGGCACCCAAATCGCTGAAGCTCTCTATGGCCTGCAACCTGCGGCGCGCAACGGGCGTCAGAGGCTGTCCAGGCGGAACAAGCAGATAACAGAAAGCCTTCCGGTTGCTACGGCCCACGCGTCCACGCAGCTGATGAAGCTCACTCAAACCGAAGTTCTGCGCGTTATTGACAATGATGGTATTCACATTAGGCATATCGATGCCGTTCTCCACAATTGTGGTGGATAGCAACACATCATAATCATGATTGGAGAAATCCATTATGGCCTGTTCCACTTTCTCGGGAGGCATCTGCCCGTGTGCCGTGACTATACGGATATCTGGAATCAACCTACGGAGCGTGCTTTCTATATGAGCAAGATTCTCTATACGGTTGGAGATGAAGAATACCTGACCGTTACGGCTCAGTTCGAAATTCACAGCCTCGCTGATCACATCATCGTCAAAGGTGCTCACATTCGTCACTATCGGATGACGGTTGGCAGGCGGAGTATTGAGCGAACTCAGGTCGCGTGCGCCCATCAGAGAGAACTGCAGGGTACGGGGAATCGGGGTAGCGCTCATAGTGAGTGTATCCACGTTAACCTTCATCTGCTTAAGTTTCTCCTTGACGGCTACTCCGAACTTCTGTTCCTCATCTATTATGAGAAGGCCGAGATCTTTAAACTTCACCCCTTTCCCGATAATCTTGTGTGTGCCGATCAGAATATCTATCTTTCCCTCGGCAAGATCAGCCAATATCTGTTTCACTTCTTTCGGCTTACGGGCACGCGAGATGAAATCTACCCTCACGGGAAGATCTTTCAGACGATCCGCGAAGGTGTGATAGTGTTGCATTGCCAGCACCGTGGTAGGCACAAGCACAGCTGTCTGTTTGGAATCGCACGCTGCCTTGAAAGCCGCACGCACGGCAAGTTCCGTCTTTCCGAAGCCCACATCTCCGCATATAAGCCTATCCATAGGTTTGGCAGATTCCATATCAGCCTTTATCGCCTGAGTGGCTTTCATCTGATCCGGTGTATCTTCATAAATGAAGCTTGCCTCAAGTTCCTGCTGAAGATAACTGTCGGGCTGGAAAGCATGACCTTTCTCCTCACGTCGGGCTGCATAAAGCTTGATGAGATCGCGTGCGATATCCTTGAGTCTGGTCTTTGTTTTCTCTTTCAGACGATTCCAGGCTCCCGTTCCCAATTTATTGATCTTGGGAGCGATCCCTTCCTTTCCTCTATACTTGGAAAGCTTATGGAGAGCATGTATGCTTACAAGAATCAGATCATCGTTCTGATAGAGCAACTTTATCATCTCTTGCGGCCTACCGTTGACATCGGTGCGCACCAGGCCGCCAAAACGACCTATACCGTGGTCTATATGAACGATATAGTCACCTACCTCTATCTGATTGAGCTCGCGCAGAGACAATGCGAGTTTTCCGCTCCGTGCCCTGTCGCTCTTAAGATTATATTTATGGAAACGGTCGAATATCTGATGATCGGTGAAGAAACAGTTCTTACCCTCGTTATCCACAAAACCCTCGTGGATTGTACGGTCAACTGCCGTAAATTTTATATCATCTCCACGGTCTTCAAATATGGCTTTCAGGCGATCGGCTTGATAAGCGGAGTCGCTGAGAATGAAAATACGGTAACCCTTGGATATGAAATCTCTGAAACTATCGGCTATCAGAGTGAAGTTCTTATGATACAATGCCTGAGGAGTGCAACCGAAATCTATCGACATATTCGGTTGAAAATCTCCCGGAGTGTTACCGGGTCCAAACTCCACGGCCTTCATCTGCAAAAAACGCTCTTCGAACAAGGAATAATCAACCACTTTTTTCATCGACTCCGCATCCCCTTCATCGGCAATGAGCGCCGACCGGGAAAAGCTCTCCTCCCCGATTGCCTTCACTCTTGAAAGCATATATGAGGCCGAACGGCAATAAATCACCGTCGACGCATCCATATATTCAAGCAAGGATATTCCATTCCCTCCGCTTTCCGAAGCGCCCGGAGCAACTATGCTCACCTCTTCATGACGCGTCCGGCTGAGCTGTGTCTCCACTTCAAAACTTCTCATGGAATCAACCTCATCATCGAAAAAGTCTATTCGATAAGGCAATTCGTGAGAGTAGGAATATACATCTACAATCGATCCGCGTCGTGCGAACTGACCCGGTTCATACACATATTCGGTTTCATTGAATCCGAGCATGCGCAGTTTCTCCACAAGCTCGGAGAGAAGTAATTTCTGCCCTCGCCTCACTGTCAGACTCGCTACCTCGAAATCTTTCCTATCGGCAACCTTCTCCGCAAGTGCTTCCGGATAGCTCACCACATATCGCAGTCCTGACCCGGATTCTTCTTCCTTGGATTTTCTTTTCTTCTTTCCCGCTGCATCTGCAGCCCTTAAAGCGTCGAGGGTTTCGGTGCGCAGGATCTGCTGAGGGGGATCGGGTTGTCCATATTTAATGTCGCGTTTATATCCGCTTGGGAAAATAGCCACGCTTTCCTCCCCCAATATCTGGCAGAGGTCGTGATACATATACCCTGCCGAATCCATATCATCGGCAACAATAAGCCCCGGCACGCCCGACTTACGCAGCGCACCAAAAAGCATTGCCGGAGAACTCCCCGGCAAGCCCCCGAGGAAAATCCTCCGGCAATCGTTATCTTTAAGTCCTTTCTCCAAAGCCCCGAGGCGCCCCGGGGTGGCAAACAGAAGATCTGCTTCCTTTAATTCCATCAATACTTCGGGTTTATGAGGTTGTTGGGGTTATGAAAGACCTATTTCTTTTTTTTACCGGATGTAGGACCGGCAAGAATCCTATTGTAGAGAGACTTATCGTTGAGAATCTCCACAGCCTTGTCGAATCCCTTATCGCGATTCAATTCATATCCTATCTTCCCACGGTCGTAATAGTAACGGCTCGCAATCTCCGAACCCAGATATTCCTCAATCTCCTTTCTATGGGTATCGAGATCATGGTCAAGATTATGGGTGAGAAGTTTCGAGAGGGTATCGATCTGAGCCTTAGTCTCATCGGTCATATACCCTTCGGCTTCGGCAGTTTCACGGAGTGTCTTCATCATCTCCTCACACACCTTGTCATATTTGAATTTTTCAGGATCGATACTTTTCTTGAAGTCGGCATAGAGTTCGTCACTGATCTCGAACTCTTCGGGAGCGACAAGCTGCGGATGTTCGGCCGCATACTTTGTGGCGAAATCAAAAACCCAGTTATCGGCTACTGCGTTGTAGACGAGTCTGTTCACATTTCCCCAGTTCACCGTAGAGTCGGGGCGAAGACCTCCCCCGTCTCTCACTTCCCTGCCATTGGAGGTGTGATACACGTTGGTCAGGCTGTCGGGCACCCTGGCTGCCGAGCCGTCTGGATTACGGTGTGACCAGTCGAGAGCCTGCACCAGACGCCCTGACGGTATATAATATTTCGCTACCGTTATCTTCAGCACACCCGAATATGGTAACGGACGGGTGCTCTGCACCAATCCTTTGCCAAAACTCCGACTCCCCACCAACACTGCACGATCCAGATCCTGCAACGCTCCGGCAGTGATCTCTGAGGCCGATGCAGTGGCTCCGTCGATAAGAACAGCCATAGGGATGTCGGGGAAAAGCGGATTACGGGTAGTCTTGTAAATCTTCTCCTGGGATGGATCCTTATATCTCATACGGAACACCTCAGTGCCCTTAGGCACGAAATTGCTCACCACCTCCACAGCACTCTCCACAAGCCCGCCTCCGTTTCCTCTGAGGTCGAGAACGATATTCTTCACTTCAGGATTCTCTTTAAACCCTTCGAGCACGCTTCTCACCTCCTGCGGTGTTTTGTCGATAAAACTTGTGATGCGGATATATCCTGTGTTCCCCTTTACAGCTGAATAAGGCACACTCTGTTCCTGAATTTTGGCTCGTTCGATGCTTACTTTCACAATGCTGTCGGCCACATAAGGACGATCTACCGTCACGTTCACTGTAGTTCCGGCCTGTCCGCGCAGAAGTTTTGTCACCTCATTGCTACCCATAGCCGAGACATCGGTGGTATCTATGCGTATTATGTGGTCGCCCGCTTTCAATCCGGCACGTGCTGCCGGAGATCCCTCCATAGGCGCCGATATATAGCTTTTGCCATCGCGTTGCATTATATAGCTTCCGATACCGCCGAACTCTCCGGTGGTGAGATGCTGAAGCTGTTCCTGATCGTCGGTGTTGTAATATTCAGTATAGGGATCGATTGTAGTCAGAAGTGCATTGATAGCCTTACGCATGCTCTCGTCGGGTTTGAGAGAGTCTACATAATTCATATCAAGCTCCTTTACGATTGCATTGAATGTGTTCAGATTCCGGCTCAAGGCTGCTTCATGACTCTGCCTGGCCTCTCCGGCAAAACTTCCTACGGCAAGTGAAGCTATAAGAGCGATACCCGTTATTCTTTTGACTTTCTTTATCATTTCTCGTTTTTTGGATGGGGGTAATCAACTGTGAAATGCAAACCTCGGCTCTCCTTTCGTTCCATGGCCTGTCGCATCACAAGATAACCTACGTTGATTATATTGCGGAGCTCGCAGAGCTGGCGTGTGGGTTTGCTCTGCTTGAACAGATTCTCCGTCTCCTGATATAATATGTCCAGACGGTTCCACGCACGTTTCAGACGAAGGTCGCTCCTTACGATACCAACGTAATAACTCATTATCTGGTTCACCTCTTTTTCCGACTGGGTGATAAGCACCATCTCTTCGGGATGCGCGGTGCCTTCATCGTTCCATTCCGGCACATCTTCGCGCAGGTCAATCCCCTTTACACGTTCGATTGCATCGCGCGCTGCAGCGTCGGCATAAACCACTGCCTCAATCAGTGAATTGCTTGCAAGACGGTTGCCTCCATGAAGCCCGGTGCAGCTGCATTCGCCCACGGCATATAGTCTGTCGATACTGCTTCTGCCGTCAAGGTCTACCTCTATTCCTCCGCAAAGATAGTGAGCCGCCGGAGCAACCGGAATCATATCTTTGGTTATATCTATTCCGAGCGACAGACACTTCTCATATATATTGGGGAAATGTTTCTTTGTCTCCTCGGCATCTTTGTGTGTCACATCAAGATAAACATGATCGTGACCATGAAGCTTCATTTCCGAATCAATGGCACGGGCCACTATATCGCGCGGTGCGAGCGAGAGACGCGGATCATATTTCTGCATGAATTCCTCGCCGTCGAGATTCTTCAACACCGCGCCATATCCACGCATGGCCTCGGTGATAAGGAATGAAGGACGGTCACCGGGATGATACAACGCCGTGGGATGAAACTGAATGAATTCCATATCCCTTACATTCCCTTTGGCACGATACACCATCGCTATGCCGTCGCCGGTTGAGATAAGCGGATTGGTGGTGGTGGTATATACTGCTCCCACACCGCCTGTGGCCATAACGGTCACTTTGGCAAGGAAGGTATCGACACGCTCGTTCTCTTCATTGAGCACATATGCACCGTAACATGTGATGTCGGGGGTGCGTCGGGTTACAATCTTCCCCAAATGATGTTGGGTGATTATCTCAACGGCGAAATGATGTTCGAAAACATCGATATTCGGATTCCGTTTCACAGCCTCCACAAGACTCTGCTGAATCTCAGCACCCGTATTGTCGGCATGATGGAGGATACGGAACTCACAGTGGCCGCCTTCACGATGAAGATCGAATTCCCCTTTATCATTCTTATCAAACTCCACACCCCAGTCGATAAGCTCGCGAATCTGAGCCGGTGCGTTCCTCACCACTTTTTCCACCGCCTTGCGATCGCTCAGCCAGTCGCCTGCAATCATCGTGTCATTGATATGTTTGTCGAAATCATCTACCTCGAGATTTGTGACAGAAGCCACACCCCCTTGGGCGAAATAGGTATTGGCTTCCTCAAGGGTGGTCTTGCATATCATGGCCACCTTTCCTCCTGCACGGGCCACCTTGAGCGCAAAGCTCATTCCGGCTATTCCTGACCCTATCACCAGATAATCGTAGTTGTAATACATCTTCCTTGACTTTTACACGATAAGCAGCTGTTTAAATTAAACAACTACTTATTTCTGTCAAAATTACAAATTCTTTTCCTCTTTCATAACCTGTCGGAGCGAATTTTTATATCTTTTTCCATTATTTTTTATAAAAAAGGCCGGAACCCTGTATATTATTACAAAGTTCCGGCTTTTCCTCCTCCTATTCCCGAGACCGGGAGATCAGATCGCATTCTTGTCCACATCAGAGAAAGGTGCGTCTGAATCAAGCTCTTTATCTTCGTTGCGAACTTCAATCTGGCGTTTGAGATCGCTTTTGATTTTTTCAAATTCCACATGAGTGAGCTCAGGATAATCTGTCTTGCCATCTGATTCTTCCACTTTAACCGCGTCATAATACGAGATAGCCTCACCGGCAAACTGCGTGGAAAGATATTTCTTGAGTTCCTCGCTATATTTTTTCAATACAGATCCTTTTGCAAGATATTTCTGAGAATCGCCTAAGCTGACGATATAAGTCTTAGTGTCTTCCATAACCATAATGTTTATAATTTCTATCGTTTCCAAAAATAAATAACAGCAAGGGAAGCAATCCCTTGCTGTTGTATTAACATCTGATGTTCAAAAATAGTTTATTTCACCATTACCTTTACAGGACGCATGCCGGGAGCCGTGACAACGTATGCACCTGACGGCAACATAATCACCTCCCCGTCTTCCACGCTTTCAGGGGCAGCTACTGTGCAACCGCTGAAATCGGCTATCTGCAAACCTCTTCGCTCCCCTTCGCATCGTACCATGAAACCACCTTCAAGCAGGAGTATCCTCAACGGTCTCTCCTGAGGAATATCATTAATGCCGCTGCCCGGAGCTATGTAGATGCTGTTGCTCGTCTCCGACATTATCCCCAGACGCGAGTAGCTTACATAATAGGTTTCTGCCACAGCCGGATCGCGATCAGTGAATGTATAATAGGTCTCCCCTGTCTCATAACTGTCGCTCTCTTCATTGCCATCGATTGTCCTTACACGTGTAATCAGATAATAGTCGGCTATCCCCGGTGCCTCGCTCCAATGAGCAGTATAACCGTTATCGGTGAGATCGGTCGGTTCGAAAGCCGTCAGCACACCCATTTCAGGACGCTCCAAAGCCTCCCCTTTCAGCGTTACGGCGATGCTGGCATCTATCCCTCCGTCGTATAGCGTAACTTTCGCCTCGTGTGTCCCTATCGCCTCGGGATGATAGGTTATGTTGAGAAGATAACCCTGATTCTGGTTCATCGTTGCCGCCGGGATAGATGTGGTCTCGGCCGTGAAAACCCCACGGTTAGACCCGGAGGCCACTATGCGCACGGAAAGGGGTTCGGTGAGGTTGTTACCCACAATCTGCAACACCCGCGTAATTGTTCCTCCAACGGCTATCTGCCCGAAATCAAGGCTCTCGCCATTCACAGGCTGAGTAATCTCAGGGTCTCCCGTTATCGGAGGGGTTGGATCGCTCCCCTCCTGCTCCGAGAGATAGAAAGTCTCTGAAGTGCGTGTGCCCCAGATATACTCCGCCAATTCGGGGAAATCGACAAAAGGATTTCGGTTCCCCTGATACTGTTCCACAACATTATTGCGGTCAATCTCTTTCTGGCTCACCGGATCCTGACGCGCCCAATCGAGTAGCATATTGAAAGCCCAGTCGCGGAGCGTGGGGTAATCATTTTTCTGGAACATATAGTTGATCACCCAATTGATGTCGTCGTAGACCGTAGCCATGTAGAAAAAAGCTCTTGCAAAGTCTCCTTTATACTCATCTCCGGGTTCGAACACATAGGCGCTACCTCCTCCGAAACCGCTTCTCGTGGTTCCTACTTTCGTGACACCGTTGTTATAGCTTGCGCTCTGCACAGGCCCGAGCGGATAATTCAGCTTAGCCTGATTGGCCGCGCCGTCGGAGGGATAGAGGTTCCACATGTCGGAATAGGCAGGTGTATATTCCACACTTCCCGCCTGTTTCCACCATGATTTGGGAACACTATGCTCGCGTTGCATCTTATTGGCCGAGAAGCTGCTTTTGCCCGACTGTCCGGCGCGTATCAGATAGATCGCATCTGAATACATATCCCACCATCTTTTGGAACCGCTGTAAAGCTCGGGATAAACATCGGAATACTGCCAGTAGTTGGGAAGCTCATAATACTCAAGCATGGTGTGTTTCTGCACACATTGCTTCGCGGCCGCCTTCAGTTCGCGTTCGCGTTTGCCATCCATCGCCTTATAGTAGCTCTGGTTATAACCGGCCGAGACCGCCATAGCAGGGAGAAGGAGCAGAAGTAGCAGGTATGTCTGTTTTTTCATAGGCAGATTTTAAAACAAGGGGCGAAGCATCAACCTCGCCCCTGTGATGAAACATAAATCGGATTTATCAATCCAGAATCTTATATTCTGAAACCTCCTTAAAGGCTTGCTGACCGAAATATCTCGTTATTTTCCCCTTCAGCATGACTTTCTTTCCAAAGATATCAGGATTCTTCCCTACGCCCAACACAGAGCGGAGATCGCCTGCCGGAATGGCAACCGGAATAGAGTTGTCGAGCGTAGCTCCTGATACGGGTGAAGAAGAGAGCACACAGTTCGTACCGTTTAAGTAATTGGTCGAGTCTGTGGTGTCATCCTTCCCGAACACTGCTTCACTCCAGGTCATACCCGGAACAAAACCCACGATATAACCCGTCACCCAGACATCGTTAACATCCCCGGTGCTGTTCTTGACATATGAAATGTCAAAAGGATTCGCCTCTGTGCCGTCACCCTCGCCTGCCGTGGGAGGTGTGGGGGTGGGAGTATCGCCGGAACCGCCGTCGAGAATTTCATATTCGCTTACAGATTTTATGCCGCGCATTCCGAAATATTTCTCAAGACTACCCTTTACTCTCACTTTCGCTCCATATATAGACGGATTCTTGGAGATAGCCAGTTTGTCTCTGACAGATGTGGAGAGTCCCACAGGTATCGCATTGTCGGCTGAAGCCGAGCCTACAGGTTGAGAAGACAGCACGAAGTTTGTTCCATTGGTATAGTTTGTTGAGCTTGTGTCGGGAGTATTGCCGAACACAGCCTCCGACCAAGTCATGGCCGGAACATATCCTACCACATAACCCTCAACCCACACATCGGCTGCATCGGCGGTGGAAGAGAGTATCTGTTCCACGCTATAGGGACTCTCTTTGGTTCCGTCGCCGCCCGCAGGAGGAGTGACAGGTGTGTCACCGCCGATCTCAACGCCATCGATTTCGAAGGAGTCAGTTGTACCTGTGCCCTGAACTCCGGGAAGACCAAGATAAGTGTCGAGAGATCCGCTCACGAGGATTGATTTCTTGTATACTACAGGATTATCGGCAAGGTTGCCATATTCGCGGAGAGCACTACCCTGCGGAAGAGCTACAGCCATGCACTGACTCCAGTCTGTCACATCGGCCGAAGCGGCTATTACAAGATTATTGTCCATCTCGGCTTCTGCACCGAAGATGATATCGGCGTTGGAAGTCACCGTGGTCACACCGGCCTTCACCGATCCGACGATATAACCTTTCACCCACCCGTTACGGCTCTGGTTCTGAATATCCATTGCCTCGGCAATAGTGAACGGATCATCTTTCTGTCCCTTCTGATTGAAATCAACATCTTCAAGCGAACGGATAAGAAGCTGCCAGCCATTCACCGAACCATCGGTTGTGGCATAGCTCGGATCAGAGGCATAGTATGACAGGATACCTCTTATTGTTCCGGTGCCTTCGGGCAGGATGTCACTGTAGAATGTGGCATAACCGGAAGTGCGCACGGTAAGTTTGGAGCTGTTACCTTCCTGAGTGATGAATCGGTTCACCGATTCCTGATAAGGAGCGTAAGGAAGCTCGCCGCCACCTTCGAATTTCACGTTGCGGAACTCCACGAGCTGACCCTGAAGATTATAGAAATCCTCTCCCGGGCTTGAGGGGAGCTGGTCGATATTCTCGACGATGCAATACATGTTGTCGGCAGGCTTGGTGTCCTGAGGGGTCACATAGCCTACCTTTGTTTCGGGAACTCCGTTAAGTTCTATGTGCTGACTGAACACATTGAAGTCAACTCTTCCCATTGAAGGATCGCCATAGTTATCCTCGTTCAGCCATCCGATCTGGAGAAGATAATTATACTTACCTACCCAAAGACCTGTGGCGTCAACCACCACTTCCTGACCCACGTGATAATAGTCATAGAGACCGGCACGGCGGATTGCGAAAGTCATTGCCGAGGTCTCATCCTGAATGCACAGGGTCTGATAGATGTTACCTGTCGCATCGGAAGAGATGACACGACCCTTTATTATATACGGAGTCTTGCTCTCCTCATCCTTGTAAGGACAGAGCTGCATGTTCTCTTCAGCGAACTTATCCTTAAATTCGGCTATGGTGGTGTTGGCCTGCTTCTGAGCCACCGGCACCACAAGACCGGGATCATCAAAACTGTTCTGGCACGATGTCATCGCTCCCATCGGAAGAAGAGCGAGAAGTGCCTGGAATATATATTTGATTTTCATTTTATTTTACTGAATTAATTGTTTTTCCTTTCCTGTATACTCTTTATCTTGAATATACACCTGCCACTGTCACCTTGTCAATTTCCCAGGTTCCGGAAAGTGAACTTGTAGAGGTGTATCGGAAACCGATCTCTACTTTCTTCCCTGCGTAATCATCGAGAATGATATAGCCTGAGTTACTGAATGTCCATGAGTTTCCGGCCGGTGGATAAGGCACCTCGAGCTGCTCCCATTCGGTGGAGCCGGCCTCGCGGATCAGAGTCGAGGTCATCTGCTGGAAATTCTCGGCGTTATTAAAGTAGTTTCCGGCCTGATGCACCATCATGCGTATCTGGGTATAGTCTGTAAGGTCGATAACGGGTGAGATAGCCATAGCGTCTGTAACGACAGCGGGAGTCTTTCCTCCTGTTGCCACAAGACCATACTGGCTGCTATATTTCCAGGTCTCGAAGCCGTTCTGGGAAGGAGAACCCTGATCGAATGTGAAGCCTTCCATACCCTTCGTGAGATCAACGCTATAGAATTCGCGTGCGCCGGCGGGAAGAACCATATTGGGATCCGGTTCCTTACCTTCGTCGCCCCATACATAGTCGCTTACACTTCTCACACCATACTGGCCGCAATATTTGATTCCTACAGTTCCGTATACGGTTACAAGCTCACCCAAATTCTCGGGATGGTCCTGGAGATTAAGCGCCTTGCGCACATCGCCGCTCGGGAGCTGCACGGTGGCGATATTGGCCGGATCCTTCTCATCAGGATCAGAAGCTATCATTATATTTGTATTCACCTGCGCGGGCACGGTGAAATCGGCGGCGAGCGCAAGATTGGAATTGCTTATGTCTACGTTGACCCAGCCCACAATGTAACCGGTGACCCATGCCTCGGTCTTGTCGTAGCCGTAATCATCGTGCGGAACAGTTCCCAATGCGGCCTGATAGGCAGCCATCGGCGTGTTCCAGTCGCCGTTACCCAGATTGCCATCTCCAAGAGCCTCCGGCTTGTTGATGGGCGGCAATGCCTGATCTCCTGTGCAGGCAGTGAAGCTCAGCATCGCCAGCGCACCCATTAATATGCTTTTTATATATTTCATTTATTTCTCTTTTTTATTGTTTTGAGTTTTGAGGTATACCTTTTAGAATCTCACACCGACATTGAAGAATACACGGATTCCCTGTGCGTAGGCAACTTTGTTGGGGAATTTTGTTGTGGTGTAGTTGGTGAAGTCGAACTTACCGTCCTGCCAGCCACGCATCTGGATGTTGCGGTTGTTGAGAAGGTTGTTTACAGAAAGGTTGAAGTTGAGGGAACCCCACTTCATATAGAGCACCTTACCGATCGATAGATTCATGACGAATGCATTCTTCAGCTTATCCTGAGCAATAATCTCGCGACGGCGCTGGTCATATTCTTCCTCGCTCTGGCATATCTTCCAAAGCCCCGGCATCTCTTCATGACGGGCAAACGAGAGATCATAATAGTTATCGGCGAGATAGTTGGCGTTAACCTCGAAGAACCACTGCTTGATGTTGTAGTTGACGGCGAGACTATAAGCCTGCTGAGGGGCGCATCCGATGAAGTAGTTTTTGAGATATACCTGACGGTAAACATCCTCTTCAGAACCGTTGTCGTAGTTGCGTACGCCCATCGGATTGTTCTTATACTGATAGCGTGAGAAGTTGGCTGCCGCGCGAACGCTCAGACCGGTGATGATCTTATATTCCATACCGATCTCGACACCCTTGTATTCTGTCTCCACATCAGAGATGTTATAGTTCATGAAGCTCTTCAGGTCATAGTCATAGAAACCGGTGTGTTTCATCGCATCCCAGATATGTGTATAGAAACCGGTTACAGAACCGCGGAAGTTCTTATAATTCCATACATATGCGATGTCTCCGCTGAGGAAACGTTCCGATTTCAGACCGGGAACGGCATCGTCTTTAGTGCGTGGAGAAACGTAGGCATCGTATGGACGCGGTGCGCGTGTGCCGTAGGTGGCATGAGCCACGAAATAGTTGCGGCCGTCAAGCTTATAGGTTGCGCCGGCCTTGATGGAGGCGTTGTCGAATGTGTGACGCTCACCGGCTCCATATGAGTTTTCCGGAGCACGTCCGTTCTGCATATTACCGTGGCGCATGAAGTTTACATAATTTACTTCTCCACCATAATTCACATTCCAGTGAGTGGTCACGATCTGGTTCTGCAGCCATGCACGCACCATGAGGTGACGTATGTTATAGTCGTAACCGAATACATCGCCATCCTTTACAAGACGGTTGGGGTTACGCATATCGTTCTGAAGTTTATCGGTCGAACCGCCGAAATCGCGTTCTGAATAGGTATCCACGTCACGCCAGAATTCACCTCCGAGAAGATCACCCACAGTCTTGAAGTAATGTGCGTCTGAATAGTTCACGCTCAAGCCTCCCTGAAGAGTCATGGCATCGGTCAGACGGTGGTTGATATATGAGTTGAACATCCACTGCATCGTATTGGTATGGTTATACTCAAGAATTGTGGTGGACTGTCCTTTATATTCGGGATTACGGTCGAAGTTTTCACGATTGAGCATGTTTGACTGATAGATTGCATCCCAGTCTATCTGACGGATACTCTCGTCATTGCGCCAGAGATCCACGAGCTGGTTATACTGGTCGAGCTGGGCATCATAAACCTCTGTGCCCGGATCTGCGGTGGGGAGCCAGTAAGAAGGGAGCTTACTGTAATAGTCGGGCGCGGGGTTCTGGCCGTAATAATTCAGGCGACTCTGTGCGTATGCATTATGACGGAAACCTATTGCCGTGTTCAGTATCGTACCCTGCTTTGGTTTGAAGATCCAGTTGAGGGTTGCAGAGGGATCGAATGTCTTTACAACACGTGCAGAGCGCTTCTTGCCATTGAAGTAGCCCCAGCTGGGGTTGTAGAGATTGCTCCCTGCCAGGTCGTAGGCTTCCTGAACAGATGTGCCGGGAGTGGCGCGTTCTGTGGGCGCGCCCCAGGTTGAGAGGTTCAATGAATGTTTGTCGTTGAATACTTTCTGAAGGCTCATGGCATAACCGAAAGAGTTATAGAATGTGCCCTCTATCACACCCTCATTCGCATATCGACCTATAACTGAGGCAGAGAACGCCCATCCGTTACGGGTAAGCCCTGTGCTATACTGAAGCATTGCACGGAGCATGTAATTGGAATTGGTGTAGCTGAGGTTTCCACGGAAGCCGGGGGCATACTCGCTGGCATATGTGGTGTTGTTGGTCGAACCGCCGATTGTTCCGATACCGTAGGCGGCCGCTTCGCTTCCGAGACTGACGGTTTTTGAACGGAAAGCCGAAGATGTAAGGCCTCCTAAGCTACCGTAGCTGAACGAACCGCGCATCGGGTCGTTAAATTCGATACCGTTGATATAGGCTGTGTTCCAGGTGTTGTCGAGTCCGCGCTGTTTGTAATACACGGCTGAGAAATTATAATTCGACATCTGATAGAAGATATCATCGTTCGCACCCTGGATTGTTCCGATATTCTGAGTCATGCCGTCGTCGTCGGCTATCTGTTCTTCATCGAAGATGAACTCATCAGAATTGAGGAATGCCCCGTCATAGCCGGATTCAGCCATGCGTATTTCTCCTATATTCTTCACCAGACCATCGACAAGCTCCACGTCGATATACATGTCTTCATATCCGAAAGCCACAACCTGAAGCACATCGGGGCCCGGAGCTGCTTTCGATATAGTGAATGTACCGTCGCTTGTGGTGGTCACAAAAATCGCTTGGTCGCGAAGCAGGATATTCGCATCGGAGATGGCTTTCCCGCTCATCGCATCGACCACTGTGCCTTTAAGTCCGGTCGCTGCCAGTCCGGGCAACGCCATGCACAGAAGCATAAGTAAGGATAGTTTTACTCGCATTTCGATGTTATGTTGTTTATTATTTCATTTCTTTTACAAGATATATCTCTGTGGGCAAATGGTCTGAATATCCGTCAAGCCATACACCTCCGGAGAAGGTGCGTTTGGGATAGCCCTTATACTGACCGTCTTGCTGAAGAAGGAAGCTTTTGTTAAGCACTTCCGCACCCTGAAATTTCAGTCCCCCTTTATCATTGACAAGGTTACCGTTGATTATTATCTGGTCGAAGAGATCCCATCCACCTCTATAGATGTAGGATCCGATACCTTTATCAAGCTTTTCCCAGAAAGGGTTATAGAAGCCATGGTCGGGCACACTCTTTATGCTTTTCTGCGCACCCAGCGTTTCGGCCACACTCTTATTGTGAGGATCATCATTAAGGTCGCCCATGACGATCACACCCATATTGGGATCCACCTTATAAAGCGAATCGGCTATCTGCTTGCTCAGAGATGCAGCCGCCTCACGCAACCAGCTGCTCTCTTTCTCGCCACCACGGCGCGATGGCCAGTGATTGACTATAACGGCCACGCGACTACCGCCAAGGAGTCCCACCACACACATCTGGTCGCGTGTCTTGAACTTAGGGAGTTCCGGCACCACGAGACGATGGTTAGTGATATTGATAGGGCGGAAGAAACGCGGGTTGTAAAGAAGGCCTACATCAACACCTCTGGCATCCGGGCTGTCGTGATGAATCACCTGAAGATTCCAGTTCTTTATCGCATCAGCCTTCACCAGATCCTGAAGCACCGTGATGTTCTCAATTTCGCTCACACCTATGATAGCGGGACCCATAG
The DNA here is from genome assembly GCA_014801535.1 of Bacteroides sp. GTDB lineage: Bacteria > Bacteroidota > Bacteroidia > Bacteroidales > Muribaculaceae > Lepagella. The sequence continues at coordinate 66,399 of JAAVEA010000027.1, forward strand.
GAGTGGTCTTGGTGGTCATCTGCGAAATGGCATATGATAGATTCTTGATTTTTGACCAATATTTATTTCCGTCCCACCTGTTTTTGCCGGCAGGAGAAAATTCGAGGTCATATTTCCCATTGTTGTTGATTGTGTCGAAGAGGTTCTCAAGGTTATAGAACGCTACACCGAACATCTGGTAGCGTTTCCCCTCTTTATTCCCTTTGGGCTGGGAATAAGCACAAAAAGTCGCTGACGCTCCTATCAGAAGCGCCAACGACACTTTCAGTAAATCTTTGATTTTCATTGTCGGTTGGTTTCGTTTTCAGTATATCTTAGAAATACTTAATCTCTTTCCCTTCCATCGCACTCAGAAGGCTGTTGGCCAGGCTGCTTGCTCCGATTCGGAAAAGGTCGTGATTGAGCCATTCCTCTCCGAGAACCTCCTTGACTATCGTATAGTAAGCCACGGCCTCTTCAGCGGTGCGCACGCCGCCCGATGCCTTGAAGCCTACCTTACGGCCCGAGGTTTCGTGATATTCCTTGATGCATTGACACATTACGTAAGCCGCTTCAAGACTTGCTCCTGAATAAATCTTTCCTGTAGAGGTCTTTATGAAATCAGCACCGCTATACATTGAAAGCACCGATGCTTTCTTGATATTCTCAGCCGTCTTCAGCGCTCCGGTCTCAAGTATAACTTTGAGCTTGGCATGTTTGGCAGTGTGCTTGAGCTCGATTATCTCATCGCACAAATCCTCATAATCCTCGTCAAGGAACAAACCCATGTTCAGCACGATGTCAACCTCATCGGCACCGGCCTCCACGGCAAGAGCCACATCAGCCACCTTAACCGCCTCAAACGTCTGGCTCGAGGGGAAGCCGGCGGCCACAACGGCCACATCAACGCCTTCCACATCAAGATGAGTCTTGACAACCTCCGCGAAATTACTGTAAACACAGATAGCGGCCACATTCTTATATTGAGGATAGTCATTGTCAAAATCATTGACGCGCTGAGTAAACTTGGCTACACTCTTGACACTATCCTCGGTGCTCAATGTGGTCAGGTCGATAGAACTGAACAAAAACTGATAAACTTCGGGAGTGGCATTCTCCGCTGCCTTCTCCATAATTTTTTTCACAGCTTCCGCAACTGCTACATCCTCAGATATGACCTTGCTGGCTGCGATTGCTTCCTGGTATCTGTCCATATTTTTTGATTTTGTTTTTCTCGGTATTGACAGTGATTGAATCACTCCCCTATTTCCCCCCTTGCAAATTTATCTAAATATTCTAATAATTGAAAATCAAAATTAAAAAATATTAATTTTTTTTGTTTCCTGCTTCTGTCTTTCTGACTCCGGGGCGTGACGTGCCTCCCGAAACAACCCTGCCGGGATTCTGCGCGATGAACTGAGCCCAGCTTCCCGGACCTTTTGGGAGCTTGGGTTTCCCTGTTTCATAGAAATGGGTCAGGGCGGCTGCCAAGGCATCTGTAGCGTCGAGCAATTTAGGCATATTCTCGGCCGGTATATTGAGCATACGTTTCAACATCTCGGCCACTTGTTCTTTGGACGCTGACCCTCGGCCTGTAACAGCCTGTTTTATAGATAGAGGCGCATACTCAGCTATAGGTATGTCGCGCATAAGGGCAGCTGCCATGGCCACACCTTGAGCCCGACCCAATTTCAACATCGATTGCACGTTCTTTCCATAAAAGGGAGCCTCGATGGCCATTTCATCGGGAAGATACTGGGCAACGAGTCCCGACACACGTTCGTAGATGCGGTGGAGTCGCTTGTAATGACTCTCGAACTTACTAAGCTCGATCACTCCCATCACAATAACTTCTGGTTTCTTCCCATTTATTCCCAGAACACCATATCCCATTACATTCGTACCGGGGTCGATACCCATTATGATCCTCTCATAATCTCTTATATTGTGCATGTCGGCCATTGTCTTCAGACCACTTCAAAAAGTGAGGTAAACACCATCCCTTCCGGGCCGAATTTCTCTCCGAAAGCATCGGCAAGTTTGCTGAAGCTTCTTTCGCTCCATATTTTCGCAGCATGCAGACTCGGGAATTCCACCTGAAACGCCACGCTGGCGGCATCAGCATGTTCATGACTCACACCGCCTGCCTCACGCATGGCCGACACACGCGGATTTGTTCCTTCTCCCATTCCGGCCAACTCATCATTCATGAGTCCGGCAATTTTCCCTTTGAGCCAAAGGATAACCTCTGCCTCCATATCCTTTCTCACCATAAAGGTAGCGTTATGAATAATCATGTAATTATAATGCTTTAAAAATTAAATATGCAGCTGTTAAGTAGTTCTGATAACGAACAGATAATACGAAGTTATTTTCGATTGTATTCCGGGGCGGAATGAAGGAGCATCCCTTTGTATATCCTACCCGCCTACAATAAAAAAAACGGCTCGCTTCATGAAGCTTGCCGCCAAAACAAAATTATGAAAAACATGATTTCAAGTCCGGTCGGACCTTTTTGAGCCTCTTGTCGGATTCGAACCAACGACCCCGAGATTACAAATCACGTGCTCTGGCCAACTGAGCTAAAGAGGCAGAAGGGCGAGCGACCTACATCGCACCGCTACAACCCGCTACCCTTGCTTCGGTCAAGACCTGGGGGATTCACGGGGAGCAAGTCGTGTAGGACTCACCCGATGCAAAATTACTACTTTTTTTCTATTTCGCCAAATTTTTCAATCACAATCTTGTCTAAGATTGCATGATTGGTGTCGATATTCATGTTCTCATCTTCCGGTAAGTAGATGATTCCCAGAGAATGTTTACCTTTTTCCATAGGTATCACAACAGTGTTGCTCATTCCCCAGTCGTTCCAGTTTGCAACTCCTCTATGGGGCAACACCATTGTTCCGGCCTTGTTCCCGTCGAGTGTAAGCGTACGGATTGCAGCCTTGTTCTCGGTATTCACCGGGCCATTACCGTTGGCATATCGGAGCGAAACGGAATATACAGCAGTCTCCGGAACGTCCACAACCACTTCAAGCGGAGCGGACTGGCGGTCGATTTCAACGAATTTTCCATTGGAAGTCCCTTTCATAGCCTCGCCCGGCTGATAAGAGACCTCTTTCGAAGTCATTGCGGAGGCATATCTGTCGGAGGGGAACGAAACATTGATACGTTCGCGATTGCTTTTAGGCTCGGAAGCGAAAGATTGAGTGCCGTCGCCTGCAACCCCGATCACCTGCCATTCGCCGGCTTCAACAGCGGGATATGACGTCTCGCGTGTTTCCGCCACAACCTTACCATCGCGCAGCACAAGATATTTTCCGATATATTCAATCGGATTCCACTGCAGCATGTTCAGCACAGGCACTTCGGCAGAAGCCTTGGATTCATCATGCGTGAGCCATGCTACAGGAGTGAGGGGTGCCTTGCTGTTGGAAACGCGGTTAAGATTCATCGGAGTGATGGGTTCATTGTCCATCTCTACCTCTATCTTGCAATTTCCTTTCAGTTTTGAGGCCGGTATGACAGCCGTAGGGTTAAGCTCTTTACCGTTAAGAGTCAGTTTCTTCACGTTAGCACCATAACCATTGACAGTTATATCGAGTTTTGCACCGCGATAGTCGATATTATCAAGCGAGCGGCTTCCTCCGAGCGACTGAGGCACAAAGGGAGCTATTCTCAAACCATCCTCTTCAAAATGAATACCGAACAGAATACGCATCGTTATGCCGAGATTGCCCGAGAGCGACCAGAGCATGTTGGAGGAATTGAGTTCCGTGAAATAATCGCCATTGTCAAGGTTAAGATTCTCCTTATTGGTTGCGAACAACGCCGCCGGACGGAACACCGAACCCATTCCCTCAAGCACTCCCGCCTCATTGCCGGCCTTTGCCTGAGCCAATGTCCAGTATGAAGCTACGAATGGCCAGAGGGCATTGTTATGATAATTGGGTATATCGGAAATCTGGGGATAGAACACCGGAGGGCCGAACGGGGTCTGAGGGGCACGCTGCGACATCTCTTTCTGATGTGCTTCGGGAGCCACATCATAGAGGATTGACAAGGCGGCTCCAAGACTTTCATGACGGGGATTCAGGATCTTGTTGTCGCGACCGTAGGTGTACATGCCGTAATAACCTTTGTCATCCATCCAGAATGTTTTGTCGATATTTGCAGCGAGTGCGGTTGCTTCTGCATGGAATTTGGCTGCCTCTTTCTTTTTACCCAATAATGATGCCATTCTCGAGGTGGCTTCAAGAGCGGCTGCATACATTACATTTGTACCCATCGCCTCACTTTGGGAAATATCGGCGGTCTGCATCCAGCGCGGATAGCTCTGTTCGCGCCAGTCGATGAATGAGGTCTCCCCTTTCACAAGACCATTCCGACTCATTACTGTCTTCGCATCCTTTTCGAGCGATCTTACAGCTATAGGATAAACCGTCTCCAACCATTTTTTATCTCCCGTGACCTTATACACTTCATAAGCAGCAAGCACCCACACCATTCTGTCGGTAGAGATAGGCCATGCTCCTCCCGAGCCGGTGTCCTGAATTATCTGACCGCTCTTATTCACCTTCTTCATCAATGAAATCATCGAAGCCTGAGGCTGAAGAGCCGCCATTGAAAGGATGATGGAATAGCTTACATCGCGAGTCCACACTCCTGCCCATTCCTTACCGGTGCGGAGAGTGGTATCGGGTTCCACGGCATTCACCATTTCGTCGAGACCCATATTGAAGATAGCCTCATGAAGCAGATTGCCGGTGGTGAGCTTTGGATAGGAGCTTATGTCGTTTTTACGGTTCCATCTCTGTTCGACAGGCATAAAATATCCGGGGCGCCCTTTATAGGTGGAGCGGATCTCTTCACCGCTTTCAGCCCATGCCTTAAATTCGTTCTGATAGATGGTATCCCCCACCCATCTGTATGCATCCGTAGAGACTATTGTGCCTTTCTCAACAGAAGCCATGACTCCCGCCGAGCTTCCGGCCAGAGCGGTCATTAACAGATAAATCCCTTTTTTCATCGGTATTGTCAGTATATCAGTATTGTGATTAAAAAGCGTTGTTTCACTTCTTTTTCTTCCCTTTACCTTTCCCTTTCTGAGAGCGCGGTTCGTGACGTTTTCCGGGTTTGCGCTCCTCAAGTGGCTTATTCGGATTGCCGGTGTCGGTTATAAGCGCGAAATCAAGCTGCTTGCGTTCGAGATCGGCACGCGCCACCTGCACCTTCACCTGATCGCCGAGTGTGTATTTATTACCATGCCTGCGTCCTATCAGACAGTAGTTCTTTTCATCAAGGTCGTAATAGTCATCGGCGAGGTCGCGGATAGGCACAAGCCCTTCACACATATTTTCGCTCACCTCAACGTAGAAGCCCCATTCCGTCACACCTGAAATCACACCGTCGTAGATCTCACCCAGGCGATCGCGCATAAATTCAACCTGCTTGTATCGTATGCTCGAACGCTCCGCATTGGCGGCAAGCTGCTCCATATCGCTGGAATGCTTGCATTCATCCTCAAGTTTCAGCACATCCACGCTGCGGCCTCCCTCGGCGTAACGTGCAAGCAGACGATGAACCATCATATCCGGATAACGTCTGATCGGAGAGGTGAAATGAGTATAATAGTCCATCGCCAGACCATAGTGGCCTATATTTTCCGTGGTGTAGACAGCCTTGGCCATCGACCTTATGGCAAGGATGGAGAGCATGTTTTCCTCACCTTTACCCTTGACATCGCGCAGAAGCCGGTTGACGCCTTTGTTGATTTCTTTCGCACGTCCGTCGGTCGGTACTTTATAACCGAAACGGGAAGCGATGAGCGATAGATTGCTGAGTTTTTCGGTGTCGGGTTTGTCGTGTACCCGATATACAAAGCTCTTTGCTTTCTTTCCTTTACCCACTTTCCCTATCGATTCGGCAACCGTGAGATTGGCGAGAAGCATGAATTCCTCAATAAGTTTGTTGGCATCTTTAGATTCCTTGAAGTAGACGCTGACAGGCTTACCATTCTTGTCTATCTCAAATCTGACCTCCGCGCGGTCGAACTCAAGCGCACCGGCATCATAACGTTTGCGACGCAGATGTTTGGCGAGATCGTTGAGCACACCCAATTCGCGTGCATAATCTCCTTCACCTTTCTCTATGATTTCCTGAGCCTCCTCGTATGTGAACCGTCGGTCGCTCTCTATTACGGTGCGTCCGATGCGGCTGTTGATCACATTGGCCTTGGCATCAAGTTCAAATATAGCCGAGAATGTAAGCTTTTCCTCATTCGGACGCAAGGAGCAGATACCGTTCGACAAGCGCTCGGGTAGCATCGGTATGGTTCGGTCTACAAGGTAAACGCTTGTGGCTCTTGATTTGGCCTCTTTCTCGATGATGCTGTTAGGTTTCACATAATGGGTCACGTCGGCTATATGCACTCCCACTTCCCAGTTGCCGTTAGCAAGCTGACGGATGGAAAGGGCATCATCAAAGTCTTTTGCATCGCGCGGGTCGATGGTGAATGTGGTGACCTTACGGAAATCTTCTCGTTTCGCCACCTCCTCGGGTGTGATTCCGGCATCAATCTTCTCAGCTGCTTTCTCAACAGCAGCAGGATATTTATAAGGCAATCCGAACTCTGCGAGAATGGCGTGCATCTCAGTGGTGTTATCGCCCTTCTTACCCAGTATGTCGATCACTTCACCACGCGGGTTCATCTCGTCGTCACGCCACTGGGTGATACGGGCCACAGCCTTGTCTCCATTCTTACCGCCGCGAAGCTTACCCTTGGGAATTATAATGTCGGCGGCAAGGAATTTTGAATCTGTAACCAGCGATGCGTAGTTCTTGTCTATCTTCAGTGTGCCTATGAAGGTCTGATCCTTGGCTTCAAGAATTTCTATCACCTTAGCCTCAGGTGCGTATCCTCTGCGTGCGGCAGAGACCATAACCCTTACCTTATCACCGTTCAACGCATGCATTGAATTGCGTTCGGCCACATTTATCTGTTCATCGTCTATGATGACAGCATTCTTACCGTTACTCCTCCTGACGAAATAGCCTACATTTTCAGTGCCTAATGTCCCTTTAGCCTTATATTTGCCAAGATCCACTTCCGAAATCACATCGCCTGCGGCAAGCTCGTCGAGAAGATTGATAACATCCATACGGTTGGCCGGATTTGTGGCGCCGATGCCGAACGCTATCTGTTTATAATTAAAACTCTGTTTATTCTGTTTCTGCAGAAACTCCAGAATGAGATCCTGCAGTTCTTTCTTTTTTATTCGCTTTGTCGTCTTTACCATTTCGTATTATATACATTAGTTGTCATACCGTCATCCCGACGGGATGAGGAGAGCGGTTTCTATTTATATTTCTTTTAGTTAACAGCAGTTGAGCCAAGTCATGCAATTAAATTTACATGCAATTATCATGCCGATTCCCAACGTGCCTATATATTATAACACAAAAATAACATTTTTTATTTATTATAGCACTTCAATATATCCCTCCAAATAAATTATTTTTCATAACTTTGCATGGGAATTTAAGAGACTTTTATCGTGAATATGATTGATCTTGCCATAATTGACTCCTTTAGAACCATCTCCCTGAAGGATATGGGAAAAGTGAAGCTGATGAATCGTATCGACACCAAGTATGTCACTACGCTTGACAAGATCATCGAGCTACTTAAAATTCTCTCCGGCAATTATCTTATTCAGCAAATCGAGGGACGCTCAAACATGCCTTACTATACCAAATATTTTGATACGCCCGATGTGCAGATGTTCTATCAGCATCAGCGCGGTAAAATGAACCGCCAGAAAGTGCGTATCAGATTATACGAAGACTGCAACACCCCTCCCTTTATCGAGATAAAGACCAAGAGTAACAAGGGACGCACCAAAAAGAAACGTGTGGCAATGGAACCCGGCTCTGAATTATTCCACTACGATAATTTCTTTAATCTTTTCTCCCAGTATGATCCTGTCTCACTTATTCCTCAGATTGAGAATCATTTCTACAGAATTACTCTGATAAATAAGGAGATGACTGAACGTATCACGATCGATACCAATCTTGAATTTCATAATTTTATAACCGATAAGGCTCTCAGCCTCGATAACATCGGAATAATCGAATGGAAAAGAGATGGACATAACGGCAAATCCGGTTTTGAGGATATTCTCAGAAGCCTTAAAATCCAACCTTCAGGTTTCAGTAAGTATTGCATAGGGATGGCGGTGACTAATCCGGAGCTGCGTCAAAACCGGCTTAAACCAAAATTAAGAATGATCAAACGTCTTGCTTCCGCATCACGCAAAGACGTAAATACAGACAATCTATAATACCTAAAATGGAAAATATTCAGATTTATAATGTGCCACTGCTGAATCTTCAAGGCACTGCTCAACTAATATTCCGATTCCTTTTCAACGCCTTTTTCGTGTGGCTGATCATCCATGTCTTCTACTATCGGAAAAGCAAGAAAATAAACTACTATTTCACATTCTCCCTTATCAGCGTCAGTGTCTTTTTCCTTACCTACATGTTGGGAGGGGTGAAAATAAAGATAGGGATGGCTCTCGGGCTCTTCGCCATCTTCGGAATTATCAGATACCGCACGGAAGTGATTTCGGTGAGGGAAATGACATATCTCTTTGTAATCATCACACTCTCGGTAATCAACGCAATGGCTGTAAAGCTCAGTTATTCCGAACTATTCACCGCCAATCTGCTGTTTGTGATCGCAGTCTGGCTGTTCGAAGGGTCTCACAGAATCAAACGTGTGTCGTGCAAATATATACTTTACGACCGGGTTGACAATATAAAACCGGATCAATATAACGAATTACTGGAAGAAGTGAAAAACCGCACCGGCCTCGATATAATCAACATCGAAGTGGGAGCGATAAATTATCTGAAAGACACGGTGATGCTAAAGGTTTACTACAGGCTGCCGAAAGATGAGGTCAATACAGTTGACACACAGATGAAACTTCCACAGAACGATGAGTAAGCCGTATCTACCCTACTGATCAATAACCGAGAGAGCTGAAATATTTCTTATTCTCCTCCTCGGTTATTTTCAGATATTTACGCAAGTCGTTCAACATCACCCGGGGTTTATCGGCAAATTTCTTGCGGAAATCATTTATATTACGTTCCCATTGCTGATAGGTCAACTGGGGCCACCGATCGCAATTGAGCTTCATTTCAGGGCGTATCTTCTCCACCAGTCCGTTGAACACGGTCGTGGCATTTGCCGTGGAGAATGTGTTGGCAAGATGATGTGAGAGTCGCTGAAGAAACAGAGCGCGAAAATCCTTATTTTCCAATAGCTTATTGATAAGTATATTATGCGCCGTCACATTTGATTCGGCAGCGGTGCCTCCCATCGAAAGATAATACTCGGCCGCCGGTTTATAACCTACCCATGTGGCATCGAGATCATAGAAAATAAAATGCCATTTCCGGTCGCTCTCAGGAGAGGTGGAACGCACATAGCGGATATTACCGACATCTGTATTGCCGGAGTAGATCTCCCCCAACTTATAGTCTATAAGTCCCTGAAGATCGACATTTCTCTTGATGTGATCGTAGTTCTCCGGAGAAGTCATATCATGATTTGACACATATCTGATCAACTCGTTGTATGCCGTTTTTGACCCCTCTTCATTATACCCCTTCGACATGATGATATTGATGGAGTCGTTGGGAATATCGAGTTTACGCGCCACAAAATGTTTGTCTATCTTCTCGCGCATATAATAGAGACCGAAGTATTCACCATTTATATACAAAGCCACCGGACGGTAATTCTGCACCAGCAGTTCCGGACTCTGCGCCTTCATCAGACTCGTAAAAAACTCATCTCTCACCATGCAGCGGTTATAGTCTTGTGAGCCGGAACGCAACACAAGGTCTTTAAGTCCTATAGTCTCTCCATTGTCAAAGAAGTCATAATCAAGTTCCGAATCGCCATACACACCCCGGAATTTCAGACGGAACGATTTCTTATCTTCATTGCGCGAATACCCTCCGAAAATCTTCAGGCCGCAATCGGTGGAGAAACCTTCTTTCCCATCGAAAAGCTCGACATGCGCGTCCTTTGTCCAGTCTTTCCAGAAATTTGCCTCCATATGGGGCCATTCTTCCCCATAGTCCGGGCCATCAACATATATCCCCTTGTTATAATCATACAGATCAGCCTTATTGACCGCTATATTCATAACGGCCAAGTCGTGTTTCACTCCGGGAAGATATGTTGCGGTGGCCACGTTGCTTCGCAGGTTCGCACTGTCTCCTTCGGCAAATGTCCGGACAACAGTTCCTTTAGTGATAAGAATCGAATCGCCCACCAAAGGAGAAGAAGCCGTGGGCACCCTGCCGTCGAGTGTGTAGTGAACCACCTGGCTCTTATTTTTAAGACGCAGACATATCTTCTCATCATTACTATATACTCCCGGTTTTTTATCAAACTGCGGCGCTTCAGCTATGAAGCGCCGTCCGTCATCGCCATTCTCCTCATTACGCGAGGGTGCGGAATAGTAAAAGAAGCCTTTGCGACCTGCGGCCCGGCCAATGGAGCCTCCTATTGTGGTCATTTTTGCACACACCCCGTCTACAAAATCTCCATCTTTGCTTAACACCAAGGTTTCGGAATCTCCTGTCTTTATGGAGGCATGAAGAGGATTATTGGGATTTCCTTTATTTCCGGCCAGCCTTATGGTTATAAATTCACCGGGCTTCAACATTTTTGAAGGGAGTTGCCAATATTCCTCATTTTTTCCGAGTTTTTTCGAAAGACTGTATTCAGAGAGGTTTATGTCGGTGTCACCTGTATTTTTAAGTTCCACCCAGTTTTCGTCTGAACTTTTAGCGCGGCTCATCATCTCCCATATACGCAATGGATCCTCCCTTTGGCCTTCCATCGTCTCCATAGCTTTTTCATAACCCTCACGCGTATTTTCAAAGCCCGGACTCTGCCAATATGTGGGCTGATATGTGCTGTCAGACTGCAATGCCAATGATTGATCGGGAGCAAGCCGCCCATATGTGACCTCCTTCAGCACCTCTCCTCCGGGAGCTAAGAAACGCACGGTCGCACCATCCTTAGGAAGCTTAAAATCTGCCGACAGAAGCTCTCCATATTCCGCGCTCTTACCTTTATCTGCAAAAACAACTATACATTTCCCTCCTCCGATCGTAACATCGGGAAATTCCCAGGTAAGAATCTCTTCCGCCTCATCACCGTTATGATCAGCTGAAGCTTGTTTTGTCTTGCTGCCCCCATTGTTCTTTCTCACTACCTCCAGACTGAAGCCCTCCAAGTTGACTGAATCTTTCGAACAGTTTTTCAATTCTATCCAATCAGAGGGTTTCTGAGTTTCGGTAATCAGCCCCGTGCGGTTACGAGACATCAGCTCATTGATAACTATATGTTGTGCTTTCTCTATACGTTCCTTGTCTCCTGCACCGGTCGCACACGAAAACAGTGTCGTCAAACATATGGTCAGCAGACCACATAACGCAAAGTCATTTCTTCTATTCATCACAATATGAATACAATATAAAATCCATCTTTACTCAACCTCACTTACGATGCAAAGTTATGGGTTGTTATATGCAAAGATAGCATTTTTATAAAAGACTTTCAAATAATACGGATGAATAAGTGAAAAAAACCGGATTCATAATAAGGAAGAGTGCCGCTCAATCAGACATAACTGTGCTTTCCTCCCAACAGATAGTTTACGCCGAAATATGTCATGAGAACTGTAAGGAAAGCGAAAAGCAGATATATATATAGCCAGCGTCCACGAAGTTTTATACATAGCGGGACTGCATATACAATTAATGTTATCAGTGCCCATGTCTCCTTCGGATCCCAACTCCAGTAGGCTCCCCATGCGTCCTTGGCCCATATGGAACCTGTCACTATACCCGCTATAAGGAACCATACTCCGGGGTGGAGCATAGCCATACACTCCTTGCGCATGACCTCCCCGCGTCCTGGAGTTCCAATCCCCACAAGAGCCATTATGAAGGTAAGTGCCAACAGTGCGTAGGAGATCATTACCAGTGTGACATGTATCGAAAGCCAAGGCGACTGGAGAGCCGGCATCAGCGGCGTCACAACGGGATTCTCCCCAAGAAGCCACGAAACTAATGAAACACATCCCCAGAAAAGCATCCCGACAATATATAGTCCGCTCGCCGGCCCGGAATTCCCTCCCTTGGCCGACAGACTCCATATCATCAGAAAAAGTGTGAGTGCGGTGCCGGCCAATACTGTGAAACTCAAAGTCTCACCCGTATTTGAAAGCGGGATTCTTCCGGCCAATATCCATTCTAAAATAAAATTGACAAGCGACAATATGAATGCGAGGGAAAGGAATGCAATGTTTACGCGTCCCAGACACGACGAGACATCGCGTCGCGTGAACCGACCCCAGATAAACCAAATCCCACCGACTGCAGCTCCTGTGAAAAGAAGCATGAAGAGAATTTTAAGAAAGGGGATGCGATTGTAGAAGAGTTCGAGATCCACTCTCCATTCAGGCAGGCGCACACTCTCATCTTTTACTATCAGTTCGCCGGATATTATTCCCAACATTATCCCCGCTTTCTCATCAAGCTCCTCAATGGCACGGGTTTCCTTGCGGTCTGCACTGTCATAGAGGGGAGTGACACGATAGCTCCCATCTGAATTGAAAAGCGATGACAGGGAGATATATTTTTTGCCACCCCCTATTTTCTTCCTGAGATTTTCATCTTTTACCAATATCAGAGGCTCGTCTTTCCATTCCAAAGGGAAAAGGCGCAATGATGCAACAGTCTGTTCGGCCGATAATCCCCGGTAGGTTTCATGTCCGTAGATTTTCTTCAGAAGATCACGGCTTAGAGTGTTGAAAGTGACCGGAAGTCCGTCGTAAAGCACGGTCTCCCTACCGAGGCTGTCGGCCTGCTGACGTGTGATTCCGGCTATACCATCCCCGTAAACCGGAATAGCTCCCCCGACCATCGGAAGGAGGAGCATAACAAGCCGTGTCAGTATCCCATATATTCTATCAGAAATCGGCATAGCTGCTCTCTATCGGTTTCATCGCCATGCATTCCATCTCGATCAGCCATCCCGGGCGGCATACGGGAGCAAGCAAGATTATATAGGGGATGTCGGGAAAACGTTTCGCGAACATTTCACTCACCACACCATAATCCGCAGGGTCACGGAGATAGACAAGAATCTGACCCACATCCTTCCATTCGCAATCTGCTTCACGCAGAAGTGCCTCCACATTGATCCACATCCTTTCGGTCTGCTTTCTTATGTCACCTTCCCAAACGACACGGCCACGGTTGTCGATACTTGCCGTTCCCGACACGAACAGATGACGTCGATCGCCATAATCTATTCCTGTGGCGCGTTCAAATGCAACGCCATATTCGCATGTAGGATTAAGATATTCCGGAGCGTTAATCTGACGCATCTGCCCTTCGCGCAATCCTTTCACAGAATAGCTGTCCATCTGCACGGCCACACTCTTGTCGGAATGGCGTCCTCCTATTCCGGTGCTTGCAATGAACCGGGTTTCAGGCGTTAAGCCGAACTCCTCGAAGGCACTGTTGCGACCACTCACCACCCCTGAATAATTCACATCTACGTTCTGGACGAACAACCATGTGCGCACACAATTCTCCAACAGGCTTCCGCCCAGACCGCGGAGACGCTGTTCCGTGGATGAAAGCATGTCGTAGGTCGATGCGTAAGGCCCGATACCGGGTCTGCAGCATCCTCCCTCCATTATGTGCATATAATCGCCGTGAATCATGGCATAACTGCCATCAGCACGGCGTTCGGGACGAGCATCCTCTATCAACCATATCCATAAAGCTACCTTGGTGAGGTTAAGGGGTGCCTGCTCCACCATTGAAACCGCACAATCACTATCGGGAAGCAGTGCCGCCTGATTGGCCGAATCGCTCAGGAACCATCTCTTGAACACGGGGCGCATACGTTCGCCTTCTTCCTCAAGAAGCCGGTTATACTCATCCTCTATCCCTCTCAGCTGCCCTTTGAAATCCTTAGCCTTGTCATCGACTGTTATTATAGCATGTGTCTCGCGACCTCCTCCGCGAGCTATAAGTGTCTTTTTCTGTATCATTTTTGAGCTCCTTTCTCTATCCAGTTACCTATAAATGCACTCTGCTCTGAAGGGAGCAGATTCGAATGGTTAAAACTCCAATTGGCCGAAGCATCGGTGGCCACTGCCTCCCATAGTGTGGATTGATCCTTTTTCTCCGGTTTTACCCGCATCATTCCCGGCTCTACGGTCGACGCAACATCCACAAGCATGGAATACGCCTGTTCCGGACTCAGATTCAACCCTGCGGCCGAATGCGACGTGCCTCCATGACATTGAATGCAGGTGGTGGAGAATATTCGGTCGGATATCATCTCGAACGGCGAGATGTTCACATCGCCGACATCGAATCTTACAATTCCACCTTTCTCTGCTATTGAGGCATCAATATCAAGCGAAGCCAATGTCAGGATCCGTTTCCTCAGGCTGTTGATGACACATAATTCCACGCTGCCGTTCTCAACTTTCACATTGTTCAGCTCCACATTATCAGATCCTGACTCCACGGCCTTCGAAACCTCCGCGAATTCACTTCCCTCCTCAAAAACGGCAAGAACCGGAGAGTATCCTGTGGCGGCATAGCTCTCCGCACCGGTTATAGAGCCGGAAAGAACCACGGTGAAACCCTCTTCTCCCGCAGTATTTTCGGGAGGATAAATCTTCCCTTCGTCACAACCGGCGTAGAGAAGTGCCGTCAGGCCAATGAGGCCTATCTGAATTGTTTTCATCGTCCGTAATCAATCAGAATGTATATTGAATCTGCACGGTGGCGTTATGCGTAGCCAGTCCGAGATCGTCATTGTCGCGGTCAAGCTGAGTGGCATGGCCGGTGCGTCCCATATACCGGTACATAGCCTGGAGTTTGAGATTCACTCCCTTGAAATAGTAGTTCATCCCTATTGCAGGCATATTGAGGAGTCCCCCTTTATCAAGGCCGTTACGGTCGAAGAAATCATAGCGTAAGGCTCCCTGGACACGATCGGTGAAAAAATAACCTCCCTGAACATATCCACCGAGATAATTGAATGAATCGTCTATTTTCTGACGTTTGGTGAATCCGACATGCATGAAGTAGGCTTCAGCCGCCAGATATAATCTCTTATGCATCCAGGCCGCCTCTATTCCGGCTCTGAAGTCGTTGGTGCTCTCATTCTCGCTCTCCACATTCATTGACGCTGATACTCCTACAAGAAGCTTATCAAGATCAAGCTGACGCGGATTTCCCTGTGTGGCCGGCATCACACCCCACGGCTGATAAGTGAATCGGGCTGCATAGAGAAGCGATGGGATATGCCAGTCATCGCTGAATGTCTTTGTTGCCAGGTTCACGTTTGATCCGGTACCATTGAAAAGCCCTGCCTCATAGCCCCATTTCCCTTTTATCATGCCATGGAATTCAACACCAAGGTCGAACCCGGTCATCATTGAAGGGGTGACGGCGTTTAGCGAATAAGGCATTATCACCGGAGATGTGAGCGACAGAGGCAATGTCGGGAAGAGCGTTTCACCAAGGGTGGTGAGTGTGGCGTGAGTGAAAGGGGTCTTGAATTTACCCACTTTCACTGCGAAGCCGTCGCTTACCTTCATGTCGGCCCATGCCTGCTGAAGAATACCGGCTCCGGATGAAGCCGCATTGATCGAGAGGTTATAGGTTATGAAACCGAAGGCGCGACCGGTAAAACCCAACACAGCGTAGGGTATGGAGAAACCCGTGTTGTGAACATTATCCTGGTTATAGGCCGGATCTAGACCTTCACTGTCATACCAGTTGAAATCGACAGCCGTCTGAACCATGAGGTATGGTTTGAATTCAAACTTTCCATCCTTGCTCTCCCAAACGAATCCTTTGCGTCCGGCGAAGGAAACGACTCCGTTTTCTGTGTCGGCATCATATTGGGCTTGTGCGGTTAAGCTGAGGAGTGCGAGGGTGGCTATAGTAAATATCTTTTTCATTTTCGGTGAGTTTAAGAGGAGTAAAGTGTTTTGTGAGATTTAAGGGGATTGAGTGAGTTGGATGATAGATTACTTTACAGAGATTCGAGGAATCTTATCAATGCATCCCGGTCGCTCTTCTTCATGTTTTTGAAAAGATTTTTGGAGGCCTCACCTTCTCCGCCGTGCCACATGATGGCTTCCGTGAAGTTTCGGGCACGCCCGTCGTGAAGGAAATAGGTGTGTCCGTTCACTTTCTCCTGAAGTCCGATTCCCCAGAGAGGTGTGGTGCGCCACTCGTTACCCATTGCCAATCCTGATGGATAGTTGTCATTGAGTCCGACTCCCATTATCTCGGAACCCATGTCATGAAGCAGGAAATCACTGTATGGATGTATAGTCTGTCCTCCGAGCCAAGGAATCCGCGTTCCATTGAGAAGTGTTGAACCGGTGCTGCGGGTGTGGAGCGTGGTGACATGACACAGATGGCATTTGGCTTCATAGAATTTTTGTTCGCCGAGTTTTACCTGCGGATCGTTCACATCTCTGCGCGACGGCACACCCAGACACTGCATATAGAGATCTACATTCTCCATATCTTCGGTTGAGACGTCAAGCTGGTCATAAAGAAGTCCCATCATCGAGCCTTGGGTCATCTGGTGCTGCCCCTGACATATCTCTTCAGGATAGCGGCTGTTGGTGACTCCCATATCGCTGGAGAAGCCGAGTTCGACGGTAAGATCGGCGTGCTGTGCCTTATTGCCCGAGACACCCAGACAGAGTTTGCCGCGCTCGGAGACATAGTTGCATCGTCCCGATATGCCATATTCCGGATAATTGCTCTTACGGGCCAATGCCTCGATTTCGTTAGGATCAAGCGACATTATCTGACCCATTCCTACATGACGCAAAGGGATGCGGACTGTGCAGAAAAGATCATCGGGCGATATATCTCCAAGATACCAATCAGTGATGCGGTAATTCGGACGGGCGAGTTCATAGGTTTCACCATCGGGGAAAGAGAAGGTCTGATAATCCCAGTCTACACTGAATTTTCCTTCCGGCTCCACACCGTATATGGCCTGATCATGTATCACACGACCATAACCTTGAAAAAAGGCTCCGTTCTTTCTTGTCACATAAACAAGAGCAGATGAGAATCCGTAAGGGCCTGATCCATGATCGGCCCAGCCGGCCGGTTTGGTGCGCCCTGCATTGCTGTGACAGCTACCACAGGAATAACCCGCATATACCGGCCCCAGACCGCCGCCATAACCGTTTGAACTCGTGCGCATATCGTCATAAAGCTTATCGCCACGGTTAAAGCGCGTTGCATAAGTGCCGCTCACCCAATCAGCAGGACTGTCATAGCTTTTGGAGGAATTCATGAAAATGGAAGCTGTTCCCGCCGACATCTCATAGCCGGCAGGAACCTCAACATCCAATACATCCAGACCCTCTTCCTCGCAAGAGAGAAAGAGAGCCGGGAATATAGCTAAAATTATGAGAGGATATTTCATTTAAAAATTTAAGTAAGCAAGAGCATCTTATAAACTTACCTTGCGCGGTTTTCCATCTTTAAAGAGCAGGAATTCAAGGGTGTGGAATCCACGGATATTCTGTGCCGCCTCCACCTTATCGTCATCATCACCGTCACCCCATTCGAGATCGCTGAAATTTCCGCTCTTCAGGTGATTCACAATCGCATCCTGGTCGAGCGGCCAGCTGTCCATATTGGGATCGAGACCGAGAGCATCTACCGGACCGAAAAGGAAGGCCTCGCTGCGCTCCCATGGCTCACGAGCTGAGAGCCACGCCTGGCAAGCTGCCTCAAAGGCGGCATCGGTGCGGGTGTTGGAGAGGTTTTTCACTGCCTCTGCCAGCGTGTTCGCACGCTCTTTAAGCTGCGCATAGGTTGGAAGCACTACTTCATCTACATAATTGGCTACAATCTTCTCCAATTGGGCATCATAGCTTGAAGAGAGGTCTGCGAAGAAGGGTTTCAGCTTGCGTGAAAGCTGCTGCTCAAGAGAAGCGCAGGCATCCATGGCCTCACGTGCTTCCGATGAGTTTATATTGTTGCGGAAGGGCTGGGGAATAGCCTGAATTGCTTTGGCCGCATTGTCGATAGCATCTCTTGTGGCTTTGTCGAGCTCGGGATCAATGCTATTGACCAAGGTCGCCATGGAGTTGGCGCTCACAGTACCGTCAAGGCTTCCGTAATATGAATTCCGGATTGAATAGATGTTATTTGTATAGTCCTCGCGTGAATGCCAGCTATACCATGATTCCACAGCATACAGAGCTTCTTCAAGCTTATTGCTCTGGTAAAGGTCGTATGGATCGCCTATCTTGGCCTCTCCCACCTCATTTGCAATGTCGGCGCAGCCATCGATTATCTCTTCTATGCAGTTGAGATGGCTTGTATAGCCGAATCCGTTACCGGCACGGAAGGCCGATGCGTAAGAAGCGCCTCCTTCGTATGATTCTGTCCAGGCCTCGTATAGATCAGAGGCATCCCGGGCAAGGAGATCAGCTACTTTGACTGAATAATTATGCCATGCGCCGGCGTTGTCACTGCTATAGTCGATATTTTTTGAATCAACTATCTCCTGTCCCACTTTCGAGGGCTCATCTTTATCATCACTACAAGAGCAAAAAGCAACCGCTCCCATCAACATAAGGCTTCCGCAAAGGGCACCTTTCATAAGTCTGTTTTTATTCATATTCACGTTCGTTTTTTTGTCAAGTTATTTTTTCAGGAACCATCCGATATAGGCGATTCCTATGGAAAACTCATTCTCACTGTTGTAGGCACCGTGTCCGAAGACTTTGTTTGTGCCGATCTGCCGGTTTGAATAGTCGGCTTTCACCACAAGATTGGGAAGAGCAAACCAGTCGAGGCCCACCATCCATTTGCTCACTTCAAGACGTCGGTCGGCCGTGTAAGGCTTCTCTACCGATCTCTGGGGATTGAAATATTCATAGCGTGCGAACGGCATGATCTTCGGGCATCTTTTTATTCCGAACACATTGCCGAAATTGAAACCTACCTCCGCACCATAGCTGAGCGTATTCTTGGCAACCGGAGTGAGCCGGCTGTAAGGCGATGCGCCCGGAAGGCGGTTATTGCGTTCATTCACCGCGCGGCTATTGCCCAGATGGCCATACACCACATCGGCACGGGCCGTGAGATAGCGGTTGCTGTATTGCGCATCCCAAGTGAATATCTCAACAGGGATACGGCCGTAGGAAGAATACGTCTGCGATTTGTCGGAGTTAGCACCGGCATCGCGGCAATAATATAGTGATACTCCAGTGCGCAAGCCGGGCACTCCGCGCCAATCTATGCGCGCCACATAACCCGGCGAAGTGAAATTATCAGTTTCGAAAAATCCTTGCTTACCGGAAGCCACCCACGTATCGCGATCGAAGCCGTTGGCATTAAGACCGGCTGTGATCATGGCTTCATAATCGAATGTAGCCATACCACGGCCGAAGGTTCCGAAAAAAGATATACCTGTTTCGTGCCATGTGGAAGGCATAAGGCTCGTCTGGCTCTCGGGGCGGATCGTTCCGAAGAAATTTATAGGCTCATGATGAGGATTTGTAAGTCCTACCGGGATTATCTGGTGGCCTGCACGGATATTGAATTCAGGAATAATCAACCGGGTGATATGCAGCTGTTCGAGGGCTACCTCTCCCCCTTTCTCTATCTCTGTTTCATATTCACCGTTCTCATTGTTTTCAAGTTCGACGGCTGTTCCGGTGCCTCCGGCCTCGAATTCTATCTCGGCGCCCAATATCCATTTAGGGGTGAATTTATAATCGAATCCTAAAGTGAATCTCGGAATTGCGACTGTGGCACGATGCTCTTTTGTTGAACCTTCCGCTTGAAAACGGTTTATGCCGTAATCCTTGAAGCTTGCCACGATCTCGGCATAGCTTCCTAATCTGAATTTCTTATATCCTGCCGTGTCGGCAAGTTCCTGTGCGCGGAGAGAAAGGGGTGCAACTGTCAAGACCGCTGTTAATGCAGCAGTCGCAATGCCTTTGATTTTCATTCAATGATGCAGCTTAAAAGTTTATGAATACCCCCAAAACAACTCCCGAGAACGAAGTCATTTTGGACACTGCAAAATTACAATAGGATTCACACCCCAACAATCGCACAAATTAGGTAAATAATCAGAAGGACATACCAAGATATGGTTAATTAAACCAATGCATAAAAAATGGCAATAGAGGATTTAAAAACAGCAACAGCTGAAACTCGATGTTTCAGCTGTTGTTTATGAGGCGTGTCAGAATGGTTCAGCGGCAAGCAACGCCGCAGATGAGCCATTATCACACGCCGAAATCGAAGTTAGAAGAACTGACCCGAATAAGCCACCCCGAGCGATAGCATCGGCACCCCTTTGCAACCAGGCAGGAATGTATGGCTGTATTCAGCCTTCACCACTACCTTATCCATCGGGAAATAGTTAATGCCTGCGCCTACCCTTTGACAGCGGTTCCAGTCATATCCTAAGAACGCATCGCTCGCTTCAGCAGGCTGGTAGTAGTCGTAACGGCCGAAGATATAGAATTTCTGGCCACTCTCTTTCATTTTGCCGAGATTAAAAAGGTCATATCCTCCCTCGAACGAAGCGTCAAACGCTGATTTGGCATGATGACGGTATTCATCCACATCCTCTATTTCTCCAAATCTTTTTACATTCTTGGAATAGCACCCCCACGATCCGTTGCCACGGAGCACCCATCCGAAGTTATCGTAAAGGAAATCTAATGAAAGGAAGCCTACATTCCCCTTTATGCGCTGTTGCACTCCATCGATAAATGCAAGTCTGTTGTTGAAGCTCGCACCGTAATACCCGCTCAGACCTAATCTCAGGCCATTCAGCGACGTGTTCTCCACTCTTGCGGCCAGAGCAAGGGAATTCCCTTTGCTATAGTTGAAATGCGCCCCTGACGCATCGAGAGCGAGCCATTGATCTTCTGTGAACAATGAGGTATTAAGGCCGGGAATAATGATAGCTTCATAGTTCCAGTCGCCGGCTTCTCCGAAAAATGAAAGCCCGGCCTGATGCCAGTCGCATGGCAGTATCGCATCCTCTCCGTCAGGACGGTTTACCGAGAAGAATTCCAATGGATCATCATGAGGATTGGTGGCTCCCACAGGGAGAGTGAGATAACCGGCGCGAAGTCCGGCTTCCTTACAGAACTGTTTCTCTATCCAGAACTGGTCGATTGATACGTGTTTACAATTCTCAAATTGTACATCGGTCTCGACTCCCCACCCTTTGCCGAGGTTAACCCCGAGCATAAGCACAATCCTCGGAATATCGAAATTGCCATGACCGCGACTGTCCTCATATAGAGCATCGGAATTCGACACTCTTGTCGAGGAGAAATTGTAATTATAAGTGGCCTCTCCATATCCTCCCAGATGCACTCTCGACAACAAAGACACTTTCTCACGGATTGTGTCGAGATCATCAATGGTGACCGGAGATGACACGGTATGTGCTTTCGCTCCTGTTGCGAATAGTGCGGCGAGGCAAATAGCCGTGGCGGTTCTCTTTATTCCCTTAATTGTTTTCATTGAGGTTGCTTTATGATTCGAAGTTATTAAATACCCTCTTATGTATCCTTTTATTGCGCCTTACTTCCTTCAAGACTTTTCTCATCGGCTATGTGATTGGCAATCACCACAGCCTTTGAAATATGGTCGCAGATAAGTTCTGAAGGTATCAGGCGGTCGATATGGGCGTTGTGCAGATCATGACGCACATTCTCTCTTACTCCCGACAGAACGATCACGATACCCTCCCTGTGGGAAGATTCTATAAGGAGCTCAAGATTATGGATTCCGGTTGAGTCGATAAAGGGGACTTTCCTCATTCGTATGATACGCACCAGCGGTTTATCCTGAAGCGAATGACGCACCACATCGTCAAACTTTGTTGCCGCACCGAAAAAGAAAGGACCGTCGATCTCGTATACAGCCACACCCGGGTGCAGATCGAGCACTTCATGTTGGGTCATATCGCTCCCTGCCGCCGCATCAAGTTGCTCACCGTAGACGCGCACAGCCGTGTTTTCCGTGACACGACGTAAAAACAGAACTACCGCCAGAAGCAGACCTATCTCTATGGCAATCGTAAGATCGAAGATAACGGTCAGCAGGAACGTTATTATCAACACTGACACATCACCTTTAGGATTATTGACCATACCGGCCACAGTGCGCCATCCGCTCATATTATAGCTGACCATTATAAGCACAGCTGCCAGACATGCCATCGGAACCAGATTGATCAGAGGCATCGCAAACAGAAAGACCAGCAACAGAACCACCGAATGAATCACTCCGGCTATTGGAGTCTTTCCGCCATTGGTTATGTTGGTCATGGTCCGCGCTATGGCTCCGGTTACGGGTATTCCTCCGAAAATAGGAACAACCATATTTGCTATACCCTGTCCGATAAGCTCTGTATTGCTGTTGGTGCGGTCACCTGTGCGTCCATCGGCCACCGTTGCGCTCAGAAGCGATTCTATGGCTCCAAGCATCGCTATCGTGAAGGCCGAAGGGAGAAGGAGATTGATCGATTCCATATTCAGGCCTATCGAATTGGCATGAGGCAGATGATTGTCAAGATTACCGAATCGGTCACCTATGGTTGTTATCCCCTCTATACCGCAAAACTCTCTTAACAACCATACTCCCAACGTCACCACTACAATCGCCGTCAAGGCTCCCGGAAGTCTTCTTGAAATCTTTGGTGTAAGAATTATAATCAGCAATGAAACAAGACCTACACCAAGTGTGGTAAGATTTATGGAAGAGAAATTGCGGATGTAGACACCCCATTTACCTATGAAATCTCCCGGAATCTTCTCCGAGATATTCAGTCCGAAGAAATCGGGCATCTGAGTGGAGAAGATAGTGAGCGCGATACCTGCCGTGAATCCCACCACAATTGGATAAGGGATGAATTTAATTACTGTTCCGAGCCGGAAGAATCCCATCAGTAGCAGTATGCAACCGGCCATAAATGTTGCTATCGCCAATCCGGAAAGTCCGTATAACTGGATAATATTATAGATAATCACAATGAATGCTCCGGTCGGCCCACCGATCTGCACGGAGTTTCCACCACATGCCGACACGATGAATCCACCGATCACGGCCGTGATCAGTCCCACAGTCGGACTGACACCGCTTGCAATTGCAAACGCAATTGCCAACGGAAGAGCAACAATCCCGACTACTATTCCCGCCACACAGTCACTGCGGAATTTCTCTGCCGAATAATTCTTTAAAGCAGAGATAATCGCCGGATGAAAATCCGGTTTACTTAAAAGCTTCATAATTGCCTAAGTTAGTTTTACCTTTTTTACCTTAAGCCACATTTCCATGCAGTCTGTTAAATTTATCTGCATCTCCATGTAACCTTTTCACCTGTAATTTCTTTTTCTTTCTTTTTCGATGCAAAATTACAAAAAACCTATGATTCGCCCAAAAATAGTCATTCTCGCGAAGCCGTTTACGCCCGGCCACCACGCATTTCAATGCCGTTTACGCCCGCGAAGCCGTTTACGTTCGGGGCTGTGCCCCGTTCAAAAAATCACGGGCTGCTTTTCTTGCGAAAGCAGCCCGTGCTAAATTTAGAATCTATTGAGATTTATCTTACATATTCCTTGGTCACCTTGTTACCGCGAACCACGATATAAACTCCGCTTGACGGATTCAAAACCTTTACACCCTGAAGAGTGTAATAAACAGGCTCTGCATCTGCCACGGCCTCGTCAACGCAAGGAAGTTCTACCACAGAAGTATTGCTCATCTTGCCGATACGTGCCATACCGTAGGTTACCTCGTTCTTGTCTTCTTTCTCAGCACTTGATGATGGATCCTGAGAATAAGACTCGAATACATTGTCGTAGAAGCAGGGATCGTAAGGGAGTGACGAATGTGCGCTTGAAGCGTAGAAATCTACTACCATCACCCCGATACCGGTATTCTTGATATAATCTTCAGTAACACCGAGAAGCGAGAGAGGAATGGTGTATTCATAGAATGTGTGCGCACTGTCGTCGATCTGGCTGCGAAGGTCGATAAATCCTGTATTCCCTTTCAGAAGTTCGGGATCATAGCTGAAGTCATCCTGTCCGTATACAGCATTGATAGCTGGAAGGAGACCATCGGCATAACCATACTTCACGGTAGAGGTCTTGCAGGAGTTCGGATCGCTATAGTCGCATATGCCGGAGGCGTTAGGGACAAAGAATCCCGGAGTTCCAACACCCGGTTTTGTCGAGCCATACCACCATGCGTCAGCACCATTATCGAATGTGGTATAGACATCATTCTGCCATATGGAAGTATTCTCATTGGTCAGACCCTTCGCTGATTTCGCAGGGTCAAGATCGAATGCGAGGCAAAGCTTGCCATCCATGTTGTAAGGCTTGGATTCTCCGGGCTGCTTACCTTCTCCGCCGATATCCCAAACGGTATAGACATACTGAACACCGAGGTAAAGATTTTCGTGGTCGTAGGCTGCATAGAGAGCATATGAGTCAACGATAGGACGTTCGTGAACACCCTTGAATGCCTGGCAAACGTCACGGGCAACACCCTGAGCGATGAGGTCGTCGTCACCCCAGTTGGAGAGTGCTGTGTTCGATTTCTGACCTGTGAAGTTCATTGTCACGCTACGGTTGCTTCCGCTTCTTCCAAACGGATTGACCTTATAGTAGTCGGTGATAAGGTTCTTGCCTGCCGGTGCCGGAGGTGTGGGGGGATTCGGATCATCGTTATTCTTCTTGGTGTAAGAGAACGACTGAGTGTTTGACACGCCGTCGGCTGTTACAGCATATGTGCTGAGGGTTGCGGTCTCGCTGATGGTAATCGGGCCATTGTAAACTGCAGATGAAGCAGTGGCAGTGCCATTGAGAGAATAGTGGATAGTAGCCGCCGGAGTTACTGTCAAAGTAACATATATTGCATTATCAGTAAATACTGTGCCGCTTGCCGGACTGGCAGTGACCACCGGTTTTGTAGTAACAGGAGGATTATCACCATTATCAAATCTAACCGGAATTGAGGTTGCTCCATTATTATCCATTACGAACCCTGCGGTGTAATCGAGATCCACTGTCTTGTCTGGGTCACCCTGAGTTGTAAAAATCACATTGGTGGTTCCTTCAGGAACTTTGAAAACCTTGTATGAGTTTCCATCAGAGCCTTTAACGGTAGTCATATTCTCACCGGGCCATTCGGGTTTGGAAACACCACCCCAATAATACACTTTCTGCAGGTTTCCATTGTAACAAAGATTGTAATCACCGGTAATGGTTAAAACCCCGGGGTTGGGATCGGGATTGGGGTTCGGATCGGGATCGGGATTCGGGTTGGGATTATCACCGGCATTGACCACTGTCAAGGTCATTGCAGAGAGATCAAGGGTGAAATCATATGTACCGGGAGCTACGGTCCATGACGCACAGGCTGACGCGTCAACATTATTGGCATATTTAACTACGGTAGCCGGAGTGCCGAGAGTTATGGGATCCTTTTCGACAGCCGCTCCATAGCGGTTGGCCGCCATATTGAGTTCATCCCAGTCGGCGCCAAGAGCATCAGTTATATTAAAGAAACATTTAGTTTCACCGGTGGCCGCAGTGAGTTTAACACCATTGGCTACATATTTCCCATTGCTGAGAGTCATTGCAGCTCCTGAACTGGTTGTCCACTGATGACCATCGATATTACCGAGAATCCACATATCTCCATCAGTCGGATCTGGTGTCGGATTCGGATCGGGATCGGGAGTAGGATTCGGATCGGGCGCCACACCATCCTTAATGAGAACAGCGATACCGCTCGAGCCTACATTTCCTTTAATTTCAGATGCGGTAACTGTGAATGTGCCGCCTGAAACGCGATCGGTATATGTTCCGGCAGGACAGTAGCCTCCACCGTTCTTTACAGTCACATTTCCGCTACCTTTCATAACGATTACGGCACCGCCACCCTGACGGGTTACACAGAAAGTATTGCTACCGGCTTCACAATAATCTGCTTTACCCACCATGAGGTTACGGAATTTATTAACCTCGGCAATATGTTTTGCAGTAAAGGCTGTGGAACCTTTTCCCACTTTGATAGAATTAAAAGTACGACCGCTCGGACGAGAGAGGTAAAGAGCGGTAGCTTCATTACGGCAGGCGTAGGCTGCATATGCACGGTCGATAACACTCTGGTCGACGTTCTGACTCCATTCTTCATTTGAATAGGTGTCATGGCTTTCTCCCCAATATACCACTTTGGCCCCAAGGCCATAGTTCACGGCCCAGGAACCTCCATAACCGCCAGGAATACCGCCATTAGATTTAGCAGCATAATTGGAATATTCATTGTCGGTGACCGCCATGTATGTGCCATATTCCTTAATGATGCCGGCATCAGGACCGGGGCTGTCAAGAATCTCACCATAATGCCAGACGCCCGGAACTGATGTAACCTCCTTCCAGAACTGACATCCCTCGGAGGGGAGACCGATATGTTTGGCAGCATCCCAACGAATACCGGAGACACCCATGTTCTTGAGTGCTGTCACGTATGCCTTGCCTTTGGCTGCAACTTCAGAAAGTTCCGAGTTTACGTCGCCATAGTCGCCAAGCTGACCGTGAGTGATTGAATAACGGTTGCCATAGTTGATGCCACCATCCCAACGGACACGTCCGCCACTATCCCACCATGTATCGTGGTAGCCGGCAGTCTTGTCAACATGGTTGGCCACTACATCGACTATAATCTTAATTCCATATTCTTTTGCTGCGGCGCAAAGATCCTTCAGATCCTGCTCTGAACAGAAAGAGGAGGATTTGAAGGCAAGGTCGTATGGACGATAAAGATCAGCCCACGTGTTGCCCACCTTAGCATCCGGACGCTGAAGGGGGGAGAGCTGCACAGATCCGAAACCTGCGGCAGCAATCTGTGGGAGAGCAGCCTTAACATCCTTGGCAGGCCAGTTAAAGCAGTGTAGAATGTTACCTTGCTGTATTCCCGCAGGCAGACCGTAGTCAGCTCCGAAAACACTCGGCGAAGCAAACATTCCAAACAGCAGACTGTAAAGAAGTTTTTTCTTCATGAGTAAATATTTAGTTAAGCATTTATTATGTTTTTCAGTTGGAAAACAGAGTAGATAAAGAATTTAGTGCAATCCACATCACTTTATATATCACATGATGCTACTCGGGGCAAAATTACAACTTAATATGCAAAGGGCCGCAATTAAAAAATATGTTTTACAACACATTTCATTTCTGCCACATCCCTCGATCCTATTTTCTCCGAAATCCTTCTCTATTTTCTCCGAGAATTATTTTCTCCGAGGATTCTTTTCTATTATTCAAGATACTTCTATTTTTCCGGATGGAAATGACCGTAGATAATCGCTCCCTTTGCTTTCCCGACGGCTTCCACGATCTCTTCGAGGGAAGCCTCTTTTATTTTCCGGACGCTCTTGAAATGTTTCATGAGCGTTGCGGCCGTGGCAGGGCCAACTCCGGAAATGCCGTCGAGCTCGCTCACCACTTGCCCTTTCGAACGGCGGTTGCGGTGATGTGTGATGCCGAATCGGTGAGCTTCGTCGCGCAAGGCCTGAATCACGCGCAAGCTGGGCGATTTCTTGTCGATATAGAGCGGCAGGGAGTCGCCCGGGAAATAGATCTCTTCAAGACGCTTCGCAATGCCGACAAGCGCCACCTCTCCCCTTATCCCCATTTCATCGAAGGCCTCGACTGCGGCACTCAATTGTCCTTTACCGCCATCGACCACCACCAATTGTGGCAGAGGCTCCCCTTCGGCCATCATCCGGGTGTAGCGACGGTGCAGGATCTCTTTCATCGATGCGAAGTCATTTGCTCCTACAACGGTCTTGATGTTGAAGTGTCGGTAATCACGCTTGCTCGGTTTGCCGTTGCGAAACACCACGCAGCTCGCAACCGGATTAGTGCCTTGAATATTGGAGTTGTCGAAACACTCTATATGCCGGGGTTCCACGCTTAGTCGGAAATCCGCCTTCATCTGCGACATCAGTTTCTCGATACTTCTCTCCGGATTTAATTTTTCGGCTGCCTTCTCCACATCTTTCATATACTGCTGCGCATTCTTCATGCCGACATCCAATACCTTTTTCTTGGCGCCTTTCTTAGGGACATTGAAGGTCACCCCTTCAAATTCCACATCAGGCAGGAACGGCACGATCACCTCCTTGAAATCGCGGTCAAAGCGCGATTTTACTTCTGACATTGCCATCGACAATATCTCTTCCTGCGTTATCTCGTTACGGTGTCTCCTATATTCCAAGTTAAGGCTCTGGATCACGGCTCCTTTGTGAAGATGCATGAAATTGACAAAAGCCCTGTCCTCATTTTCCACATATGCGAACATATCGGCATCCTCACCGCCTGATTCCCCTATCACGCTCTTTGCATTGTAGCCCTTCACAGCTTCATATTTTTCTTTCACCGCCTGGGCCTCCTCGAATTTCCAATTCTCAGCCAGCTCATTCATTTCAGCCAGAAGCACCCGTTCGAGCTCCACAGTCTCTCCATTGAGAATCTGTCTTACTCTTGAAATATATTTTCCATAGTCTTCCGGATTTATGAGTCCGCGACAAGGACCGGCGCATTTCTTTATATGATAGTCGAGACACAAGGAATATTTGTTGCGTGCTATGCTCCGTTCGTCGAGTGCATGACGGCAGCTACGCAAAGGGTATGTTTCCCGTATGAGGTCAAGCACTACCTTGGCGGAATGCTGATTGCTGTAAGGACCGTAATATTTTGCAGCCAATCCCTTCTCGCGTGTCATGAACACACGGGGGTATAATTCTTTTGTGACTACTATCCATGGATAAGACTTGTCATCTTTCAGCAAAACATTATAACGGGGCTGGTATTCCTTGATCATCGCATTCTCAAGGTGAAGGGCATCCTCCTCTGTGGCCACCACGATGAACCGCATATCGACGATGTTGCGCACGAGCAGATTGGTTCGCGTCACATCGTGATGACGGTTGAAATAAGAAGAGACTCTCCGTTTCAAACGCTTTGCCTTTCCCACGTAGATCACATTTCCATGCCGATCAATATACATATACACCCCCGGAGAATCCGGGAGATTAAGGATCTTCTCCCGGAGTTGTTTTCCCGGACGGTTGTTGAATATATCTTCCTGTGTTCTGTCGGGAGTGATTTCAATTCCGAAACCTCCCATTTCATCTATATTCCTACCCCAGCCGGCGAGAAGATTCTCCACTTCCCGCCGGCCTTCCTCACGAAGCTCCCTATCGGCAGCCTCACAATTTCCCTCAATTATCTCATCCGGCTTTTCACCCATTCCCTAAAATTTTAACAGAGATGTAACCTCACAGTCTTCAGGGAGCACAGCCCTTCCGTTGAGGTCTTCCAGTTCTACAATAAAATTAATATAGATTTTCTTCGGATTCATCGATTTCACCAGTTCGTAACATGCACGCATGGTTCCTCCTGTGGCGAGCAGATCATCATGGAGCACCACAACATCGTCAGATGAAATCGCGTCGCTATGAAGCTCGATAGTATCCACACCATACTCCTTTGCATATGCCTTCTTTATCGTCACAGCAGGAAGTTTTCCCGGCTTGCGTGCAGGCACGAATCCACACCCCAGTTCATACGCAAGAATAGAGCCTCCGATGAAACCGCGTGATTCTATTCCCACCACCTTTGTCACGCCCTTATCCTTGTAAAGATCGGCAAGAAGCGCACCCATATCTTTAAGAGCCTCTCCATTCTTGATCAGAGTAGTAAGGTCTCTGAACATAATTCCCTTTGACGGAAAATCAGGCACACACCTGATCGATTCTTTCAATTCTTCTATTGTCATAACATTTTATTTTTATATATTGATTTGTTCCTATAATCCTCAAAATCCTTTTACAGTCCGCAAGCTAAATTTCACTTTCAATCTATATCTCTAATCATAGTGATTGCAGGAAGTTAGCCAGCAATTGTTCCACGTGGAACATAAAAATTACTTTAACTTTTTAGACCGTTCCCAAATCTCAGTTTCTACCTGTTAAGAAGCAGCAGGAGAACATTTATATCGGACGGCGATACACCTGGAATGCGAGAAGCCTGCCCAATTGTAGAGGGTCGGATTCTTTCAAGTTTCTGACGGGCTTCAGTGGATAGAGCCTGTATTGAGGAATAATCAAATCCTGAAGGGATCTTTACATATTCAAGCCTCATCTGCTTCTCGGCAAGTTCTCTTTCACGATCAATATAGCCCTGATATTTTATCAGGATCTCTGCTGCCTCGACAATCTCTTCACGTCTCCTCTCCTCTATATCATCTATACGGGAAGACAAGCGCGGAATAAGAGTTTTCAAAACCCCAAAATTCAATTGAGGTCGTTTAAGAAGTTCGATAAGTCTGACGGAGGCAGTAAGAGGAGACGTTCCCAATTCCTCAAATTTCCGGTTGATCTTCTCAGTAGATTTTACAAGAAAATCTTTACAGAACTCAATCAATTCGTCCCGCTGACGTTTCTTGCTTCTCATCGCTTCAAGGCGTTCAGATGTGGCAAGCCCTATAGCATAACCAATAGGCGTGAGACGCATATCGGCATCATCCTGACGAAGCAATATACGATATTCCGCACGGGATGTAAACATACGATATGGCTCATCCACACCTTTGGTGACAAGATCATCAATCAGAACACCGATATAGGCTTCATTTCTTTTCAATATAACGGGAGACATTCCCTTACATCTGCGCGCAGCATTAATACCTGCCATCAAACCCTGGGCGGCGGCCTCCTCATATCCGGTGGTTCCGTTTACCTGTCCTGCAAAATAAAGACCCGAAATAAGTTTAGTCTGGAGATCATGTGTAAGCTGTGTAGGCACAAAATAATCATATTCTATCGCATATCCGGGACGATAAAACTGAACGTCTTTTAAAGCGGGAACTTTAGATAGAGCATCAACCTGTACTTTCCAAGGCAAGGAGCTCGAGAAGCCATTGATGTAATATTCTTCTGTTGTCTCCCCTTCAGGCTCAAGAAATAGCTGATGACTATCTTTATCGGAAAATGTGACTATTTTGGTTTCGATACTGGGGCAATAACGAGGCCCTATACTTTGTATCTGTCCGTTATATAACGGCGAATCCGCAAGATTATCGCTAAGGATTTTATGAACTTCCGGATTGGTGTGTACAATCCAGCAAGGACGTTGGTTGAGGGTGCGGCGGACATCAGGAAGAAAAGAGAATTTATATTCCGGCGTATCGTCTCCTTCCTGAATCTGAGCCTGGGAAAAATCAATAGTTCGTCCGTCAATTCTCGCAGGAGTGCCTGTTTTCATCCTCCCAACTTCAAAACCCATCTCCTTTAACTGGTCTGAAAGGCCCTTAGAGGAATCTTCAGATATACGTCCACCCTCTATCTGCGTGCGACCGAAATGCATCAGTCCGTTGAGAAACGTTCCTGCTGTAAGGACTGTCTGTTTAGATTTAAATAAAAATCCAAGGGAAGTCTCAACACCAGAAACCGCCGGTTTTTCTCCTTCCTTATGTTCAATTTCAAATCTTATGACAGTATCCTGAAATATCGACAGATTCGGAGTTGCATCAAGAATCTCACGCCATTTATCTATATATTTAGCCCTATCGGATTGCACACGGGGAGACCATACGGCAGGCCCTTTAGAGCGGTTCAACATTCGGAATTGAATGGCAGTAGTGTCGGCTACTATACCCATCTGTCCGCCAAGCGCATCGATTTCGCGGACAATCTGACCCTTTGCGATTCCACCGACGGCAGGATTGCACGACATCTGGGCAATGCGATTCATATCTTTTGTGATAAGAAGTGTAGAGCAACCGAGACGTGCTGCTGCAACAGCAGCTTCACATCCGGCATGTCCACCCCCTATCACAATAACATCAAATTCAAATTTCATCGATTATTATTTCAATCTGTTTTTATTGAAGTTGTTAGAGTCCATCCAATAAAATATGTTAAAATGCCAGGGCGGCGATTTGACTCGTCATTGTTTTCCTTAGCGGAAACTCGTCGATTTTCAATTTCGAGCTAAAATATTCTTTTTCAGAAG
>JAAVEA010000028.1 GCA_014801535.1 Bacteroides sp.
GACTGCACCATCACCGTTACATTTGATAACGTGGCCGTTGTGAACGGAACCATATACACTACAAAAGACTATTCGCTTGAAGTGGAGTCGATCGTATTCAGCTCATCAAGCGGCACTACCAAGGCTATCTCGCAGGTGGAATATGCCATCGACTCTCGCGTCAACAGCCGCGCGGTCTTCGCTCCATTCAACGGCAGATTCGACACTCGCAAGCTCGAGACCGGAACACACACCCTCGGAATGTTCTTCGGCATCGTACAGATGGACAACTCGATCCTCCCCGACAACGTGCAGTACGTGTTCACAGTAGTTCCAACCCTCGAGGATCTCCCCGCAGGCGCTGAGCTCGGAACATACACACAGAAGTTCCGCGTAACTCCCGACTGATCCACAACGCTAAGATATACTGATACTTACTGAACTATGCAGATATGATACGTTTACTTGGTTTTCATGATACGTTTAATTTGGTTTCATAGTATCGCTACACAGGGTAGAAAATGATAATTGGTTTTCTTATACTTTTTATTTGGTTTCAATTAATTCGGAAAGATATTTTTTACGGTTTTGCATTGAGAAATGCATAAAAATCGAATATTGGAAAGAAATTCTCATAGCTAACGATATAAGGAAGGTCTCGGAGTGAGACCTGAAGGTAAAGGGTGACCGGGAGGCCACCCTTTATTTTTAGTCTTCTTTATTAATTACAGCCCTTCTACAGAATCCTCCTTGAAATGATAAAATACCCACTGCAAAGTTATCTTTTTTTATTATATTTGTGGAGAAATACCACAATCTGGATTCCCATATTATTAAAGTTTACTTATTTATAGACAATGGCATCTAACCGTCCCCAGTTCTGGCTACAGGTCAGAAAAGATTATATTTTTGATAATTTTGACAATCTTCTTAACTATCTGCGACAATATAATTATGTATCCAACGAAGAGCATCCCGATTATGATTCTACATTAAATTGTATGACCGATCTTTCCGAAGAGATAGCCGACAGAATATTCACTACCCCGTTTTATGAGACGCTTGACACAGGTTATGACACCACGGCCGTTATTCGTCTTTTATGTGCCACCGTTCTTGCATCCAATAAAGCAGGGATAACCCCTCATCGAATTATCGCAGCCTTGGTCGACATTCTGATGAAGAACGGCATTGAGGCACGCGACAGACAATTATTCCGTTTTTATGAGATTATTTCCGATTGTGTCCGACATAAGGAGATGATAAAATGCGGTTTCACGTGGGACGATATAATCACCCCCGAACTTCAATGTGGACTTTTTGTGGTTAAATTCTGCCAGATGAGTTTCAGGGAATTATCGGAAGGGGAATCGGCGCCCTATATAGAGAATCGTGGTCTGCTGGTTATTCCGTGCGAGGGTCTTTCGGATCTAGCCGTTGTTAACAGGGTCAATTATGAAAAGATGAAGCCGGAAGTGCAGTTCACGCTTCCGGGTATGATGCAGGTGCTTGTTTCGAAACGCGAATATGAGAAGGCCGCCGATTTCGAGCGGTTGTATCAGATTACGAGCCGTCTGCTCGCCGCTCAGGATCAGATGACCCCTTCGATGCGCCGTGTATTCAATGACTATGCCTATGAGGATGAATTTATAGTAAAGGTGACAAATAAACGCGGACTCAGAATTGATGCCGAAACAATAGATCCCGATTACCGTCAGTTGAGCGGTAAGGTTCTTCTCCGCACATTGGATAAGCGTCCGATTCCGGGAGTGTTCAGCGACAAGATAAAAACCGGAGACTATCTTCGCGTCTTTATATCCGACGAACCCGGTTATGCCTTCGAGATAATTGACTCTTTTGAAAATTTCTACCGTCAGTATGTCGCCTCCAATGCCGGATTGAAGCATATGGCCCGCTACACCTCTTCTTATGCGAATGGCACAGAATGGATCACCGACGATGGTATGCGTATCGGAATAGATAAAGGAAAACTTTCTCATTTCGATCATGATGACATGGAACGTTTTGAGACAGTGCTTGACACTCAGGGTGTGATCGAGGTAAGACTCTATGCCCGTCCGCCACGCATGGATCTCGATACATTCTATGTCTATGCGGAAATATCAGATCTTTATGCCGAGGACCGCGACCCTGAAAACCGGTTCACATTTTCAGATGCGGATCGTGTGTTGGTAGAGAGATTTCTCGATGAATGTGCTGAAGAAGGGCGTGAAGTGGAAGAGAAGGGGAGATGCCTGCATTTTGAGGCAGCCGATCGTGAGCTATGCATCCCATTGGTTTCGGTGATGTGGAGAGTGATAGAGGGGGGATTATCTTCCTGCAGGTCGCGACTCGAACATATCACCG
Organism: Bacteroides sp.; assembly: GCA_014801535.1. Classification (GTDB taxonomy): domain Bacteria; phylum Bacteroidota; class Bacteroidia; order Bacteroidales; family Muribaculaceae; genus Lepagella. The sequence continues at coordinate 2,347 of JAAVEA010000028.1, forward strand.
GAACGGCTATGTTATGTAAGGTGCTCGATCTCAAGAAAGAACTTGCATATATGGAGCATGAGAGGAAATATCTTTACGCACAGGTGCAGTTCGCGCAGAACCGGCCGCTCCCTCCGCTCTCGCACGACTCGTGTCTTGACGGTGCGGAAGATGTTATGCGACGTGAAAAAATTATCGATACCTTACGCAGCTACCGCAAGAAAGAACCCTCTTCAGGAAGTGCCGACGTTAAGCTTAAAGGAGCCGGAGTAGCATCTCAGGTGTCGGCTCTTGTCACAGCGTCAAACAGTCTTATCGACATAATCGATGCTCTTGAGCTCAATAATATCAAGCAGGCTATTGCGAGGGCATTGAGCATTGAAGACGAATATGTATCCATTCTCGACGAACGCACATTCTACGGTATGGAGAGCATCAGTCTCGAATTTAAATCATCTGTGGTGTTCCCGCCCTCCAACCGTCGTCTGCACGCGTCGACCATTGCCGACCCTGAGATGCAGAAATGGGCAATCATCAAGGCGGTTTGCGGATTCCTTAATTCACGTTCAGGAGGTGAGCTGCTCATCGGAGTCGGAGACGACGGATATGCACGCGGACTCGAAGATGATATGAGAATGCTCGCGGAACTGCGACAGATCTCATCGCCGACACTTGATCATTACCGTACTTACGTGCAATATATTCTTGATCACGCTTTTTGCGAGCCTAATCCCAAGGTGTCTTCTACCGACATAGCGCGCCTCTGCATAAAATATGTGCCGGAAGAGAATGCCGAAGGTAAAAAGATAATGCGCATACAGATTCTACCCTATAAAGGCGCTATGGTGAGTGTGATTCAGGACAGACCCCAATGGATGGAGGAGGCATATGTGCGTCTGAGCGGACGCACCGTGCCTGTTACTGCTGCAATGACGGCGGAGATAATGAATTATAAGAAGGGGATGCTCTGAGCAATTTTATAGAATATAAGAACGTTATAATATGTATCAGCGCTTTTGCGCTGATACATATTATAACCTCTCTAACCATACATAATGAGACATAGATACACCGCAGGAAGCAATAATTTTTCACTCAGGATACTCTTTTGTATTTTGTCGGTACTGATATCCCTTTCACATGTAAATGCCCAGAGATGGAAATATCATCCGGCAATCGACAATAATCCTGTGCGCATCATAGATACGGAGCGTTACACGTTCTTTCAGGTTTTGCAGAAGTGGTATTCCAGGACAGCCACCACCTACGACACCCCCGTTGCCACCATGCTGTTATACGATAAGAACACACCCTCTACCGGAATTATCCCGGCCTCGGAACGCTTCGGGCTTACCGGAGGTTCTGTACGCGCCTGTGATTATAGTCAGGAAGGAAAATTTCTGGCTGTGTTGTATGCAGAAGGGGATATGGATATAGTTTCCGATTCCGGAGGTGTTATTAATGCCACTGCCCTTAAAGACTGCTATAAGCCGGGATGGTCTTCGGTCAATTCAATGACCGTCAGCGGCACGGAATTATGGATTGCCACTCCCGGGGGATACGCGGTGGTTGACGGAACCACCGGACGCACTTCAGTTATCGTTGATTTGCACGAAGATATAAAATGGATAGCACGCTGCGGTGACAGAATAATCGCCTTTACGGCCGACCGTATGTTCGAGACTCCGGGAAGAAGTTTCCCACGTAAGTTTTCCGAATTCAAAGAGATTGTGATCCCTTCTGCTCCGGGCAATCCCAAGATGCTTATGCCACGTAAAGACGGAGCGTTTCTATATCTTGCCAATCCGAAGGCTTCCGGAAACTATTCGCTTAACCTTGCGCGGCTCGCCGATGGCCAATGGACACATCGCGCTCTCCGCGATCTTCAGGTGCCGGCGGTCTCTGCGGAAGCAGTCATCACCCATCCTTTCGAGAAGAATTTCGTGCGAAATAAATATGGATGGATGTTTTTTACCGGAAGTGACATACACCAGATATATATGGATGCCGACCCTGCTTCCGGGGAGATTGTCACTGTCACTCCTGCGGTGGTGAAAGATAATGGTGAACAGGCGCGTTCTCTTACCGTAGCCGGTTCGTGGGATGGCCGTTCATGCTGGACATATCAGGATCGCGGACGCTTCTCAAAAGGGGAAGCCGTCGAAGGGCGTTTCCTTATAGATGATGCCAATTCCTTGCGTCCGAATCTGCCGGCTGTCTCCCATGCCACGCATATCGTCTATGCTAAAGGTTATGGCACTCTGGCTATAAATTACGGGTGCAGCTGGAATTTCATGTCTCTGATAAATAATCTTCCGCCATTGCTATCGGCCTATAAGGACGGCGAATGGAGTCTTCCGAATCCGGCATATAATATGCCGGCGTCCGCACAAGCTGACCCCGGGCTTGCCACTCTTTACCGTAATAATCTCTTCCGTTTCCCTGTGTCAAACCCCACGGGGATAACAGTCGACCCTGTGAACCCCGATTATGTATGGCTCGGCTCCTCATTCTCGGGAATCGCTGCGCTAAATCTCGCTAAGCCCGGGTCTGATCCGATACATTTAGGCTCACCCGTAGATCCGTTGGCCTCATATCCCGGCTTTAAGGCAATCTTTGAGAATGTTACGGGATGGAGCGGATATACACCGGCATCCGCGCCGTCGTTTGACGCAGACGGAAATCTATGGACTGCGTATCATTATGTTGACGGAGCGGTTTCGGGTGATACGCCCGCCCGACTTTACTATTGGCCACGCGAAAATAGGGAGAAGGTGCTGAAGTCGGGCGATGTCTCCCAGATTCAGGGGATAGGTTTCATGAAGATTCCATGTGATGAACAGATAAACGCCGCTGTGAAATGTCTGGCTACCACACATCCTGAGAAGAGGAATATGGTGTTCATGTATATCACCCCATATCCCCGATACCTTGCCCGACTCAATCACAATGGAACTCTCGATGATCAGTCGGACGATAAGATTGACCTGATTTATTCGGTTGAAGACCAGCATGGAGCTTTGTGGCCAATCGATTATTGCCATTCTATTGTAGAGGAATCATCCACCGGATTGATATGGATTGGAGAGGAACACACACTGCTTTGCTTTGACCCTGCCTCTGAAGTTAAGAATGGAGTGATAAAAGGGATGGTGCCCGACGTGGAATATGACGGGGTGAAAGGAAATCCTTTCTCGTTTGTCAATTGCAGTGGAATCGCCTTCGATGATTCACGACGTCTGTGGTGTACGACCGGTGGACTCGGCATATGGTGCATATCGGCCGACAGAAAGAGAGTGGAGGCACATTACACCGCCTCGAATTCCGGCTTGCCTCACGATACGGCTTACGGAATCGCCTGGAATCCTGAAAGCCGCTCTCTGATGATATCTACAAATGAAGGCCTTGTGGAACTTTGGCCTGAACACCCTTCCGACTTCAATGTTTCGCATGTTGCCGTTTACCCAAATGAGGTTACACCCGATTTCACCGGTCCCGTAACCGTCAGGGGTGCCGAACCCGGAGAGCGCATAACTGTCGAAACCACCGAAGGAGCCGGAATCGCACAAATCACGGCAGGAAGCGACGGAATAGCACGCTGGAATCTGACCGGCAGGGATAACAGGGATGTAAAGAACGGATTCTACATTCTCAAGGGATCTTTCGGAAATCTGCAGATTGCGGTGACACGATAAAATTCCAATTTTGCCAAAAATAACCCGAAACGACCAAATTATTTTGGCTGTTTCGGGTTATTTCCGTAAATTTGGAGAAAATTATGGAGATGACGCACGGTCATTTTAATCGACAATAAATGGAATCAATATTTTCGCCCGCCGTCTATTATGCGGTGGTATGGACAATGATAGGACTTGCAGTCATGGTGTTCGCAGTCCTGATGAAAGTTACGGCCGGATACGGCATGATGTATGATCGTCGATGGGGTCCGACCGTAGGAAACCGTCTTGGTTGGATTCTGATGGAAGCCCCTGTTTTTGTAGCTATGCTTCTCTTGTGGTTGCTGAGCGGAAGGCGCGGTGAGACGGCTCCTGCAGTGATGGGCTCATTGTTCCTGCTCCATTATTTTCAACGCAGTTTCATCTTCCCGTTCCTGATAAAAGGGAAGGGGAGAATGCCTTTGAGCATCATACTGATGGGGGTGGTTTTCAATCTTGTGAACGCCTATATGATAGGAGGCTGGCTCTTTTATGTGGCTCCCGAAGCGTTATATACCCCCGCGTGGCTGACAACGCCGCAGTTTATGGTAGGCACGGTTATCTTTTTCCTCGGCATGGGGATAAACATTCATTCTGACCATATCATCAGAAATCTCCGTAAGCCTGGCGACACCCGACACTATATTCCTCATGGCGGGATGTATCGTTACGTGGCCTCGGCCAACTATTTCGGTGAATTTGTGGAATGGTGCGGATATGCTATTCTCACATGGAGCCTCGGAGGTCTCGCCTTTGCAATATGGACATTCGCCAATCTCGCACCCCGGGCCAGATCGATACATAAGCGTTATCTTTCCGAATTCGGAGAGGAATACAGAGGACTGGGACGCAAATATATTCTTCCATTCATTTATTAAATAAGCCACATAGCTGTAAAGAAATAACTAATGAGTAAATTATTCACGCCCGGCCGTCTGGGGCCGATAGAACTGCGCAACCGCACCATACGCTCGGCTGCTTTTGAAGGGATGGGAAAAGATAACGGACCCACCGATATGCTACGCGACTATCATTTCTCGGTTGCGGAAGGAGGTGTGGGAATGACCACGCTCGCATATGCCGGGGTGTGCAGATCCGCGCTCTCTTTTGAGACTCAGCTGTGGCTGCGGCCGGCTATCGTTCCGGCGCTAAGGGAAATCACCGATGGCATTCATCAGCGTGGGGCGAAAGCATCCATACAGATCGGACACTGCGGCAACATGACTCACCGTAAGACAGCCGGAGGCACGCCTGTGGGAGCTTCCACCGGATTCAATCTATATTCCCCAACATGGGCGCGTGGACTGCGTAAGGATGAGATCAGACAGATTGCCCGTGATTTCGGGCAGGCGGTAAACACGGCTCGTGACGCCGGATTCGATTGCGTGGAGGTTCATGCCGGACACGGCTATCTGATTTCGCAGTTCCTTTCCCCCTATACCAATCATCGCCGTGATGAATATGGCGGATCGCTTCAGAACAGAATGAAATTCATGAATCTATGTCTTGAAGAATGCCTGAAAGCTGCCGGCGATGATATGGCCGTAATAGTGAAGACCAATATGCGCGACGGTTTCAAGGGTGGGCTCGAAATTGATGACTGCCTCACCGTGGCCCGTGAAATAGAGCGCGCCGGAGTGCATGGCATGGTACTGTCGGGAGGTTTTGTAAGTAAGGCTCCTATGTATGTGATGCGTGGTGAGATGCCCATCTATTCCATGACATACTATATGAAGCAGCTGTGGCTTAAATATGGAGTCAGGATGGCCGGCGGAATGATGATACCCAAGGAGCCATACCGCGACCTTTATTTTCTTGACGATGCCAGGATTTTCCGCAGGGAGCTTTCCCTTCCGTTGATATATGTCGGCGGTGTGGTTGGAAGAGAGACCGCGGAGAAGGTGCTCGATGAGGAGGGTTTCGACTTCGTGCAGATGGGACGCGCTCTGTTGAATGAACCCGATATGGTGAACCGTATGCGCGACGATGAAAGACACCGTTGTGGCTGCGACCATGTCAACTATTGCATAGCAAGGATGTATTCAAGGGAGATGGCTTGTCATAAGCATTGCCGCGAAGAGCTTCCGGCAGGGATAGTGAAGGAGATTGAAAAAATTAAAGCGCGTCAGAAATGAAGAAGGATCTGACCGGACGCTGGGCTCTTGTCACCGGAGCCAGCAGCGGAATAGGGCTCTGTTTCTGCAGAGAACTGGCCTCGCGCGGCTGTGCGCTTGTTATGGTGAGCAATCAGGACAGTCTTGAAACGGTTGCACGGGAAATCGCCCGCGAATCCGGAGTCGAGGCATTCCCTTATTTCTGCGACCTCACGGCGTTCAACAGTGCTGAAAAAATATCATCCTATCTTGACCAGAAAGGGATAAATCCCGACTATCTGATCAATAATGCCGGGATATTCTCATTTCGTCTTCTCAGCGACACCCCCGAACGAAAGATCGACTGCTTCATCGACCTCCATGTGCGGGCCGTCACATCGTTGAGCCGGCATTTCGCAATGCGTTTCTCTGAAAGAGGTTCGGGAAGGATTCTGAACATGTCGTCGATGTCATGCTGGATGCCAATGCCCGGCATAGCGATGTATTCGGCCACCAAGGCATATATACGCGTCTTCAGCCGCGCGCTGCATTATGAGGTGAAAGACTCGGGAGTGAGCGTCACGGTAGCCTGTCCGGGAGGAATAGCCACAGATCTTTTCGGCTTGCCTGATAATCTTAAAAAACTTGCAGTCAGGATCGGTGCCCTTCAGACTCCCGAACGCTTCGTGCATAAGGCTGTGGGAAAAATGCTCAAAGGGAAGAAGCAATATATCAACGGATGGCTTAACCGATTCTCGATTTTCTTTGTGGCCATTCTCCCCACCCCTGTAAGAATGCTTATAAAAAGAAAGATGCTCGACCGTAACATAGTGCGATAGCCGTAATTGCCTGAAAACTTGAATATGTGGGAATTTATGCCTAAATTTGCATAAAAATTAAGAGAGTGTCTGGATTTAAATGATTTTAGCACAAAGAGAGATTTTGGGATGATTTTCCAAAGTTGAAGAGGGAGCGATGCGGGCATCGTGACCGATGAAATCTTTGGAAAAGCGCCCAAAAGATCCTTTGTGATGAAATCAAAAATTTTCAAAACTCTCTAAATATTTAATTTGATTTAAATTCAAACACTCTCTAAGAATAATGGCAAATAAACTGGTTGAAATCATTCCTCACAATGCGAAACGCTTCGGTGAACGCGAGGCTTATCGGTTCTGTTGGCGTAAGGATGGGGAGTGGCTCTCCACTTCCTGGCGTGAGTTTTCACTTCAGGTGGATGTGGCGGCCAAAGCTCTTGCGATGATGGGGCTCATAGAGAAAGACCGCATAGCGATATGCTCACCCAACACACCGCAGATTCTCATCACCGAGTTCGGTGCCTTTAAAAACCGGATCGCTGCTATTCCCGTGTATTCGAGCAGTTCGCAGAGCCAGTTTGATTTTGTTGTTGACAACGGGGGAGCCTCCGTTCTTTTTGTAGGTGACAGGCATCAGTATCCTTTGGCATATAATTTCTGGAAAAATAATCCGGATAAGATAAAGCAGATAGTCATATTCAAGAACGACGGACTGGAATTGCAGCCCGATGACACTGTGAGTGTGATCTGGGATGACTTCGTCAGACTTGGAATGTCGGCAACCGAAGAGGTTGCGGCTGAAGTGGAGGCGCGTAAGGAAAATGCGCTTCCCGACGATATGGCTACGCTTATATATACGTCGGGCACCACCGGCGAGCCTAAAGGAGTGGTAATAACACATGGCAACTATGATGCCTGCATTGAGAAGCATATCAAATTGCTTCATGCCGTGACCACATCCGATCTTTCATTGGCATTCCTCCCCATGAGCCATATTCTTGAGAAGGCATGGAGTTTCTTCTGTCTCACCAAGGGTGTGGCCATAGCTGTCAACTATGATCCGCGCATGATTCAGGAGAACATACATGATGTTCATCCCAATCTTATGTGTGCCGTTCCCCGTTTCTGGGAAAAAGTATATGCCGGGGTTAAGGAGAAGATAGCCGGAATGAGCGGAATGCAGCGTATGATGGTGAGACGCGCCCTCTCGGTGGGAAAAAAACGTAATCTGACCTATGTCAGGACCGGCCGTAATGTGCCTTGGCTTCTTGAAAAGGAATATCGTTTCTGGGACCGGCGCATATTCTCACGCCTCAAACATGCCATAGGGATTCCCGATCCTAATTTCTTCCCTACCGCCGGGGCTCCTCTTTCCGACCGTATCTGCGAATTCTTCCGTTCGGTAGGGATAGATATCATCATCGGATATGGATTGAGCGAGACAACAGCTACCGTTACATTCTTCCCTGAATATGACTATGAGATTGGCACGGTCGGCATCCCTCTGCCCGGTATTGAAGTAAGGATTGATCCGGAAAACGATGAGATACTTGTGAAGGGTCCCACAGTCACCCCCGGTTATTATGAAAATCCGGAGGCTAACGCACAGGCTTTTACAGCAGATGGCTTTTTCCGCACGGGCGATGCCGGCTACTTCACTCCGTCAGGTCAGTTGGTGCTTACAGAGCGTGTAAAAGACCTGTTCAAGACATCAAACGGCAAGTATGTGGCCCCGCAGATGATGGAAAGCAGGTTGGCAGAGAATAAATATATCGACGAAGTGGCTGTGATAGGCGACCGTCGGAAATTTGTCACGGCTCTGATCGTTCCTAATTTCCCTCAGCTTAAAAGATGGGCTGAGAAAGAGGGGATAGCCGCTGATGATTCAGAGCAATTGGTGAAGGATCCTAAAGCGATAGCCTTTATAATGTCGGAGATTGATAAGCTCCAGAAAGATGTTGCGGGCTACGAAAAGATAAAACGTATCTGTCTTCTTCCCCATCATTTCGCTATTATGCACGGGGAAGTGACCAATACGATGAAGGTGCGTCGGCCGGTGGTGGCCAAAAGATACGCCCGGGAAATCGAATGGATGTATTCAGACGAATATCCGCTGAAATAAGTCGAATCCAATAAATTGGATATCTCCGATAATTCCAATAACTCCGATTAATTCCGATAATTCCAATAATAAATGATAACAGCAGAACAATTAAAGGATGTTGCCGAGCGTCGTGATGCGCTCCGACGCTACCTCGATATCGACTCCAAGAAGATAGAGGTGGAAGAGGAGGAACTTCGCACGCATGTGGCTGACTTCTGGGAAGACCGTGAGAAGGCTGAAGCCCAGATGCGCAAGATAAAGGGGTTGCATTTCTGGATTGATTCCTATACGGCCCTCGACAAACAGGTGGGCGAGCTTGAACTTGCCATGGATTTCTTCAAGGAAGGACTTGTGGAGGAATCCGATGTAGATGCCCAATATGAGGAGGTGTTGAAGGAGACCGAGAAACTGGAGCTTCGCAATATGCTCCGACGCGAGGAGGATAAGCTTGGTGTCGTGCTCAAGATAAATTCCGGAGCCGGGGGCACCGAGAGTCAGGACTGGGCCTCAATGCTTATGCGTCTTTATCTCCGCTACGCCGAGCGCCATGGCTACAAGACCTCGATCGCACAATTGCTCGACGGTGATGAGGCCGGTATAAAATCGGTCACCATCAATATCGAGGGAGACTACGCCTACGGCTTCCTGAAGAGTGAGAACGGTGTGCATCGTCTTGTGCGCGTGTCCCCCTATAATGCGCAGGGAAAGAGAATGACAAGTTTCGCATCGGTATTCGTGACACCGCTTGTCGATGATACGATTGAAATCGAAGTTGAGACAGCAAGAATATCCTGGGATACTTTCCGCTCGGGAGGTGCCGGTGGTCAGAACGTGAACAAAGTGGAGTCGGGTGTGCGTCTACGTTATCAATACAAGGATCCTTACACCGGTGAGGAGGAGGAGATACTTATTGAGAACACCGAAACGCGCGACCAGCCTAAAAACAAAGAGAATGCGATGCGTCAGCTCAAGTCGATCCTTTACGACAAGGAGTTGCAACACCGCATGGAGGAGCAGGCCAAGGTGGAGGCCGGAAAGAAGAAGATAGAGTGGGGCAGTCAGATCCGAAGCTATGTCTTCGACGACCGACGTGTGAAAGATCACCGCACCAATTATCAAACTTCTGATGTGAACGGAGTGATGGATGGAGAAATCGACGAGTTCATCAAAGCTTACCTGATGGAGTTTGCAGCCTCCGAACAATAGTATGCTTCTCAATCAGTATACCCTTCTCAATCCTCTATTTTTTCTATAATAGATCTCGGGGTAATCCCCCACAGACAATGATAGTCGCCTCTGAAGCAAGGTTTGTCACCAAACACTGAGCAGGGGCGACATGTCATATCTAACTGCACCGTGTCTTCGTCCTTCTGTCCTCTTCCGAGGAAACCGGTGTATGGATGGGTCGCTCCCCACACACTGACAGTGCGGAGACCCACCAGAGAAGCGAGGTGCATGTTGAATGAATCCATGGAGAGCATTACATCGCAATGGCTCAGCAACGCCAGTTCTCCGGGAAGTCCGAGCCGGGCTTTGGCCATATTCACCACCGACGGATAACGCCGTGCCATTGATTCTATAGCCTCCTCTTCATTCTTGCCGAATCCGAAAACAAAAATTCGTTCGCCGCCTTTTTCGTTGAAATGTTCCACCACTTTATCAAGAAGTTCAAGAGGGTAGATTTTCCCTCTGTGCTTTGCAAATGGTGCGATAGCGAGCCAGTGCTCGCCGGCTTTCTTGGGTGGAGTCACTGCTGCGAAAGTCTCCGGGTTCCCTTTGCCGGAGGGGAGGTTAGAAAAAATGGAGGAGAAGGAGTCGGTGAGTTCTATTCCGGCTCTGCGGAATGTATCGTCATACCGGGAGATGGTGGTTTGCAGCTGGAGGAGATGCTTGTTCTTCCGTCGGGTGAGACGAGCTTTCTCCTTACGGCCTTTTTCAATTTTGCGCCATCCTGTTCGTTTTAGTGAGAAGAAAGCACGCAGAAGCTTTGTGCGCAACACGTCGTGAAGGTCGATGAAATAGTCGATCCCATATCTCACCTTCAGTGATGAGGCAAGCCTGTAAATCCCGGCAATCCCTTTGTAATTTTCGAGATCCACACCCACTACAGTGAGATTTTCCGGAGCATTGATAAAAAGCGATGCAGGATGATGGCGTGTGAGGAAATAGAAATGCCGGTCAGGATTAGCCCGGCAGGCATTATAGACCGTCGGGATAGTCATGGCAATATCGCCCAATGCAGAAAAACGGGCGATAAGTATATTCTTAGACTTGTTCCCTTTATTTCTTTGCATATAACACCGGATTGGTGGAAGGATCGTTATACATTTTCATCTGGCGATAAACTTTCATATATTTGCGTCCGGCGGCTATATCTTCGATAAGCGTATCTATAGCCTCTGAAAGATCCTTGCGCTGTTCGAGAAGCACATCAAGTTTGCCGCGGCATTTTGCGATATGTTCTGGATCAGCATCGGTGCGTTCCGCCTGTTCACGCATGTGCCATATCTTGAGGGCTAAAATTGAGAGACGGTCAAGGGCCCATGCGGGAGACTCGGTGTTGATGGTTGCATTCTCGCTCACCTTGACATCCTTATATTTGTTACGGAACCAAGTGTCGATATCCTCTACCATATCGGTTCGCACCTGGTTTGAGCGGTCGATGCGGCGTTTGAGTTCGAGAGCCGCCACCGGATCGATTTCAGGGTCGCGGATAATATCTTCGAGATGCCATTGCACTGCATCCACCCAGTTCTTTGAATAAAGTATTGCCTCAAATGATCCATCCTCATAGGGATTCACGCACGGAGCGTCAACATTATCTAATTTATGGTAATCGGCCACAGAGCGGTCGAATATTTCATTGCAGATTGCTGTTATGCTCATAATTTTCTTTTTTATAATCACAAAGAAAATAAAAAGATTTCATATTTGCAAATGGGTGTAAAAAGGATAAGGGATGAGACAGGCAAACCCTTCCGGATTCAAGGTTCCGGAAGGGTTTGCCGTTCAAAATTAATATAGGATAAGAGGCTAATTTCTAAAGTTATCTATCCGTATACACATGATTATTCTCTTTCTCTACCGTGAGGTCTTGGGTTTGGGCGCCGTCGTAATTGGTGAAAATCAGATTATTGAATCTTGATTTAATTGTGGCGCTCCATCTGCCGTCCGCGCCCTTTGTCATCATGACACCGGGCCATGCGTTGTTACGGTCCTGGTCCGAATTGTAGGCATACACATAAACCGTTCCCCAGTTATTAGGATTGGTGTAATATATTGTGATGTCTTCAGGGAGCGGTTCAATGATCGGAATATCCTCTGTGGCTTTTTCATAAGTCACGGTTGCGGTTGTTCCGTCAAAGTTGCAATGCCATGTGCCTCCGAGGGTTGTCTCTTCACCGCTCCATGTGTCACCTATCACTTTCCATCCTTGCAATTGGCTCAGGCCCTTGTCGTCAGAATAGATTGTTTCTCCATTATTACCTTTCGACATTGTGTGCCATTTGCCGTCTTTATCACGGAATGTGAAAAGGACATAGAATTGAGAGGGGTGAGTATTGGCCGACTCATAAGCGAAATTGAAGAGATTGGTACCGCTCGACATACCCGTGGCATCACCCATGGTTACATAATTACCTATGGCTTTACCGGGCCAGTTTGTCACGCCGTTCTTTGTCACGCCATCTTCATCCAGAGAATAGAGGAAAACGTGGGTTGCACCCGACACATTGAAATGAGTACGCCATACCACATTGGCCGGTTTGTCGATATTTACGCATCTCACCGACATTGCCCAGCCGTTGCTTGCACGTCCGTATACCTCTGCATTATCGTAAGCGGCGATCGAACCTGAGAATTTCAGATAGCGCAGCCAGTTTCCGATCTGGTCTTTCTCCATTCCATCAGAAGGGGTCTGTGACCAGTAATATCCGGCACGCGATTCGCCATTCTTGCTGTTGGAGGCATCATAATAGCGGGAGCGGGGGAAATATACAATCTGTCCCTGAGCATTGACAAACTGGGTGAGATAATACTCTCCATTTCTTGACATGAGGAAGTTGGTGGAATTACGCAGAGTGTTCCAAACTTCCACACGGGGAATCTCGAAGCCCGGAGGACAAAGGTCTTCATACATCTCCGGACTTTCTCCCATGACATAATGCGCTGCTCTGTAGTAGCCTCCGCGAGGTTCGGAAGTGCGGCCGTGATACAAGAAATCTCCCTCTCCCTCGATATAATATTCCGCACTTGTGGCGCCAAGGTTACGGTCGAGCCAATAATATTTCCCGGCCGGACCCTGAATCACTTCGTAATAGTAGAAAAAGTCTTTCTCCGGTTGATCCACACGCCTGTCTTCGTCGTATTTGACTTTACTCCTGAAAGTAGGATTATCGAAGAAGCCTGTATGATAAAGGTCGAGATCATATTCTGTCCAGTGATCTTCTCCCGGCTTACGGATTTCAAAGCGGAGGTTACCCACTTCATAGTTCCAGTTTGCAATAGAGCCATCATGGGTTATGGTGAGATCTGCCGTACCTGTCACATTCGTTCCGGAAGTTCTGGAGAATGTCAGGCCTGATACACCTGTAGAGGTGATTCTCCAGTCGTATGGATTGCCGTCATTGAGATTGTGGAAACTTAGATCGTAGGTATATTTCCAGCGTGCGCTCTGTCCGCCATAGTTGACGGGGAAATGCAGACCTTCATTACGTACTTTCCCGTTGTTCTGTTCCACTGACAGACCATCGATCTTGCTTGTGTCGCGAATGAACGTCCAGTAATCGGTGCCGCTGGTTCTTGTGTCAAACTTCTTGTTGCCGGTGTTGTCGGTGATGGTCAGATGCACGGTGCAAAGCTCCGACGCATCGAATACGCGGGTCCATATCACCGGAATATCACGCGAAAGGCCCTTCCACGTCACTGTGATCGTTCCATCAAGTTCTCCGGGGTCGAGAGTCTTGCTGAAGTTGACGGGAACGCGATATACTATACCCTTGAAATCGTCTGAAACATTGGGGAATTTATCGCCTAAGGCCTCGTTATAAACCTCGGGAGCGCCGAAAGAGAGCCATTCCACATCAGCTTTCAGATTTATTGCTGCGGCTGCATTAGTCATATCAGAAGCCTCCTTGGAGTAAACCTTGATGAAGATATATTCCGGATTGTCGGCTGTTGTCACTTCTCCATTGTGAAGCAGACGTGCGCTCACACCGAGTTCACGTGTGCCGTCGGTTATCATGTTATACGACTGAGGAGAGAAGTCGTAGATAGTGGCCTTGATCAGCGAAGTAGGATTTTTCGAGGCTGCTTCGGCTGTAGTGTCGCCCTTGCCAAGCACTTCTTCGATTAAAACCTGATAGTGATGGTTGGAGAGAATGTCGAGAGTATTGAATTTTTTTGTTGTCTCGTCATAATTCTCGAACTCCAGACGGTAAAAATAGTCCGTACCGTCATAAGGAGCTTTCACAATCATGTAAGGACGCACCTGATTGTCACGTCCCGGATTTTTGGTGGGCTGGATATATGCCACGGATTTCCCGGTAAATGATATTGAGGCGGGAGCCACAGCATTTCCGACATAATCCGTGCCGATCAAAGCACCTGAAACCACACTTGAGGATGCGGCCGTGCCATATACTTCCACAGGATAGACGGTTGATCCCGCTGTCCAATTGCCGGCAGCATTTTTGGTGCCGTTGTTGACTGTTACTTTTGCGGCGTTACGCGAAAGACTCACCGGTGTGCCTCCGAGAATCTCGTTCAGATTCAAGGCTCCTGACATGGTCATGTTTCCGGCCGTGTTGGTAATTGCCGACATCTGCATCGACTTGAGGGTAGATTCCGCTTTCCCTTTGAAGTCGTTGCTGTTTACCGAAGAGGGAAGATTGGCGATGAAATAGAATCTCAGACCTGATTTCAGACGCAGTTCCTGACCAAGTTTGCAGCGAAGCTGGTAATGATCGGTGCTGAGTTCACTGAGTGAAGAGAATGAAAAGCTCTGCACATCCTCCACACCGGTGCTCGAAAGAACAAGCATCGTTATGTCGGTTATGGCTGTTTCGCTTGCGCGGGTCTTTACGACCTCCATCTCAGGCACCGCGAGTTCCACGGTGAGCTCCCCGTCGGGACCGAGTCCCGACGGAGCCTCTATATCTTCAACGCTACATGCTGTGAGCGAGAGAAGCAGCGTTGTGTATATTAATAATTTCTTTATCATGATTGTTGTTAGATATTAATGGTTTTCTCATAACGAGAGGTGCTTGCATTCCATTTAAATTCGCCGACTGGTAAGGTGGTCTCTGCGTCACCCTTATTGACTTTGTAGGTCATTGAGGTGTTGCCTGCTTTTGTAGGGGTAAATTCGAATACACCATTATAGTAAGGCTGGCTATCCCATGACTGACCCTTATTCTCAGAGTATGAATCACCTTCGGCCCATGCCCATATCTGAGCGGATCCATTGAACACAAGAGCGTAGGTCTTGCCTACTTCAAATGTTGTTGTGGTGATCGGATTGTTTGGTGTGACAATATTCGGTTTCACTCCCGGATCTTCTGAAAGGAATGATAGACCGGTTGAAACAGCATTTGTATAAACAAACCACCCCTCTTTTGTAGGATAATCGAAGAGTGCCACGCCGGGCTGTTTCTCTTTCGGGTAGCGGACAGCTTCCATCCAGGATCCCCAGGCATGGTTATTTTCTCCACAGTCGGTGAACATCACAAGTGCTTTACCCGGATCGGCTACACCTGAGAGCTCGAAATACCACCATCCTGAGTTGTCCGGTTTATCCTCATCGGGACGCATGTGGATTCCGGGCCAGTTGCTTGGGAAATCGGGGCCTGTGCAGACGGTGCAATAGCTGCTGCCGTTATTGAGGGTCCTAATCTTGTCTCTATGATCTTTGGCGAAATCCATGGTGTAGTAATGCTTGTCGTAATCCTTGACGTTTGAACTTCGGGTAGGATTCCAGCTTGTGCCATCGTTAAACAACCAGAAATAGTTGTCGGTGCTGCCCTGAGCATTAGGATTATTAAAAGATCCTACATACCATCCTTTGAATGCAACCGCGCCTGTGAAGTCATATTCAAATGCAGTGTTGTCTTTGTCATGACCTACAACCTGACTCTTTTTAGCACCGTTGGTGTAGTTCACATCAGCGGGGAGCTGGAGACATTGATAAACGAAGATGTGAGGATGGTTCCATCCGGGGGCGTATAGGTGAATCCGGTAAACATCATATGAAGTGCGGACATAAACACCTACCGAACATTGAACTGCCACACCATTGTTGCTTATGGCATTCCCATCCTTGTCGAGTCCGTTTACCAACACCTGCATATCTTTGTCTTTTTGCCAGAGCTTACGGTTGCCGTTAAGGTCGTTATATGCGATGCGGAATTCGATTTCACCTGTTTCAGGAACTTCAATTTTAGCTCCCGGCGTGATTGCATTGCCGTTCTTATCCTGAAGAATAAGAGAAGCGGGAGTGCCCTCTTCTGCTTCAGCGGGCCAGTTGGATTTGGTAAAGGAGATATACTTCAGGTTGGTCGTAAGCTTGACCGGAATATAGCCTCTGTATTCGCCCGATTGCTTACGCTCGTTGACATCAATGGTGACAACGGTATTTTCCATTATATATTCCGAGTAGGTGAACTCAGTGATATCAATCTTCTTTTTGATTGTGCCGGCAGTGAGAGTGATATATTCCCAGTTGTCGGTTGCCTTGATAGCGTCAAACTCCTCTCTGTCGATTTCAGAATTAATGGTTATGGTCAGCACACCGTTCTCCTTGGAGAATGAGTATATATCCTGTCCGTTATATTTCTCGCAAGATGGGATCACATCGGTATTTGATTCGTAACGGATTTCCGTTTTCTCACCGGCAGTGATCGTTATGGCGGTTTTATCGACCTTCAGCCAGTAGTTTCCATCGAGAGAGCCTGCCAGAACGGCCGGAGTCCAGGGCTGCACGTCGAGCTGAAATTTACCGTCGGAAGTCCCTACGAAATCATAGAAATTTGAGCGTTCCACGATACGTCCTTTCGAACCTTCGTCGTGTCCGAGTCTGATTTCTTTGTTCTCGTCACCCACTTTCATTGTAACGGCTGTGTAGTCGGTAGCTGTCTGAGCAAGACGCTCGGGCACGTAAAATACCGTCTGCCATATCCAGGGAGTGGATCCGTTATTGGCCGGAGTGAACTCCGTGAGGTTCTTCCTGTCGATATTCATGTCAAGGAGAGTGCCTGTGGATGGTTTGTTGAGCTGATAATATTTTCCCGTGATTTGAGATGATCCCTTTCCCGCCGGCACGGTTCCACCCTCGATGAGTGAGGATGAAGCGGCGTGATTGGTTACAGTCACGGCTCCCACCATGTCCGAGGGACGGAGATCATTGATCAGAGTCAGGCGCACCTTTGCCACAGCGAAGCGCAGATTGGCTTTGATACGTATATTAGCTCCGGAGTTCACACTGATCTTTCTGTTGGATCCCACAGCCTGGAAAGCATTTCCCGAATATGCCACCTCCATCTTCTCGTTGGAGCATGACATAGGGATTCCTGAGACAGCAAGATCGTCAGGCACCGTTGCGGTCGCCTCAAGCAGTTTGGTTCTGGTGGTATTATCGGCAATGGCGGAGTTGGCCACGGCATACATTTCATAATCACCGTTTTCGAAATCGGCCCTGATGCGATAGCCGTCATATCCGTCCACATCGGAAGATATGAGTGTGCCGTCATTCTTGAGGTCGATGGTAATAGGATTCTCCGCGCCGTCTTTGTAGGCGAAGATTCTCAGATTCTTGATTTCAGCTTCATTGCCGTTGAAATCGTTCACATTGCCGATAGCGCGTGTGCGCGGAGCCGGATCGGCACCTTCCGGCACGTTAGGCACATAGAATACTATGCCATTCTCCGAGCCATCGTTATCCTTATCCCGGAGCAGCACATCATCGCTGCATGATGTCAGAAGCGACACCGAGGCGAGAAGCGCCAATATATTCCTGTTGAAAAGTTTCATGAGCTTGTTATTGTTGATGTGCTTTATTATCAGAATTCAAAATTTTCGCGGTGATCCACCCATGGGGTAGCTGTGACTTCCACTGTCACGCCTCCTGTCGACGGACGGGTCACACGGAATGTGTAGACAGTGTTTCTCATAACCCCCTGCCATGCGCCTCCATCGGCTGTGCGGAGATTGGCAGCGCCTCCGGGCAGTCCTGCGGTATGAGGTGCGAAGCTTACCTGCGTGGTCTCACGGGTTGTTCCTTTGAGACCGGAGGCTGCGTTTGCGGTGAGGGTTATTATCTTGCGGTCGTTGTGTGTGGCGTTCTTCACACCGGTTACGGTGGTGCCGTCGGCCGCATATTCAAGCATAGACCATTCGTAGCTGTAGAAAACGTATCTCTTCACATCGTTCACGGTATCTGTGGGTTGTGTCAGCTTCTGGTTGAGAAGCATCCCCTTGCCACCGGCGGGTTCAGCGGGCTGCATCGCTACCGACGAATCGAGCACAGCGGGGAGGTAAGGGATGAGTTTTCCCTTTTCAGGAGTCTTGAGGGTAGCGGTCTCGATAATGCCGTCGACATCCTCGATCACGATCTTGGCCATCGCGCGTGTAAGCGTGATGTCGGGAAGACGGAAGGGGGAGATCTGGTTTATGTCGTTGTTATAGGTTCCCATAAGGGAGGTCTCAACCTTCACCACACCCGCCATTGGGATATGTTCAGTTCCGTTTTTATCCGCTTCGGGAGTCCATGCGTAATTCTTGTCGGAAGTTCCGGGCCATTTGAGGGTATTGGTGTCATTGTTTGTCAATCCGCGCAAAGTGAGCGAAGAGAATGTCATCTTCTCAGGAATCGAGAAGGCTCCGATATAGAAATCGGTTCCTTCATATTCCGAGCGAGGGAGCTTCGCTGCGACTGTCGGTCCCCATGTGGGTAGGTAATATCTCACGTTGAGAGCCTCATCAGGATTGCATTTTCCCGCTTCATAGAGGGAATGTTTGAGGGAGCCGTCTTCGGCATATGTTCCGAAGAAAAGTCTTTTCTCATTGAAAGCGTTTTCCGCCGCCGACCCGGTCAGAGAGGTCACGGCGCGGGTTCCGCCTGAGGTGACGGTCAACTGAACGTCATAGCTCCCCTCCTTGGTCTGGGGTGTGTTCACTTCATCAGAGGAACACCCGGCGAGAAGGAGCGCTACAGGCATGACCATTGAAATTCTGAATATATTTTTCATATCGTTCTGCTTTTCTCGGTTAGTTTAATCCCATTCGATATCATTCTTTATGATAAGCCAATCGTTGACATATACTGACAGATGTATCCAGTCTTCCTCCACACGCAGCTGATAGGTGAGATAATATGTGTCCTGACGGTCGAGGAATTCCTGAAGCGGCATGGAGGCCGGTCTCACCTTTTCAAGAAGGTCGATCAGTTTCTCGTCCACCAGCACGATATTGCTTTCATCGAGGCGTATCTGGATACGCGCTTCGGAATTCTCCATCAGACGCGCCACGCTGAATTCCCATTTCCCGGAAGGAGCTGTAATCTCCTCTTTGCCGCCATATCCGTCAGGAATCTGGAAGTCACCGGCGGTGTAGGTATGGTGACGGTATAGAATATCTGTTCCCGACACGCTGTTCTGATGATTCATGATTCCGTTGGCATCAGTGATCTCCACGTCATAGTAGTCAGGTTCTACAGCCTGTCCGTTATCTTTCTGAATGAGAACCACTATGTCGTTGGTATTCTTGATCATCGGCACGGTGCGTTCTTCGGGACCATCCTCCACGGTATAGTTCACCGATGTGAGACCATGGAACAGACCGGGGAACTTCGTGCTTGACACATCATTCGCGTCTTCGTCTGTTATGGTCTGCAGACGGCATGTCAGGTCTTCCTTTGTTGTAACGGCTCTTTTGCCATCGAGATTGAATGGAGATTCGGCTATAAGTCCGCCCCATACTATCACGTCATAGTCCTTGAACCGCTCGATGTCGAGAGGCAGGGTCCAGTCGTTGTCGATCAACGTCTGTCGGTCGGCTGTGGATACAGCGGCCAGATTTCCATCCGAATCGAAGGCATAAGCTTCGGCAGCCTCGATTTTGGATACCTGCTCCTCATATGCCATGTTATGGGTGTAGGAGAGGCGCACCCTGTAGTCGGGTATGCACGGCCGCAAGTCTTCGAAGACGAAGGATGAGTCGCACGAGCTCAGCGCGACGGCCAATAGTCCGCAGGCTGTCATGGCAACTCCTTTCAAAGGTTTTAATCTTGGAAGAAACATATTATTGCTGTTTTTATTTTTGCTAAGTATAAGTTAAGTTTTTGTTATCGGGAGGCGTGTCACGGCCTCCCGACATATGGAGCCTGAATCCGCAGGCTCCCGACGGGTTTTACTGCCACTCTACATCATTTGTGATGTTTCTCCAGTCGAGCACTTTCACACTCATGTGGAGCCAGTAGTTCTGGTCATCAGGTTTTGGGGGAATCACCGGAACGATAGGATCGTTAGGAGTCGGGATACCTACACCCATGCCTTCGATACCGTTGATGGAGATGTCATAGTAGTGGTTGCGGACCACCATGTCATAGCCGGGAATATGGTTGATAGGCTTTGAATAGTAACCGTAACCGCCGTTATATTTGATGCATCGTGTCTCAAAGTTCTTACCTTCGATTTTCATCCAGCCGGTCCATGAAGTCCATGCACCGTCGTTTCTGCCTGTGAGAGCGGTCTGGCCGTCGGGGAGCACTACATCGGGAACGAGAGTATCGTTTTCCATACCACCCATCGCCTTGATGGCGTCGGCCTCATTGTTATAGACAGTGAATTGATCACGGAAAGCCACGAGCCAGAAGGAACCGTCGTTGGCGGCAAGCGATTTGCCGGCGGCATCTGTAACGGTATATTTACCGCAGATTACGACAGAAGTTCTGCGGCCGTAGTCATCATCACGGTTGTCGAAGGCGTAGATATACTTCTTCGAATCATATGCCACGGATTCGTGACCGAGATGGAGCTTGCCGCTCTGAAGCTCTGCGAGAGTGGGCCAATACACTTCCCTGGGGGTATCTTCGTTACGCAGCCAGCTTGAGTGGCGGTTCACGGGGTCGTTCAGATCAGCCCAGTTCTGCACCGGGGTTGCGAGCAGAGAGAACTCGGGGAGTTTCTTGATTGTTGTCGTTCCGGCGCTTGTGGCTGTAAGGAACTGATATTCCGGTTTGAACTTAACGATTGCCACCGTAGGAGTTACAACGGTACCATCGGCAGAAGTAACACCATAAGTCACCTCTTCCTTGTTGGCCTGAGGATTCAGAGTTCCGTCGGCGTCAAGTTTATATTTGCTATCGGAATAATTGTTCCTGATGTTCACCTTAGCCACATAGTGCTCCACATTGATTTTCACGGCGCTGATGTTGCCGTTCTCGTCGAGAGCCTTGATGGCATCCTCCTCTGTTCTGAAAATCTTTTCGGCAGATATAGGAGTCTGGTTTGAGAGCTGTCTGTTGGAATCCCAATAGCGGGCACTACTCATATAGAAGAGTTCGTTCTTACCCTCCTTGGAGTATTGAGTCACTTTGTAACGGTCCTCATTGAGGTCGCCTGTATAGGTCTTGTCGCCGTTCACCACGACAGCCACAGAAAGCGGCATGCGTGGGAGCTTCACGATGGCGCAGCGCTGTCCTTCGTGGCCTTCTCCGTCAACTTCAACCCAGTAAGCCTGATCTGAATCCAGACGGTCTTTTCTTGCATAGCGTGTGAAATACTGGTTGTTGCCGCAATAGAAAACGAAAGCGGCGTTCTCGATTTCAGTCTCTTTGTCGGTCGGTGCGGTTGTGGGGAGCGCACGGGTGCCCGCGTTTGTACCCGGGAAATCGATTCTAATATAACCAATATTCCCTTCCTCGTCGATTGGCTCGAACTGAGGGTTATCAGGCATATCGCTTGAGCAGCTTCCGAGCATCAGAAGGCCGGAAGCAAGGGCGAAAGCATAAGTTTTTTTCATGTTTCGTAAATTGGATTAGTTAATTATTTGATTTTTTTATTTTCAGAATATAACCACGTCGGGAGCTGTGGCTCTTTCGAGCACACGGCGTGCATCGGAGATGTCGATACCCATTTCACCGGCCTTGTTGAAGAGCTGCGTTGCCTTTGCGTAATCACCGGTCTTTGCTGCGAGCACACCTCGTGCGTAAGTGGCCTGAGGGGTGTCGCCGGCTTTGGCGAGATATGCCGTGGCCTCCTGATAGTCACCGCGCATTATAGCGCAGTTGGCGGCATTCAGGTTGGCGGTCTCATCCTCGGGATACATCTTGGCGGCAGTCTGGAACACATCGGCATATTCAGCGCTCTTGGGATCGAGAGTCTCGGCATATATGAAGAGCTCGCGCAGGGAAAGATTGGAGGGGTTTTTCTTGAATACGCGTGCAATCTCAGCCGGGTCTGTATAATTACGCACTTCATATTCCACCGTATAGTCCGAATGACGGAGAGCGGGATACCAGTTTGTGAGCATGAAGCGGTAGTCTACGGGGAAGTCGGATGCAAGTTTATGGTCTTTTGTATCGGGAGCCAGATTGGAGTCGATCACGGCGAGAATGGCATCTTTCTTCACCATTTCGCTATTCTCCACAAATCGGCGGAGTCCTGCCCAGTCTTCAGCCACCCAGAAAGTCTTCATAATGTTTTTGGGGAAGGTGTAGAGTTTCTGCACATAATCGGCAAGCGCCTGCGTACGACCTTTCGCAAGGCGTTCGTTGTTGGCGTAGGAGCCTTCCGGAGAAGCGTAACCCGAGATTGTCAGAGAAGTTATCTTGGTATCGGGATCCGATTTCACAGAGTCGATGGTGGCGCGAATCTTATCCAGCTCACGAGGGTTGTTGCGGTAGTCGGGGCGGATATTGGTGGTGTTGACCACGAAGTCGATATAAGCCTCTCCGCGGGCGTTGCGCATCTTCACGCGCTCCTCCACCGGAGTGACATACTCAAGAGTCATGTCGATGGGGCGCTCTCCCATGTTTAGGCGGGCAAGAGGACGGTCGGCAACGGTTTTGCGGCTTTCGCAGCAACCGAGATTCTCCACCACGAGGTCGATATTGGCGTTGTCCATCCATGACTGATACTCGATAGTGGTGCTGTAGGGTATATCCTTCACTTTCCCTGAGCGGTAATATTTTGTAGCGTCGCTTTTCACGGCACCGGTGCGCTGAGCCTGTATCATCCTGTTTCGTCCGGCAATCGTAACGCTCTCGAGACGGATCGAATCGTTACCGGCTTTCACCACCGGGATGAGTCTGGTTTCGGTGTTGATCCCTTTCGGCATTTTGGAGAGGTCGAGATTGAAGGCGAGGTTCAGGTTGGAACCGTCGCGGGCTGCGGTGATATCGGTGATTGTTACATCGGAAGCCTCCGGCATACGCGCCCACAAGGAAGAGGCGGCGATTGCGCAGGCGGCAAATATGATAGTACGTTTCATTGTTCTTTTTGGTTAGAAGATATACACTAAGTTGAGTGCCGCCTTTGTCGGGCCGAAATAGTTATGCACTGCGTTGTCCTGAAGTTTATTTCCACATTCCATGCAAGGGAAACTGTCAAATCGGGTGTAGCTCCATCCGATTCCGATTTCAGCTTCGATGTTCCAGTGCTTGGCGAGCATCCAGGCATGACCGTAGGTGAGGCCGGCACCTGCATACCAACCCTGATAGCGGGTGTCTTTAAGCTTGGCGAAATCAGTGCCCAGAAGCATGAAGTTTGTATTCAGCTTACCCATGTTGTACTGGCCGCCGTGTAGCTCGAGACCGATGAAGTTGCCGTGCATGGCCTCGCAGAACCAGTAACGGAATTCGGGCTGCGCCATCCAGTGTTTCCACTCCTTGTGGTCGGAGAATGACCAGCAGTTGAAATTTCCGTTGACATCGAATGTCCAGCGGGGTGCCATCTTGAACTCAAGGCCTAAGTTGATATTGGCCAGAGCATCATAGATAAGATTGGTCTTGATGGCCGCGTTCTGCGCCTCGGCACGCGGAGCGAGCATTGACGCGGCGGCGAAAAGAATTGCAAAGAATGTAGGTCTTTTCATGATTTAATGTATATGTATCTGCGGCCGGCGAGAAAACATGAACGCAAGCCGCAATCTTTCTTTCCTTGATGTTGTTTTTCCATGACCGGTGGCGGCCACAGCAAATAATAAGTGTATCTTCCAAGTTGATCCGAAACCGGATGCTTGAGTTAAAGGTAAATTTTAAGGCAATATATCCGGACTGGAGTAAACAGGCAAATAAAAAATCACCATGGCCCGGAAGGTTAGTTAAGCCCCGACTATACAGCACAGAAGCCTAAGTGTATAGTCAAGTGCAAAATTAGCTAAAAATTTGTTAGTTGCAAATAAAAACGATGAAAAACTACATATTATTGCATGACAAAAATTATAAACGGACAACTCTAAATTAAGAATACTTAGGCTTATCTTATCAGGGTTTTGTATTTCCTGTTTCCTTGTATCACAATGTAGAGGTTGTCCGTGGATTTGTCTGAAGAAACGTTGCCGGAGGGTGGAAGTTCAGCTGATTGATTCCGGACGCACCGTGGGTGCGTCCCTA
This sequence comes from Bacteroides sp., assembly GCA_014801535.1. Classification (GTDB taxonomy): domain Bacteria; phylum Bacteroidota; class Bacteroidia; order Bacteroidales; family Muribaculaceae; genus Lepagella. The sequence goes on from JAAVEA010000028.1 coordinate 26,661, forward strand.
CATGGAGAGGATGAGGTGTAAGACATGCTCAAACGCACTCTAAAAACAGACAGGGTCGTTGCAATTGATGTTGCAACGGCCCTGTTGAGAAGTGATAGAGATTTTCAGGTGTAGATTATCTTACAACCGCTTTGAAGGTTTTATCTCCTTTGCGTACAATTACGATTTCACCGGCTGCCGGGCGCTCGATGCGGAGACCCTGAAGAGTGAAGAACTCTGCGTCCTCAGCGGATACCTCGATTTCTTCTATGCCGGTTTCAAGTTCCACTTTCACGTTCATGGGTTCGCTGTAATGAGACTCCCCTTTGTCGTAGAGAGCGGTTACGTGATATACATGCTCGTTACCCAATACAGGGGCGTTATCCACGTGGGTGAGTGTCTCGGCAGGATATGCAGCGAGCAGCTCATGATCGCGGTAAACGTTGAAGCCTGTGTGAACCGCCGGAGACGAGGTGGCGGTGAAGGTGAAGGCATCAAAGGCTATAGGGTAGTAGTGGCTATCCGACATGCGAATTGCAAATCTTGTTGCTTTGGCAGGCAATTCAAAGCTTTTCTCTACCCAACTGCCATTAAGGGAGTAGAACTCCTCTAATTCCTTAAAATCTTCCGCAGATGTCCCACCTTCCGACCATAACACCGAGAATCCTTCAGTAGCAGTGTATGAAGAAAGCACCTTTGTTTGGAATGATACAGTGGTGCCACCTTTTACTTCAGGAGAAATCACCCAATTGTCAACATTTCCTCCGTAGTTATAATTCACTCCAATTACAATTGATTTGATACCATCATAGCTGGTAAGGTTATCTGAATATGTGCTGAAATTTTCTGCAATCATAGCAGAGTATTTCTCCTTGGCGTGATGGTCATTTATTCCTTTCTGTTCGGCTTCATCGACATCTACAAATAACCATCCGTTGGCTCCTTCAATTGACCATGATTCCCAGTCCTCGAAACTTTCTGTTACTTCGGCATAGGTCGGCTCGGTGGAGACTTCGGGAGCAGTCCACTCAAGAGTCACTTTCGAAGCATCGGTTGCGAGGGTTGCATTGACACTTTGAACGCGTTCAAGGTCGTTGCTGTTTACAGGTATGGAAAGCTCGGCTTCATTATCCTCTTCATCACCGTCACCATTGAGAGTGAGAGCAATTGTGAATTCGATCTCTTGCCCGGCATATTTAGGAAGCGCTTTAAAAGATAATTCTGCGGAGGCATTGCCCATAGGCTCTACTTCAGGGCCTTGCGCCTCAGCCACTTTCTCACCATCGGCAAAAAGTGTGAGAGTATAGTCATTTTCAGCGTTAGCTCCCTTATTCTCAATGGTGATGGGGAAGGTCACCTCCTGGCCGATCTCCAATGATTTGACAGGTGATGACACCTCGACGGCCAGATTGTGGTCAAGGTAGCTTACAATCGAGATATTATCGATGTAGAATTTTCCGGAGTATGCGTAAGTCCCGGTTCCGGTAAACATAAGCTGACAATTATTCTCCTGTGCTTCTGCTGGAACGTCAATAATGAACTCGGTCCAACCCTCTGTGCCTGATTTAAGCGAGATGGGTTCACCTACCACGATCTCCTCTCCATTAACCATGAATCCCGGTTGAATTGTGGTCTCATAATTAGATGATGGATATAGATATGCATAGAATTTAACCTTCGGATTCTGAAGAGTCGAGAGGTTAAGAACAGGCGACCATATCTTCGCCGTTCCGTTTAAAGCAAATTCCAGACATCCGCCGTCGCTGTCATGAGGATTTACTGAGGGAGAAAAGCTGCTGCCTGTTGATATGCTCCAGCCTTTGTTGTTCTCGATCACCCATGTCTTGTTGGAGAATGCCCGGCCGGCGAATGATTCCTTGAACTCACCTGTATAGGGGTCTCCCACCATGTAACTGTCGCTCGTCACAACTCCTGACTGAAGACCAGAAGATATTGCGAGGATTGTGAAACTCACAGGCTCCTGACCATCTTCAGGCATAGGGCAGGTATAGGTGGCAGTGAGTTCGGATGTGTTGTCGGCGACAGTCTCTCCGTTGCATTTCACAAGATATTTCACCTGAGCCGGATTAAAAAGATCGCTTGCGTTAACAGCTTCGGTCACGGCATCCCATGAAAGGGTGAACTCATTGCCGTTCTGCTCGATTGAGAAATTCTCAACAGCTTTGGGATTTCCGAAACGAGGAATGGCATCAACCTCTACTTTTGGACTTTCCGCATCTCCAACCACACAGTGGAAACGATAGGTGGTCCAGGTCAGTGGAGCATCAGAGTCGGTGAAGGTTACGATTTCACCGGGCATCCCTTTTACAGAGCCGATATTTTCATCCTCTTCGCGGCCAACGATCACTTCTATCTCAGTATCGGGATCTATTGTTTCGCCACCGTTGGTCTGCGTAGGCAACGTAATGTCGAATGAAGTGTTGAGCACATCGTCCTTGATAGAGAATTTCGCATCGGCCACTTCCGGACTCATCGGGGCGAGAACATTCAGACCATCGCTGATCTCTATGTTGTCAAAATATATTATCCCTTGTGCAGCTTCACTCAGAAGATGCATACCGAGATAATATTCTCCATCTTCGGGAACCGTGAAGGTAATACTCTCCTTCTCCCATGAATTGAAATTATAGGTAAAATCTTTTTCGGAGTCAATTGCAAGCGACATGCCGGCGGATGATGCCGTTGTGCCGGCCTTCCATTCCACTTTATGGGTGGTGTTGGAGGAACTAACCTTATATTGATAGGTAAGGGTATATACATATCCTTTCTTCAGGTTGAAAGCAGGAGTGAACAGCCAGTCATCGGCTGCATTGTCGGCCGATCCGGGATATTGGATACAACTTGAATAATTCACCCCTGAGTAGCTTGCCGTCTTGACAGTTACCCCATCGTTGTTGGTGTCTTCAACGGTGAATTCGCCTAAGCCTGACTCGAAGGCCTCGGTAAACGGAAGCACTGCAGCGAGAGCGGGGAGCGTAAGGGCCGCTGTAATAGCCAAAGGTAATTTTCGTTTCATTATCATTTTGTTTTAAAATGTGTCCGTGAAGCATATATCACACCTCACGGACACTGACTTTATTATGGAAATAGGTTTTTATCTCACCATTACTTTTACGGTGCGGTCGCCGGCGCGGAGCATATATATGCCCGGCTCAAGGGAGATAAGGGCGTAGTCGCCGACTTTCTCGCTGAACACCACGATACCGTTGACGGTGCATACCGTAACTTCGCGGCCTCCTGCGTTGAGCACCGATATGGCGCCGTTACCTGCCTTGACCATCATTCCGTCGGCCTCAAGTGTGCCTACACCCGAGAGATCGGATTTCCAGCTGTTGGAAAGTCCCGACTCACCTTTGTCGTAGACCGCCGATACGTGATAGAGATGTACACCCTCCGCTTTGGGATCGGCATCTACATATTCGTTCTCCTCGATGGTTTCGGCATTGATGCGCTCACCGTCGCGGTAGATATTGTAGCCACGGAACTCAAGCACATCGGGATTTGCGCTTTCGTAGGTCACCTCATCCACAAGGAGTGCGTAGGTATTGTCGGAAACGCAGTTGATTGCGAAATAACGGGCCTCGGCGGGGAGAGTGAACTCATAGCGGGTCCATTCAGAAGCCGGAACGGTTATTGTGGCGCCCAGCTGCTGGAAGTCGGCTATCTTTATCTCATCGCCTGTAGAATAGCAGAAGCGGAACTGGTCGAGACCGTAAGCTTCAACCACTGTCTTGGCCATGAACGATACTTTTGAGCCACCCTTCACTTCAGGAGAGATGAGCCAGTCATCGTTGCTTCGTTCGGCTGCTGCAAAACATACGGCCATCTGTTCGCCGAGATAAGGGGTCCAGAGATTACCCTTGATACCGGCCTTGCCCGGATTCAGAGCCTGGAATGCCATCTGATAGCCCGCATTGGGATATTCATAGTCACCGCTCTCGCTCTGAGAGTTGCTGATGGTATATGTGAGTGAGCCATCGTTGTCGATAAGCGACCATTCACCGAAATTGGAGATGGTGAAGGGTTCGTAAGCCTCGAAGCCGTCGGTCACCGTTCCGGAAGCGTTCATGTCGGGTTCATCCCATACGAGAGTCACATTTCCGTTCTTGACGCTGCCCGAGAGTCCGGAAACGCGCGGAAGAGTATTGACAGGAACAGACACGTTGAGGGTCTGTGTTTCGTTGTTGCTCTTGTCGCTGTCGGCAGCGAAATTGATTTTCGCCTGATAGTCGAAGTTGCTTCCGGCCTCTACGATAGAGGGTGTGATAGCGAAGGTATATGTGCGTTCTTTCGCGAACGGAAGAGCTTCTCCGCCTTCCTGCTCAGCCACAAGTTCTCCATCGCGCCAGAGCTCGACAGTGAAATCTTCGGCAGGCACCATACCGTTGTTGAATATGGTAACATTGGCGTTGCGTGTGGAGTTGACAGAGATCTTGTCGGGCACGCTGAATGCAGAAACCTGAAGGTCGTGATCGGGAACATCATGCACCGTGATGTTGTCGATGTGCATGTCGTAGCTTATATAGTTGTGGGTATGGAAAGCTATCTGGAAATCTTTCGCACCCACAGTCTCCTTCAGCGGCAGATCATAACGATACCATCCTGTTCCGTTGATGAGAAGTATGGGAGAAGCGGTGAGTTTCTTATACTCTCCATCGATATAAGCCTCCACTTCCATCGTTTCCTTCTCGGTTGAGAATCCGTTTTCGGTGTCGGGGTTATAATAATGATAGAACCAGAAAGAGAGCACGGGATTCTTCAAGCCCTTCACATTGATTTTCGGAGAAATCATGCGTGCTTCGACATCGAGGAAATCGGTATATGCGACAAGCATACCGCCGTCGTTATCCTGAGCCTGCGGCTTGGGACCGCGGTCTTTATCGTTGGGGTTATGGCTGAATGAGAAGTAACGGCCGTAGAAACCGTTGTCGTAGGGAGAGGGTGAGATGACTCTCATGATCCAGTCGGAGGTAGTGGGTTTCTTCCCTCCTGCAAAGGATTCCGCGAAAGAGTCGGCGTAAGGCGCACCGTATGTTATGAAATCGGTTGAGACACCCTCGCCCTCACCGGCGGTGTTATGGGGAGTGACCGTATAGAACTGAGAGTTCTGGCCTGCGGAGGTGTCGACATCCGATGTGAAGGTGTTTCCTTCCACTGCATCGGCCACCACGTTCCCCTGACGGTCGGTGATGCGGTATTTCACGGGTTCATAAGCGATGCTTCCGCCGTTAGCTCCTTTGGCAGAAGCCTCCCATGTGATTGTGGCTTTCACACCATCTGAAGAGGTGTGTGCAACAGTGGCCACGGCGGCAGGTACGTCAAGACCGGCGAAAACTGTGGTCTCAGCGGGGTTTCCTTCGCCATTGGCATTGGAGCCGATGATGCGGTAGGTGTTCTCGCCTGCGGGAACACCGGTGTCGGTCCATTTCATCTCTTTGCCTACGGCCAGGCCATCTGCCGCGCCGAAGGTGTGTACAAGTGTTTCACCGCGATAGAGCTTGAGGCCGGTGAGATCATCGAGCTGATTGCCGAAGATGTCGAGAGAAGGAGCCTTGAACGAAACGACCGTTTCATCGGCCTTCTCTCCGGGAGTCACCGTGAAATTCTCCACCAGACCCGGGGCGGCCATCGACGGACCCTCTTCGAGTGTCACATCATCAAGCCAGAGCCAGTATTGACCCTTTACCGAAATAGCGTGGAAACCGATATAATAATGTCCGTTCTCGGGAACATCGAATGTAATGACGCGTTCCTTCATCTTCTCATCGGGTGAGATTATGTCGGTGCGTTTCATTATAGTCTGAGAGAAATCCTCAGGGTTGTAGCCCTTACCGATTTTCACTTCAAGAGTTTCGGGATAGAGGCGTCCGCCCTGCGATTTGAAGCTCAGACGGTAAGTGCGTCCGGCCTGAAGCTCGAAGCCGGGAGTGATCAGCCAGTCGTCGCCGGGGAGAAGAGTGTGGTAGCTATACATTGCACACTGTTTTTCTCTGTTCCAGCCCCAGATACCTTCGCCCGGACGTGAAGCGTCTTTATTGTTGTCGCGCACCACGAAAGTGGCGTAATCTGCCATCGTGTCGAAAGTCTGCTGATAGGGGAGAACGGCAGGCGAACCAAGCTCCATCTCTTCGGAAACAGCTGTGGCACCCTCCACATTCTTATTGTATCCGGTCACCTGATATGAATATCTTCTCAGGAGCGGTTCGGTGATATTGTCGGTGAAGGTGTTGCCGGTGGCTTCATCGGTGAGCACCTTTCCGTCGGGCATACGTGTGATGCGGTAATAGATCAACGCCGGATTGATTGTGCCGCCGTGTTCACCGCTCTGAGGAGCATCCCATGTGAGGGTGATCGAGCTGTCGGAAGCCTTTGTGAGTTTCAGGTTTGAAACAGCGGCCGGGCCGTCGGTGCCCACATAGAAGTCGAGTTTGGAGCGTTCCGATTTTCCTGCGGTGGGGTGTGTGGCCACAAGTTCGATTGTGTGCAGACCCTGTTCGAGGGTATAGCTTCTTGTTGTGGAAGAACCCGGAGCCATCGGAATTGAGAAATTCAGATTGCCGTCGAGATAACCGGCCACGGTGACATCACCTGAAATTGCCGCACCCTCCTTAGTTTTGGCAGGAGCAGTGAAACTGATGGTTCCTTCTGTCGTGCTTCCTTCGAAAGAAGCCTTGATGTCGGAAACAGGCTCAAGCAGAGTGATGTTGTCTTCACGAGGTATGTAAAGAGCGGCCATCGACTCCCCGTCGGGGAACTTGGATATAAGCGAAGCCGCACCGGTGGTTATGTCGATCTGATAAAGACCTGACGTTTCGGTGGAACGCTCGTTGGTGGCCCAATAGAGCTTGCCGGTCTCGAAATCGAAGCAGGCCGAACCGTTATATATAGGATTCACACCGGTCGGACCCACATCGGTTACTTTGGCGGTTGCCTTGTCTATTTTTACAAGATTACCGTCGGAATATCTCACACCCCATATCTGACCCATATTGTCGGAAGCGATTGCCGACATTCTCGGGATTGAGGCGACTACAGTAGGATAGCCTGTAGAGAGATTATAATCTACCAGCACATATGAAGCGAGATTCACATCGTTGCGGTCGAATGAAACGCCATAGATTTTATCGCCCACAGGATCATAGGTCATGTCGGCGGCTATGGCATCGTATGTGTCGGGCACGAGAGCGTGGCGTTCTATGGATTTATCCTCAAGGTTCATCTCAATGAAATAGAGATAGCCGAGGTTTCCTCCCATATCTTCATAGTAGCTCGTGAAGTAGAGCTTCCCTTTACGATATGTTCCTCCGCCGTTGGCGCAGAGTGTGTTGTGGATAGTGACAGGGGTGACAGTCATCGGGCTGGAGGCATTGAAGGAGTAGAGTCCCCATGCAAGGCCGTCGGCCGATGTGACATCCATCGAATTCGAATGGGTCACTTCACCATAGATGGTGGTGCCGTCGCCCTGCGTGGTGTTCACTTTCCTTGTTCTGTGTGAGCTGTCGGGAGCTCCCAGAGTTGCAGAAACCACCGTGAGGGCAACGAGTGCCGTTGTAAGCAGATGTTTCATATTGCGATTATTTTTAGGTTATTCGTTAGTTTTTTTATGTGTTGGAGAGATTGGAGAGATTGGAGATATCGGAGAGATTGGAGAGGGTGATTTACATGAAAATCTTATATGATTTTTCTCCTATCTTAAGGATATACGCTCCGTGAGAGGGGATCATGAGGGTCAGTTCACCGAAACCGGTGCCGATAGTGAGTCCTGTAAGATCGGTGACAGTCAAGGGGGTCCCTTGGGGTGAAGATACGCGGAGTGTACAGCCGTCGGTGATGACAGAGACGCCTTCAGCGGCGATTGAGCTGATTCCCGAGGTCACGGTGTGAACACCCTGTATTCCGGATGCGAGTGAACGGAAGTCGGAATTGACTGCGATAACCGAATAACCGTAGTCGGCATCCTCTATAAGATCAGAGAATTTATAGAAGTTCTCACCGGCTGTGTCTATCGACTGGAAAGCAGCCATCGGCTGATAATCTACATTTCCGCCATATCCGATCTTCACATCGTCAATGGAGACAGATCCGCCCGAAGAGGCATGCAGAATAAAGCGAATCTTTGTGGTGCCGGCCGGAATATCGTTAATCTCCACGGTGTCGCCGCCGGCTGCCGATACCAGAGAGGAAAGTTTCTTCAGACTTTGCCATTCGTTTCCTAAAAGACCCTCTATCTCGATAGTGCCGTCGTTGATGTTTGATGAGGCGCGATACCAGAACCCGAGAGTGCGTATGCCAGTATTGAAGGAAGATGTGGTGAGATGCGAACCGTCGGTAGTCATGCGGACCGATGGGGTCTCTACCGCATATGAGGCACGGCCGTCGAAAGATGCGTCGGTGGTCCAGCCTTCAGGCAGAAGACGGTTGGTGAAGTCGGCCTCCGTGATGAAGGGGTCGCCCAGATCGAGCTTGTAAAGAGAGATCTCGTAGGTATCGGCATCTTCAAGTTTCTCCCAGTTTGCCACGAATGAATCGCACGAAATTTCGGAAGCCGGCAAGAGTGATACTGTCTTATAGTCGAGTGTCGGATCGAGAGTGGTGACTTCGATTTCATTAGAATCGGGAGAATAGAAGCGGCCATTTGTGGCGGTCACGGTATAATAGTAGGTTGTGGCCGGATCAAGACCTGTAACCTCAAAGGAGGATACATTGCCTAATTCCCGTTTCAGGAAACCGTCGAGATATTTCTTCACCTCGCTTCCGTTTTCCGACACCTTGCGGTAAACACTGAGAAGATATCCCGTGGTCTTGGTTATGGGTGTCCAGGAGGCGGTGAATGCACCTGCTTTTACGCCGGATGCTTCATTGGCCACAACAGGATCGAATATATTCTCGCCACCCTTGAATGCGAACGAAACCACACCGTCCATATCCATAATGTCGGTTATCGGGGAATGAAGGGAAAGACCGTTCCATGTTTTCATTGAAGGCACTGAAGTGTCGGTGAATTCGGTTACACCCGAGGTGCCCGGGAAAGCGTCGCCGGCACGTGAATATTCGCTCTGCTCATTGTCGGCTTCTACGATATCCACATACTGTTTCTCGATATTCACGATATTGAGTCCCCACATCTGAGGATCGAAATCGATATGCCATACCAGCAGTCCGTGTCCGGGAATATACTGGTCCCACCCTTTTTGCTGACGGTTTTCAAGAATATAATATTCTGACTTGTTGGGAGTCTGAATCATATACACATCATCGTAAGCACCGATCTGAGAAGCGGGATACATGCTTACGTTTCTCGGTTCGGAGAGAACCTTAGGCTCGATCCAGCCGAGGCAGTAACGCTCATATCCTGTGTGATAGGGAGGAGTGTGCGACTTATTGTTATATGATCCATGATCCATAAGCGACCATTCGCCGGGAGTGAAGGCGCTTGTGTAGAGTGTGGAATAAAGGTCGGGAAGTCCCATCACATGAGAGAACTCATGGCAAAAAACACCGATTCCGGCCAGATTTGATCCTTGTCCGTCGGAAAGCTCATTGGAGGTGGCATAATGGTTTATGAGCTTGCCGTTCATATAGATCTCCATCTTCAGGTCATCGTGAATGTTCCATGAATGGGGCCAGATGGCATTCGCCGGTCCGCCGTCGGCCTCTCCATAGCCTGCATAGAAGATATATATATTGTCGACGATGCCATCGTTGTCGGTGTCGTAGTTGCTGAAATCGATCTGATCTTTCAGAAGTTCTACGGCATGAGGGATCATCTCATATGGACGTGCATCATTGCCCGTATTGTCGTTAGAGCCATAGTAGCTCATGTTATAAGGAAGCTTAACGGGACCGTAAACGTCAAACTGCGGAGCAAACTGACCATTGGAGCTTGCAATGAAGAAATCGCGTGCGGACCCGGTGGCTCCGTAATCTGAGAATCCTTCCTCGTTGAGCATCCGTCCGAAAAGGGTGCGGGGGTCGGAGAGTGTGAATTCCACATCCTGAAATTCCACCAGAATAGCGAGACACCGTGGCGATCCCTTGGTAGGGAAGGTACACAGAGTGGCTTCCTCAGCCACTTTTGATGGTGCCTTGCGGGCCATGCGGCTCTTACGTGAGCGTTCGGCAATCTCAAATGAGGCTTGCCGGTTGAAAGAATTGAGAAGAGCTTGCTCATGTATGTCGCGCGAGGCTTGATTTGAAGCCACGATGTCGGAAGCGCGAAGCGTGTCGCCGTCGGGAATAGCATAACGGAAAAGACCGTCATCTCCGCGCAGCAGCATGTAGCCATCGGGTGTGACATAGTAATGGCCATGTTCGTCACCACGAAGGAAAACTTCAATCTGTTCCCCTCCATTGTCGAATGTGAGGAGACCCGGCTTAGCCGGAACGGCACGGGCTACATCAACCCCTGCGCCGGAAAGGATGGCTGCAGCGGCGAGCACCAGTGCTGATTTTCGTAATTTTTGAATGATCATATATGTCAGGTTTAAAAAATTTTCAAATAAAGATGTTTAAACTGTTCCTATGGAGATTAGAAATAAGCTTCTTATTTCAAAGGTCTTTTTCATAAAATGAAATTTGTCTTAGAAACTTTCCGGTTGAATGACAAATTGCAATCTTATTCCCATATTTCCCTTTATATCGGAGTAAAAAAGTGTTTTTGCAAAGATATAAGGAAAAATAACGTAGTCAAACCGATTTTTTTGACCTAAATCAAATAATTGATATTTATTATTACGTTTTTATAAAAGATAAGTAAAGTTGACCTGAATAGTTAAAATTTATTGCGTTCTCCTATTGCTTAGTAATTAACGTAGCATAGTGATTAATATTTTAATTTCCGACAACAGGTAGCACAAATAAAATAGTAAATGTATTCGGGAAAGATCGGACGCACCTGGGGTGGGTCCCTGCATAGAGCCGATGGCATTAATTATTTTCTGAGTGATACTTAAGCGGTGAAAAATAAGGCAATATAATTTTACATGTTCATCTGTTCGAGAATCAAAACCACAGCCTATGTTTGCCGAAAGCCATATACCGAAGACCCTCCGACAGATATTGTCGCAGTATTGCACACCCACGGAAGAACTTGTGCGTGAGTTTGAGAATGCCGCCCGTCTTGTTGAGGTTAAGAAAGGGAAGGCAATAGTGCGCCAAGGGGTGCTGTGTGATGATTTTGTGTTTAACAAGCAGGGTCTTTTCCGGGTAAGCCACGTATCTGACGGGAAAGAGGATACGGTGCTTTTCGGCACATCGGGCGATGTTTTCACCTCGCTTCACTCCTATTATGCGGGAGAGCCTTCCATATTTTCACTTATAGCGGTTGAAGATTCGGAAGCGTGGCTTGTAAGCTACAGGATGATGCGCCAGCTCGAGGCGAGGCATCCGGCTATGTTGAAGTGGATGCACGACCTGTTGATAGAGCAGATGTATGGTTTTGAAAAGCGTTATCTCTTTTTCAACAATAAGACGGCCGAGGAAAGGTTTCTTAATTTCATGAGGATCCACAGCGTGTCGTTAAGGCGCACCTCGGTGAAATATATTTCGAGTATAGTTCCCTTGAAATATATAGCGCAATATCTGAAGATAACGCAATCCACCTTATCGCGGCTTAGAAAAAAGCTTGTGGGACAGGGGTGAAAATGAGATAGATAGCAGGGGTGAAAAGAGAAAGTTTGATAAAAATGGGAAAAAAGAAAAAGAAAAATTTGCACAGAATAAAAAAAGTTTGTAATTTTGCCACTGCAAGTCGCAAGATTTGTTGAGTTTGAGTTATAGATTAGGAAGGGTGGGTGAGTGGCTGAAACCACCAGTTTGCTAAACTGACGTAGGAGCAATCCTACCACGAGTTCGAATCTCGTCCCTTCCGCATAATCCGCGATAACCGCCCTTGAGTAAGGCAGTTGTCGCGGATTTTGTTTAAAGGCATAGACGCTGTATGGACGTAGAAATTAGTCCAGAAATATTAGATATAAAAAAGCGGTTCCCATTAAAATTATGAGAACCGCTTTAGATTGTATTTAAAAAGCAAATGCTATAATGTGGCAGAACAAAGTTCTGCTCCCATAGCCTTAAAGGTTGAGCTAATTCTCTCTTTAATTAGCTGATTCGAGTTCATGTTTTATGGAGCGGAGCACGAAATCATTTATGGTCGTGCCAATTGCATTGGCTTTTTCGGCTAAATCCTCATGGAGTTGCGATGGCATACGCAAAATCAATCTTCCGCTATATGGTTTGGCCGGCTCTATTCCTCTTTCCCGACAGCTTTCCAGATAGCAATCAATGGATTCTTCAAAATCCCTCTTGATTTCCTCTATAGAACTCCCTTCGTAAGATATAAGGGTGCCGTTAAGTCCAAGAACTTTCCCAAATAAACAATCATCTTCAGGGCTATACTCTACAGAACCTGAATAACCCTTATATTTCAATTTTCCCATAATCTAAATCAATTTTAACTGCTGAAGACACTCTATTAATTGCTTAATCTGATAAATTTTCAGATCTCCGTTCGGATGGGGCTTGTGTAATAAAATAGTGTCCTTCCCTTTGATAAATTCTACTCTGGATCCCGATGACTTCCCTTTATTATTCTCTATAAATCCCAATCTGGTTAATAATGCCTTAGCTTCATCATAATTATAATCTTTAGGTTTGCTAAGTAATCGAGCTACTGATTTTTCATGTTTACTCATCCTTTTATATTTATATTATTAAATTTATATTTAATACAAAGATACTAATTTTAGTATCAAAAACAAAATTTTCAAGAAAAGGTTTGATATTATTCTTATTGGAGAAATAAAAAAATATGAATATTTTCCTTAATGTTAAAAATAACTGCAATCTTAGTGAACTAAATTGGGAGGAAATTCCTTTTTAAAGATGTAATATTAATGAAAAACACAAGATTATGGATATAAGGAATTTGTCGAAGAAGGGGGTTCTTGCTCTCGTGTGCACCGCATCGCTTTTCGCAACTACCGGCTGCACGTCTCTCAAGAATACTTGGAATGGAATGACGCAGACAGGTCAGGGTGCCACTGCGGGAGGAGCGGCCGGAGCCGCCGTCGGCGCAGGTGTCGGTGCGCTTATCGGAGGTGGTAAGGGAACCTGGATAGGTGCGCTGGTGGGTAGTGCTTTAGGTGCGGGAACGGGTGCCGTGGTTGGAAATGAAATGCAGAAGCAGAAAAACCAGCTTGAAAAGGAACTCGACGATCTTCGTGCGAAGGAGGCCGGCAATGAGGCTGCCCTGAACGATATAAAACTGGAGATGGTGAAAGACAGCAATAATCTGGATGCGCTGAAACTTGTGCTCGGCAATTCCGTATTGTTCAACACCGGAAGCTATCAACTTTCTGCTGCGGCGCAGGCTGCCTTGGCTAAAGTGGCCTATAACCTCGGCCAATTCCCTGATACGGATGTGACAGTGGTCGGCTACACCGATAACACAGGCACACAGGCCATCAACGACAAGCTGTCGCTTGAAAGAGCCGATGCGGTGAAAGATTATCTTATCAATGCGGGAGTATCGGCCAGCCGTCTTACAGCTGTAGGCAGGGGCTGGAACGATCCGGTGGCTTCAAACAGCACTGCCGCAGGACGCGCCCAGAACCGTCGTGTCGAGATTTATATAACGGCAAACAAGCAGATGATAGAAAATGCAGAAAGAATGTAGAATGTGTTGCAAAAAGGAAAAATAATATAAATAATTGAAAATAATGGCAGAAATGTCATTATTTTTTTGTACTTTTGCCACAATTTTTTACAGGTGAAATAGAAGTTGCATACAAAAAACGAATCAAAACAACTTCATAACAATCTTTCGGAAACAAAATGGACATTAAAGACATCACTGTCAAGTTTGCCGAACCCGCGGAGGCTAAGTATGCCGAGCTGATAGTGAACCTGATTTATGAATCAGCACTCCAGCGCGGCACGGGAATCGCTAAGCGAACCCCCGAATACATAGCCCAGAAAATCAACAGCGGAAAGAGTGTCGTGGCTCTCCACGGCGACCGCCTTGTGGGGTTCAGCTACATTGAGAGCTGGGGTCATGGAGATTTTGTGGCAACGTCCGGATTGATTGTCGACCCAGAATACCGCCATCTTGGCCTTGCCGGCGCCATCAAGGCGAAAACTTTCGAGCTGGCTCGACTTCGATTCCCATTTGCCAAACTTTTCTCCATCACTACATCGCTCCCGGTAATGAAATTGAATTCCCGTATGGGATATAAACCGGTAACCTTTTCTGAGCTCACCGATGATGAGGAGTTCTGGCGAGGATGCGAAGGATGCAGAAACTATGATATTCTGCAGCGTAACAGCCGCCGTATGTGTCTCTGCACCGGTATGCTGTTTGACCCTCAACAACCTCTGGCCCCCAAAGACAGGGCAAATCCTTACGTGATGATGGTGAAGAATACTTTCAAGAAAATCTTCCATCTCAAATAACGTTTGTGACTGTAAGAGTCCATCCAATAAAATCTGTTAATGCCAGGGTCGCAGATGTGCCTTGGATATCGCTATGCAGATTCAGGCGCATAGCGGGCTATGTAACTGAATCAAAGAGCGATAGACAAGGTGCAGCTGCGAGACGGATGGAATCTTTAAATTATTAAAATTATTCAAATTAATTAAAATGTTAGTTTTTCCTATAAAATAGTTACCTTATGCCCGGCTCTTTCCGGCTCAAATATCCTTTTTCATCAGTCGCAACGCAAAGGTTGCTCCTTCTGAAAAAGAATATTTTAGCTCGAAATTGAAAATCGACGAGTTTCCGCTAAGGAAAACAATGACGAGTCAAATCGCCGCCCTGGCATTTTA
>JAAVEA010000029.1 GCA_014801535.1 Bacteroides sp.
GGTTCACCGATCAGGAATATCTGGACCGTCAGGACAGCTACCGTCTGATGTTCTTCCTCGACTCCGAGGGTAACTGGGCCTCGTCACGCATCGTGGTCAACTCATGGACCATCTACAAAAATCCTGCGGAACTGAAATAACCTCCCCCTCTAACGGAAAGAAACGATGAAATTCAACAAGATATATATAGCTCTGGGTATGGTTCTGGCACTCACCTCGTGCAAGAGCGACGAACCGGTGCCCGTGGAGAAGACGGAGCCCTACATGAGCTTCACCATCTCCCTCTCCGAGGAAGGGACAAGAGCGGGCGATAACGACCGCGATCCTTTCGGTCATGACTGGGATGAGGATGGCAATGAAGACGGCACTGCATTCGACCGTAAGGTCAACTCTATCGTAGCCGTACTCTATTCGGTTCCCGATGGGAAAAAGATAGTGGAGAGCGCTCCGGTAGGGGAGATAAAAGTTGTAGATAAGAAGGATAACGGGAACGGCACATGGACCTTCACCGGCACCATGAAATCAGACTTCACGGCAGCTCAGCTTCAGGGTGGCAACTATCGACTTGCAGTTTATGTGAACTCCGATAATATAGATATAAGGAGACCCGCAACTCATACATTCAGCCATCACGGTATAGCCGGGGATGAATCTGAGGAGAATGTAAATTTCAACGGAATTCCGATGTATGGTGTGGGTGATGTAAAATTTACCGGCCTCATTCCCTCACAGGCCTATGACGCAGATCATGCGTTCAGTCTTCTGGGAACAGGTGGTGAGAAACTTTCGATTCCTGTGTTGCGCTCAATGGCAAAGATAAGGATCACGGTTGATAAAAAGAATGAATTCAAAGCAGATGGAACCAAAAATCCTGACTGGTTGGGAGCTGAAACCGGACGCAAGGTAAAGCTTGTAAGCTTCTCAATCTCCAAACACAACACTCAGGGATATGTCGTGCCGAAGGGATGGAACACGCAGGCAAGTGTGAGATTCCTTTCCACTTCCACGGCTTTCAATCCGGTGGTTAACAGTGCCAATAATCAGGATTGGCTGGAATTGAACTGTACGCATACTCCCGGAAAATCACAGACCGGTAATTCGGAAAAAATGCTTCGGTTCTATCTTCCCGAAACCATAAACGATCAGGAGAAGCCGATAAAGCTCAAGGTAAAATATTTTATCGACGGTAAGGAGAAGGAGGGTGATGAAATGGAACATACTTTCTGCATCTCTCTCAAAGGGGAGGAAGAAGCAACCCAATGGGATATTTTCAGAAACACCGTCTATGAATTCGATATCGTGGGTGTGGAGGAGAATTTCGGTCTTGATCTTCAGGTCAGTGTGAAAGACTGGAATTATCACCGTGTGCCTGCCGAACTTTGAGAAGGGGTATAATACTTAAAAGAAACATTTATGAAACGGTTATCATATATTCTAACTTTTTTCCTCTTGACAGTCGGTGTGTTTCTCTGGGGATGCACCGATGAGTTCAGTTATCCCGACAAGGGAGGTGTGGAGGAGCTATACGATGGCATAGTTCTTCGTGTTCCTGATGCAAGCACGCTTTCTGCATCAATGACACGTGCCGGCGATGACCTTGATGAAGATGCGATTGCACTTGCTAAAAGAGAATGTCTGCTGTCGGAACTTTATCTGATAGCATTTCCTGAGAATACAGACAACGACCCGGTTATTGTGGATGTGTTCGACTCGCGTAATATTCAGGTTCATGAGAATAGTGAGACTCATGCAGGATATACAGACTACGTCGTGACAGATCATTTCAGGAGAAACGGCAAGATCCTCAGTGGGAAATGGGTCATGTATGTAGTGGCCAACCTGTCGCACTATCTTCCTAACGGTCGCGCCGACATAGAAAATATAAAGAAAGAGAGTGACCTTACCGATCTTAAACTCAATTTCTACGGTAAAGAGGGAGATGAATATCTGCTTTCATCAGCTTTTACCGGAATCAATGGTCTTCCTATGGCATGTCTCCCTGCGGAGATGATGTATAAAAACACAACTGATAAGAATCTCACCCAGGCCACCGGTGGTCTCGTGCCTATCGAACAGAACGGAAAGGGTGTGATCCATGCCGATCTCACTTTTCTCTGCTCCAAAGTGAGATATACCCTTCTTTTCGATAATGAGACCTATTCGCAGAACATGTTCGCAGATATGAGTTTTGCGCTTGATAAAGTGGGTGTGAAGAATCTTCCGGCCGACGGAAGCGCTATAGATGGTCCTGTCGCCGGGACAACGTTGTCGCGTCGGAATTGTAACGGCTTCCGTGTAACCGAATATCAGTATCCTCTTGCCAACGCCGACAAGTATCCGGAAGAAGATGATTTGGAAAACTCCCTTCCGTCGTTGGATAAGGGAGCTGCTGCTCCTTTTAAACAGCGTGCATTTCAGGGAGTGATTTATATGCCTGAGAACATAGCGTCTGACGGAGGTGACGAAGCATCGGCTCTTTCGTTCAAGGCGCATGTGGAATATCTTGCATCAGGTGAAAGATCCAACGGAACAAACCTTGACTATACGATGTCTCTTCTTCCGTCGGCCGTAGAGGGGTCGAAAGAGATGAAGCGAGGTCACTCCTACGATATTGTGGCTTATGTGAAGAATGTGGAGACTCTCGAACTGCACAGCTTCAATGTAAAGCAGTGGACTCCTGTTTCGTTGCTTTATACACTTCGTCTGCCCGCATATCTGCATGTGAAGGAAACGGATATTCCCGTCACTGCAGGCCAGACCACCGAGATGTGGTATGAATCGAATGTTGAGATAAAAGGGGAGTCGCCTCTTTATGAAGGTAAACCGCTCTATACTTTCGATACATCCCAACCCAATAATCTTAAGATAAAGGTTAATCCCGACATAAGCAGCTCGGCTTTCGCAGACATCGATAAGACCAAATATAACTATTTCCACATTGTGGCCGGAACGATCCATAAAAAGATAGACGTAACGCCTCTTCTTCTTCAGCGCTTCTTGACGGTGGAACCCCGGAACATTACCATAGACGCACGCGAGAAAATCGCCGGAGGTATCTATGAGAGCGGCAATAATGAAAGCGAATATTATCATGTCACGATCGAGACCAATGTGGATAAATTCTACATGGAAGATCTTACATGGAAAAGTTCGTCGCCCGGTAACAATGTAACGATCTATAAGATAGTTAACGGAACGGAACAACAGTTGGACTGGAGTTCCGACAATGGCAGATATACCATATATACAGGATCTGACAACGGGTTCAAGAACGGCACGATGCAACTCAGAATAAAATATAGCGGCGTGAACTCCGGTGTGTCATTCTGGAATGAAAGCCGTGAACTGTCGTTCAGAGTCTATACCGACAACGACGGTCTGCAACCCGGTAATGAAGATTACATCGCACCTAAGACAGTTGCCGTGACCACTCGTCCGAACAGCGACAGCTATACCATCTATTTCAAGGCTCCGGCTGGATGGACTGATCCCCATATATATGTTTACCAGTGTCTTGAACTTCCAGCCACCATAGGCACCCGAACCATCTTCCTCAACAATGACCATAACAACGGCCAGACCACGATGAATCTTTCCTCTTATCCGGTGGGTTACGAAGATGACGGCTCGGAGGTTGCGGCATTGGAATATTCATTTACGGGAGCCACTATCTTCAAAGGGTGGGAATATCCCACCAACCGGATAACCGACAGCAAGATATCCAACGGATATTATCATAACGGATTCTTCATGTTCCAGGGAGCGAATGTAAAGACATGCGACTGGAACCCCACGGTTGCTACCGACCGTTATTATAAAGGCCCGGATGTGGATTTCTGTTATGACTACCGCATGGAGCATGGTTGCGATAACTGCAAGAACTATGAAATAAATGCATCGTGGCCCGGTATAAGGATGGAATATGTAGAAGAAGGACCTAACAAGGGATGGTACAGATTTGAACTTTCGGGTGTGGCCACTCCCGGAAAGGCATTGATAATGTTTACCGATACACATCCGCACGGATATGATGTGGTTAACCGTTACCCTCTCGACAAGCAGGTGGGTGTGCCATTGTTCGATTTCCCCAACCGCGAAGGGTGGTTTGATTGGGAAACCAAAGCGTTCATGTCTTCAAGAGAGTGAAGCGGAAGACCTTTTTAATCTTTAAAAACTGACACAATGATCAAGAAACTATTTATATACGTGGCATTGGTGATGGGGTTCGTGGCATGTAGCGACGACCTCTTCAACACACCCCTCGAAACGTTGCCTTCCAACGGAGAACTTCCGATCAGTTTCGCTGTTCCGGAGATGACCAAGACACTGACAAGGGGAGACCTGAACCAGAATGCTTTCGATGACGTGCTGATGCTTGTGTTCGACAGCAGCGAACCCTCATCGGCGAAACTCGTGCAGAAAGAGATACTGAAAAACGCTGATTCTCAGAATGTGACTATAACCATCGACAAGGAATATCGATCCAACTCTAACCTCTTCTTCATTTTCCTTGCCAACTCCTCCTATCAGGCAAGTGATTTCCCGGTTTCCAAAACCAATCCTGTCACGTTGCAGAACGTGATGGGTATGACTGAGACTATTCTTTCGCAATCGGGTGAGCGAATGGTGATGAGCGGGTCGGCCACTCTCGGGTCACTCCTTAGGTTTGAACCCGTAAACCTTTTCCGGAACGCGGCCAAGGTGAGTCTTACCGTCTCTCCGCGCACCGGAGAAGATGGCAGTGAAATCGAAATCACTGAGAATAAATCGGGATATGCTTTCAATGTATATGGGGCTCCGATTGAAGGGAATTCATCTTCGATGGCCGGAAGTTATAACACCAATTCCCTGCGTTCCCTTTTGGGAAATCCGGTGAATGTGAACGCCGGCTCCTCTTTCGCCGATAATCTTAATCAGAACGGAGAGGTGTTCGTAGCTCCGGAAAAGAATACCGGCACATATGTGAACCGTTCGTTTATCATAGTCAAAGGGAAATACAAAGGTTCGTTCTATTATTACCGGCTCGATTTCCAGACAGAAGCTGACGGTGTGCTCGATATCCTTCCCAATCATCATTATGAGGTGGAAATCAAGGGCGACCCGGTATCGGCAGGTTCGGCCACACCGCAGGAGGCTGTAAAGAACCCTGTACCGCTTTCGCAGGGATGGTATGAGATTCACGACCATTCACCCAAGATATTCCGCATGATTACCGACGGAGTGCGCGAATTAGGCGTGGACTATGAGTTGCGCAATAAGAATTCCAATGTCGGTTCCACAGCGATTTTCTATGTAAAAGTGTTCAGTTCGGCCGAAGGAAAGGCAGCTGAGGAAGTGGCCGATTTCAAGACTAATTACAGGAAATATATCACTTTCAGTCAGCCATGGCTGGAGGCGATCTCCATAGAGGAAGTTGACGGAGCGGACTATGACGGTACGATAGGACAGGGTCCCGGTGACACTGACAGCAATGACAAGGGTCAAGTCTATGCCGTGACCGTGCTGTTTAAAGATAATGGCGGTATGACCGGGGTGCTTGAAGAGAGCGCCACAATCACATGGAAAGGTCTTTCACGCGAGATGCCCGTGATATGGGAACGTGTATTTGATCCCGATGAACTCTATGAGAGTGTCACCCTTACCATTCAGGGAGGAGGACTGAGTGAGACCATAGATTATTTCCCCTTCCTTGTCGGCACATTCGATGATAACGGCAACCGTCTCACGGATCCGAAAGTATGGGGCGTATCGGCCGATGCGAACAATGGTGAATCGCGCGACCAGGGTTTTCATTTCCCTATGCCATATGGGAATGACGCAGTCGGATATGCCGCATATTCATATACCATCACCATGAAGCCGCTTGGAGTAGAGGGCGAGTCATATACATGGAGCTACAGACTCGTAGGGGATGATGAGCTGACAAACTCTTCTACAGGCGTTAAGGTTGAGACAACAAGCAATTCCACTTTGACAAATTCAGGAGGTAGTGGTGAAACGGGTCCGGTGCTCAGGCTTACGTATGATTCCTCAATCTACAATTCCTCCCGATGGAAATATGGTGTGGCCCAGCTGATAATTACAGTAAACGGAGAGACTGAGATCCCGATTAATCTTTATCATACAGGTTTCTTCCACAAAGACAACACCTCATGGCTCTCCTCAACCTATCGTCCCGAGGCTGACTCCAACCGTCCCTGGACCTATTATGAGGTCGCCACCATGGGCGATCAGCATTGGCTCGACCGAAACATAGGGGCACATTCGGCGGAGATGTATATAGAATCATCGGGTGATGTGACATATATGGGAAATCAGGAAGCAGTGGGTGGATATTACCGTGTGGCCGACTATAATCGTGGTGGCAAACCTCAGATGAGAACGGCCGACATATGTCCTCCCGGTTATGACTTCCCTACCAACGACGAATATAACCGTATGCGCGGTTCTGCCGCCTTCAGCACCGCTTCGGTAGGAAACTATAACGAAGCCTGCTATTCGGCCGACCTATATGGGAAAGGTTCGGGCGCGAATGGTGCGATGAAACAGAAACTCGTATATTTCCCCAAGGGCCGCTATCTGAGTTCGGAAGACAGTAAGAACGGTGAATCCCGTGCCGGATATTACTGGACACAGACAGCCGCTTCCGGTGTGGAAAAGGATGAGATGGGCGCATGGTTGAAATGTTTCATGGTGTCGGGCGCGGCAACTTCTTATATAAACGGAGAGGTGCAGAGTCTGACTGCCCATTCTGATTATCCGGTGCGTAAATATGAATTCAAGGGGTTTGCTATGCCGGTGCGTTGCGTATCGGTGGAAGGTCGTGACAACAATCCGATGACGAGAACAAGCTTTTTTGTCACCGGCGTGACACACGTCTTCCTTTACACCCTTGACAGCGACAATAATAAGAACGCTGTCACATCATGGCCCGGAACCGCTATATGTTCAGCCAATGCTATAGGGAAGACGTATAATGTTGCCTACGAATCGCAGGTGAACACTTCTGACAAGCTCTACGTAATTTTCAACTATAAGGATAAGGATGGCAAGATTCACACCATCAGCCGTAACCCGGATGAGGATCTGGTGGCCAGATTCACCGATAACGAGGGTGTGAAGACACTTGCGGGCTGGAAAGTGGAAGACGGTATTGCTCCAGACTGGGATAATTACGGCGATAAAACAATAATTACGGAACTCAACGGATACTGGATATTCGATTTCAGCAAAAAGGAGGGCGGATTTACGCTTAATGCGCCCGAAGGATCAATAACTCCTGCTAATCCTGTTCATCGTCTGTATTGGCCCAAGAATTACGGAAGCAACCACAATAAGAACTACACAGGAATGAATCTGTGGATTGATGGTGGAATGGGTTCAGTCAAGAATGGCACATACAGCATTTATCAGTCGGAAGGGGATTATTACTATTGTGACATTGAAAACTGGACGACCGGCACACTTAAGATACAGGGCCGGTGGGACAACAGCTACGACGATAACCATGTTGTCAAGCTCGTTCTTTCCGATTTCAGCAAAACCGAGAATATAGACGGCACGTCCTATAAATGTTTCACTCTCGACAGCAATATGTCGGACAATGACAAGACTGCAGCCGGTCAGGTCGGTAGACCTACCGGAGGAAACACCGGAGGGGATAATAATAATAGTTATCGTCTGTATGTGAAGAAGTGGCAGAATAATCTGAGAGCGATAAACTGTTGGTTCACCGCAGGAGGCAACGGCACAGCACCCAAAGGATTGTTTACCGATTCGTGGTGGACGGGAAGTGTCGTGAAAGATGGGGCGACCTACTATTACATCGACATGACCATCAACGGAGACTTTACGATGAACTGGCAGCCTGTATATGGTGATAATGAAGGTGATGTATATTGGGATAATGGTGATCTGAAAGTTAACAAAGGCTCATTCGGCGATGCCCAGACCGTAACTCAGAATTCTTTTACCTATGATGCATCCCTTGGCAAGAGGGTTTGTAAGCTTACCGGATGGAATGAAAGTTCGGGAGGACAGCCTGTGCGCAGAAAGCCGATGAAAAGGCGCAGATAATTATGGAGTATGGGTTCTTAAAAACAACTTTCATATAATTTAATTGATAGAAATACGTTCAAGGGTATAAAGAGATATACCCTTGAACCTGTTCAACGGATTTAATGACTAAAAACTATTTGTAGCGACCATGAAATTATTAATCTCGTCAATAATGCTTACCGGAGCCTTGCAGATGGCAGCTGTGGGTATTACTTCTCCTTCCGGGAATCTTCAGCTCAATGTTGATGTGGATGCAGAGGGGCATCCTTTCTATTCATTGAGCTACAAAGGGAAAGAAATTGTAGAACCAAGCAAGCTGGGTATCCGGGCTGATGAAACGGTTTTCGCCGATGGCTTCTCGATAGCCGGTGTGGACACTGTGATGGTAGATCGCAGTTGGGAACCCGTATGGGGAGAGTATTCCACCATACGTGATCATTTCCGGGAAATGGCAGTGAAACTGAAAGCCGGAAATCCCGACAGAGAGCTGACTCTGCGTTTCCGTCTTTTTGATGACGGCCTCGGTTTCCGTTACGAACTTCCTGTGCAGGAAGGCTCCAACTATCTCACCGTTAAGGATGAATTGACAGAATTCAATTTCAAAGGAAATCATAAGCTATATTGCATTCCCGGGGATTACGACACTGACGAATATCTCTTCTCGGAAACCACCTTTTCCGATCTTCCCGATGCACTGAACAGCTACAAACGACACACCGAGGCCCAGCGCACCGGCGGCACAACCATACAGACACCGATGCTTATGAAAACCGATGACGGTGTGTATGTCAATATTCACGAAGCGGCTCTTATAGGATATCCGGCGATGCTGCTCGATGTCGACACTGATAAACATGATATGAAATCTCATCTTGTGCCTGACCGTCTCGGGGTGAGCGCATATCTTCAGATGCCGTTCAATACTCCATGGCGCACCCTCATAGTGAGCGATGACGCACGCGATATTCTCTCTTCACAGCTTGTGCTCAACCTCAATGAACCCAATAAGATTGAAGACACTTCCTGGATCAAACCCATGAAATTTATGGGGGTATGGTGGGAGATGTTCACAGGCAATCAGAAAACATGGGCATATTCCGACGATCACCTTGCAAAGCCGGGCGTGACCGATTATTCCAAACTCAAGCCTAACGGACGCCATCCGGCCAACACGGAGAACGTCAAGAAATATATCGACTTCGCTTCAGCCAACGGTATAGACGGAGTGCTTGTCGAGGGATGGAATGAAGGCTGGGAAGACTGGGCGAGCTACCGTAAGAACCGGCAGTTCCTTTTCGATAAGCCTTATCCCGATTTCGACCTTCCTGCACTTCGCGACTATGCCAAGGAGAAAGGGGTGAAACTTATCATGCACCATGAGACAGCAGCCAATGCATCGGATTATGAAAAACAGCTTGACCGCGCATTCCAGTTCATGAAGGATAATAACTACGATGCGGTGAAGACCGGTTATGTTGGCGCAATCATTCCCCGTTCGGAACATCACACGTCGCAATGGATGGTGGATCATGCCAAGCATGTGATCGAACGTGCGGCCGATTATGAGATTATGGTAGACAGTCATGAGGCTCCGCGCCCCACAGGTCTCTGCCGCACATATCCCAACTGGCTTGCTCAGGAATCTGCCCGTGGAGGTGAATTTGAATCTATGGGTGGTAATCCTCCATCGCATACCTGCATTCTCCCTTTCACACGTCTGAAGGGTGGACCGATGGATTATACTCCGGGTCTTTTTGAAACAAAGATGAGCTATTATGGCGAGGGCAAGGATTCTCAGGCCGGTACTACTCTTGCCCGTCAACTTGCCTTATATCTCACTATGCCTTCGCCGATGCAGATGGTCTGCGACCTTCCTGAGAATTATCAGCGATTCCCTGATGCATTCCAGTTCATCAAGGATGTGCCTGTAGACTGGTCCGACTCCAAATATCTTGAAGCGGAACCGAACAGATATATCACTGTGGCACGCCGCGACAAAAATTCCGATGACTGGTATGTGGGTGCCATAACTGATGAAAACGCGCGCACCGCTATCATCGACATGAGTTTCCTTCCGAAAGGGGAGAAATTCGAGGCCACCATATATGAGGATGCGGCTGATGCCCACTGGAAGGATAATCCGCAGGCATATAAGATCAGAAAGATGAAGGTGGATTCGAAAACAAAACTGAAGCAGCATCTGGCTCCGGGTGGTGGAGCTGCCATAAGAATAGTAAAGAAATAAAGAATGGAAAAGAAATAATAGAACTTTTTTTCATAAGTTGTAATTGAAGCAGCTGCGTAGTGATACGCGGCTGTTTTGTTTGATATCATCTATATTTATTTTAGGGTAATGTGTTGATTGACAGATAAAATTGGTTTGAATTCTTTTGAAATTAATTATGATGTTAGGAAAAGGAAAATGTTTGGGATAATTTTGTGGTGCAATTTGAAACATAAACCAAAAAAACAGATAGCATGAAAAAGAATTTACTCCTTACGCTCGCGCTCGGCGCGATGGGACTCACAGCCAACGCTGCAACCCATAACATCTATGTAGCAAACCTTACAGACTGGGGCAATGATGTCACCCTCTATTCCTGGGGAAGTGATGCCGCAGGTAAGAATGTAGAGATTCTCGGTGGCTGGCCCGGGGCGGCAGCTACTGCGCAGGAAACAATCAGCAATGTAAAGTATGACAAGTTTGTGATTGAAGGTCATGATGGTGAGACCGCCAATCTAATCTTCAATAACAATGCCGACGAGGGACAACAGGTTAATCTTGCCACTGTGACATTGACAGAAGCAAACTACTATTTCGCAACCAATGGCATCTTGGTGAACAGCTATGACGATCCGGCGAATCCCGATGTTGATTTTGACATGCCGGAGACCTTTGTATATGTTCTCGATAAGACAGGTTGGAGCGGACTTTACGTATATGGTTGGGCTACCGGTGAGGCTGAAGTGTTCGGAGGCTGGCCAGGGGCTGCTCCCACAGAAGAGGTGACTATCGCAGGCGAGACTTTTAAGAAAGTTCCCTTCCCCGGCACAGGAGAGATCACGTATAACCTCATCTTCAACAATAATAACGATGATGAGAAGGTTGAGGGAATCAGCGCTCCGTCAGGAAAAGATGTTTATGTTGAGGTGACTGCAACTGAATGCAAGGTGATACCTAAGCCCGGTGTAACAACCTATAATATCTATATCGAGGATAAGACAGGATGGGATAAGCTGTATCTTTATGCCTATGTAGGCGCTCAGCCCTCGATCTTCGGTGGCTGGCCCGGCGTGGAGTTGACAGAAAAGGAAACTGTAGACGGTGTGGAGTATAAGGTTGTTAAAGATGTTGAGGCAACTGATGTGGAGCAGACCTTCATCATCAATAATAATGACGGTGATCAGGTGGATGTTCCGGGAGCGTATGCAGTAGACAAGAATCTATTCTTTACAGCCACGACCAATGGTGTTGAAAGTGGCGTTTCTATGGTGATGGAAGACAACGCTCCCGTTGAATATTTCAACCTTCAGGGTGTGCGCATTGCCGAACCCTCAAACGGAATCTATATCCTTCGTAAAGGATCAAAGGTTTCTAAAATAGTGAAGTAATAATTGGAGATGAGAATTAGTTTGATTATTTGCCGTCTGGCAATCGTGTTGCTTGCACTTGGAAGCAACACGATCAGCCGGGCGGCTTCTGATTTCAGAAAGCCTGAGAACAGAGTGATTTATGAGGTATTCGTCCGTAATTTTTCTCCACAGGGAAATCTTAAAGGGGTAGAAGCCCAGATTCCCCGACTGAAGGAATTGGGCGTCGATGTGGTGTGGCTCATGCCTATATATAAACTTGGCGACATAGGGAAGTGGGGCACATATTCGAGTCCTTATGCCGTGAAGAATTATACTAAGATCGACCCTGACAACGGCACTGAGCAGGATCTTCGCGACCTTGTCAAGACTATCCATGACCACGGTATGGAAATATGGTTCGACTGGGTAGGTAACCATACATCTCTTGACAACGTATGGGTTTCCAGTCATCCGGATTTCTATAAATGGAACGGCAATCAGATAGAACATCCCTATGGATGGAACGATGTGTATCAGCTTGATAACGACAACACGGCCATGCAGGACGAGATGATCCGCTGTATGCAGTATTGGGTAAATAACTTCGACATCGACGGCTTCCGTTGCGACTATGCATCCGGTCCTTCTCCCGAACTTTGGCGCAAGGCTTCGGAGCGAGTGTTGAAGAATGGAAAGCGTATCGCATGGCTGGCCGAGGATGACAGCCGTCCGGAACTTGTTTCAAAAGGTTATTTCGATTACAACTATGCATGGGGTTTCCGCGACCGCCTGCTTGATCAGGTGAGGGGGGTGAATATCAACAATCTCAAGAATGAATGTGCCAAGCTTCATAACGACAACAACTACAAGGGTCGCTCACGGATGGTATATCTGAGTAACCATGACGTGGTTCAGGATGAGGGAGGCACTGAAGACCGTCATTTCGGAAATCTTCTTCGCCCCATGACTGTGCTTGAATTCACCGTTTACGGAATGCCATTGATCTATAACGGGCAGGAGATCCAGTATAAGACGGGTCAGGTTCTTCTATCGGAAAAGACACCGATCAACTGGAGCAATCCTGATAATGATATGAACTCACTTATAAAGACTCTTTGTAATCTTAAACACACACAGCCGGCACTGAACACGGGAACGGAAAACGGAGCTCTGATCAATCACGATGCAAGCAATCCGAATGTGTATGTATATGAGCGCAGGAGAGATAATTCAAGTGTAGTCGTCATGCTTAATCTCGGAGGCAGCCCGGCCTCGTTCACCATCAGCGGAGCTCTCCCCGGAATCAACGGTGTGGATGTGTTTACAGGGAAAAAGGGAACGCTTGTGTCGGGAGCATCGTTCACATTGCCTGCATTCGGATATGCGGTATATATCGCTGACGAAGAGGGTGGAGTGACTCCTGTCATTCCTGACACTCCAAAGCCTTCAAGCATATATGTGCGTGATCTGTCCGGATGGAATAATCTTTATGTTTACGGGTGGGCTGACGATGCACCCGAACTTTTCGGCGGCTGGCCCGGAACAGCGGTTGCAAAAAATATCAATGTAGGCGGCGAAGAATATAAGAAAGTGGATTTCCCCATAGGTTACAGTGAAAAATATAACCTGATTTTCAATAATGGATCGGGAAAACAGTTTGACGGTCCCTATGTCTCGCCTAATGAAGATCTATACGTTGAAATCACAGGCTCTGCATTCTCTCGTCTGGATCCTCCGGCTACTTCTGATGATACTTACAACATATATGTCAACGACAAGACAGGTTGGAACAACCTTTATCTATATGCCTATCGCAACGACCTTCCGTCGATTTTCGGCGAATGGCCCGGTGAATTCCTCTCTGACACGGAGGTGATCGACGGCACCGCGTACAAGGTGATACGCAATGTGGCTGCCACTGAGGAGGATCATCATTTCATTCTCCACAATAATTCCGGAACGCAATATGATGTGGAGGAACCATATGCGATCAACCGTAATATATTCCTCGTGGCTGGTCCGACCGGAATCATGACTTCAGTAGCCGATTGCGTATATGACGGTAATGATGGCGAGACGGAGTATTATACAATTCAAGGTGTAAGGGTGAAAAATCCTGCTGTTCCGGGTCTTTATATTGTGAAACAGGGACGAAATGTAAGCAAGGTACTGATCGAATCTTTTTGAGATCGTTTATACTTGTCTTTTAGTAAGTGACTGCAAAACAGGTATATGGCGTTATTAAATGTTTGATATTCTTTTTTTCTCTTGTTTTGCGGTTTCTTTTGATATAATTTTGTTCCGGAAGTTGTCAACACGACTTTAATGTTAGGACATCAAGTTGTCTGAACAACAACTTCTATAATATGAATGACAGGATCATTAAGTATCAATAATAGAGTTTGTAGTTGAATAGATTTTAAGGTTAGAAAAGTTTCAGGGTAAACCCGTCGGGAATATTATTACTCTCTCAAAATAATATTACCGATCTTTGAATCTTAGGGTAGTAAAGATTGTTGGAATGAATAGTATTTGGAAAACAATCTTTTGAGGAAGATGTGTTGCAGTGATGCAACACATCTTTTTTTGACCGATTATTATTGGATGGACTCTTATCTGAACAGCAGGGGGAGGAACTCGGTGAGATAAATGCGCCAGTTTTTCCATATGTGTCCGTCCTCACTTTCCCGGTAGGTGTAGGGAAAATTATGTTGGTCGAGATATTTACGGTAATCCCGGTTTTCCTCATATAGAAAATCCTTGTTGCCTATGGCAATCCAGTATAGTGCAGGTTTCGCTTCAAACTGAGTTTTCAGTTTCGCGTCAAGGTCGGAATAAACTTCCGATACCATTCCGTTGCGCGGATTGACTGCGGCAGAAAAAAGACCTACGTAATCAAACATATCGGGGAATTGTTTTGAGATATGCATCGAATGAAAACCGCCCATCGACAGCCCCCCGATGGCCCGGTGCGCCTTGTCTGGGATAGTGCGGTAGTGTGAGTCTATATATTTCACTACCTCCGGGAAATGCATTTCAAATGAGCCATCCATCATTTTAGGAAGATTTGTTGTGGGAGGGACGAAGCCGGCGGAAGATTCTCCCGGAGCCGCCTGCAGAGCTGCGTTTCCATTGGTCATGACCACGATCATAGGCTCAACTTTTCCGCTTGCAATCATGTTATCGAGAATCTGTGTGGCTCGTCCAAGTTCAGGCCATGCGTTCTCATCTCCTCCGCTCCCGTGGAGGAGATAGAAAACGGGATAATCGCGGTCGCCCTTCTCGTAGTCTGCCGGAGTATAGACTGTCATGCGTCGGTCCATGCCCAGAGTTTCGCTCGGATACCACACTTTGGAGACAGAGCCGTGAGGCACATCCGACACCTTGTAATAGTCTGCCTGCGCACCTGGGATGAGAAAAACATTGGTTAGAGTGGCGATGTCGCGAAGCAGGTAAACGTTGGACGGGTCATTTACGCGCATTCCGTCTACTATGAACGAGTAACTGTAAAGTTCGGGAGAGAGCGAGGAGGATGTGTATTGCCACAGACCATCGTCGGTCTTTGAAAGTGGAGCTGTTCCCGGTGATTGCTGCGGGCCGTAAGGCGTATCAACAGTGACCGGAGGAAGAAAATCGCCTGTTATTTCCACCTTGGACGCGTTCGGTGCGAAAAGACGGAATGTCACGGTATTGTCGTCGTTGGTCTGAGGGGATACGATTTGGGATCCTCCCCACAGTGCCTGCTGTGCATCAGTGGTCAGAACAGCTGACAGCATTGCGGATAGTAAAATAAGTTTCTTCATTTTATCAGTTTTAAAGGTGTAGAGTTTAAGGATATAAAATGCACATATCAGAAATCCCGGATTTCCAAGGGAATGTAGGAAATCCGGGATTATCGAAGTGTAGTAGTGATCTGGCCGCGATTCGAACGCGGGACCGTCTGCTTAGAAGGCAGATGCTCTATCCAGCTGAGCTACCAGACCAACAACACGGCAAAGTTACTAATTTTTTTTCAATTGACAAAGTGTGAACAAAGAAAACATAAAGAAAAAAAGCTCATATTGCAAACCTCCTCAAAAATGATGATAAAAATTGTGGAAAAATTTCGATAATAATTTTCAGTATTGGTAAAATAATGATAAATTTGCAAATAATCCGTATAAGCGGGAGATGACAACCGAATCATCATGTGATTGGCCGGCACTGACCCCGGCGGCTCAAATAAGACTATAAACAAAATAACTAATAATTAAATTCAGAACAGCTATGTGGTTATCATGCTCATCTGTAGGACGTAAGTTTGTGATGGCCCTCACGGGTGCATGCCTTGTCCTATTTGTAACATTTCACTGTGTGATGAATGCGGTAGCTATCTGCTGGCCGACAGCGTATAATTCGATTTGCGAATTTTTAGGAGCGAATTGGTATGCGCTTATCGCATCAGTGGGGCTCGCGTTTTTATTCATCGTTCACATCATCTATGCCTTGATGCTTACGGTTCAGAACCGTAAGGCTCGCGGTAACGTGCGCTATAGCATCGAGAAACGTCCCAAGAACGTAGAGTGGTCTTCAAAGAACATGCTCGTGCTCGGTATCGTTGTGCTCGCCTTCCTTGTAGTTCACCTTATCCAGTTCTGGGCTAAGATGCAGCTTCAGGAGATACGTGGCGCTGAGGGTGCGATCCCTCCCGCTGCCGGCACACTCTTCATTCAGGAGGCTTTCAGCCTTGTGTGGACTCCGATCGTCTATATCATCGGTTTCATCGCCCTCTGGTTCCACATGAACCATGGTTTCTGGTCGATGTTCCAGAGCTGCGGTTGGGATAACGAGGTTTGGATCGGTCGTCTCAAGAAGATCGGCTGCTGCTGGACCACTATTGTTATCGCTCTTTTCGTGGCTCAGGCAATTGTCTTCACAGTTAAGGCACACGACAAAGATTATCTGAAAGATGAAGCTCTCCGTGAGCAGTATAAGGATATGATTCCTGCAATGATCGAGAAAGATTTCGGTCCTGATGCAGCTCAGCTTGGAATGCAGATCCGCATGTCTTCCTACGATATGGTGTCTCAGGGTATCCGTCAGATGGAAGGCGGCATTCGTCAGCAGATTGAGCAGATGTCATCTCCCGAGGCTAAGGAATACCTCAAGAACAATGCGGGAGCGGCCGAACAGCTCAAAGATCTTCAGAAACGCAGCGAAAACCTCGGCAACGTAGTTGCTTTATTCGATCTCCTCGAGTCTGCCGACAATAAGCCCGATGCAAGCCAGGAACCCAGTGTAAGAGTAATAGATCCTAACCAACCCAACTAATTAGCGATATGGCAAATTTAGATAAAGTTAAAGTAATGAATCCGGCTGATTCCAAGATTCCGGAGGGTCCTGTCGCTGAGAAATGGACCAACTATAAGGCTCACCAGAAATTGGTGAACCCCGCCAACAAACGTAAACTCGATGTTATAGTTGTGGGAACCGGTCTGGCCGGTGCCTCCGCTGCATCGACTCTTGCAGAACTTGGCTTCAACGTGCTCAACTTCTGCATCCAGGATTCCCCCCGTCGCGCTCACTCTATCGCAGCGCAGGGTGGTATCAACGCCGCAAAGAATTATCAGAACGACGGCGACTCAGTATATCGTCTTTTCTACGACACTGTGAAGGGTGGTGACTACCGTGCCCGTGAGGCTAATGTTTACCGTCTTGCCGAGGTGTCTAACAATATCATCGACCAGTGTGTGGCTCAGGGCGTTCCTTTCGCACGCGAATATGGTGGTCTGCTCGCCAACCGTTCTTTCGGTGGCGCTCAGGTGAGCCGTACTTTCTATGCCAAGGGTCAGACAGGCCAGCAGCTCCTTCTCGGTGCTTACAGCTCGCTCAACCGTCAGATCCAGCTCGGAAAGGTGAAGAGCTACAACCGTTATGAGATGCACGAACTTGTTCTGATCAAGGACAAGGATGGTGTGGAACGCGCACGCGGTATTATCGCCAAGAACCTTGTTACAGGTAAGTTCGAGCGTTTCGCAGCTCATGCCGTAGTTATCGCTACCGGCGGTTACGGTAACACTTATTTCCTTTCAACCAACGCTATGGGTTGTAACTGTTCGGCTGCTATGGCTTGTTACCGCAAGGGCGCATATTTCGCTAACCCGGCGTTCGTTCAGATTCACCCGACCTGTATCCCCGTTCACGGCGACAAGCAGTCTAAGCTTACCCTTATGTCGGAGTCGCTCCGTAACGATGGACGTATCTGGGTGCCCAAGAAGAAAGAGGATGCCGAGAAACTTCAGAAAGGTCAGATCAAAGGTAGCGATATCCCTGAAGAGGACCGCGACTACTATCTGGAGCGTCGTTATCCTGCGTTCGGTAACCTCGTTCCCCGCGACGTTGCATCTCGTGCAGCCAAGGAGCGTTGTGATGCAGGCTTCGGCGTGAACAACACAGGTCTTGCCGTATTCCTCGATTTCTCTGAGGCTATCAACCGTCTCGGTATCGATGTGGTTCGTCAGCGTTACGGTAACCTCTTCGATATGTATGAGGAGATTACCGACGTTAACCCCGGCGAATTTGCCAAGGAGCATAACGGCGTGAACTATTACAACCCGATGATGATCTTCCCCGCTATCCACTACACAATGGGTGGTATCTGGGTGGACTATGAGCTTCAGACTTCAGTTAAGGGTCTGTTCGCTATCGGTGAATGTAACTTCTCCGACCACGGTGCCAACCGTCTTGGTGCATCAGCCCTCATGCAGGGTCTCGCCGACGGTTACTTTGTGCTTCCCTATACAATCCAGAACTATCTGAGCGACCAGATCACTGTTCCTCACTTCAAGACTGATACTCCCGAGTTTGACGCTGCAGAGGCTAAGTGTATCGCCGATGAAGAGAAACTTATGAATATCAAGGGAACACGTTCCGTAGACTCTATCCATAAAGAACTCGGCCACATCATGTGGGAGTATGTGGGTATGGCCCGCGATAAGGAAGGTCTCGAACTCGCTCTCAGCAAGCTCAAAGATCTCCGCAAGACTTTTGAGAAAGACCTGTTTGTTCCCGGAACAATGGATGGCATGAACATCGAGCTTGACAAGGCATTCCGTCTCAACGACTTCATCACGATGGGTGAGCTTATCGCTTACGATGCATTGAGCCGTAACGAAAGCTGTGGCGGTCACTTCCGCACTGAGTATCAGACTGAGGAAGGCGAGGCCAAGCGTGATGACGAGAACTGCTTCTATGTGAGCTGCTGGGAATATGAAGGCAGCGATGACAAGGCTCCCGAGCTTATCAAGGAACCTCTCCACTATGAGGCAATCAAGGTGCAGACTCGTAACTACAAGTCTTAAAAGCTCTAACCCCAAAAACTGAAATTCAAAATGGAAGAAAATATAATGAAAGTCAATCTTAGGGTGTGGCGTCAGGCCGGCCCTAAGGCACAGGGTGCTTTTGTGACTTACAATGATGTAGAGACCACACCCGACACTTCATTCCTGGAGACTCTCGATATCCTGAATGAGACTTTGATCGAGAAGGGCGAGGAGCCTATCGTGTTCGACCACGACTGCCGCGAGGGTATCTGCGGTATGTGCTCGCTCTATATCAACGGACATCCCCACGGCCCTGCTACAGGCGCTACCACTTGCCAGCTCTATATGCGTCGCTTCGCCAATGGCGAGACTATCACTGTAGAGCCTTGGCGTTCGGCTGCGTTCCCTGTGATCAAGGACCTTATGGTTGACCGTAACGCATTCGATAAGATTCAGCAGGCCGGCGGTTATGTATCGTTCAACTGTGGCGGTGCGCAGGATGCCAACAATCTCCCCATCTCCAAGGTGAAGGCTGACGAGGCTATGGATTCTGCAAGCTGTATCGGCTGCGGTGCTTGTGTAGCCGCTTGTAAGAACGGTTCTGCAATGCTTTTCGTCTCTGCGAAGATCAGTCAGCTTGCGCTTCTTCCCCAGGGAGAGGTAGAAAAAGACCGTCGTGTGCGCGCCATGGTAGCCAAGATGGATGAGCTCGGCTTCGGTAACTGCACCAACACCGGTGCTTGCTCAGCCGAATGTCCGAAGAACATCAAGCTTGCCAACATCGGCCGCATGAACCGCATGTTCATCGCAGCAAAATGCAAGGAATAAGAATCTTAATTATTAATAGCAAAGAATCAGAATCTGAAATTCCAATAGTAAGGAATCAGAATCTGAAATCTAAATAAAAAATCGGAGCTTCCGTAAGGAAACTCCGATTTTTTTCTTCTCCGCGAACTGCGGCACAGCCGCCGGCGGAAACTGGTTCGCGCCTGCTGCTACCCCTTTTCGGCCAATTCTTTAATCTTTCTTCTCAGTTCTTTTTCTTAGCTTTTTTCTTCTCAGTTCTTTTTCTTAGCTTTTTTCTTCTCAGTTCTTTTTTCTTAGCATTTTTCTTCTCGGTTCTTTTTCTTAGTTTTCTTTTAAATTTCATTATCGCGAAGCAGTTTCCGCCGCCGGCTGTGCCGCAGTCGTTTTTGTTATGCTCATCAGCTGGCTCCTGGCTTTAAATCGAGCTTAGAGAGGCCGAAATTCATTCTCCGCTATCTCCTTGGCAATTGAATTCATTCTTTGGCAATGCGAATAGGAGGGGCAGCCTTTATCTCGGATATATTCATTCTCTTTATCATCAGGCGGAATGCAGACAATCAGCAGTCTCCCTTCCGCACAAAGATCAAACATCTTTCCTTGTGGCTTAAATTTTTCGGGAAAAGGCTTGTAGGTGAGATAAATCAGGGAGCCTCCGTTCTCAATGGCCCAATCACGCACTCTTTTCTCATTCGGATTAATGAATGGAGAAACAAGAACCCCATCGTTAAGGATGGTTTTGTGCCATAACCTCTTGCGAGCTATAAGTTCGGAAGGGGAATATTTACGGCTCACTTTCACCGGCACTCGTTGAAACTCCGAGAGAAGATCCCAGTTCCCGTAAGCCTCATATCGACTTTTCCCATCAGGGCAACTAATTATGAATTGCTGAAACCACCCCGGCTTGCTTCTCCTGACCAAATGACGGCGAGGGTTATCGCTGATATAGGCAAGCATCTTCTTTAGTTGATCTTTTCCTGTGAGGAAAGTGTCGTGATAACCGGGAATAAAGAATTCGATTTCCGGTTCATGCCCCTTGGCCTCAAATCTTGAGGAACATTCGCGTTTAAGCTTTTTGATAATATGGCCTAAATGAATATCTGTTGATTCACGGATAAAGATTGCGAAATGCACATGGTCAGGCATTATGCATCGGCGTAGAATGGATGTATGAGGAAAATTTGATTTAATATTGGAGATGGCTTCAAAAATGATTTTCCCCACCTCCGAAAGCGCAGTCCTTGGTGGCCACCGATGATCATCAGGAATGCCGACAACCTCCGAGAAATCCGGGAATCTATCCGCCTTATTAAGCACGATATGATATATGCATCGGCTGCGGTAGTCATGCCCCGGACAACGGATGCCTGCATTCGGATGTTTTCGGGAAAACCTCATTTTTAGAAACTAAAATATCATTAAAAATTATCGGGGCGGAGCGAGAAATCATTGGAGAGAGGCAAAAAACAATTGAGCAGCTATGAAAAATTATCGTGGCACAGCCGTAAGCGGAAACAGCTTCGTGCCTGCTGCTTCTTCCCTTCTGCCCCTCATTTTCATCCTTTCTTTCCCCAGTATCTTCTCTTCTTTCCCTAAATTCAGAATCTCTTTCTCTAAATTTCACCTTCCCATTTTCCCATCTTCTCTTTCCCTATTTGTGCAATCGCGAAGCTGTTTCCGACAGCGGCTGTGCCGCGATCGCCTTCATTACTTAGCTTCCGCCTTTGTTGGTAAGTGTGAATTTAGACAAGCACTTCACCATGATGTAATCCAATATGCAGATTTATCAGGAGAATAAGCAGAATTGAAGCATAGACATTAAAATTAAGGTAAAGATATAAAAGCCTTTTTAAAAAAAACAAAAATATTTGAATTCTTTTGTAGAAATGGAAAAAACATTTAAATTTGCACAAACAGACTCATTTGCAGAAGCCTCGGTCTGGGGATCAGCGGGTGGGCTGTGAGAAAGGGCACAAGGAGTTGTGACTGAATATATTTGATGAAAGCGTTTATCCGCGCTGATTCTTGACTGGTCGAAATGTCTCGCAAACTTTCATATCAAAGTCAAGGGTTGAGCAACGGTAGATGCCCGTGGTATGTGATTATCGTGCTTTGGGTTATTGCCTTCCGAGAGGAAAGCTGCCCAATGCAATGATTGCATATATACGCGTGGGCTTCTGCAGTTGCCGTCCGACTTTGATAGGGCAATGCGAGAAGCCTCGACCAGTAGGACGGTAACAGATACAGATTCCTACGCTTTTTCTATTTTATAACCTGAAGCCGACGAGGGGATGACCGAGGCAATATTTACATCATGAGTAAGATTTTTTTCAACCCTTGGATTGGCGACAACTACCAATCGGGTGGTATCTTCAAGAAGAAGATACTGGTTTTGGGAGAGGCTCATATATGCGAGGCGGGATGCACGATGTGTGGCAATCCCGAAGACGCAGAAGAGTGTGGTGACTTCACCCATAGGACAATGGAATTGATTCTTAGGGGGGAAACCCACCGCTGGACCCCCACATTCCGCAAATTTGAACGCTCGCTTGTAGGAGAGACAACAGATCTTGAAAGGAGCCGGAAGATCTGGCACTCTGTTGCATTCTACAATTACCTTCAGAAATCTATGGGAGAGGCCCGTACTGCACCTGAATGGGTTGATTTCCGCGAATCAGAGGATGCGTTTTTTGAGGTTTTAGACAAACTGCAACCCGAATTGCTCATTGTGTGGGGCGTAACTAGAATGTATGATTGCCTGCCCGGAGGGGAGCGATGGCGCAAGGGAGCAGATATGATTGTTGATGGAAAGGAGATAAAGAACGGCTACTACCGTCTTTCAAATGGGAAAGAGGTTAGGGCATTATGGGTGTATCATCCCTCAGCCGGTTACTCTCTCGAACGTTGGAACAAAGTAATAAATACGGAGCTATGAAAAAGAGTATGTTTAATGGAATCAGGCAGATTTTCCTTCTAATCTTCCTATCAGCAGTAAATTTTTCAATCTTTGGCTACGATTACGATGAGAAGATTGATGGGATATATTATGATCTGAATGAAGAAAACCTTACGGCATCAGTTACATGGAATGGCAGGAATAGCTATTCGGGTGAAATTGTAATCCCCTGTGAGGTGGAATATGATAGGAAGGTTTACTCCGTAACTTCCATAGGAGAATTTGCTTTCTTTGAGTGCACCGGACTGACTTCGATAGATATTCCGAACTCTGTAACTTCCATTGGTGTGTTGGCTTTCAATGAATGCACGGGCCTGACTTCGATAGAAATCCCGAACTCTGTAACTTCCATTGGTGATGGAGCTTTTTATGATTGCACCGGTCTGACTTCGATAGATCTTCCGAACTCTGTAACTTCCATTAGTGACAAGGCTTTTTGTCGTTGCACTGGACTGACTTCGATAGAGCTGTCGAACTCTGTAACGTCCATAGGAGAAAAAACTTTCTATGGATGCACCGGTCTAACTTCGATAGAGATCCCAAAGTCGGTTGAATACATAGACGTTTCTGCTTTTAATTATTGTACCAACCTTGGTGAAATAATAATATCCGATGGGGAGAAGCTTTTGAGGATAGTTAATTCACGAAATAACCAACCTTTCGAAGGAGTTCAATTAAATAACATTTATATAGGAAGAAATGTTGAAATTGAGAGCAGTGATAGTCCTTTTAGAGACATGTCATCGTTCAAAGTTACTGTAGGAAACTCTGTAACCACCATAGGAGAAAAGACTTTCTTTAAATGCACGGGTCTGACTTCGATAGAACTCCCGAATTCTTTAACCTCGATAGGAAGTTATGCTTTCTATGGTTGCTCTGGTCTGACTTCTATAGCTATCCCGCATTCAGTAACCTCCATAGGCAGTTCTGCTTTCTCTTATTGCACTAGTCTGACTTCGATAGAACTGCCGAACTCTTTAACCTCGATAGGAAGTTATG
The DNA here is from genome assembly GCA_014801535.1 of Bacteroides sp. Lineage (GTDB taxonomy): Bacteria > Bacteroidota > Bacteroidia > Bacteroidales > Muribaculaceae > Lepagella. The sequence goes on from JAAVEA010000029.1 coordinate 23,692, forward strand.
CTTTCTATGGTTGCTCTGGTCTGACTTCGATAGAACTGCCGAACTCTTTAACCTCCATAGGAGAACGTGCTTTCTATGGTTTCTCTGGTCTGACTTCGATAGAACTGCCGAACTCTTTAACCTCCATAGGAGAACGTGCTTTTTGGGAATGCACGGGTCTGACTTCGATAGAACTGCCGAACTCTTTAACCTCCATAGGAGAATATGCTTTTTTTGAATGCACGGGTCTGACTTCGATAGAACTGCCGAACTCAGTAACCTCCATAGGATATGGTGCTTTCTATCGTTGCTCTGGTCTGACTTCGATAGAGCTCCCTAACTCGATAACCTCTATGGGGGCGTCTGCTTTCGAGGAATGCACTGGATTGGAAAGAGTTGAAGTAGAGAGTATAGAAACTCTATGTAAAATTGATTTCGAGAATATTAAAGCCAATCCATTTTATTATGCTCATCATTTATATGTTGATGGGGAGGAGGTCACGGAGCTGGATATCCCGGATTACATAGAATCAATAGGGGCCTATGCTTTTGCAGGCTGCAGTGAGGTTGCAAAGTTGAATATCCCTGCCTCTATTGAGAGTATTGGGGCATCTGCTTTCAGTGGCTGTTCAGGCTTGAAGGATATATATTATGGTTCTAATAGACCCATCAATACTCCTGCCAACAATATTTTCGATAATTCAACTTATAGCTCTGCTACCTTATGGGTGCCTCAAGAGGCAGTGGATCTTTGTCTGCGTATCAGTCCTTGGCGAAATTTCTATGATATCAAGCCATATGATTTTGCTACTGGTGTGGAAGATATAGTCTTTTCTCCGGAGGACGAATATGTGGATGATGTGAAGGGCTTGACGGAGGTATTCACCCTTGAAGGAGTTAAGGTTTCCGAGATTCAGGAAAATCTCTCTCCGGGAGTTTATGTTATCCGTCAGGGGAGTGAAACCAAGAAAATTGTGGTGAAATAATACTTAATCCCTTCACCACTGACTTGCCATAATCAAATGACAACAAGGTCTCAATATCGATTATCGACCTTGTTGCCATTTCTGTTTTATAGTGCTTGTTGAGGCATGATTGGAGATTGTGACTATGCTTGAAAAATTAGTTGCTTACCCAATCAAATAGTTGTTTATCCTCTTTGTCTTTGAATCAAAGCTGAGGCCGAGGTGGAGGAGGGGGGAAGATTGTAAAGGTAATTATAAAATTACTTACTAATAAGTATATCTCTGAGAGCATGAATTATCTCCAAATGATTCTCTCTACAAATAAAATGAGCATATTGAGATTTCCAAGGGTCCTTTTCTGCGATAACAATTGGATAATTGACTATGCCCTCCACTCTATATTTATGCACGTACATATCATACATCTTGGAGAAAAGCATACTTCTATACTGTTGAGGTGGGATATTTTTGCGGTGACGCTCAAGCTCTGTTACACCATCACAATAAAAACACAGCACGGCTCCCTCATTTTCTTTGAGAAAATCAGCAAGTATAGAGGCAATACGCATAAGTATGTTATAACCAACCATGCCGGAGCCTCCTTTTCTTACCAAGGAAACATCGTAAAAACAGAGGCTTTGTAGTCTCGCATCATCGGTTATGGCAGATATGGTCGTAAGGTCATAACTCGAGAGGGAAACCAATATGTGATCTCCCTTTGTGTTATGTAAATCAAATGAAACATCCATCCTATACCTTTATTGAGAAGATCCCTTTTTCCATTTTTTTCATCTTCTCTATTTGTTGGTGCTTATGATTCTTCATTAAATCAAAGAATTTACGCACCTTTTCGGAAGGATTTTCAATAATAATTTGCTTCGACATATTGTCTTCCTTTCTTTTCTGCAAATATAATAAATTCTTTTATTTATAGACAAATTACTTTATATAAAGTTTATTTTTAGCTCCTTATCGCAATCGATCCTGATGCATTGCAATCAATACACATATCCGGCATTGTTATTGTTGCGTCGGCGTTTCTGGTTTGGGTCGAAGGGGTTGGCGGTGGGATCGAAGTAGTCGTCTTCCTCCTCTTCCTCTTCGGTCTGTTGACGGTTGCGGCTGCGCTTGTCGGAGGCCGGCTTGTTTTTCTTTATTGCAGATGGTTTCTGGCGGTCGATCGCCGTCTCGAACACATTCCACGTCTCCTCCTTATCCCAGTTCTTCTTTATGTTTATAACCTTGGGATAGTAGTAGGCTAAATCGGGCTGCATCAAAATATCGTAGTCGCCTGTGTCAAATTCTCCGTTCCCATTGTAATCCTCTATTACGCGCGCGTAATATTTACCCGGTTCGAGGAAGCGGAACCATACGGCATTATTCTCTACCGGAAGTGTGCGCACTATGGCATCGCTGGTGTTAAGCAACTCAACAAATGCCGGAATCCGAGGGTCGAGGCCTGAGAGATTGAGTTTCAGTGAACAATAGTCATCCTTCTTCTTAATGGTGAATTCATGGGTGAAAGGGGCCGTGACCGTGCCGTAGATACCTGTCGCGGCCAAGGTATCGGCCGTGATGCGGTATTTCTCGCCCAACTTCCAATCGTATGCAATCTGGAAATCGCGTGGCATCAGCGAGTCGATCATCTCTATGCGCGGTTGATTACCTACACGCCGCCACACGGTGTCGACCATCGTTTCGAGGTGGAAAGCATCCGGGTTAAGACGCTCGAGAGGAGTGGCAAACTGGAGTTTTACAGGCATGTATACATCGTGAGTGGTCGGTGTGAGAGCCTGCAGTTCAAGTGTGAGAGCCTTTATTGAGTCGAGATGAGCCTGCTTCTCATCTTTCTTATCTTTTTTCTTCTGAGGCTTGGGTCTGTTATGGAAGAAATTAAGGGTATCGGTTCTGGCCGCCAGATTCCCGGTGGAATCTGTGCGCAGATAAGTTGCCTCCACCCTGAGAGAGTCTATTCCAACAATGCGCGGAGGCAGCCAATACACAAGAGAATCGTTGGCCGCTCTTCGTTCAAGCACCGCCTCACGCATGATTCCAGGATAGCCCAAAACATCCACCTGCGGCAGATTGGGGGCTATAGTATTGAACTTAAAGAAAAGCTTGGTTGAATCAAGACGCTCATACTTATCGAGATATTGCGAACGTTTTTGTGAATTGAAGCTGCGGAGCAGAATATCGTTGGGCAGAAAACGTGTGCGCGTGCGGTTGATTATAGTGTCGATTTCGCCTGTCTTGCTATTTCTCACCGTGTCGATAGCGCCGACACGTTCAGAAGTCGGGGAAACAAGTAGGTCATAGAACGCTATATCCTCTTCGGGATTGGCATATTTGTAATCGTTATCTTTATCGCCGAGGGCATAAATGCGATAGGATCCCTCCTTCAGACCACGGATAGTGAAACGTCCCTGATCATCGGTTTTGGCCACGCGCAGCAACGGGAGTTTTGTAAAAGCTGAATCGGCATTATTGGCCGTCACTCCTACAATCATGGCCTGCTGAGGCTCCATATTCCGGGCATCGAGCACCATGCCTGAGATGCGGAGTGTGTCGATCTCCTCACCGGTGGAGAAAGTGTATGCAAATCCCTGCAGCTGGTTAGATTCATTATTATCCTCAATTGCATCGGCAAAGTCGATTGTATAAGTAGTGTTAGGCTGGATGGAATCGAAAGTCACCGTCACCTTCTTACCGAGCGACATAACCTTAGGCACGCTTTTCCCCACCGGCGACACCACCACCTTTGAGAAAGCATCCTTAACGTTGACAAGCTCATTGAAAGAGAGGGTCATCTTCGTCTTATTCACGTTCACCGAGCCGGGGGCAGGGTCGGCAGAGATGAACACGGGAGGGTCTTCGTCGCGCGGACCGCCCGACGGGTTTCCGATATTGGCACACGACACGAGTGCGACACAGGAAATTACCGAAGAGAGGGAGAAGAGGAGGGCACGCGATATATTATTTAAAATTTTCATTTAAGACCGGTGTAAAATCAGTTGAAAATTATTGAAAAGCACCTTTCCTGAGGAAATGGGATGCCAAAAATAAGGAAAAATATTGAGAATATAGCCTATAATATAGAATTTTGTTACAATTAATAATAAAAAGCTCAAAAAAAAGGAGTATATTTGCAAGCTGAAAATAATTTAAAACAACAAAATAACAACAAACATGCAAAACAAAGGGTTTATCAGCACCATTGCAATCCTCTTGGTTTTGATATGCGGCTTTTATATCTCCTTCTCCTTCGTGACCAAGCATTACGAGGATAAAGCGAAGGAATATGCGGCCTCAATAGCCAAGACACAGGATGAGACCAATGATGTTTACAAGCAGAGTCTGAAGCAATTCAACGACTCTATCGACAAAGAGAAAGTCTATCTGGGCTACACCTACAATCAGGTGCGCAAGATGGAAGTGGGCCTCGGTCTAGACCTCAAGGGGGGTATGAACGTCGTTCTTGAGATTTCCGTTCCCGACATTCTTCGCCAGTATGCTTCAGGCGAAAGCCAGCTCAATCAGATTAACGCAGCCATAAAGAAAGCTCAGGATTCGGGCGCGAAAGGTAGCGATAAGGATTTCATATCGAAGGTTGCGTCTCAGATTCAGCCGGGTGTGATGTCAGGCCTTTTTGTTCGTGAGGGTGAGTTTCTCGGCAACCTGAAGAGCGGTGCCAGCAACGCAGAGGTTGTTGCCGCGCTCGAACAGCAGGTTAACAGCCAGGTTGACGCTGCATTCAATATCTTCCGCACCCGTATCGACCAGTTTGGTGTTGTGGCTCCTAACATTCAGAAGCTTCAGGACAAGAACGGCCAGATACTTCTTGAGCTTCCGGGTGTGAAGGAACCCGAGCGTGTAACCGAACTTCTCAAATCGAGTGCCAACCTTGAATTCTTCGAGGTATATAACTATAATGAGATTGCCAACGACCTTAACCGTTTCGCTGAGGCTTACGCGGCTCAGGATACTGTTAATCACGTGAATGTGCTCGCTATCCTTGGTGGAGGCCGTCAGGGCAGCCCGGTTATCGGCCAGGTTCAGGCCAACACCCGCGCACTTGTTGACTCGGTGTTCGCATCTCCTCTCGCAAAGCAGATGCTTCCCAACGACCTTTCACTTCTTTGGACAGTGAAACCTGTGGAGTATCCGATGACAGATGATAAGGGTAATGTTTTGAAGAAAGACAACGGCGACGACAAGACCGTTTCCTATTGGCAGCTTGTTGCCCTCAAGGGTGATGCAGTGCTTGAAGGCGATGCCGTGACTTCAGCCTCTTCCGAATATGACAACATGCAGGGTAACATGGTCAACATGAAGATGAGCGACCGCGGAGCGCAGGAATGGGCTACCATCACGCGCAACAACATCGGCCGCTCAATCGCAATCGTGCTTGACGACAATGTATATTCATTCCCTAACGTAAACAATGAGATCACCGGCGGCAGCTCGCAGATCACCGGCGGATTCTCACCCGAAGAGGCCAATGACCTCGCCAACGTTCTTAAATCAGGTAAGATGTCGGCTAAGGTTGACGTGGTGAGCAACAACGTGATCGGCCCGAGCCTCGGTGCGGAGGCAATCCAGATGGGATTCATCTCCTTCATCGTGGCTATCGCGCTCCTTATGATCCTCATGGTGGCTTACTATGGTTGGATTCCCGGTCTTGTGGCTAACGTGGGTCTTATCCTCAACCTCTACTTCACTCTCGGTATCCTCGCATCGCTCCAGGCAGTGCTGACACTTTCAGGTATCGCCGGTATCGTGCTTGCTCTCGGTATGGCTGTGGATGCCAACGTGCTTATCTTCGAGCGCACCAAAGAGGAGCTCAAGAACGGCAAGAAACTGCGTCAGGCAATTTCGGAGGGTTACAGCAACGCATTCTCAGCGATCTTCGACTCTAACCTTACTTCTGTGATCACAGGCGTGATCCTCCTTATCTTCGGTTCGGGTCCGATCAAGGGTTTTGCAACAACTCTTATCATCGGTCTTGTATGCTCATTCTTCACAGCAGTGTTCTTGACCCGCATCGCATTCGACCTCATCACAAAGAACGGTCGTTGCGCCAACATGACATTCACCACAGCTCTCAGCCGCAACTTCCTCACCAACCCGAAGATCAACTTCCTCGGTCAGTGGAAAGGGGCTGCCGCAGTCTGGGTATTCCTTATCGTAGTAGGTATCGCCTCGCTCGCTATCCGCGGTATGAACCAGGGTATCGACTTCTCCGGAGGCCGCAACTATGTGGTGCAGTTTGAGAAAGATGTGGACCGTCAGGCAGTTCAGGATAACCTTACAGCTCTCCTTCAGGAGAAAGCCAACGACAAGACAGTCTCGGTTTCTGTAATCAATATCGACAATCCTTCTAAACTTCGTATCTCCACCAACTACAAGATTGCTGACGAAAGCGAGAATGTGGAGAATGAGATTGCCGATCTTCTCTATCAGGGACTCAAGAATGAACTCACCGTCAATGGCAAGACCATGGACGAGAATGCATTTGCAGTGGCCGATGAGGCACACGGTATCATCTCGATCCAGAAGGTAGGGCCTTCCGTTGCCGACGATATGAAGCGTGACGCTATCTGGGCAGTGAGCATCGCACTTGTCTGCATGTTCCTCTACATCCTTCTCCGCTTCCGCAACATCGCCTTCTCAGTGGGTGCGCTCTGCGCCGTAATGCTCACCGCATTCCTTATCATCGGCTTCTACTCCGTATGCTGGGGATTCCTTCCCTTCTCAATGGAGATCGACCAGTCGTTTATCGCTGCGGTATTGACCATCATCGGTTATCAGATCAATGATACAGTGGTTGTGTTCGACCGAATCCGTGAGATGATGAAGGTGTATCCGAAAGAGGATCGTTACAAGACCTTCAACAAGTCTTTGAACCAGACATTGAGCCGTACGGTAATGACATCGTTCTCCACACTGCTCGTGCTCCTCTGCATTTTCTTCCTTGGCGGCGACACGATCCGTTCGTTCACATTCGCCATGATCTTCGGTGTGGTTGTAGGTACATTCTGTTCTCTCTATTGCGCCGCACCGGTTGCTTACAGCATCATGCGTCGTAAGATCGATAAGAAACAGGCAGACAACGATGGCAAGCCCATGCTTCAGGGTAACCGTCGCTTCAACTGATAAATAGTAATAAATACCAATTATAATAACACGGGTCGCATCCATGATAGATGCGACCCGTGTCATGTTTATATCAATTTTGTAAAGTCTGATAGGTAAGTAGTACAAATACATTAACTATTTTATCTCTGCTACTTATCGTTTAATTTTTAATACTTACTTATGATTTTAACTTAAAATGAATTTGTATTTTAACATTCTTGCTATAAACAAAGAGCATCATAGCGTGGTTATGATATCATAAGAATAATGAAACCAATTAATGCTATGAAAGCTTCTACCATTAAATCAGCCGTTTTAACTATCGCTCTCATCGGCGGGGCATCCATTATGAATGCAGCGGGATCCACATCCCTTTCTGAAATGACTTCGGCTGAAATCATCTCTCTTCTTCCGGAAGCTTCATCAGCAATTGTTAATTCAGAATCTACAGTTTCCGACACAAAGGATGCGATCACTCTTTCAGGTGAAGACCTAATAACAAAGGCCTACGGAATGCTTCCGGCTGTAAATAGCAAGGAGGCTACAATAGGTCTTTCCGAAACAATGATGAATCTTACGCCATCTGAAGAACAGAATAATCTCTGGCTCGATTCAAGTGACGGATTCTCGATCAGCTATAACGGGATGACTCCTGATGTTTCGGCTCTCGTGCGTCTGGACAACGATTCTATCAGCGATTACGGATTCTTTTTCCTGTTTCCTTATTCGGATGTTGAAAAGAAATACGCCACTCTTGATCAGTCTGATTTCAGCAAGACTATGCTTCAGGAATTCGAGGATATGGGTCTTGATCTGGGAGCGAATCCTTATACCGAGGATCTGTTTGAGGTGACGGGCGATTATACAGACAATTTTGTTGCCATGCGTCTTATAGATGATCAGGATGGAGAACGATATATTCTTATGCTCAGTGTCGAACCAAACGCTATAAGTGAGGCCGATAGAGCAACAGTTGATTGAATAACTGTAATATATTGTTAAAAAATATTAAATATTATAAAAAGATATGCTTTGCGAGTATCTTTCCGCTTTAAAGAGAGGATGCTTGTAGAAAAAGCCGATAAATTTTATTATCTTTGCAAAAGATTTCCGGAGGGGACGCAAGTCTTCTCCGCGTTTTTTTGATGAAACGGGATGGAATTTGAAAAAAGAAGACAATTATGATTGACAAGTCAGAGATGAAATCCTTTATCGACAAGGAGCTTGAAGGGACAAGCTATTATCTGGTCGATCTCAGGATAAGCAATGATAACGTGATAGCGGTGGAGATAGATTCCGACGACAGAGTTGATATTGACTTCTGCATATCGCTTACACGCAAGATAGAGGAAGCTTTCTCGCGCGATGAAGAAGACTATGAACTTGAAGTAGGATCATGCGGTCTGACTTCGCCGTTCAAGGTTTTGCGCCAATATGAAAAGCATATAGGTGATCAAGTCGAGGTCCTTGAAAAAAAAGGGAGCAAGCGCAAAGGAGTGCTCAAAAGCGCAGATCCGGAAAAATTCGTGATTGAAGTGATGGAGAAGGTGAGGCCTGAGGGAGCTAAGAAACCTGTGATGCAGCCGCGTGATATAGAGTACGGATATGACGATGTGAAGCAGGTGACGTATGTGCTTGAATTCTGATTCCGAAAATATCTTTCGTAACTTACCTGCAGGAATGGAATGCCGGTGTGTGGCGGCAGAAAAAAATAAGAATTGAAAAAATATATAACGATATAATGGCAAAGAAAGCAGCTACAGTAAATATGGTCGACCAGTTTCAGGAGTTCAAGGAACTCAAGAATATTGACAAGACCACAATGATATCAGTGCTTGAGGAGAGTTTCCGCAACGTGTTGGCTAAAATGTTCGGCACGGATGAGAACTTCGATGTGATCATGAATCCCGACAAGGGAGACTGCGAGATATATCAGAACCTTGAAGTGGTGCCTGACGGAGAGGTGGATAACAAGGATATGCAGATCGGGCTTACCGAAGCCCGTGAGATCGACCCCGAATGTGAGATAGGAGAAGATGTGACACGTCGCATTTTCTTTGAGAAATTCGGACGCCGCGCTATCCTTAATCTACGCCAGACACTCCAGTCGAAGATTCTTGATCTGCAGAAAGATGCCATCTATTCCAAATTCAAGGAGCTTGAGGGCGAGATAGTGGCTGCCGAAGTTCATCAGATCTGGAAACGCGAGATGCTTCTGATTGATGAGGAGCAGAATGAGCTGATAATGCCCAAGGACGAGCAGATTCCCGGTGATTTCTTCCATAAGGGCGACATCGTGAAGGCGATCGTGAAGCGGGTGGATAATCCTAACAACAATCCCAAGGTTATCGTGAGCCGTACGGATGAACGTTTCCTCCGTCGTCTTTTCGAGCAGGAGGTTCCGGAGATTCATGACGGATTGATCACAATCCGCGCTGTGGCCCGCATTCCGGGCGAGCGCGCCAAGATTGCCGTTGAGAGTTACGACGACCGTATCGATCCGGTGGGCGCTTGTGTAGGAATCAAGGGGAGCCGTATACATGGAATCGTACGCGAATTGCGCAACGAGAATATAGACGTTATTCCGTTCACCTCCAATCCATCGCTTTACATACAGCGTGCGTTGAGCCCCGCCAAGATCTCCTCCATCCGTCTTAACGAAGAGGATAAGAAGGCTGAGGTGTTCCTGCATCCCGACGAGGTGTCTCTGGCAATCGGTAAGGGAGGTATGAATATACGTCTCGCCACTCAGCTCACCGGATATTCTATCGACGTATATCGTGACATTGAAGAAGGAGAAGAGGATATCTACCTTGACGAGTTTAGCGATGAAATCGACGCATGGGTTATCGAGGCTCTCAAAAATCTTGGTCTTGGCACAGCCAAAGCAGTGCTCAACGCTTCCAAGGAGCTTCTTGACCAGGCCGATCTTGAAGACGATACGCTTGAGCATGTGCTTGATGTGCTCCGCGCAGAGTTCGAAGACTAACAGTCGTGGACCGGAATATCAACCGACGCCATACTCCCGGGTGGCATTCGGATAATTTAATAGGGATTGGATAGAGGAACGCCCAGGGGGCGTTCACCCCCGGGGAAATCCTTCAGTATCTAAAACCGTTTTATGCGAACAAAAATAAGCAAGATAGTAAAAGACCTAAACGTAGGGCTGAGCACAGCAGTGGAGTTCCTGCGAAAACATAATATCGAGGTGGAGGAGAATAATCCCAACGCCCGCATAGATTCCGATGCAGTGGAGCTTCTCACCAAGGAGTTCAGCACTGATAAGGATGTGAAGAAGCGCAGCCTCGATTTCATCAATACGAAAAAGGAGAAGAAGAGCGACCGTGTGCAGGCCAAAGAGGTAAAGACCGAGATTCCGCAGCCGAAGGTGTTGGGGAAGATTGATCTTGCAAATGTCGGTAAGCCCAAACCCGAATCTCGCCGCGAGGAGAAAAAAGAGGAGAAGAAGGTGGAGAAACCGATAACTGTCCCCGAGCAGGAAGTGAAAAAGCCTGTGAAAGAGGATAAACCCGCACAGCCGGTTGCTCCAGCCGTGAAACCGGCTCCCGTGGATACTCCTAAGGCGGAGATCAAGCCTGAGCCTAAGGCAGCTCCGCTTCCTAAGCCGGAACCCAAAGCGGAACCCGGGCAGGAGCCTCTGCAGAAAGAACCTAAGAAGCAGGAGACCAAGCCTGTTCAGAATGAACAGCCGATGGTTCAAGCGTCTCAGCCAAAGAAAGATTCAACTACAAAAGATAAATCTGTGAGCAATAACCAGCATCCTGAGAAGAACGAGGCTGTGCAGCCCGCTTCGACAGAATCTCAGGCACCGGCGCAGCAGCCGGAAAGCAAGGTGTTCCGCCTTTCGACGCCTACGCAGGGGCCGGAACTCAAGGTAGTAGGAAAAATCGACCTCTCTTCCCTTAATCAGGCTACACGTCCAAGAAAGAAGAGCAAGGCCGAACGTGCCCGCGCCGGACAAGGAAACGAATCCGACCGTAAGAAGCGTAAGCGTATAGGGAAGGAGAAGGTGGATATAGAGAAAGCCGCTTCCCAGCCCGGATTCGGTTCGGATAACCGTAAGAAGGAACGTGGCGGCAACAACAATGGCAATAACGGTAATAACAATGGCGGTAACCGTAACAATGGCGGTGGCAACCGCAATGAGAACCGTGGAGGCGGCGGAGGACGCAACCGCGGACGCAACCGCGACGACCGCCGTCCGAACAAGCCGGAGGTTAATGCCGAAGATGTGCAGAAGCAGGTGAAGGAGACTCTCGCACGTCTTACCAACAAAACCACCAAAAAGAGTGTGAAGTGGCGTAAGGAGAAGCGCGAGGAGATGCACAACCGTGAGATTGAGAACCAGCAGCGTGAGGCTGCCGAGAGTCGTGTGATCAAGATTACGGAATTTGTGACCGCCAACGACCTTGCAAATATGATGGATGTGCCCATCAACAATGTTATCGCTACCTGCATGAATCTCGGTGTGATGGTCTCGATCAACCAGCGTCTGGATGCGGAGACTATCAATATCGTGGCCGAGGAGTTCGGATTCAGCACAGAGTTCGTGAGTGCGGATGTAACCGAGGCTATCGAGACGGTAGAGGATAATGAGGAAGATCTTGAGGAGCGTCCGCCGATCGTGACCGTGATGGGTCATGTGGACCATGGTAAGACTTCGCTTCTCGACTATATACGCAAGTCTAATGTGATTGCCGGTGAGGCAGGCGGTATCACGCAGCATATCGGTGCATATAACGTGAAGCTGTCTGACGGACGCCGAATCACCTTCCTCGACACTCCTGGTCACGAGGCGTTTACCGCCATGCGTGCCCGTGGAGCCAAGGTGACCGACCTTGCCATCATTATAGTGGCGGCCGACGACGATGTGATGCCCCAGACCATAGAGGCTATCAACCACGCTTCGGCCGCAGGTGTGCCGATGGTGTTCGCTATCAATAAGATTGATAAGCCTGCGGCAAATCCCGATAAAATCAAGGAGGAACTGGCCAATATGAACTATCTCGTGGAGGAATGGGGTGGTAAATATCAGAGCCAGGATATCTCAGCCAAGAAAGGGTTGGGTGTTGAAGAACTTATGGACAAGGTGCTTCTTGAAGCGGAACTTCTCGAGCTCAAGGCTAATCCAAACCGCAACGCGGTGGGTTCGGTGATTGAGTCTTCTCTCGATAAAGGACGCGGATATGTGGCAACTGTGCTCGTGCAGAACGGAACACTCCATGTTGGAGATGTGATTCTGGCAGGAACGCATTTCGGTAAGGTGAAGGCGATGTTCAACGAGCGTAACCAGCGCGTAACAGAGGCAGGCCCGTCTACTCCGGTTCTTATACTTGGTTTGAACGGCGCTCCGACTGCGGGTGATACATTCAATGTGCTTGACACCGAACAGGAGGCACGTGAGATTGCCAACAAGAGGGAACAGCTGCAGCGCGAACTCGGTCTGCGCACCAAGAAACGCGTCGGACTTGAAGAACTCGGACGCCGCCGTGCTCTTAACGATTTCCATGAACTCAACCTTGTGGTCAAGGGCGATGTGGACGGTTCTATCGAAGCTCTTTCCGATGCGTTGCTGAAGCTTTCCACTCCGGAGGTGCAGGTGAATGTGCTTCACAAGGGTGTGGGTGCGATTTCCGAATCGGATGTGACTCTTGCCGCCGCTTCCGATGCCATCATTATCGGTTTCCAGGTGCGTCCTTCTGCCGCTGCCAAGCGAGAGGCTGAGAAAGAGGGTGTTGAAATACGCCTCTACTCGGTTATCTACAAGGCTATCGAAGAGGTGAAAGACGCTATGGAGGGTCTGCTTTCTCCCGAAATCAAGGAGGAGATCACAGGCACGGCAGAGGTGCTTCAGACCTATCATATCTCGAAAGTCGGCACAATCGCCGGTGCTATCGTGCGTGACGGTAAAATCAAGCGCGCCTCGAAAGTGCGCCTGATCCGCGACGGTATCGTGATCTATACCGGCGACCTTGGCTCTCTCAAGCGATTTAAGGATGACGTGAAGGAAGTGGTTTCTGGCTATGATTGCGGTCTCTCAATCCAGGGCTACAACGACATCCGTGAGGGCGACCTCATCGAAGGGTTCGAGGAGGTAGAGGTTAAGAAGACACTCTGATATTGTCTGAAATGAAATATTATATAAATATCGGCACCAATCTCGGCAACCGCCGTCTTAATCTGAGTCGTGCGGTGGCGGCGGTGGAGAGGCGTTTCGGATATTTTGAAATCTCAAAAGTGGTGGAGTCGGAACCGTGGGGTTTCGATTCCACCAATATGTTTCTGAATGTTGCGATGATGTTTGAAAGCGAAGAAGAACCGCTTGATGTGCTTCATGAACTTCAGAAGATAGAAAAGGAGATTTCACCTGACGCTCATCGGAATTCCGATGGATCTTATCGCGACCGTCTTATTGATATCGACATAATGGCGATAGAGAATGTTGAGGTGGATCTTCCCGAATTGAAAGTGCCTCATCCACATCTTTTCGACAGGCCGTTCTTTATAAATCCATTGAAGGAGCTGCTTGGGAAAGCATGATAAAAGCATGATAAATATGAAAGCGGAGATAAACTGGTCAGTTTATCTCCGCTTCTATGTTTTTCAGGAACTCTCCGAGGGCGGGATTCTGGGTAATCGCTTTTGCAATGAACTCTTTCGGTGGCAGTATCTTCACAACTTCTATCGAGGTGTCGAGCTCAGCCTTTAGGGCGATAAAATCGTTTTTAAGAAAATCGCGTAAGAAAGTGACAAGTTTTGGGGAGGATTCAAACGCTTGCTGTTGGGCCGGATGCTCCACAAGTATCTTGAACTCATTCTCAGCATTCATTGAGATCTTTGACTTCCTCATTGCTGAAGTGAGGATATATTGATCAGGGTTGTCTTGAATAAACTTATTCCAGGCCTGCATGAACGATTCGATTGTGACCGGTGTGTTTCTCAGTTCAAGCGAAGATGTTTCGGAATGGATGGAATTGGAGATTCTGAATGTGCGTGGTTTAGAAGAAGGACGGGTGGGCTCGGGTGCATGAACCGGTCTTTGCACAGTAGCCGGCGCCGGCTGATGTGTTGAGACAGAGGTTGGAGCCGGTGCCGGCGATGAGGAGGGAGCGGGACGTGAAACCGGAGCTGAAACCGCAGAAGACGAAACGGTCGGAGCCGACGGTGCCTGTGTGGGAGAGGGAGCGGGTGGTACTGTCGGATTCTGCAGCGGAGGATTCTTATATTCACCCTTAAAAGGGGGGTCGGCGGGAGAGAGAAGCTGACAAAGCCGTATAAGGGTTACTTCCACAAGCAGTTGCTTATTTGAGGCGGTGCGATAGTTGAAATCGCAATCGTTGAGGATCTTCATTGCTGCGTAATACCACTGCAGCGGAAGTGAAGTGGCTTGGTCGCGGAACCGTTGTGCCGTATCGGCCGGCATTTCGAGCAAAGGCAATGTGCGTGCATCAGCGGCAACCATAAGATCCCGGATGTGGCTTGCAAGTCCGCCAATGAAGAAGAGTGAATCAAATCCTTTGTCGCGAATCTCTTTGTAGATAAGAAGAGAATCCGGAATGTCACTTTTTGCGAAGGCATCGACCAGACGGAAATAATATTCATAGTCGAGCACATTGAGAGTGTCGATGGTGGCTTCATAGCTAACATTCCCCTGACATGAGGCCGCAACCTGATCGAATATCGAGAGGGCGTCACGCATGGCTCCGTCAGCTTTGCGTGCAATGACGCTGAGTGCACGGCGTTCTGCAGAGATCCCTTCGCTTTTCGCTACGAATTCAAGGTGATCCACAGTGTCATCGATTGTGATTCGCTTGAAATCATAAATCTGGCAACGCGAAAGGATCGTGGGTATAACCTTGTGCTTCTCTGTTGTGGCAAGAATGAATATTACATAAGAAGGTGGTTCCTCCAGAGTTTTGAGGAACGCGTTGAAGGCAGCTGCTGTGAGCATATGGACCTCATCGATGATAAAAACACGATATTTACCCACCTGAGGAGGTATGCTGACCTGCTCGGTAATTGCGCGAATATCATCCACGCCGTTATTGGAAGCGGCGTCAAGTTCGATAAGATTATAGGAGTTGCCCTGATCTATCGCCCGGCAGGAATCGCATTGTCCGCAGGCCTCACCGTCGAGCGTTGGGGTCAGGCAGTTGATTGTTTTGGCAAAAATACGTGCGCATGATGTCTTTCCGACACCTCTCGGGCCACAGAAGAGATAGGCCTGAGCGAGTCTGCCTGACGAAATGGCATTCTTTAAGGTGGATGTGAGATTTTTCTGTCCCACCACAGTCTGGAATGTAGCAGGGCGATATTTCCTTGCGCTTACAATATATCTTTGATTATTTTCCGACATTACTATAACAGTTTCTTGAATGAGGAAACTAAGAGTCCATCCAATAAAATATGTTAAAATGCCAGGGCGGCTATTTGACTCGTCATTGTTTTCCTTAGCGGAAACTCGTCGATTTTCAATTTCGAGCTAAAATATTCTTTTTCAGAAGGA
>JAAVEA010000030.1 GCA_014801535.1 Bacteroides sp.
TTGGGCGCTTTCCCAAAGATTTCATCGGTCGTGATGCCCGCATCGCTCCCTCTTCAACTTTGGAAAATCATCCCAAAATCTCTCTTTGTGCTAAAATCATTTAAATTCAAACACTCTCTGAGAGAGGAACTGGGAGGGTGATTATCCGGATATGTTGCAAACCTTATAAATATTGTTGCATTGGGCTGTTTGTTATAGCTGATGCAACATTTTTTATATTTGCAAGAATCTGTTCTATATAATTTTGCGGCAGAAAACTTTTAAAAAACCAACCAATTATTAGATCATGAAAAAAACAATGCTCACCGCATTTCTGATGCTCTTCGCCGCAGTGATAGCGCAGGCACAGAATCTGACAGTGCATGGAACAGTGATCTCCCGTAACGACGGCGAACCTCTGATCGGGGCCACCGTTCTTTCGGATGCCACAAAGAATGGTGTGGCCACCGATCTCGACGGTAACTTCACTCTCACCGTGCCTGAAAACTCTACGTTGACCTTCTCCTATATCGGTTACCAGTCAACCACACTGAAGGCCGAAGCCAAGATGACTGTCTATCTCGATGAACTCTCCGACCTTCTCGACGAAGTGGTTGTCACCGGTTACACCGTCCAGCGTAAAGCCGATCTTACCGGTGCTGTTTCGGTGATGAACATGAAAGAGCCTTTGAGCGAGAACTCCGGTAATATCATGAACTCAATGGCCGGTAAACTTCCGGGTGTGAATGTGGTTCCCGATGCGGCTCCCGGTGGAACAGGCTCGATCCGTGTGCGTGGTATGTCTACGGCCAATTCAAGCAACGATCCCCTTTATATCATCGACGGTGTGCCTACCGACAACATCAACATGATCAATCCCTCCGACATCGAGTCAATGCAGGTGTTGAAGGACGCAGCCTCAGCTTCAATATATGGTTCGCGTGCGGCAAACGGTGTTGTGATCATCACTACCAAACATGGTAAAGGCGACCGCCTCACAGTGAATGTCAATTATGCAATCTCGGCGCAGACAATTGCAAAGCGTTACAAAGTTATGGACGCCCATCAGTGGGGTCAGGCTTACTGGCAGGCAGCCGCCAACTCCGGCATCCCCGCAAACAATGCGCTCTATGGGAGCGGCAGCCAGCCTCAGCTTGTGGAATTCATCGACGGAAATCCCAACTATCCTTCCACAAACACCGACTGGCAGGATGTGGTGTATCACACAGCCTGGACCAACAATCTTACAGCATCTGTAGCAAACAATACGGAAAAAAGCTCAGTGCTTTTCTCAGCCAACTATATCAACCAGAACGGTAATATCAGAGACACATTCTACGAACGTTACTCGGCACGTGTAAACTCACGTTTCGACATCAATAAATATGTTGCGGTAGGAGAGAATCTCGTTGTAGCGCGCTGGAGCAATCGCGGTGTCGATGTAGCCGGTGACCGCGGTATCCCTTTCACGGCTCTTTCACAGATGCCATGTATCCCCGTTAAAGGTGTTGACGGCACCTGGACCAACCCTATGGCTCTCTTCAAATCGGACCTCGCCAACCCTGCACAGCTTATTGCCAATGCGGCCGATAACTCTTCCACAAGCTGGCGCATCTTAGGTAATGCCTTCATCGAGGTCAAGCCTATCGAAGCGCTTACCCTCAAGTCGAACATCGGTATCGAGCATTCGCAATATCTTAACCAGAATCTCACTCGCCGTGTATCCGAAACTGATGTTAACTCAGTTTCAGAGAGCTATGGTCAGGGTGATACCTGGACCTGGACCAACACGGCATTCTATAACAACACCTTCAAAGATATCCATCATTTCTCAGCCCTTATCGGTACTGAGGCCATCGGTTATACATTTAAGGATTTAGGAGCATCGCGCACAGGTTATGCTTTTGAAGATGCCGACTATATGCAGATCGGAGCCGGCAGCGGCGACCGTAACAACTGGGGTGGCAAATCTCAGTGGAGCGTATTCTCCCTCTTCGCAAAATTAGATTATAACTTCGCCGACCGTTATCTTGCATCTTTCACAATCCGTCGCGATGAGAATTCACGCTTTGCAAAGGGACACCGCGCAGGTGTGTTCCCCGCATTCTCTCTCGCATGGCGTCCGTCGGCTGAGCCATTCTGGAAAGAGAACGATATCCTTACAGATTTAAAGATCCGCTACTCTTGGGGTCAGAACGGTAACGCAAACATTCCTCCTCTCTATCCCGCTTACTCAACTTATATCTTCAATACCGGTAACGGTGCCTATGATATAAGCGGTACGAACTCTTCCACAACTCCGGGCATCACGCTTGCAGCTTCCGGTAACCCTGACTTGACCTGGGAAACAACCGTTCAGAACAATATCGGTATCGATATGCAATTCTTCAATGGAGCCTTAGCCCTTTCCGCCGACTATTACATCAAGAAAACTCACGATATGCTTACCATTCCGCCGGCATTGGCAGTGGCAGGCGAGAATGCGGCAAAATGGCTGAACACCGGCTCGATGCGCAACAACGGTTGGGAAATCACCCTTGCATACAACTCTCCTACTTATGGAGACTTCTCCTGGAACGGATCGATCAACATCTCTCAGTATAAGAACAAGCTCCTCAAGCTCAATAATCAGGAAGACCATATCGGTGGCGATGCACGTCTTGTTCCCGGCAAGCCGATGGGAATCTATTACGGTTATGTATGCGATGGCATCTTCCAGAACATGGAGCAGGTTGCAAACCACGCAAATCAGGTGGGTGCAGCTCCGGGCCGTCTGATGTATCGCGACCTTAACGGTGACGGTGTGATTTCTGATGCCGACCGCTGCTATATCGGCGATCCGAATCCGGATGTATCACTCGGTCTTAACCTGGCATTCAAATACAAGGCCTTCACTCTCGATATGTTCTTCGCCGGCGACTTCGGTCAGGATATCATCAACAGCATGAAGGGTCAGCTCTACAGCTTCGGCCGTGCCAACCTCTGGACCAATCACGCCGCCGACATCCTCAATGCCTGGACTCCTCAGAACACAGGTTCTGACATCCCGGCCCTCTCCCTTACAGATGCCAACAACGAGTCGCGCTTCTCTACCTACTATGTGGAAAACGGCTCATATATGAAGATGAAATACCTCAAGCTTTCATATCAGCTGCCCCGCCACATCACAGAGAAATTCGCTTGCGAAAACCTCAACGTATATTTCCAGGTTGAGAACGTGTTCACCATGACCAAGTATAAAGGTCTTGATCCTGAACTTCTCCCCGGCGAATATGGCGGTCTTTGGGATAATGGCGCTTATCCGCGTCCCCGCACATTCACTTTAGGTGTTAACTTCCAATTCTAATCTAAACAATGAAGACATCATTTAAAAATATCATAAAAGGGTCGGCTTTCGCTATGGCGATAGCGGTTAGCGGCATGGGATTCACCTCATGTAATGACCTTCTCGACACTAAACCTCAGGGATCTTTCACCGAAGCTCAGATAGGCGACGATGAGGCGGAAGCCCTTATGACGGCTGCCTACGCCACTCTTCTCTGCCATTACTTCGGCAATAACGAATCTTTTGCCGGTCCGATCAACAACTGGGTATTCGATATCCGCTCGGACGATGCTCAGAAAGGTGGCGGTGAGCTCGGTTTTGAAAGCTACATGCACGAGTTCTCTATCGGCAATGTGCAGAGCAATAACCCGATTCTCGATTACAAATGGCGCAATGACTTCTTCTCGATCTCGCGTTGCAACACGGCAATCCGCGGTCTGAAGAACGCAGGGAATCTCTCTGAAGAAAAACGCAAGGCCTATATCGCCGAGATGAAGACTCTCCGTGCTTACTACTACTTCGATCTCTACCGAATCTTCCGTGAATTCCCTTATTTTACCGACGAGACAGCAGATCCTTCTGCGTGCAGCCCGCGTGAGTTCTCGAAAGAGCAGATAATGGGATTCATCTATGCCGACCTTGAGGAGGCCTATAAAGATAATGTGGAGAAGCAGAGCGAACCGGGACGCTTCAATAAATATGTAGCTGCGGCTATCCTCGCACGCGTGGCGCTCTTTAACCATGATTACGCCAATGCGGAAAAATATGCCGACGCTGTGATCAAGAGCGGCCAATATGAGCTCTATCCCAACTTCCTCGACATTTCCAAGCCTGAGATGAACAATCAGTATGAATCTGTGATGGCCGTGCAGTTCTCTTCTGCAAATACTCCCGATCAGTATAACTTCAACAACTGTCTTAACTGTACTCTCTCGGAAGGGAACCTCTACGGTAACGGCGATGACTTTTACGTGGGCTCCCAGAATCTTGTGAATGCTTTCCGCACAGATGAGTCGGGCCTTCCATATCTTGACGAGGCAAACGCACCTTCAGGCAATCTTGACCGCGCCGACTATCCGGGTAATGTCGATCCCCGCGTTGACTTCACCTTCGGTCGTCTCGGAATGCCTTGGAGAGGTTATACATACAATGAGCAGTGGTGCCGCAACCTCCAGAACTATACTCAGTTCTCCGGCAAGAAGCCTTATCCCTCTCCCGATAGCCCTTACGTAGAGGTAGGTATCGTGCCTTGGGGCGCAAGTTCCTTGAACTATATCATCATCCGTTATGCCGATGTTCTTCTGATGAAGGCAGAGTCGCTCATCGAGCAGAACAAAGGTCTTGACGAGGCTCGCAGCCTTATCAATCAGGTCCGTGCTAAGGCAGCCCGTTCGGTAAGCTCATCCTACACTCCGGTTGACGTGAACCCGATGATCGCCACATATCTTGTACGCGAATATGGCGCGCAAGGCTGGACTCAGGATTACGCACGCAAGGCAGTCCGCATGGAGCGCCGTCTGGAACTCGCTATGGAGGGTCATCGCTGGTTCGACCTTCTCCGCTGGGGCAATGCAGTGGAAACTGTCAATGCTTATTATGTGAAGGAAGCCAAGCTCTATCCGCAGTATGGAAACGCTCATCTCAGCGAAACTGATCTCTACAGTCCGATACCTCTCGGTCAGGTGGATGATGCAGGCGATCTCTATAAATAATTGGTAAGTAAGTATTCTAAATTAAACATCAAAAGTAATGAAAAAACTATTATATATAGCAGCCGGTCTCTGCTTTATGGCAACGGGCTGTTCGGAATATACTCCGGAGGGTTACACCGAGGAGCCGAGTCTTCCGGTTGCTACTTCGATGGAATATACAGTGGGTGGAGCAGCCAACCACGATGTCGACATTACATGGACACTTCCCGCCGACAAGGATGTGACGGGATGTATCCTCTACCGTAATGCCACGGAAATAGAGAAATTCGATCTTAATCCGACACGCTCCTACAGCTATACCGTTCTTGGAACTCCTCTTGGAGAAGATGTGGTCTACACAGTGAAGGTAACCTACGATAACGGTTATATATCAACAGGAAAGTCGGTTATCATCAATCTTCCGGAAGAGACATTTGCCGGTGTGAGCAATCTTAAAAGTGAGGTAGAGGGCCGTGCCGTCACCCTTAGCTGGACTCTTCCGACACAGGCACACCGCACGGGAGTGCGTATCGTTACAAACGGTGAGACCGACAAGGCTATTCTTCTTGAAGCCGATGCCACTTCATACGTTCTCAAGGCTCAGCCTATGGAGACTCCGTTGACGTATGCCGTGGAAGCCGTGTATGACACATATTACTACTCACCGGCAGTAAGCGTGGAGAACACCATCCCTTACATGGAACCGAAAATGCTCTTCCTCCTCCCTTCAGACGCTGCAACCTATACTGACCTCAGCGATGATGATGAGCTTGCAGCCGCCAAGTGGTTTGCCGCTCAGCCAAATGCGGAGTTCCTGCATCCGGCAGATATAGCCGACTATGATCCGGCCATCTATTCCGTGATGTGGATTATGGTTGACAGAATCGGTCTGCAGGCAGGTTGGGAAAATCTTCCCGGAGGATTTGCCGATGCATCTACAATCAATGCGCTTAAAGAATATTCTGCCAACGGCGGATCGCTCTATCTTTCAAATATGGCTACGCAGCTGACAGTGCCTTTGGAAATCGTGCCTTCCGATATGGGGCCCTCGATATTTGCCAGTGGAGAGGGGGGCTCAGGTGATGATGTCTGGGTGATAAATCCTTACCTCGGCTGGGACTTCAAAGGTGGTGCTGACCAAGGATTCTACGACCGCACGGAGCATGCCATCTTCCAGGGTATCACTCTCGAAGACCCCAACGGATATGGTTATCCCAACATTCCTCTCATCGGCCCCGGTCAGCGCGAAGACCACAACTGTATGTGGGATTGCAATATCTACGGCAGAGGATCGGAGCGCGATGTGATCCGCAACTTCGAGGTAACGACCAACTCTCTCGTTCTCGCTACGTGGGGGCATGTTCGCGACCACTGTGTAGCCGGCCTTGTCGACTTCTACAGCAATCCCCAGCACGGTCGTTGCGTGGCCAATGGTTTCGCCGCCTACGAGTGGAACCAGAACTCAGGCCAGAATCCCTATCAGGGTAATGTGGAGAAGCTCACTGAGAATATTCTTAATTATCTGAAATAAGGATTGGTTCTGAAACGGAGAATTACTTCAAATAAAGATATTCTCTGGGAGCAGCCATTAAATTAAGACAAGCATTCAAATCATGATCAGACTCCGCGGGAGGATGCCCGAAAGGGTTCCTCCCGCGGTTTTAACATCTGATAACTACAATTTTAACGATTATAGATGCGTTAAATGCAGTAGGGACACACCCTCGGTGCGTCCGCTTTGAAACATCGGACGCATCGGGATGCGTCCCTACTGCATGCGAATCAAAAGAATGATTTAAAAATGAAACGTGACAATTACTTTATAAGAACCTTTACCCTTTCATTAGCACTTGCCGGAGCATTGCCCTCGGTAGCCGATGTCGTGGCACATTTCCCTATGGATGTTAAATCCGGCCAGATCTCCGAAGTGGTAACTGGCAATAAATTCGATGTGAAGGGGAATTTCGGTGCCGAGACAGTTACCGGGGCAGTTGGAGATGGTCTGATGTTTGATGGCTACAGCACATATGTTGATGCCATGCTCGACAATCTCTTCAATGGTGGTTCGCAGTCGATGACTGCTTCGGTGTGGATGGCTGTGCCGTGCTATCCTATAGTGCAGATTGACGTAAACACCAAGGAGAAAGCCACTGTCATATCCTGTCTTGACGACGATGCCAAGAAAGGCTTCGGCTTTTATCTCGGAATTGACGGAAAAGTAGAGTTCAGGCTCTACACCGGTGGCTGGCCTGTAAGTGTGGAAAGCATAAAGTCGGTTCCCTCTTACCAATGGAATAATCTTACAGCCGTGCTCGACGGAGCCTCACATACATTGAAGTTATATTGCAACGGAGAGGAAGTTGGCTCTACCAGATGCAATGGTGGAGCGGATGCGTTCAGCGGAACGCTCCGTTTCGGCCATGGCACTTCCGACCGAAAGGCCGGGATGTTCAACCTGCAGGCCTTCAACGGTGTCATGGATGAATTCAAAATCTGGAATGAAGCCCTTGCTCCCGCCGAAATCGCGGCGATGAAGGCGCAGAATGATTGTGATCTCACAATTCCGGCCTCACGCTTCGCCGGGCAGAAACTCCGTCCGCGTTTCCACGGAATGCCAGGTGCGGGCTGGACCAACGAAAGCCACGGGATGACTAAGTCTGACGGACGCTACCATGTTTTCTTCCAGAAGAATGCCAACGGACCCTACATGGCACGTCTGCATTGGGGACATATCTCAAGCGAGAACCTTTACGACTGGCGCGAAGAGAAGATAGCTTTCGCTCCCGAAGCCGATTATGACTTCAAGGGATGCTGGAGCGGATGTGTCTTTAGTGATGATCAGCTTACGGGTGGTAAACCCTCAGCCATTTACACAGCCGTTGATTATGCCAAGGCCACGATTGCTCAGGCTAATCCGGTGGATGACTCCCTCATAGAATGGGAGAAGAATCCGGCTAATCCGCTTATCAACGGTCGTCCGGCCGGTCTTTCCGATGATTTCCGTGATCCTTATTTCTTCCGTAACGGCGACAAGGCCTATATCATAGTCGGCAGTTCGAAAGATAACAAGGGTGTGGCAACGCTGCATCGTTATGAGAACGGTCGTTGGACCAATGACGGTTCCACCTTCTTCTCGGCTCCCAACGCCACTACTGCGGGACGCTTCTGGGAGATGCCCAATGTGACCAGGATGGCCGATGGGAAATGGCTATTCACCGCAACTCCCCTTGATATGATGGGCGGAGTGAAGACGATTTATTGGACAGGTGACATAAATGCTGACGGCACGTTTGCTCCTGACGATAAATCAGCCTTCCCCCGTGGTGTGGAACTTATAAGCAAAGAGGGTTATGGCCTCCTTTCGCCCACAATCTTTCAGGAAAACGGGAAGACAATCGCTTTAGGGATAGTTCCTGACAAGTTGCCCGGAGCCATAAACCATCAGCTCGGATGGGCTCATTGCTATTCTCTCCCTCGTGAATGGAGCATAGACAGTGAAGGAAACCTTTCGCAGAAACCATACGAAGGACTGAAAGGGATGCGTGCCGCAAACGGCTACTTAAAGAAAGCTTTTACACTGAATGGTGTTGAAAATCTATCGCCTGTAGAGGGCCGTCAGGCCGAACTTATGATGGTGGCTGAGGCCGATTCCTCCGAGTTCGGATTCAAATTCTTCAAAGGCGCGACAGGAGAGGGGAGTGTAAGCATCGATGCTGCCACATCGCGTCTTACGGTCGACCTGAGCGGACTCGATCGTCACCATAACGACGACGGGGCATATTCCGGAGTCTATACCTGTTCACTCCCTGCCTTATTGAAAAAAGGGGAGGAGGTGACGCTGAATGTATTCATCGATGGCTCTATTCTGGATATCTTCATCAATAACCGTTGGGCAACGAGCATCCGTGTCTTTCCCACGGCCGATGATGCCGACGGCATAGAGGCATTCGCTACGGCGCCTACAGCGGTCAGGAGTCTTGAAGCATGGACCCTCAAGGGGGGAGCATCGGGGGTAACGGATATCTTTGATTCCGGCAGCGTGACCTCTGCATCATCCGATGTATATACATCTGATGGAATCCTTGTTCGTAGAAATGCCAACCCGACCAATCCACTTGCCGACCTACCGAAAGGGATCTATATAGTTGGAGGAAAAACAATGATAAAATAGTGTTCACTCCGGTGGATGTAAATCAGGCCGTGGCAGGATTAAAACTGCCACGGCCTGTCATATTTCAGGGAATGTCTGCTTAGAAGTTGTAGTAGAAGCCGAGGTTAAGGCTGGTGGTGCGGAAGTTGAGACCGAACTTGTTGGTATAGCCCCAAGCCTTACCCTGATCGTTGGTGCCGTCATATCCAAGACCTCCGAGGTGTGCAAGGACAGTGAATTTCTTTGTGGGATGGAATGCGATACCGGGCTTGATGCCGATGTTCCAGATGAATGCAGTGTCGGAAGTGGAGTCATCAACACCGGCAAGTTTAGTTGTTCCAAAATTTAGGCCGATGCCACCATCGATGAAGAGAGAAACGAGCTTGTTGGAAGTTGAGAAGAATGTCCAACGAGCATAGGGCGCAATTCTACCAAGATTCAGGCAAGCGCCACGTTCATACTCATGAGTGTAACCGAACTCGAGGCCGGCAGCCCAAGAATCGTTGAAATTATAACCTACCTCAGGAAGAATAGAGAATTCAGTTTCGTTTTTGTCGAAATCACGGTTGAAACCGAAAGAGCCTCCGATGTAAGCCTGTGCAGAGGCGGAAAGAGATGCAAGCGCTACGATTGCGCCAAGAATAAACTTTTTCATCTTGTCAATAAAGTATTTAGGGTTAATAATTAGCTTTCCTTAAATAGCTTCACAGCACAAGACTTTATGGATAACGCTCAGCAAGATATTGTAATATCATGACGGAAACCGAAATCTCTTATTCCGTTTTCCGCTGCAAAGTAAACAACAATATTTTACACTCGCAACTTGCATAATAACTTTTTTGTATTACACGCGTGGGGGAAAGAAGCCTGTGATAGGCTCAAATCTTTCTTATACCGACTGCGGTTAAAAACGGTCACCGAACCATTCTGACATTATCCTGTTCATTTGGATAAAATATTACGGTGTGTCAAATTTTCGTATTTTGACACACCGTCCCATTAATTTGTAAGTTGAGGTCAGAAGGTTTCGTAGAGTTTATTTTAATTTGGGGACAATTTGATTAAGCCAGTTATTCATTCTCTGTGTCTGTGTGGCAGATCCGGTGAATGTTCCTACAAACTCCCCTTTTGAATTAAAGGCATTCATTGTTCCGGACTGTGCTTTAGGAGCGAAAATGATTCCTCCTGAATACGTAAAATAATCCGCACCTTGTCCCGGTTTTATCACTGCACCGTTTTTCTTGCAGTAAGCACCTTTAGATTTATTTTTCTCGCCGACGATAAAGTTTGTTTCATACGCGGTGAAGAAGGAATCGAAGATTCCCGGGCGAACAACTACCTTGGCAGTATTGTCATCGTTAAATTTTACGAGACCGGTTCCGGATGCATTCTTTATATAGGCATATTCCCGGTCTTGGGAGCGACCCCAGATACTGCTGTATTCACAAGGTATGACGATCTGGAACTTATTGTTGATAATACCCCATTTACCGTTCTTTTTTAAAGTGTAGAAAGTGCGGTTGTAGGTGTTTAATGCCTCGCCTATTTTTTCATAATCAGAAAGAACGATTTTCTTGTTTTTTATGTCGTATAGCGAATTTTTTTCGTTCCCCGTCGCTAATGTAAGATATTGATCGTTGGTTTGGGAAATGTTTGAGTAGAGCGGTTCAAACAAGATTTCTCCGGTAGTTGTGGCAGCTCCATATTTTCCATTTTTTTTGTAGATGACAATGTTATCGGGCCATACGTCAATATCTTCATATTGCGGTGCTAAAACTTCTTTACCGGACGCGGTCAGCAATCCTTTATTATTATCCGAAGAGGTGAAGACAATATATCCGTTTTTAACAGAGAGTGAGGGATAGGAGGGTTCAATAAGTATATTGCCATCGGCTGATGCGACACCGAATTTACCGTCTTTCTTAATCAGGATATTCTTGTCATCGGCTACTTCAATGCCATCGTATGTGGGAGCGATAATTTCTTTGCCGTTTTCTGTGAGCAATCCTTGCTTGTCGTTTTTAGTTGCGATTATAAATTTACCGCTTTTCTCGACTTTATTGAATCCTCCGGTCGAACGGTCTATATTGCCTGTATTATCGATGGAATAGACCAATCCGGAGTCATCTTTTATCCAATTGGGCTCGATGGCGATTGTATAAGTCTTTTTGTCGTTTTTATTGTAGAACCCGGATGTGCCTTTATCTGTGTTTAACAGTATATATCCTCCGTCGGTGATACTCAAATCCGTCCATTTGCCGTTGCTGTCGAGTAATGTCAGCTTATTGTTTTGATTCACAATCAGGAGTCCGTCGACCGACTCCACACCGTAATAGCTGGGGCCTTCGATCTCCTTCCCTTTATTGTTTATTGTGAAAGCCCTTCTGCCTTGCACCACCATGCATGTGCCCTCAAGGTCGCCTTCATTGAATCCGGATCTCTTCCTATCGGTTTTAAACTGTCCAACCCAGTCGTATACGGGTTTCACCACTTCCTTGCCGTTATGATTCACGAAACCCCATTTTCCATTGAGCATCACGGGGATAATCCCTTGTTTGATATTGTGGGACAAGCCGATAGCGTTTATTTCGTATTGCTGAGGTGTACCGATTGCCTGGTATTTGGGTTTGATTTTGTCTTTGCCCGTTTGGTCTACAAATCCCCATAGCCCATTGTCAGCCTGCACGGCAGTGACAGATAGTGTTTTCGGAGTGAGATCGGTGAGACCGTATTTCTGGCCTTCAATTTTCGGACCGATGGTTTCCGCCGAAATATGGGCAGGCATCATCAGAATCGCCGCCATAAGTGTGGCTTTAAAGAATTTTGATTTCATCGTGATATTAATATAGTTTATATTAAGGTATAAATACAGACAGGCTTTCATTCCCGGTTGGGGAATGAAAGCCTGTGAAAATTCTTGTAATTAAAAAGTTGGTCGACATGAAAGTTTTGGCTCAGCTTAATAAAAAGGAATCGTCCGGTCTGTCTGAGAGAATATTTTAATTCTCAAAGGCATCAGGCGAAACCATTGCTCTATGTCGGGAACAGAGCTTATATTAAACTGAGACCAACAGCCGACCCATTTCTTTCCTTCCGATCAAGCCTAAGCTTTTTCGGACTGAATTGCCGAGGAAATGTACTGGTCTATGCGTCTTTCTCGCATTTGCAGCGCAAAGATATAAATTTTTTCTCTCATTGCAAAATTTTTGTTTTCATGTTGAAATCGGATCAAGTTGAAGCATGGGAAACCATGATTAAACTTGAGGAATCATGATTAAACTTGAGGAATCATGATTAAACTTGAAGTATCATGACAAAACTTGAAATATCATGATAAATTATTATGGCTTTTGATCTCCTTTGAGAGTGGCGGAGGAGGTGCTCCGAATATTTGAACATAAGGGCTGAATCGAACCCTGATTCGCGTGTGTATTTGCGGTTCATATCTTTCTTATGCCATTGCATTTCGGGTAGTCTCCACATCCCCAGAATTCGCGCCCTTGACCCTCTCCGCGCTTTTGCATGCGCTTGACCATGGTCTTGCCGCATACAGGACATTGCGGAGCATTTGTCTTTCCGACTTGTGTCCGGCGGGCTTCGAGTCTTTCCACAGTCATATTTTCTGTGAATCCTCCTTGTTGCCTGAACTGCTCGAGAAGTGAACGCAACTGAGATTCCAACATTTTGTTAAGCCGCACGCAGAGTATCAACATTGCATTTGCTGTTATGTCGGCTGAACTGTTTTCTATCCAAGGATCATATTTGCGCTTTTGAGCATGGATGTGTAGTGCGGCATCATGCAATAAACTATTGGAATATTCCGGCGCATCCAACTCAATCTTCCACACGGCCTCCCGGTCTCTCTGACCGATTGGCCACACCTCGGCTTTCCTTCGAAGGAGGAAGTTGAAGAAATCTCCCTGCAACTCATCAATGCTGGCTCTTGCCACATCTATGAGCCTCATCTCTGTTTCGATTGACGTGGAGTGACGCGAAGTGCCTTCTGCAATGTTGGCCACACCGCTTCTGGCCGCCAATACCATCTGGTCGTAAAGCCGGCGGCAAGGGTCGAGCTTGTAATCGACAAAGCGGTCGCAGAAGTTCTGGGTGCCTAATTGGACGATATTGGCCAGCACCCAGGATTTAAGCCAGAAATATGATTG
Organism: Bacteroides sp.; assembly: GCA_014801535.1. GTDB lineage: Bacteria > Bacteroidota > Bacteroidia > Bacteroidales > Muribaculaceae > Lepagella. The sequence goes on from JAAVEA010000030.1 coordinate 13,309, forward strand.
GGAAAACTTGATATCAACGCCCATAACTGCTTTATTTCAAGATTTGACAAGATTAATCATGATTAATCATGATTAATCATGATGAAACATGGGGAAACATGAGGAATCATGGGAAATCATGGGAAATCATGATGCAACATGATAAAACATGAGGAATCATGATGCAGCATGATAAAACATGAGGAATCATGATGCAGCATGATTAATCATTGCATTGCCAGATTAAATTTGTTCTCCTTTGAGGGTGGCGGAGGAAGCGGAGAGGATGCGGACGCGGATGAAGTCGCCGGGCTTGTTCTCTCCCCGGGGGAAGACCACGACCTTGTTTTGCGAGGTGCGGCCAAACATCTCCTCTTTGCTCCTTTTGGATATGCCTTCCACAAGCACTTCAAATTCCTTGCCGATGTCGCGACGGTTGCTCTCGAGAGAAAGCTCATTCTGGAGTGCAATCATTCGGTTGAGCCTCTCTATCTTCACCTCTTCCGGCACATTGTCGGGCATTGTTTTTGAGGCAAGAGTTCCGGGCCGTTCCGAATATTTGAACATGAAGGCTGAATCAAACCCTGCTTCGCGCATCAGGGAGAGCGTCTGCTGAAAATCCTCTTCCGATTCATTATAGAAGCCAGTGAACATATCAGTTGAAAGACCGGCATCGGGAAGTATGCGCCTGATTGCCGCCACGCGGTCGAGATACCACTCGCGTGTATATTTGCGGTTCATATCCTTCAGCACGCTGTTTGAGCCACTTTGAACAGGGAGATGTATATGGCGCGCAAGGTTAGGGTAGCGTGCAATAGTGTGAAGTGTCTCATCGCTCATATCCTTCGGATGGGATGTTGTGAAGCGAATGCGCATATCGGGAGCCGCCTCGGCCACCATGGCAAGGAGGGCAGGGAAGTCAACTTCACGTCCATCGTCATATATATAATGATAGCTGTTAACGTTCTGACCCAAGAGTGTGGCCTCGCGGAAACCGCGCGCGCGGAGGTCGGCCAATTCGCGAAGGATAGACTCCGGTTCGCGTGAGCGTTCACGGCCACGGGTGTAAGGCACAATGCAGTAGGAGCAGAAATTATTGCATCCCCTCATGATGGAGATGAATCCACCCACGCCGGCACCGATGCGCTTCGGCACGATATCGCGGTAGGTCTCTGTTTCTGATAGAACGGTGTTTATAGCCGGTTGTCCGGTCTCGGCTGCCGCCACAAGGTTGGGAATGTCGAGATATGAATCAGGTCCGGCCACGAGATCCACACCGTGCTTCTCGATCAGCTCATCCTTCAGGCGCTCAGCCATGCACCCTATTACACCGATAATTATATTGCGGCCCAGCTTGCGGCGGAGTGCATTCCAGTAGGCGAGACGGGAATGAATCTTCTGCTCGGCATTGTCGCGGATGGAGCAGGTATTAAGCAGCACTGCGGCCGCTTCCTCATCATTTTCCGTGGTGGAATAGCCGGCCATCTCCATCATTGCCGCTACCACCTCAGAATCAGCCACATTCATCTGACAGCCGTAGGTTTCAATGCGCACTTTCTTTGAATCTGCGCATTTTTTTTCATTATTTGGTAAAAAAAATGGTTCCATTTTAGTGAATAATTGCAGAAATTAGCTATTTTTGTGCAAAATTACCATTTAAATCTAAACGTTACAAATGAGTATCCCATTTATTTCAGCTGAAGAAGCTGCAAGTTATATTAAAAACGGCGATAACGTGGCCTTTTCAGGTTTCACCGCCTCCGGTACTCCCAAAGTAGTAACTGGTGCCTTGGCAGCAAGAGCAAAGGCACTCCATGAAAAAGGCGAGCCATTTAAGATCAATGTGTTTACAGGAGCCTCAACTAACGATCATGTTGACGGAGAACTGTCGCGTGCGGAAGCAATTAACATCCGTACTCCTTACCAGAGCCATAAGGACGCAAGAAATCTGCTTAACAAAGGAGAGATGAGCTATTTCGATACTCACCTGAGTCATCTTTCTCAGGATCTCCGTTATGGATTCTACGGCGATATCGATGTGGCCATCATCGAGGTTACGGAGATGAGCCCCAACGGAGAGCTTATCCTTGGAGCCGGTTTGGGAATGACTCCCACAATCGCACAGATGGCAAAGAAGGTGATAATCGAGTATTCCTCATATTACCGTAATTCTTTCCGGGGCTTCCATGACAACTATATCCCGTTGGATCCCCCTCACCGTCGTGAGATTCCTATCTACAAGCCTTCCGATCGTATCGGCAGCACTGTGCTTAAGGTGGATCCGAAGAAGATTGTGGGAATTGTGCCATCCAATCTTTCTGAAAGTATCAAGCCGTTTACCGCTCCTGATGAATTGACACAGCGCATCGGTGATAATATCACACATTTCCTTGCCGAACAGCTGCGCACCGGTAAGATTCCAAAGGAGTTCCTTCCGATTCAGAGCGGTGTGGGCAATGTAGCTAACGCAGTGCTTTACGGTCTTGGCGAGAATCCGGATATTCCTCAGTTCGAGATGTATACGGAGGTTATCCAGGATGCAGTGATGACACTGATGGAAGAAGGTAAATGCCGTTTTGCTTCAACTTGCGCACTCACCTTCTCTGACGATGCTATGTTGCGCTTCATGGACAATATAGACTTCTTCCGTGACAAAGTGCTTATGCGCCCCGGAGAGATTTCAAATAGTCCGGAGGTGGTTCGCAGACTCGGCCTTATTGCAATGAACACTGCGCTTGAGGCAGACATCTTCGGTAATGTTAACTCAACTCATGTGCTCGGCACCAAGATGATGAACGGTATCGGTGGATCGGCCGACTTCAGCCGTAACGCTTACCTCTCGATATTCTCATGTCCTTCTATTCAGAAGGGTGGCAAGATCTCTACGATTGTACCAATGGTTTCTCATCTTGACCATAGTGAGCATTCTGTTAAGATTCTCGCTACAGAGCAGGGTGTTGCCGACCTTCGCGGCAAGGATCCGCGTCAGCGCGCACAGACCATCATCGAGAACTGCGTTCATCCAATGTATAAGGAGCTTATGTGGGATTACCTCAAGCTGGCAGAAAAGACCGGCGGTCATACTCCTCATACACTGGGAGCTGCATTCGCACTTCATCAGGCATTCCAGGAGAAGGGCGATATGCTTCAGGCAGATTTCGCAAAGTTCGCGTAAGAATTGAAAAAATAAATTAAGATTGGCGATTAGAGGGATTTCCCCCTCTGATCGCCAATCTTAATTTATCAGGATACACCATGACAAAACATGACAAAACATGACAAAACATGACGAATCATTATGCATGATAAAACATGATTCAAGATGACGAATCATGATGCAGCATGATGTAGCATGATAAATCCTGATTATGCTGATGCAATCTTAGTAAGCTCGGTTTCGATTTTACGTGCTAAAGCGGCATTGTCCTTGATGAAGTTGGAGAGGGATAGGAGGGGATGGGGAGTGGCATTTGCATTCTCCTTCACATGTTTTTCGGAAGGGATGTCGTTTTCAGTGAACATCTGGCAGTCGGCCACGAATGTAAAACAGTCTTCGAGAAGATCAGGCCATTGCGTAAGATCAACTCTTGTCTGGAGGGAGTCAAGACAGAGGCTTGTCGCCGAGGCTGCTTTCATGAGTCGGTGTACCGCCGATCCTTCGGTGCGATCAATGCTCAGACCAGAAGGTTTGTATATATCGGCCATATCATCGATTGAAAAATCGGGGTTATAACGCGGCTCCGCTTTTCCTCTTTTTGCCAGAGGGGTGGTTGCTGCATAGCAGTAGGTGAGGAAATTATTAAGATTGTGTAGAATCTGTGGAATTGACTTCATGAGGTGGTCTTTCATTGAGGCCTCGTGCAGTTTGCGTTGTTTCTCAATTTCGGCTGTGACATCGATTTCTGATTTCATTGATCCCACGGCATTAAGGAAAAATCCCAGTATGGTCAACCCACACATCACTTCTATGGCTGTGACTAACTGAGCCCATCCATGTGCGGGAGTGTAATCGCCAAAGCCTAAAGTGGTTATGGTGACAATGCTATAGTAGAGCCATGAGCCGAAGTCAGTTCCTGCCCCGTCAGGGATTCGGAACTGACCGTCGGGCAACGCCCAGTAGATAAGCGCGAAGACGGGAGTAAGACCTATGTAGAGGCATATCCATACTATTGGGCGCACGTTGGACACAACGTGGAAGAAATGGCGGATGCGATCGGAAATTGTCATATCAGAATTTCTTTAGTAATTATGATATAACAACAAGTGAAATTGACTGATTGTTGGCGGAAAGGGGATTTATGGCTCTTAGATTATCAGCTTGGATTATCGGCTTGGCGACAGAGTCGCTGACGGAAACGGCTTCGCAAGGGTTGGGCCAAAGCGTGGCTTTGGAACGGAACGGCTCCGCGAGGGTTGGGCCAAAGCGTGGCTTTGGAACGGGACGGCTTCGCGAAGGAGAAACCTTAATTTTGGAGTGAAGTTTAATTTTGGGAGAAGGCTAAATTGGGGAAGAACTTTTATTTCGGGGTTATGGTGAAGGTGATTGAACCGCGCGTTTCTCCGGCTCCTTTTTTCGCTGACCAGCGGGCTGAACGGGCTGCCTGTTCGCATGCGCGGCGGATGGATGCGTCAGGAGCTCCGGAGGCTGTGGCGGAGATTACTTTGCCGTCGGCATCAATCACAACGGAAACTTTAACGGTAGTCTTATGCCGCAGCGTGACATCGGGGGAAGGACATCCATTGAATACACGGCCATTGGCGGTGCCGCTTATGCCGACTCCTGTTCCTCCGGATCCGTTGCTACCGGTTTTTCCTCCCGGGGTGCCATTTTTACCGGAGAATTTGTTGGCCATGGCAGAAGAGATCTTGGATTGCTCCTCGTTGGTGGCCGGAGGGTCGGTGGCTTTTACAGGTGATTCTGTTTTCTGAGTTATTTTCTTCTCTATCTGTGGTGCAGGTTTGGTGTTTTCTCCCGGCTCCACAATTTTTGTATTCTCAACGGGAGCTTTCACCGGTTCTCCCTGTTCCACGGGTGCGGGTGCATCATTCTCTGTTGCATCAGGCTCTCCCTGCACTTTCAGTATTTCAGGTTCAATGAAAGTTTCCTCTTCATCTTCGGGCAGCATTATCTCAGGAGTAGAAGCCTCTGCGAGTTCGATGCGCTGAAAACTCATCCCTCCCTTGAAAAGGAAGAGAATCAGAATAAGCAGCGCGATAAAAGTTATGCCTGCCGCGATTGCCCTATCTTTATTTTCAGTTGTCACTTGCGGTTATAGATGAAGAGTTTTGTTGGATGTTTATTTTTTTACGGTCTTTGCTTTTGTGGCCAGAACGATGTGCATGTCATTACGTGCGGCCATGTCGAGGACATTAACCACCTGGCCGTAATCTACTACAGAGTCTGCATATAGAGCCACAGCCCGTGTAGAATCAGCCTGATGAATGATTGATAATTCGGCAGTGAGCTGGTCGAGCGACAGTTCGCGAGGAGCTGTGTTTGCTTCCACCACCGAATCGTTCCGGTCAACCACGAGGTAATATTTGCTGTCGCTGTCAATATAGATCTCCGTGACCGGTTTTTCCGAAGTCTGCTCGCTGCTTTGCGGAAGATTTACATCGATAGCCGCAGGGAAGATAATGGTGGAGGTCACCATAAAGAAAATGAGCAGAAGGAAAATCACGTCGGTCATCGAAGACATTGAAAATGTATCGAGCGACTGGAAATTACGTTTAAGGGCCATATCCGATTATTTGGCGGGTTCGTTAAGGAGATCCATAAATTCCATGGTCTTGGTTTCAAGGCCATTCATCACGCGGTTCACGCGGGCCACCAAATAATTGTATGCGAAAAGAGCCGCGATTCCAACCACGAGACCGGCCACGGTGGTGACGAGAGCCTGATAAATACCGCTTGAAAGAACGGTGATGTCGGCTGATGTGCCGGCAGAAGCCAGGGAGAAGAAAGCCTGGATCATACCTACTACAGTTCCGAGGAATCCAAGCATCGGGGCACCGGCGGCAGTGGTTGAAAGCCAAGGAAATCCCTTGCCGAGATTTGCCACCTCAATGTTTCCGGTGTTCTCTATGGCTACGAGCACGTCATTCATTGGGCGACCGATTCTGGTTAGACCTTTCTGGATAAGGCGTGCATATGGAGTATTTGTCTTCTTGCAGAGGTTATTGGCTGATTCGATATCTCCTTCATGCACATAGTCGCGTATGCGGTTCATGAACTGACGGTCATCTTTAGAGGCTCTGGAGATCACGATAGTGCGCTCAGTGAAGATATATATAGTCACCACCAACAGGATTGCCAGAGGAATCATAATATATCCGCCGTCGATCACGAGCGACCAGAAATTTAGGGTTTGCATTTTAATTTGGCTTTTCGGAGTTGTTTGAGTTTATCGTATGCAGTTAAGATAACGCTTTATGGTTTCGTCAAGTCCCCAGTAAAGACAATCGGAAATAAGGGCATGCCCTATGCTCACTTCATCGAGACGAGGGAGCCGACGATAGAGGAAATGAAGATTATGTGTGTTGAGGTCGTGTCCTGCATTCAAACCTATGCCTGAATCCACGGCTGCCTTTGCCGCCTTTATGTATGGTTCGGCCGCCTTGTCTGGATCGAGAGGGAAGAGGTCGGCATAGGGTTTTGTGTATAGCTCCACTCTGTCGGCTCCTATTCTTGCGGCCTCCTTGACTTGTGAAGGCTCCGGATCAACGAAAACCGATGTGCGGATTCCGGCCGAACGCAGACGTTCGATCACAGGGATAAGGAATTCCGCTTCTCCCTTCACATCCCAGCCTGCGGAAGAAGTTATGGCGTCGGGGGCGTCAGGCACGAGTGTGACCTGTTCGGGGTTTGCTTCAATCACGAGTTTGAGAAACTCGGGAGAAGGATACCCCTCAATATTGAATTCAGTGGATATGGCTCGACGCAATTCATAGACATCGGCACGAGTGATATGCCTCTCATCGGGACGAGGATGAACGGTTATTCCCTGTGCGCCTGCGCGTTCGCATGCAAGCGCAAATTCCACCACGTCGGGCACGTTCTCGCCACGGGCGTTGCGGATGGTGGCAACCTTATTGATATTTACACTTAATCTTGTCATTATTGAAAATTGGCATAATTTTTGTAACTTTGCGTAGTAGAGGTCTGTGTTTGATTTTTATCAGCTATATGGCAGATCTCGGCTCAAAAATATCTGATAGAGCAAACGCACCTTACTTTGCGATTGTTACAATTATAAATCAGATGCAAATTTAAGAAAAAAAAGAATATGATAAAAGCGAAAGACGTAATATCACGGATTCAACCGCTTCAAGAGTCGTTTACGGGGGTAACTGTGCCGGGCGAAATGCCCCTTGTCGATGTTCTTCCCCGTCTTCTCGACGCTCCGGGCCGCGTTGTCGGTGTGGAGGAGGGAGGGGAGCGTGTCGGCGTGATCGACCAGACTTCGCTTCTTGAAGGGTTGGGAAGGATGATTCCGGCCAGAGACGATTCAAGCATCGTCACATTGGAATGCGCTCCGGCCGATTACAGTGCATCGCGCATTTCTCATGCTGTGGAAGATTCAGACGCACACATAGTTGACTTATGGTCGGCTCCGGCGGAAAACGGAAAAATACGTGTCACACTCAGAGTGAGACGTTCCGATCCGACTCCGACAGTGCATAATCTTGAACGCTATGGCTACGATGTGGTTGACACTTCCTCGTCAGATTATCAGGATGCGGAGGTGGCCTGGGAGAGACTGCTTGCCCTCAACGCTCTTCTGAACGTGTGATGCACCTGACACCAATTCACCGGTTTTCTTATGGATACACTCGCTATATTCGGCAATCATTATCAGCAGAGGCATTTTGCCGGCCTGCGGAATTTCTTTGATAATCTACCCTCGAAAGGTTTCAAAGTGTATATAGAAAGAGATTTCGCTCAATATCTCAACTCTGTGGGGATCGATACCGGGGATGTTACGGTTGTCGAAAAATTTCCGCGTGGCGTGGATTGTGTGGTGAGTATAGGTGGTGACGGCACTTTTCTGCAGGCTGCTCAGTGGGTAGGGAGTAGGGAGACTCCGATTTTGGGTGTCAATACGGGTCACCTGGGCTTTCTGGCAAGTTATTCTCTCGATGATACCGATGAGCTGCTGAGTGTAATGGCCGACAAACGCGGGCGGCTTGAGCGACGGGCTGTGATTGAAGTGGCCTGCGAGGCTATGCCGGAAGATTTCTGGCCATATGCATTGAACGAAGTGGCGGTATTAAAGGGAGATTCGGCTTCCATGGTGACAGTTCATGCGGAAATAGACGGCTATTTCCTTGCCGATTATATGAGTGACGGTCTTGTGGTTTCGACCCCTACCGGTTCCACCGCCTACAACCTTTCATTGGGAGGACCTATACTTCAGCCCACGCTCAGTTGTCTTGTGTTGTCGCCTATTGCAGCTCATTCGCTCACGATGCGCCCATTGGTAGTGTCGGGCGATTCGAGAATAGTTCTTACCCCTAAATCTCGTGCGCGGGAGTGCCGGGTGAGTCTTGACGGCCGGTCATTCCTTATAAACTCAGGCGATTCTATAGTTTTGAAGGAAGCTCCTTTCAAAGTGTGCGTAGTGCGAAGACCCGATGGTAATTTCTCCCGTCTTCTTAGAAATAAACTTGGCTGGGCTACACGTCCGTAAATTTGAGGAAAATAAAAATAAGAATAAGGGGAATGCGTTGCAACGCATTCCCCTTATTCTTATTTGGGATATTTGGAGTCTTAACCCATTTATTTTGCCGGAGTGGCTGCCGGAGCGGGAGCTGCCGCAGGCTTCTCTGCTGCAGGGGCAGCCTTCGCCGGAGCGGGAGCGTTAACAGGAGCGGGAGCTGCTGTAGTTGTTGCCGGAGCAGCAGGCTGGATGCTTGAGCTTGTGATAGGAGTCTTCACAGTGAATGCAGCGCAGATGCTGAGCACACAGATGAAAATTGCAAGGCTCCATGTCGCTTTCTCAATAAAATCGGTTGTCTTACGGTAGCCGAGATATTGGTTACCTCCTGAATAGTCGGATGCGAGACCGCCTCCTTTTGATTTCTGAATCAGAACCACGCCGATGAGAAGTAGGCTGGCCAATACGATAAGAATGCTGATAAAGATATACATATCTTGGTTAATTATTTAATTATCAAATATAAATCATGTAAATAGCCTCCCGTTTCCCACATGTCGCCTCATCGAAATGAATCCTTTTGAGACTGTCGGGAAATGGAGGTCACTGTTTCTGCGACTTTGATTGATTAAGAATCAATTTTTTAAGAAACCGTATTTGGTCTGCAAAGTAAATACTTTTTTTCGGATTTTTCAAACTTAAATCGGTAATAATTTCAAGAGCCTTGCTATAATTGCCGTTTTTTATCATGGCACGGGCGAGAGATTCCGACAGTTGCGGCACATCTTTTGTTTTCTCAGGCTCGTTATCCGATTTTTCAGGTTTGGCTATATATTTCTCTTTCTCTGTGTGATCCGGAGCTGATTTCTCTTTTTCCGGAGAGAGGAATGATTTGAGAAGCGAAGCAGTGTCATCGTCTGAATTTTCGTTAGTGTTGTCAACGATCAGGGGGTCGCTCTCTATTGCAGAAAGATCGTAATCGGCCGGTGGAAGCGGAACAAGTTCCTCCACCTGTTTCACCTCCTTTGAATGAGGTGCCATCGGGTCTCCATATTTATCAAGGAAAGAGTCGATTGTGTCTGCCGTGGATAGATCGGGCTTCATCATGTCGGGATAGAATTCGGAAAATTCAGCCGGATCAATTCCAAGAATCTCCCTGAGCGCCGCATTGTCACCGACAAGAACGGCTATTCTGCGAGCGAGACGCAAACGCTCTTCTCCGGCAGCTGCGGGAAGAGCCTCAATATCGGGTATTACATAATAAGGATATTCCATAGTTTTACCAGTTTCCGAGAGTTGAGTTGAAGATAAGGGTTGCTAATTCTTCCGAAATCTGCTGACACAGTTCATCTTGCACATCGGTCAGCATAAGCGAGGAAGAAAACTGCCGGTATGCCGAGAAGGTCTGGTCAATGTTGTTTGCGGAATTTTTATTATCCGTATATTTCACGCGCACTGAAATGGTGAGCCGTGTCTCTGTTGCATAGGCATCAGTGCCGACAGCCTGAGGAGAAAGCGAATAGCCCGTTATCTCGCCAGTAAGATTGATGTCGGCATTATTGGGATTGTCTGCGATCTGAAGTTTAGTCTGTCTTGTAACATAGTTGAGTATCTCGTTTTCGAAAGTTTGCTGCAAAGGAGGATAAACCAGAGATGCGCGTATTGGAAACTCTGAAACGTAAATAGTCTTGTAAATGTCGTAGTTGAGGATCGAGCCGTTGAACGTGAACACCGGCTTGCACCCTGTCAACAGCAGGAGAGGTGAGATTATGATGAGAAGCAGTAGTTTCAGTTTCATTGTCAGGAGTCGAGATCAAACTCGCTTATTTTTCGGTAAATGGTTCGTAATGAAATGCCGAGTTCTTCGGCGGCGGCCTTTTTATTCCCCTTGTTTCTTTCAAGAGCATTTCTTATGGCTTCTTTCTCAGTTGCATCGACTGATTGCGAAAGAGGAGTGTCGGGCTGGGGTGTTGTTGAAAAGTCTCCGGTTGGTATTATTTCTTCCGGAGGAAGTTTCATGAGAGCATTGAAACGTTTCCCTTTCTCATGACGCTCACCACTGAAAAAGCTATCGTCATCGCGCCCGTTTCCGGCGGCATTGAAAGCGGCCTTCAGTTCGGCAATCTCCCCTTTGAGAGAGAAAATCATCTTCCAGAGCATTTCGCGTTCCTGCTCATATCCCTGCTGTGAATTTTTTGATGTGGCAGGAGTGGATAGCCCGGAATGATCAATTGGGAGAGCCTCCAGAATCTGGTCGCGTGAAATCTGATCACCGGCATTGAAGAGCGCCAATTGCTCAACTATGTTTTTAAGCTGCCTCACATTTCCCGGCCACCGGTAGAGCCTCATCGCTTTAATGGCGTCTTCGGAAAAAGATATGGGGGCTGTCATATATCTTTCTGCGAAATCTGAAGCGAATTTACGGGCAAGCAACTGTATGTCATCGCCCCGGTCGTGAAGATTCGGCACTTCGATTCTCACAGTAGAGAGACGATAGTAAAGGTCTTCACGGAATTTACCCTGTTTCACAGCCTGCAGAAGGTCTACGTTGGTGGCGGCCACAATGCGTATATTTGTTTTCTGCACCACCGAAGAGCCAACTTTAAGGAACTCGCCTGTTTCCAGCACACGCAGAAGCCGCGCCTGAGTGGTGAGTGGAAGTTCGGCCACTTCATCAAGGAATACGGTTCCTCCATCGGCCTCTTCAAAATATCCCTTGCGGGCAGCGATCGCACCCGTGAAGGAACCTTTCTCATGACCGAAAAGCTCACTGTCGATAGTTCCTTCAGGGATTGCACCGCAATTGACCGCTATATATTTCTTATGTTTCCGCGCCCCATACTGATGAATTATCTTGGGAAAGAATTCTTTTCCAGATCCGCTTTCACCTGTGACGAGCACCGACAAGTCAATCGGAGCCACACGTATCGCACGGCTTATAGCATTCAAAAGGGCGGGTGCGTTGCCTATGATGGAGAAACGCTGTTTGGCTTGTTTTACTTCAGCTGATAGCTCAGGCATTGGGGATAAATCTTTTTTCACGAAGTTGTTTAAACAACTTCCGCAGTTGAAACGAAGAATCAGACTGCGAATATAATGAAATTATTCCATACTGCCAACATGCCGTTCCCTGTCATGAACCTCACGACGCACCAATCGGCGTATCGAATGACGTATGGTGCGCCATTTCGGAAAGATTGCCCATGGCCGTGCTGAACTGAAACTCAATAAAATTATAAGAAGGGAGGCGATAGCTATCATAAGAAGCAGACCGTATATCTCTTTCATAGATACCACCAAAGCCTGAAGTTGCACCATTCCGAAAAGCTCACCCAATGGTATATGTGCCGAAACCGGATTAAAATCGGTGAAAGCAGCCCCTAACAGAGAGGCGTTCTCAGCAACTGTGTGTCTGAGCAGTTCGCCTATCAACGCCGGACCGAAAGTCGCACCCATTACGGCTCCGGTGAATCCGTTCACTGTAAGAGCCTGTGGAAAGACCTGAAATGGGAGTCCACTCTGCACTATTGAGGTAAGGAACACGATGGAAATTATAACTGATGCCGCCCCGCGTGCGAAAAGAGGTATGAACAGCATCTCTTTTTCCACACCATAATCTATGAAGAAATAGAAATAGGCGAGATATATTATGGCGAGTGCGAATCCCCATGCAGTCATGGTGCGGTAGGTCCATTTCCGGAGAGCGAACGTGAAATAGGTGAAACCGCATCCGCAGATGATTCCAGCGAAAACATACCAGTTTAGGTCGATAAGATTGGTCTCGTCATATCCGAGTATGGCGGCTGCATATGAGTGTTCAAACACATGTTCCGTTGCAAGAAGGGTGAAGAATACGAGATAAACAAGTGTGGCACGGATCACATTTCTATTCTTCAATGCCTGAAACGAGATGTAGGGATGCCGCAGGAAAGAGGCCCGCCACAGATTAACCGCCAGACATAGCAACCCTATGACAGCCGCCTGCCTGATTTCGGTCGCCTCCCACCAGTCGAAATAATTGCCGTAAACGCATATAAATGTGAAGGCCATCATGAATCCGGTCCAAAGCAATGAGCCTATCCAGTCTATTCCCAAAAGCGGTATGAACATCGGTCCGCGTACGGGTCTGACGAGAATCAGCACCAATACCATCATCAGCGTAAGAAGCCCTATCATTATCCAGTGCATATATTCCCATTGCGAAAAGAAAGAGGTGTATATTGCCGCTATTCCGCTCAACTGAATCACGCTGTCGACCACAAGATATACGTAGCAGAAGAAGACAGACATGTCGCGCACCGGAGTGAGCCAAAGCTGTATTGTGGAGTTGCAGGCCAAAGTGGCTTGCATCCTGAACCAGCCCGCGATGAAGCATGTGACAACCAACAGCGGCACTGAATCTGTGTGGGCGCAGATGAAGTTGGCCGCGATCAGCACCATGCATGAGGCGAGAAGCTGCGTGCGGTTGGAGAAACGGAATTTGATCCTGAACATCACGGCGAAGTTCACGGCCAGACCGATGAGGGAAGCGTATCCGGCCATGAGAATATCTTCCTGCATGAGCGCTGACGTACCTACCATTTCTGAGGCCGATGCAAGATAAAGACCACCGGAGAACTGGATTATAAGAACAAAGAAAATGAAAATCCACGGTTTAAGGCGCCGAGGAATGAAATTGGGGATGTCCGGTATGTCGAACGGTCCCTGTGGCGCGTGCCAGTCTGCCATAAGAGATAAGAGGATTAACAGATTTTATTGGATGGACTCTAATATTCTACTTCACACTCCACATTCATGCCGGCACGTAGTTTCTGCATGTCGGCTGCCTTGTTATCCTTTGTAAACACAATCCTTACGGGGACACGCTGACGCACTTTCACGAAATTGCCCGCTGAATTATCCTGCGGCATTATCGAGAGCGCGGCTCCTGTGGCTTTGGATATTGATAACACTTCTCCATTGAAGGTTACGTCGGGAACTGCGTCAACCTTTATGCTTACCTTGCTTCCGGGCTTGATATTTGGAAGCTGAGTTTCCTTATAATTCGCACTTACCCAGATGTCGCCAGAATCCACAATATCGAGAAGCGTCTGACCGGGTTGCACGAGCTGTCCCACCTGAATCTCCTTGCGCGAAGTGTAACCGTCGCAGGGGGCTACAATCACGCAATAAGAGAGATTGAGCTCCGCAGTCTCTACAGAGGCTTTCGCGAGTTCGATGCCGGCGTCGTTCTGTGCGGTGCGCTGTCTTGTTTCCGCCACAACCGTCGAGGAGGCTGAACGCTGACGGGCAAGTATCTCATAACGGGCCTTCTTGGCTTCATAATCGGTTTTTGCCGCATCATATTGCTGACGGGTCACGGCTTCCTGGTCAAGAAGTTTCTGATATCGGTCGAAGTCAACCTTGGCCATATCCATAAGCACTTTCGCTTCGGAAATGGCGGCTTCGTTTACCGCCACGTGTGCCGAGGCTGATTCAACGCTTCTGTCGGCCACCTGACGTCCGGCGAGCGAGCTTTGATAATCCGCACGTGCCTGAGCCAGCCTGAGCCGCATGTCGGCATCGTCTATTATCACCAGAGTGTCCCCCTTTTTAACCGGTTCGTACTCAGAAAACCGTATCTCTTTTATGAATCCCTGCACACGGCTGTTTACCGGCACAATCTGTTGGCGCACCTGTGCGTTATCGGTAAATTCAACGTTGCCTAAATGAGCGAATTTTCCATATACCCAATATGCGGCGAGCGCTATGACAGCCAAAACGGCTATATATGATATTATTTTCTTTGTTCCGCGTTTCATATCTTTCCTGTGGTGAATAGAAGTTTATAGTAATAATATATAATGTTGATGCGAGCGTTTACCAATTGCTGTTCGGCATCGAGTTTTGAATTTACGGCATCCAGCAGATCGGTTATAAGGGCCATGTCGGCTGAATAACGGGTTGAGATGGTGCGGTAGTTCCTGTCGGCGAGCTCAACGCTTTTTTCCTGCGTCTTGAGTTCTTCGTATGCTTCGAGATACTTCACATAGTCAGCGTTGACGGCCAAATCAATATCTCCACGGGTGGCCTCCAGCTGTTCAATTGATTTTTGTGTAGCTGTGCGGCTCTTCGCCAATGCCTTGTTGCTTTTATATAAGGACGCGAGATTATACGACACGCCTACACCTACATACCAGTAGCTCAGGTTGCGGTTGATTGGCGGCACCTCCACAAGTATCGGACCGTCAATTGTCCAGGCAGCCTGCAGACCCACTTTTGGAAGACGTTCGCTTTTTACCAGATCTTCTGCCTTGCGGCTCATGTCTACCCCGGAACGAGCCAGTTTTAGGGCAGGAGAATTGTCGTAGGCATCTCTTTGCCACTGGGATTTACCGTAAGAGGGGAGCGATCGGTTCAAGATGGTGGTATCGGGTAAGACACGCGTATTTTCATCAATCCCCGCTGTTACCACTAAGTTGTGGTTAAGGATATTCAATGTGTTGTCTATCTTTACGAGCTGAAGTTCGAGGTTTGATATAAGAAGCTCATAGCGGGTGATGTCATTGCGGAGCACTACCCCTTGCTCATAACGGGCCTGCATCTCGGCCAGGACCTTTCGTGCCTGCGCAAGATTATTCTCCACAACGCGGCGGAGGTTGGAATATTTGTAGATGTCGAGATAGAATCCGGTAAGACTGAAACGCATGTTGTCGCGCTGTAATTCGGTGGCATATCGTGCGGCGGTAGACTTCAGTTCGGCCATCTTTATCCCTGTTGTCAAAGCTCCACCGGTATATACAGGTTGGGTGATATTTATTCCCAGCCCATTGCCGAAATGAGGAATCGGGGCTTTTTGCGAATCAGAAAAATTCCGTTTGGTTGTGAAGCCGTCTCCGATATAACTTAATGAGAGATTCGCTTCAATATCAGGTAGAAGCTGACTTTTGGCAACACTGATTTCTTGAAGTGCTTCATGTTCGGCGGTGAATGACGGACGCAGGCGCACGCTGTTTGCCTCGGCTGTTTCAAAAATCTCTTCGAGGGAGACTATTCTTTCATTCTGACCGTATGCACGCACCGTCGCGCTCAACAGGGATATTGCAACCAACCCTGTGAGCAATCGATGATTGTTCATAAAAAGTATTATTGTATTATAAGAATAGGAATAGACTGTGAAGTCGTTTAAACGACTTATATGGATATAGTGTATCCGGTGATATTACATTAAGACAAGGTCAGAAAGAAGCGGTGCTCTTCCAGTTTTCAAGAAATCCCCAGTTTCTCACTGTAGGGAAGATATGTAAAGTAGTATGTATTATGTGAATCATTTGGAGGCGGCTCTTTGTGAACCGCACTGCAAAGTTAATAAAAAAAGTTGAAATTTAATTGTTCATATACAATTGAACATACTACTTTTTACATCACAGCCGTTATCAAATCATGATACAGAAATTTCTTATAGAATACAATCTTGAAGGGTTGGCGATAGGATTGGCAACGTTTTTGATAATCGGAATTTTTCATCCTCTGGTGATAAAGGGGGAGTATTATATGGGTCAGAAATGCAATTGGTTGTTTCTTTTAGGAGGAATCGGAATGCTGATCCTTTCTCTTTGCACATGCGGCACGGTTTCCATATTGTGCGGGGTGACATCCTTTTCATGTTTCTGGTCGATCCTGGAGGTAAAAGAGCAGCGTGAACGCGTAAGAAAGGGTTGGTTTCCAGGAAATCCCAAAAGAAAGGAAGATAAGTGAACTGCATAAATATATAAGGCTTTCTCGAACGACAGATTATTTATTTTTGCGCAAAAAATGAAATGGCAAAAAATAATAATCTATTGACAAAGAGAGCAGGGAGAAAGGAGATGTATCGTCTCGATCTTCTTGCACGTGCGCAGAGAAATTGGGATGGAATGTCGGCTTTCCGCAGGGAACGCGACCGCTGTAAACGGTTCACATATGGAGACCAGTGGGGCGATATGGTCCCGACTTCCTCGGGTCATATTAAAGAGGAGGATTATATTCTATCGCAGGGGAATCTCCCCTTGAAAAATAATCTTATCAGGAGATTGGTGAGAAATGTGCTTGGAGTGTTCCGCAACCAGTGGACACCTCCTCGGTGTATGGCCCGCGATGCGCGCGAACAAAAGCAGGCCGAAGCTATGGACCGGCTGCTGGAATATAATATAGAGCGCAATAGGATGGAGGAGATGTATGCCCGAACCATGGAAGAATTTCTTATCAGCGGCATGGCGGTGCATCGGAAATGGTTCGGAAGGAAAGGAGGAGAGACAGATTGCTGGACCGATTTTGTGTCTCCCGACAAGTTTTTCATTGACAATGCATCACGCGATTTCCGAAACCGCGATGTATCGATTATAGGAGAAATTCATGACATGTCGTTTGGCTGTCTGTGTGCTGCTTTTGCCTCCTCGCCCGACGATTATGAATGGTTAAGAGGGCTTTATTCTCCGGTTGCTGAAGCTTATGGCAATTCCGGTGAATACTACGGAGAGGGGACCGGGAGTTGCAGAGTGATTGAGATATGGTGCAGGGAATATAAGTCGCGCTATATATGTCATGATTCACTCACCGGAGATTATTTTAAGATTGATGCGCAAGATTATAAAGAAGAAGTTGAGCAGGTGAATGCCCGTAGAAAAGGGTCTGAGAAATTTCCGAAACTTATAGAAAGCCGTTGGGTTACTGATGAGGAATGGCGTTATTATTTTCTAAGTCCCGATGGAGTTGTGCTTGATGAAGGCAGGAGTCCGTATGCTCATGGAAGACATCCGTATATAGTAAAGGCATATCCCTTTATCGACGGCGAAATTCATTCTTTCGTGGCTGATGTGATAGACCAGCAGAAATTTACGAACCGCCTGATTTCCATGTATGATTGGATTCTTCGTTCTTCTGCCAAGGGAGTCCTGCTTTTTCCGGAGGATGCTCTCCCGACCGGTGTGTCAATCTCCGATATAGCCGAGGAATGGAGCCGCTTCAACGGAGTCATAGTGTTTCGACCCGAGGCCGGGATGCCGTTGCCTCAGCAGGTGCATTCAAATGCAGCCAACAACGGTATAACCGATCTTCTCGACATACAGCTCCGCATGTTCGAGGATATAAGTGGAGTAAACGGGGCTCTGCAGGGTAAGCTCGACAGCAATTCAATGAGTGGTACGCTTTATAATCAGCAGACGAAAAATTCATTAACGGCACTTGCCGATCTTCTTAAAAGCTATAATGACTTCATTTTGGAAGGGAGCGCTGCCGATGCATCAAATATAAGACAATTCTATACCCCGTCACGTATTGTGGCTATAATAGGGGAGGATAATCCTTTTGAAGAAACCGAAAGTTTCTTTGATTCGGATCTTGATTTCTCATTTGTTGCAGACGAAAAAGGGGAGAATGAATAAAAATGATTATATTTGTGCTAACTAATATCCTTGAATTATGACAGTATCAGAAAAAAGATACCCTTCTGAAAAGGGCGACATCAGTTTGATAAGAATCGAGAATGAAACCGGTGCATACGTGGTTCTCTCCTCTTTCGGGGCCGGAGTGGTGGAGGTCGGCGTTCCGGATCGCAACGGAAAGATAGAGAATGTGGCCTTGCGTTATGCCGATCCGAAAGACTATCTATACGATGGCCCGCACATGGGTAAAATTCCGGGACGTTATGCCAATCGTATTGCCGAAGGGAGAATCAATGTTGACGGAAAGGAATATCAGCTTGACGTTAATCTTCCTCCTCATCATCTTCACGGAGGCAAGGATGGTTTCTCGAACCGCAATTGGGAGACTGAGCTTTTTGAGAACGGTGTCAGATTCACATATTTCTCTCCTGACGGAGAAGAAAATTATCCCGGTGGTATGAAGGTAACGGCAACATATCGATGGAGCGGGGACAATCGCCTTTCACTTGATCTCCATGCGGAAACAGATGCTGAAACTGTGGTGAATCTTACCAATCACACCTATTGGAATCTGGAGGGTGCTGATGCCGGCACGGCACTTCATCATGAGATGCGCATGAAGGCTCACGGATGGTTGCCTACCGATAATACACAGATTCCATCGGGCGAGATTGCGCCGGTTGCCGGAACTCCTATGGATTTCACCGAATGGAAAGAGGTGGGGCGCGATATAAAGGAAGATTTCGAGGCCTTGAAGATAGGTAAAGGGTATGATCATTGCTGGGTGATAGATGAATGGGAGCCGGGTAAAATGATTGAGGATGCGGTAGAATTGCGCGATAACAAGAGCGGACGGTTGCTGACTATTTCAAGCGATCAGCCGGGAGTGCAGGTATATACGGGGAATTGGGTGAAAGGATCTCCCGATAATTGTTCGGGTCGTGGTTATGAAGATTACGACGGTGTTGCGATAGAGATGCAGGGATTTCCCGATGCACCGAATCAGCCGCAGTTCCCGACACAGACCCTACGTCCCGGGGAGAGTTACGACCGAAGCATCCTATTCTCGTTCTCGGTTATATGATTAGGCAGGTAAGTAACCCCAATAAAATAGTTAATTTATTTGGGAATGGGCGGACGCATCTTGGATGCGTCCCTACCCTCGAGCCGATAACATTAATTATTTTCTGAATGATACTTACTTATTTAATTTTGAATACTTACAACGGATAATGGAGAATTTTCTAAGAGGAAAGCACGCCGCCCTTATTGATATGGACGGCGTGCTATACGATTCAATGAAATATCATACTCTTGCATGGCAAAGGATGATGTCGGAGCTCGGGGTGGAATGCAGTCGCGATGAATTCTATCTCTATGAAGGGATGACGGGCGCGGCAACAATCAATCTTCTATATCAGCGTGCGTTCGGACACAATTGTGATCCGGAAGAGGCACGCCGTCTTTACTCCATTAAGAGTGAATACTTCAAAGAGTATGGTGCGAGAGAGCCGATGCCCGGTGCGGATATGATGATCGCAGCCTTAAAGGAGGCAGGATTAAGACGGGTGCTTGTTACAGGCTCGGCACAACTATCGCTTCTCGACAGTCTTTCCATTGACTATCCGGGGGCTTTCGGTGAAAAAGACCGCGTAACCGGACTTGATGTTGCTCATGGGAAACCAGATCCGGAACCATATCTGAAAGGATTGGAGATAGCGGGAGTGTCCGCTTCTGAAGCTATTGTTATTGAGAACGCTCCGTTGGGTGTCAGAGCCGGTAAAGGAGCCGGGATCTTCACCATAGCCATAACAACCGGGCCGATCCCTCGGGAAGAGTTTGAAAAAGAGGGAGCTGACGTGATATTCCCTTCAATGAGGGAAGCCGCCGAAGTTATGCTGAAAATGGCTAAAGAGATGCGGAGATAAGCAAATGCTTATGTCTCGGGATCAGGATCCTTACGATAGTGAGGATGATGTTCGAGAAGTTCGGAGCGGAGGCGTGATCGGTCGAGGTGTACATATATCTCGGTCGTTGCGATAGATTCGTGTCCCAGCATCTCTTGGATTGCACGGAGGTTGGCACCTCCCTCGAGGAGGTGTGTGGCGAAAGAATGGCGTAGTGTATGCGGGGATACAGTCTTGTTGATTCCGGCGGCGGCCGCTAAATCACGCACCACATAGAAAATCATCACACGTGTCATGGCCGCACCTCTCCGGTTAAGGAAAAGTATATCCTCATTTCCGGGCTTTATTGAAAGCCTTCCTCTCTGTTCGAGATATTCCTTTAAAAGGGAGATAGCTCTTGGAGATAGGGGAACAAGCCGTTGTTTATTTCCTTTTCCTTCGATTCGCATATATCCTTCTTCGAGATAAAGGCGTGAGATGCGGAGTCCGGTCAGTTCGCTGACACGGACTCCGCTTCCATATAGTGTCTCGATGATTGTCTCGTTGCGCAAGGCCTCGTTCTTATCATAGTCTATGGCCGCTATCATCGCATCAATCTCTTCTACCGATAGCACGTCGGGGAGAGTGCGCCCAAGATATGGAAATTCAATGAGGGCTGTGGGGTCTGTCTCTATGTATCCTTCGATTCTCAGAAATTTGAAAAAAGATCTTATTCCAGAGATAAGTCTTGCCTGCGATCGGGGCTGAATCCCCATGTCGCGTAGGGAAGCAAGAAGTTGATGAAGATCGGATTCGGTTATATCTGCCAATGATAATGAATGAGCCTCAGCAAAAGTGATGAGATGAGTGACATCTACGGCATAATTCTCCGAAGTATTAGCCGACAATCCTCTTTCAAGACCTAAATAATTCTTGAAGTCTTCAAGTATAAGCGCGGTATCTTTTAACGGTCGTGACATGGAATTGCTATTCCTGAAAATTATGCAAATATAATGAAACAGGATGAGATTATAGAAATTAAAGATGGAAATTTATTAAAAACTGTATTGTCCGGATAAAAGTAAAAGAGGCATCGAGCCTCTTTTACTTTTGCGGAAGCTCGGAGGCTCCCGCCCCATGTCAGTTTTCTTTTGCAGGTGGTGATTACAGGAGGATGGCGTAGGATACTTTCATCATGTCAGGACGATTGACGATTATGGCGTTGTGTCTGCCATATAGCATCAGGCCTTGAGGAAGTGTTTCAAACAGAGTCTCGGCCCAACCTTGAGGAGCATTCATAATCACGACGCTGTGGCCGGGAGTAAGAATATGTTCTTTAAGGTTGTCAAGAGATATGAATGATTCGTGTGTGGCTATCATCTCGCATTCATGCGCCAACTTGGGTTTACGCTCAATCTTCATGCGACTGTCAACCGCGGTAGCGGCCGTGTGAAAAAGAGGGTCGATACCATGTGGCAGAAATAGTGATTGGGGATTCAGGAAGGACAGAAGCCTGTGAAACATCTTGGCCTGACGTTCTATCCTGACGGAGGCACGGCGAGAGTTAACTCCTGCATCGATATCCTCATAACCATACCAGCAATAAGCGCGACCGGGGCGCACTACATCTTTCACCATTCTGAAGGCGAAAGGGGAGTGCACCCCGAATCCGTAGGTATGACGTAAACGCTTATAGAAGTTCATTACATTTCGTTGACATCCGAACCGTTCTCTTTCTCTGCATTTTTCTTACTCTTCGCGCATTTAAAGGCTGTGAGACCGAGAGCTCCGAGGCATAACAGGTAGATTAGGATCACTGCGACCATTGATATGTTATTGGTCACTTTAAGACTTTGCGGGTCGAAACTGAACTCAATCTTATGCTTGCCTGCCGGTATGCGTAAACCTCTTAACACATAGTTCACACGAGCAATCTCAGCCGGTTTGCCGTCGATGGTGGCATTCCAGCCCCACGGGAAGAAGATTTCACTGAACACAGCTACCCCTCCCTTTGATGATGAGGCATGATAGGTTAGTCGGTTTGGCGCGTAGGTGGTTTCGTATATAGTATCTCCAGGCAGTTTCACAGAGGCATTACCGAGAGCGCTTTTGAATTTTGCATCGGCCACCGCCTCCTTGGCCGGGTCGAGAGAATCGAGTGCCGACATCTCTTTATCGGGAGTGTCTACATATGATATTTTCTCCACAAACCATGCATTGCCCAGTGCATCAGGATTCTGAATATAACCTATGCTGTCGCCCGTGATTATATACTTGGCGTTGAGCATATTTATCACTGCCGGATTGTTTCTCATTATCTGGCGGTCAATCAAATCGTTATAGCGAGTAAGCTTTGCTGCATGGTAGCCACCGATGGTCTTATGGAAATAAGAGGAGCGTGCAGACCCGAAGCCGGGGATATCCAATACACGGTAGTTTATTGCTGTGTCGCGCAAAATAGCCTCGTCGATCGGAGTCTTGTTCAGAGCCTGTTCGTTGTCAACACGATCGGTGAAATTGTCGGTATTCACATATCGCTTGTTTACTTGGAAAAGGTCGAGAAGGACAACTGTGGTGAGCATACATACGAAGACAGCCTTATTCTTCACGGCTCCCTTGAAATATAGATACATAACAAGGGCACCCATAACGATAAACAGCAGGCTGCGTCCGCAATCTGCCGACACCAGCGACAAACGGGTTTCCCTTATGCCGTTTAGTAGATTCTGATATGCGGGATTGGTAAAGACACCTTGTGAATTCAGAGCCTCAATCTCGCTTGCACTGAACGGTTGGCCGAAAATCGAAGGTGAAATCCATCCTAATAAACATATTCCGGCAGCCAATCCACCTATGGTATAGACCACGGCGCCATTCTTTTTCAAGAAGTCGGGAGTGTCGAGCATCTTCCTGATACACATCACGGCAAGAAGAGGGATGGTGAATTCAACAACCACCAGAAAACTTGACACCGCACGGAATTTATTATATAAGGGGAAATGGTCTATAAAGAGATTGGTGAGAGGCGCGAAATTATGTCCCCAGGATAGCATCAATGCCAGGACGGAGACCGCAAACAAAGCCCATTTCATGGGACCTGTAACTACGAAAAGAGCGATTATGGCCAATATCAGAACCACTATACCGGCATATACCGGACCGTTGGTCATTGGCTGGTCTCCGAAATATTGAGGGAACTGATACATCATCTGCATCTCCTCAGGAGAAACATTCAATTGTTCAGCCTTGGGAGTGTCCAATACCGACAACAGCTGATTCTCACCTCCTACAGGTTTGATTGTAGCGCCTCCTTTCACATTAGGCACAAGGAATGTGAATGTCTCATCTATTCCATAGCTCCATGCCGTGATTGCATCACGATCCATTCCGCTCTTGGCTGAAGCATCACCTGAACTAAGTTCTGTAGCGGTTCCGCGCACGGTCTCTTTAGAATATTCATAGGTGTTGTAAAGGGATGCCGAATTTGCGGCCACTGCAAGAAGCCCCGATAAGATCATGCATCCTGTGGCGATAGACCATTGTCCGGTCTTTCTATTTCTGATAGCGTTAACCAGCCATGCAATCACCATTGCGAGAATGACAAAGAGGAAATAATATGTCATCTGGGGATGGTTGCTGTTCAATTGCAGCGCGCCAAATAGAGAGGCGAGAGCGGTTCCGGCCAGATAGCGTCCCCGGTAGCATAGCACCAACCCTCCGATGGTGGGGGGTATATATGCCAATGTCACGAATTTCCAGATGTGCCCGGCTCCGATTATTATAATGAAATATGAGGAAAAACCCCATGCCACAGAAGCGAAAAGGGCGTTATACCATTTCATTTTCATGCAAAGACACATGATGAAGAAACCGAACATCATCGCGAAGAGGAGGTTGGCCGGGTCGGGGAGCCATAGAGAGAACGCCTTTCCTATCCAACCAAGCGCATCAGTGGCCGGATATGACGGAGCGATCTGGAAGTTGGGCATTCCACCGAACAGAGAATCGGTCCAGCGGGTTGTCTCACCGGTTGCTTCCTTGAAGGCTATACCTTCCTGTCCGTTGGCTGTACCCTGCAACATATCGTGTTGTTGCAAAACTCGTCCCTCCAGATCGTCGGGGGCGAAAAATAAGACGGCAAACACTGCAAGGCAGAGTGCCGTCAGAACGGAGTAGATAATATTTTTACGCATTAGTCCTGCTCGTTTGCTACATCGATCTTGATCTGGCGATTCATGCTTTGTTCAAGAGATATGAGAGTTTCTGTCTCGGTTACTCCGGGAATATGCTGTATCTTATCGTTAAGCAGCTCCATGAGATGCTGGTTGTCTTTAGCATACAGCTTAATAAGGAGGGAGTAGGGTCCGGTGGTGAAATGACACTCAACCACTTCGGGGATGCTTTCAAGAGCCTGTACGGCCTCACGATACATAGAACCCTTCTCGAGGCTGACACCTATATATGTGCAGGTGTTGAATCCAAGTTTGTGAGGGTTGACATTATATCCCGAACCGGTTATAACTTTCATATCGATCAGACGCTGAATCCTCTGATGAATCGCAGCTCTTGAAACTCCACACTGCACGGCCACATCTTTAGAAGGGATACGTGCGTTGCGCATGATTATGTTTAATATCTTCTTGTCGAGTTCGTCTATTTTATCCATTTTCCAATTTGATATAATTTTATGCAAAATTACTTATTTATTTATATTGTTGCAAGAAAAATGATATAAAATTGGATAAATCTCCCTATAATCATAACAATATGAACAATATTTTACCCCGGAAAGAGAAAAATGTTCTGCAGAATATTTTGAATCTAAGAAAATTGGCGGTGTATTGTTACAGTTTGAACACGCGCTTACGCATAAAAGAGTAAATAAGTCGTTATTTTATCAGATGGACTCTATATTCACTATATCCCTAAAATTTGCTTATGATCATACTGATAGCGGAATCGAAAACAATGACAGCTTGCGATAAGCCGATAGACAAAGACGAACTTTCGGCACATATGCCTCCGGGAGAGGAGCAGGCGGATGAGATTATGTCGCATATTACGGAGCTGAGTGTGCCCGAATTGGCTGCTGTGGCTAAATTTAGTGGGGCGATGGCTGTGAAAGCCCTTGGACTGGCTTATGAATTTCCAAATAAAACACTTGGACAGAAGAGTATAGAAGCTTTTACAGGCGTAGTGTTCAGGTCATTTGATTATCCTTCACTCGATGAAAACGATTGTAGGCATGCCGACCAACATATCAGGCTTATATCATCTCTCTACGGGTGGCTGCGTCCTGATGATATTGTGAAGGCCTACAGACTTGATTACAACACACCGCTTGCAACCGGAGACAAACCTATGTGGAGCTTTTGGAAAAAGGATGTCACTATTTCTTTAGTCAAGGAGATAAAATCGAGAAACGGCGAATCAGTGCTTAATCTTCTTCCCGGAGACGCTGCCAAAATGATTGATTGGAAATTAACAAAGAACTTCACAAAGGTATGGAAAGTCGATTTTAAGGAGCTGTGCGAAGGGGGAGAATGGAAAACGCCTACCTCAAACCGTCTGAAGGAGTTGCGCGGTCATCTTCTCCGTGAGATTATTATCCGGCGATTGCACACGCCCGATGAACTGCTTACCCTCGAAACTGACAGGCTTCTCCCTCTCGCCACTCCCGATTATCCCGATCATATAGCTTTCTGTGTGAAGTGAGCCGCCCTTACCGGTTATGCGCTAAAGAAACAGATGCTCATAAAGAAACAGCCGCCTCCGCCAAGCGGAAACGACTGTTTGCAGGAATTTATTTTAATAACCAATTAAGCGGCGAGTTAGAACGCTCCTAAACACAGATCGGTGAGCCAGATCCATAACGGACAGAAACCGATGAACAGAATCACTGAAAGTGTAAGGGAAGATGTGCCTGTGGCAACATAAGTGTCGTATTCGTCGGCAATAATAATGCCGGAGAATGCCGGTGGAAGAGCGGCGGCAACAACAAGCATCTTTAGATTGAGGGGATCCATCTTGAAGAGGAGACCCAGAATCAGAATCACGGCCGGCATAACGATCATTTTCATGATAGAACCGAGAACCGCCTGCCAGTTAATCTGAATCTTAATGGCGGAAAGGGTGATACCGGCAGAGAATACGGCCATCGACGCGTTCGCTTTTGCGATAAGATCAAAAGAGGGGGAAAGTTCCTTCGGCCATGGAATTCCGACAAGAACCCAAATCACGGCCAGGATAGGCGCCCATGCCACAGGCTGTGCCAAGGCGTGGAGGACAGGCTTCCATGCACTTTCTTTCTTAGTAGAACCGGGATTCTGCTTCTCCAATGAAGCATTCATCAGAGAAAGTCCCACCGGAATACCGATTGCGTTTACAACTATACCTACGATTGCCACTACAAGTGCTACGGCAGGGGATGTTCCGAAAATCGGTTCCAGAACGGCGAAACCGAGGAATCCGATGGTAGGAGAGCCACTGATCAAGGCTGAGACAGCGGCGTCGGCTCCTGTGTTTTTCTTGAAGCAGTATTTAAATATAAAATAGACTGCCATAAACACAGCCATGATACCTATGGCCGAAACAATGGTAAGCTTTATATCTTTTGCCAGATCCTCCCTGGAGGCCTGGACTATAGAGACGAACAATGCGGCAGGAAGGGCGAAGTCGAGCACCACCTTATTGAATTTCTTGGCGTCGTCACCGGAGAAAGCCCCTTTCTTCCCGGCTATGAAACCGGCAAGCATCACCACTATGATCGGCACTATGGCGTATAATATTACATGTGATAAACCCATAATTGTCTTTTTTAATGTTTCAGACCCGATGGGCGCGATAGGCGATTCAGGCGGGATCGGCGGATCAGACGTTTTATCTGTCGATGCCGGAGAGACCGGTTAAAGCCTGTAAAAGCCCATGATGCCTACGCGTCCCATCATGCCTGTTGACGTTTAAACTGTATAATCGATCAGTGGTGTGGGGTTAAGGTATCCTATGTGACCGGATTCCTTACCTGCGTCAGCAGCAAGCTGCACATCAATAATAGTAGGTTTCTTGGAAGCGATGGCCGCTTCAAGAGCTTTCTTAAGATCGTCTACGTTATCTACGTAATAGTTCTCAGCACCAAACGCCTTTCCGAGAAGGTCGTAACGGGCGTGAATGTCGAGAGTGGTAGGAGCTGGAGCCTCACCGCCACCGGGGTTTACACCGATACCGTTGTAGATACCGCCGTTGTTGAAAATCACTACCGTAACAGGGAGTTTATAACGGCAGGCTGTTGCGAAATCCATTCCGGAGAATCCGAATGCGGAGTCACCTTCTACGGCCACAACGCTCTTGCCGGTTGCTACCGCCGCGCCGATCATTGAGCCCATGCCCATACCCATGATTGACCATGTGGCACAGTCGATACGATGGCGTGGGAGGAACATATCTACGGCATCTCGTGTATCGTCAAGAGTATTGGCACCCTCGTTAACGAGAATTACATCGGGATTTGCTTCAAGCACGGGTTTCACTGCTGAAAGAGCACTCCAGTGGGTCATGGGCGAAACCTTTGCCGCATCGGCCAGACGAGCATGGAACTTGGCGTTCTTCACCTCACTCTCCTTCTGAAGAGCGGGAATCCATGAAGGATCGGTCGACATAGTCTTTCCCTTCATTGCTTCAAGGATGCAATCGAGCGATTCGTTTATGTCGCCCACAACAGGAGCTGCGATAGGAACGTTGCGGTCTATCTCTTCAGGCTCGACATCGAGCTGAATGAATTTGCCGTTCGGATTCCATTTCCCTTTTCCGAAAGAGAGCATCCAGTTGATACGTGCGCCGATAACCATCACTACATCCGCTTCTTCCATAATAGTTGAACGGCAGGACAATGCACTGAGTTCTCCGTTATCGGGAAGCAAACCTTTTGCCATTGACATCGAAAGATAAGGGATCTTATAGGTTTCCACAAGTTCCTTGATCTTATCATCGGCCTGAGCGTAGGCAGCGCCCTTGCCGAGAAGGATGGCCGGTTTCTTAGCCGAAAGCAGTAATTTCACGGCTTTGTCTACAGATTCTTTGTTAGGCACAACCGGAGCGGCAGGATCAACCGGAGTGAAGAATAGTTTCTCAGCCTCCGACGCATCCATCACCTCAGCCAAAGCCGGTGTAGTCATATCGATATATACACCTCCGGGACGACCGCTTACCGCAGCTCTGTAGGCTCTTGCCACAGCTGCCGGAATATCTTTGGCGTGGCTGCAACGGAAAGCGGCCTTTACCAGAGGACGTGCGGTGTTAAGCTGATCGAGCTGTTCGTAGGTTCCCATATCCATGTCTACCATCTGCGGATCACTGGCACCTGAAATCTGAATCATAGGGTAACAGTTGACTGTGGCGTTGGTTGTGGCAGTCAAACCGTTTAAGAAGCCGAGTGATGATACTGTCAGCAAGACACCGGGTGTCTTTGTCAGATAGCCGTGAGTTGCCGCTGCCATACCGGCCTGCTGTTCGAAACGGAAGCCATAGAAATTCATTCCGACTTTCTGCATGGCGTAGGCCGCTTCAGTCACAGGGATGCCGACCAAGCCATAGACATCCATGATTCCGAGTCGTTTAAGAGACTCTGCAAGTATATACATTCCCGTCACCTGCTCCGGAAATTCCGGTGCTCCGGGTTTAGTCGTGTTTTCCATAATTCTGAGTTTTAAGTTTATAGAGGTTTTAAAATAATAAGGTTATAGGCAAGAATTAGTTGCCATGCCTATAACCTTATATAATAATACTTTAATAATATCCTGTGCAATTTTACATCTGTCCGTCGGCAAGCGGTTTGGTTGTGCCGTTCTTGGCGAATTCAGCCATCTGTTCCTGAGTATATCCCAGAGAAGCAAGCACCTCTTCAGTGTTCTGGCCAAGGGCAGGAGCCGGACCATATGTAGGCTGATAGTTAGACATCGTGAACGGACATCCCACAGTCACGAATTCACCGATTTCACCACCCTGATTGATCTTGACCAGAGTATTCCCATCATAGAGGGATTCATCAGACATGATCTCTTTTGTAGAGAGCACCGGACCTACCGGCACACCTGCCTTGCCGAGAATCTCTGTAACCTCAAACTTGGTCTTATCGGCACACCATTCTCCGATTCTCTTATAGATCTCCTGTTTGTGACGGTCACGAGCGTCGGCTGTGTTGAAGTCGGGGTTTGTAAGCCAGTCGGTGAAGCCTGTAGCCTGACAGAAGAGCTCGAAATCTTTTGCGCCTCGCTGAAGGATGACATATACATAGTTGTTGGCATCCACAGCAGAGTCCATATCCCCTGCGGGCTTACACTTATAAGTCCAACCGAGAACGCCGCCACCCTCAATGTTACCGCCACGGGGAACGCAATCGCCGAACTTACCGTTAGGATACTGCGGGAACTGAGTAAGATAGCCGATCTTGTCAAGAGTAAGCTGGTCACGAGTCTTGATACGGCAAAGGTTAAGACACGCATTGTGCATTGACTGGTAAACATAAACACCTTCGCCTGTCTTTTCACGTTGACAGAGAGCAGCAAGCAGACCGATCAGGAGGTGCATACCGGTGTTGGAGTCGCCAAGAGCCGCGCCCGACTGGGTAGGAATGTTATCCGGACCCTCAAACCAACCTGTGGTTGAAGCGGCTGCGGCTGTTACCTGTGCAATAGGCTCATAGGCCTTTAGATTCGCATATTTTGAGGAAACAGGGAAACCCTTGATTGTTCCGTAAATACACTTGGGATTGAGCTTATGAACCTCTTCCCAAGAGAAGCCGAGCTTATCCATTGCTCCGGGATGGAGGTTCTCAACGAAGATGTCGGCCTCCTTGATAAGTTTTGTAAGAATCTCTTTTCCGTCGGGGGTCTTTGCATCAAGAGTGAGCGACTTCTTGTCGGAATTGAGCTGTAGATAATAATACGATGGAAGATCGGGGTTGAACTGAAGTTCCTTACGTGTCGCATCGCCTACGCCCGGACGCTCAATTTTTATTACGTCCGCTCCCAGCCATGCGAGCATCTGGGTACATGAAGGACCTGACTGAACTTCTGTGAAGTCAACTACTTTAATTCCACTTAATGGTGCTGTGTTCATAATATTAATAAGATTAAATAAAAAATTTTGGGTTTTATTCTCGCGACTCTATTTTTCGCGACGGAGCTGCCGGATAGAACATCCGTAACTCACTTCTGACGGCAGGTGATAAATGATTTATGCCTGAACTGTGAGGAGATTGTCGTTTCTAAAGTCTTTATTACCTTAACAAAGTAGAACGGGAGAAGGTTAATCGCCCTTCTCCCGTTTTAACATTTATTTAGAGTCCATCCAATAAAATCTGTTAATGTCAAGGTGCAGCTGCGAGACGGATGGACTCTTACCATTTCCCAAGTCTTGACCCGGCAAATCCACCGGTGATTAGCGATGTCACGGCAGCAATGGCAATCAGCGGCACTGCAGTGATAAGAATGTCGGTATAATCAACCACGACCGGGTATGATTGCACCACAAGAGTCTGCGGATCTCCCTGCAGATGTATGAAGCCATATCGCTGCTGAAGCAGACAGAGGCCTAACCCCAGGACCAGACCGGCCACCCCTCCAATGAAGGTGACAAAAACACTCTCCCATCTGAACACGCCGACAATGCCGCGTCGCGACATACCCAAAGCCTTGAGGGTTGACATGGACTTTTGTTTCTCTATGACAAGCATCGAGAGTGAGGAGATTATGTTGAATGAGGCTATCACAAGAATAAAGAAGAGGAGAAGGAATGTGACCCATTTCTCTATAGAGATCATGCGGAAATTCATTTCCTGTTGCCGGAGCCGATCTTTGACAATATATTTGCCGGAGGCAAGTCCTGTTCTTATCGCATCCGCAAGTCTTTCCGGCTCTATCCCCGGTTTCCCTTTCACTTCAATTGCCGAAGCCTCCAGATCGTATTGCAGTAAATCACGAGCCACATCTATATCCACAATCACCCGATTGTCATCAAACTCCGATTGATTTGATCGATAGACGGCTGTCACCAACACTGAATCACGTAGGAAAGATGCCGCCGGATTGGCAAGGTTAACCCGCCCCTCTCTCCGTGGGGTGAAAAGCAGAATATGGCTACCCGGGTTGGCACCGAGGCGCGAGGAGGTGCCGACAGCGATTACCGACTGAGGCATTGGGACGGCTTCTTCCTCATCGTCATATGAGGCGCGCATTTCGGTTGCACCGGAAGGAAGCTTGTCGATAAGAAGAGAATTCAGCGAGGTAACGGCCGCATACCCTTCTCTGTCGGTTCCCTTCAGGGAAACGGGTGTTTCGCGCCCGTTGTAAATAGCGAGCGCATTTTCAAGTATGGTCGGAACGGCTTTCTCAACTTCAGGAATGCGTGCGATCACTTCTGCCAGTGAGTCGCCGTCGGCAAACACTTTGCCTGTTGCCGGAGTGACCATCACATCAGGTGTGAGCGTATCAATTCTGTCGGCAATCACCGACTTGAAGCCGTTGAATACCGACAGAACACATATTATAGCCGCCGTGGCCACCGCAATGCCGCATATCGACACCACTGAAATTGCCCCGACTGCGCTGTGCGATTTCTTGGCACGCAGATAGCGCCATGCTATACGTGCCGAAAGGGGGATTTTCATTGAGCGAGCAGGCGATCGATATTATCTATGTAATCGAGGGAGTCGTCGAGGTAGAATTGCAGGTCCGGACATTTGCGCAGAACCTGTTTCACTGCCTGTGCAAGTTCATAACGCACCGTCTTTGACTGTTTTTTTATATTCTCAAGAATATCCTGTGATTTTTCGGGTGGGAAAATGCTCAGATATGCCTTGGCTATGCTCAGATCAGGCGAAACCCTGACTGCGCTTACCGATACGAGCACATTTCCCATGGCCGCTGTCTGGCGGCGAAATATTTCGCTAAGCTCTTTCTGGATCAGACGAGCTATCTTTGCTTGACGTTTTCCTTCCATAAAATTTATTTCTTATAATTATAATTGGAATAATAAGTGAATGAAGTTGTTTAAACAACTTCATTGTATAAAAAAATAACAAAACGGGAGTGATTTCGTTTAGAGCTTCCTTATAATAGTCAGGCCATCGCGGAGCGGGATTATGACTTTTTCAACCCGGGGATCAGAGGCTACCATATCGTTAAAGGCCATTATTCCAAGGGTCTGTGCGGAATGTTTCTCCGTCGTTTCCGTGACATGTCCGTCCCATAGCGTGTTGTCGGCTATTATATACCCTCCCTTCTTTATGAGGGGGAAGCAGAGGCGGTAGTAGTCGCAATATTTACGTTTATCGGCATCAATAAAGGCCAGATCTACCGACTCCTTTTCCCATCCGGCTATCTCGTCGGTTGCATCTCCGATATGCAGGAATATACGGTCGCCATAGGGTGACGTGTCTATGGCTTCGCGTATGAAATCTTCGAGTTCATCATCGATTTCAAACGTGTGAAGTTCGCTTCCCTCATCCATCCCTTCAGCGATACATAAAGCCGAGTATCCTGAGAACGTGCCTAACTCAAGCACACGCTCAGGCTTTATCATCTCCACTAACATTTTCAGCAATCTTCCCTGTATATGTCCCGAACACATGCGCCCGTTCAACAGGCGGATGTTGGTGAGACGGTCAAGATTCCGGAGATGGGCCGGCTCCTTGTCTATATGATTGCGTATATAAGATTCAAGAGCAAAATCCATAATAGTATCGTGGTGGAAATTAAACTGTATAGGCTGTGTCAGAAGGGGAGGTTATCTAACTCCACCAGATATTTCACCTGTAAGGCCGCCAGATAATAACCTCTTGTTCCGGCACCCGCTATCACTGCATCCACGCAGGCGGCAGTAACCGAATGTCGGCGGAATTCCTCACGTGAATGTATATTGGAGATATGCACTTCCACCACAGGCTTTTTCCCCTGTATATCGCGCAGGGCATCGGCTATGGCGTATGAATAATGGGCATACGCACCGGGATTGATGACAATGCCGTTTATGGAACCATCTTTTCTTATTGCCTGAATGCGGTCTATAATCTCTCCTTCATAGTTGGATTGAAAATTGGAGAATTTTACATCAGGCATTTCTTTACGAAGCATGGTTATGATGTCTTGCAGAGTCTCCGATCCGTAAATTTCCGGATCTCGTTCGCCGAGAAGATTTAGATTCGGACCGTTGATGATAGCAATATTCATGATTTTTCTTTTTTGATGTGTAAGGCTCGTTATAGTAACTCGCTATAGTAATATGAAAAAAGAACAGTAGATAACTAATAAATAAGTTTATTCTACTGCTCTTTCTCTCTCCTCTGCGGTGCGGACGGGACTCGAACCCGCGACCCCATGCGTGACAGGCATGTATTCTAACCAACTGAACTACCGCACCAGATGAAGTTAAATGTATGTAAGCAAAGGG
This sequence comes from Bacteroides sp., assembly GCA_014801535.1. Lineage (GTDB taxonomy): Bacteria > Bacteroidota > Bacteroidia > Bacteroidales > Muribaculaceae > Lepagella. The sequence goes on from JAAVEA010000030.1 coordinate 46,675, forward strand.
TTGTTGATTCCTCTTTGCGTCTGCAAATTTACGACAAAAAATTGAAGCTGCAAAATAAAAGTGGATAAAAATGAGGTCTGATGTGAAAAATAATTTTTTTTGAAAATTTTGGTCGAAAAATTTGGTGGTTTAAAAATAATATTGTAATTTTGCACTCGCAATCGGGAAGGAAACAATATGAGACTTCTTGAAAGCATCATTCGGGGTGTAGCTCAGCCCGGTTTAGAGTACGCGTCTGGGGGGCGTGTGGTCGCAAGTTCGAATCTTGTCACCCCGACTGAGTGAAAAAAAAAGACTGGTAGATTTCTACCGGTCTTTTTTTGTTTTAGACAGTAGGATGGTTGGGATTTAGACAGGAGAACAGGAGAACAGGAGGAAAGTTGGGATTAAGACAGGAGAACAGGAGGAACAGGAGGAAAGTTGGGATTAAGACAGGAGAACAGGAGGAACAGGAGGAAA
>JAAVEA010000031.1 GCA_014801535.1 Bacteroides sp.
GATATCCTGATAGAAAATTTTCTCTCCATCAAGGAGAAGGAATATGATATCACACCCACTCAACAGGATCATTCCGTCAGGTTCTCCAATCTGATAAAGGGAATGTATGAAACAACCGGGAAAAGAGTCGTGATATTGGTTGATGAATATGACAAGCCACTGGTCAATAATATCCACAACCGCGAACGGTTTGAGATGTATCGCGATAAACTGGCAACCATATATTCCAACTTCAAGAGTTCTGCCGAGTATATCAGACTCGTTTTCCTGACAGGGGTGAGCCGTTTCGGAAAACTCAGTGTCTTTTCGGGACTTAACAACATAAGCGATATTTCCTTCGACATTGATTTTTCTGCTATATGCGGGATTACAGAAGAGGAATTGACCGCCAATTTTAAAGAGGGTATAGAGAATCTATCGCAAAGGTACAGCCGTAGTGCGGAGGAAGAACAACTGGAACTCAAACGCCATTATGACGGCTATCATTTCTCGGAAGAATGCCCTGATATTTACAATCCATTCTCGCTGCTTCAAGTCTTTGCCAAAAAAAAATATGGGAACTACTGGATTTCGTCAGGCACACCGACCCTTCTGGCTGAACAACTGAAACGAACAGACACTGACTTAACACAACTACTGAATATAAGATGCAGTCAGAATGCTTTGGCAGGACTTGATATTGAGAATATAACCCCTGTTTCACTTTTCTACCAGACAGGCTACCTTACCATCAAGGATTATGACCTTAACACTGATATCTATACTTTAGGTATTCCTAATGTAGAGGTAAAGAAAGGATTTTTTGAATATCTTTTACCATATTATACCAGTGTGAAAGAGATAGAATCAAAAGTATTTGTGGTGGATTTTCGCAAAGAGATGGAAGAGGGGCGTGTGGAAGCCTTTATGAAGCGTCTGGAGTCGATGTTTGCCGGCATAGGATATGACATGAAGTTTGATGAAGAGCGCAACGTTCAGAACGCTTTCCTTATCCTCTTCTCCCTCATAGGACTGAATGTTGATGCAGAAGTAAGAACTTCCGACGGCCGTATAGACATCCTTGTAAGGACCAATGATTATGTCTATATAATGGAGTTGAAATATGACGGCACACCCGAAGAGGCTCTTGAACAGATAGAACGCAAGGGATACGCCCTCCCCTGGGCTGTTGACAGTCGCAGCGTTATAGAGATAGGCATAAACTATTCATCCGAAAAAAGACGCATAGACGGCTGGAAAGTAAAAAATGCGTAATTGCTGAAAAATTTGCGTATTGTGAAAAAAATATGTAATTTTGCAATTCAAATGGATTGAAATGATTCAGCATATAGGTCACATATCCGCACAGACATTCATCCGGAAGCGAAAACGCCCGGAGATTATGGCGGAGTGTGCTGAAACATAAAAGGATAGATTGCGCGCGTCAGGCGAAAAAGACTGACGCGCGCAAAATTTTTATTAAAAATCCGATTATGGCATTAAAATGCCTTCCTAACTAACCGCAAACAAAGCTGAATTCGGGCAACCTTGTTCAGCTATCAAAAATATTCAGGTAGAAAAATGAAAGTAGGAATTGTGATGGGCTCGGCCAGCGACCTCGGAGTTATGAAGGGCGCAGGGGAGACACTTGCCAAATTCGGCGTAGAGTATGAACAGAAGATTTATAGTGCACACCGCACACCACGCGAACTCGAGGCGTGGGTGACAAGCCTCCGCGACCGTGGCTTCGGCGCCATCATCGCAGCAGCAGGAGGCGCGGCTCACCTTGCCGGTGTTGTAGCGGCTTTCACTACGCTTCCCGTGATCGGTGTTCCCGTAAAATCACGCTCTTTGGAGGGTCTTGACTCCCTTCTATCAATGGTTCAGATGCCAAGCGGCATCCCCGTGGCAACGGTGGCTATCGACGGCTCGAAGAATGCCGCCCTCCTGGCGATCGAGATGCTTGCCATAACCGATGAAAACCTTAAAAACAAATTAGATGAATTCCGCGCCGAACAGGCCGCGAATGTATTAGCCAATAATAACTGATCTGATGAATCACCGCATTTTTGTTGAAAAACGCGATCCATACCGCATCGAGGCGGAAAGCCTCCGCAAGGAACTCAATTCCAATCTGGGTCTCGATATAAAAGACCTGCGCTTCCTCTGCGTATATGACCTGTTCGGCTTCACTCCCGAACTGATCGAGAACAGCCGCTACCGTGTGTTTGGCGAACCTGCCACCGACAACGTGACCGACAGTGTGGAAACCGACGGACGTCCTTTCCTTGCAATCGAATGCCTGCCGGGCCAGTTCGACCAGCGCGCCGCCTCTGCACGCGAATGCGTCAATCTCCTTCAGCCCGATGCTGATGTGGAGATCAGCAGTGCCACAATGATGATTTTTGATGACACTGTAGGGGAGGAGGAACTGAAAAAGATTGCCAAATATACCATCAATGCCGTTGAGTCGAGGGAAAAGAACCTCGACGTTCTTGCACGTCCGGAACGCGCCCACGCCAAACCGGTGGAACGCCTCGACGGTTTCCGCAACATAAAGGCTGAAGAGGCCGCGGCATACTGCAAGGAGAAAGGATTGGCAATGAATGGCGACGACCTGATGGAGGTTGTGAAATATTTCACAGCAGAGGGTCGCGATCCCAATGAGACTGAGCTTCGCATCCTCGACACATATTGGAGCGACCATTGCCGTCACACCACCTTCACCACAGAGCTTACCGACATCGAGGTTGAGGATTCACCTATGGCCGAGACGCTCAAAGAGAGCGTGGAGCAATGGAAGGAGATCCGCCGCGCGTTAGGACGCGAGAATAAGAGCCTTTGCCTTATGGATCTCGCCACAATCGGTGCGCGCTACCTCCGAAAGGAGGGTCTGCTCGACGACCTTGAACAGAGCGAGGAGAACAATGCTTGCTCAATATTCGTGGACGTTGATGTAGACGGCGAGACCGAACGCTGGCTTTTGCAATTCAAAAACGAGACTCATAACCATCCCACCGAGATAGAACCTTTCGGAGGGGCCTCAACCTGTCTTGGCGGCGCCATCCGCGACCCGTTGAGCGGACGAAGCTACGTATATCAGGCTATGCGCGTCACCGGTGCCGGCGACATATATCTACCAGTCAGCGAGACAATGGAAGGTAAGCTACCTCAGCGCGTGATTTCGCTCCGCGCCGCCGCCGGATATTCCAGCTATGGCAACCAGATCGGTCTTGCCACAACTCATGTGCGTGAGATCTATCACCCCGGATATGTTGCAAAACGCCTTGAAGTAGGCGCAGTAGTGGGTGCGGTCAAAGCTTCTGACGTTCGTCGCGAGCGTCCCGAAGCCGGCGATGTAATCCTTATGTTCGGTGGACGCACCGGACGCGACGGCATAGGCGGAGCCACAGGTTCATCAAAAGAGCATAACACCAGCTCACTCGAAGAGTGCGGCAGCGAGGTGCAGAAAGGTAATGCCCCCGAAGAGCGCAAGATCGCTCGTCTTTTCCGTCGCCCGGAAGTGACTCGCCTTATAAAGAAATCCAACGACTTCGGCGCAGGCGGTGTCAGCGTGGCTATCGGTGAGCTCACCGACGGTCTGGACATCTACCTCGACCGTGTCACTACAAAATATAGCGGCCTTAACGCCACTGAGCTTGCCATCTCCGAATCTCAGGAACGTATGTCGGTGGTGGTAGAGGCAAAAGATAAGGAGGAATTCGAGCGTTACTGCGCTGAGGAGAACCTTGAAATCCGCCACGTCGCAGATGTGACCGACAGCGGACGCATGAGAATGTATTATAATGGAGAGGTAGTGGCCGACCTAAGCCGTGAATTCATCGATTCAGCCGGTGCGCGCCATTACGCCAAGGTAAAGATAGGTGCCATAGAACCTAAGGATGCGTTCAACCGCACTCCGGAGGGAAGTACTCTCCGTGAGCGTTTCCTCAGTAACCTTGCCGACGACAACGTGACTTCTCAGAAAGGACTTATCGAGATGTTCGACTCCTCGATAGGTGCATCGACAGTGCTTATGCCTTTCGGCGGACGCACTCAGGGCACGGAGACACAGGTGAGTGTGCAGAAACTCCCCGTAGGGAATCATTTCACCAACACCGCCTCAATGATGGCCTACGGCTTCAATCCCTACCTGAGCAGTTGGAGCCCCTTCCACGGTTCACAATATGCAGTTATCAGCGCAATTGCAAAAGCAGTGGCCGCCGGTGCGGAATATCCCAAGATGCGTTTCTCATATCAGGAATATTTCGAGCGCATGCACAACGAGCTTTCCTGGGGGAAGCCACTTGCGGCTCTCTTGGGAACGCTAAAGATGCAACTCGATTTCGGACTTGCTTCAATCGGTGGCAAGGACTCTATGAGCGGCACTTTCGATAAGATTTCCGTACCCCCTACATTGATAGCATTCGGGGTTGCACCCGTTGATGCCCGCAAGGTAATATCACCCGAATTTAAGAAAGCCGGCGATAACATATATCTTGTAAAACATACACCTAACGCTGACCTCACACCCGATACCGACGCACTCAAAGCCCTATTCACAGCCGTGACGGAGAATATCCATAACGGCAAGATTGTATCGGCCTATGCAGTTGATTTCGGTGGAGTAGGCGAGGCCGTGGCAAAAATGAGCTTCGGTAACGAGATCGGTGCCGAAATCAGCATCGATGAGAATGAACTCTTCGCCTCCGGCAACGGCTCTATCGTTGTAGAGACAGAGGGGGAACTCGATATTCCCGGTGCAATTCTCTTGGGACATACCCTCGACAAACCGGAACTTACTATCAACGGTGAGACAATCACCATTGATGAGGCACGCGAGGCCAACACCGCCCGATTCACACAGGTCTATCCCGACAGAAGCGGAGTGAAGGGAGAGGTTGCAAATGCCACCTCGGGCCCCAACACCACAGTATGGCCCGGAGAACCAATTGAGCATCCACGTGTATATCTCCCCGTATTCCCCGGTACTAACTGCGATTACGATATGTGGAAAGCATTCGAGAAAGAGGGGGCGAAAGTGAGCAGCAGCGTGTTCCGCAACCTCACGGCAGAGGATATCGAAGCTTCCGTGAAAGAGATGGCTGAGCATATCGACAATTGCGAGATACTTGCATTCAGTGGCGGCTTCTCAGCCGGTGACGAACCCGACGGCAGCGGTAAGTTCATCGCTAACGTGATCATGAATGAAACCGTGAAGGGCGCTATCGAGCGTCTTATGGCTCGCGGAGGTCTTATTCTTGGAATCTGCAACGGTTTCCAGGCTCTCGTGAAATCCGGATTGTTACCCTATGGTAAGATCGGCGAGCTGAATGCTGACTCTCCCACACTCTTCCACAACGATATCAATCGTCATATATCCCAGATCGTGTCTACACGCGTAGCCTCGGTAGCATCGCCCTGGCTTGCAGGTTTCCAGCTCGGGGAGCTTCACAGTGTTGCCGCCTCTCACGGAGAAGGTAAATTCACGGCATCTGCCGAACTCGCCAAGAGTCTCTTCGCCAACGGTCAGATCGCCTTCCAGTATGCCGATGCAGCCGGAAACGCCACAATGACTTCACCGGCCAATCCCAACGGCTCGACTGATGCCATCGAAGGTATCATCTCCCCCGATGGCCGCATCTTAGGAAAGATGGCTCATTCAGAGCGTTTCCACGAAGGTCTGATGAAGAATATCGAAGGAAATAAGAACCAGAACTTATTCCTGAATGCAATCAATTATTTCAGAAAACAGCAATAACAGAATATAATGGCAAAAAGTTATGAAGCATCCGGTGTGAATCTTGAAGCCGGATATGAGGTGGTAAGCCGCATCAAGAAGCATGTAAAGAGTACTGAACGCTCCGGAAGCATGGGCAACATCGGCTCCTTCGGAGGGATGTTCGATCTCGGAAGCCTTGGATACGAGCATCCGGTATTGGTCAGCGGCACTGACGGTGTCGGCACCAAACTTAAGATCGCTTTCGCCCTTGAAAAGCACGACACCATAGGTATCGACGCCGTTGCAATGTGTGTGAACGATGTGCTTGCACAAGGCGCCGAACCATTGTTGTTCCTCGACTACGTAGCCGTAGGCAAGAATCATCCGGAAGTGGTTGAAGCCATTGTATCGGGAGTGGCCGAAGGTTGCCGTCAGGCAGGATGTGCGCTTGTCGGAGGTGAGACAGCCGAGATGCCGGGCATGTATACTGTGGGTGAATATGATATTGCGGGCTTCACTGTCGGTGTCGTAGAAAAATCAAAACTTATCGACGGCTCGAAAGTAGCTCCCGGTGACCTTCTTATAGGTATCGCCTCCTCAGGTGTTCACTCTAACGGCTTCTCTCTTGTGAGAAAGGTGATTAGCGATGCTGACCTTGAATATGACCAGAAATATGAGGAGACCGGCGACCAGACCTTAGGCGAAATGCTTCTTACGCCTACAAAAATATATGTTAAGCAGGTGCTTGCCGTTTTAAAAGAAGTTGATGTACATGGAGTGGCCCATATCACAGGCGGTGGCTTCGATGAGAATATTCCTAGAATCCTAAAAGAGGGTCAGGGAGTAGAGATTGAGGAAGGAAGCTGGGAAATTCTTCCTGTGTTCGGACTGTTGGAGAAATATGGTAAAATTCCTCACCGTGAGATGTTCAATATCTTCAATATGGGAATCGGAATGGTTCTCGCCGTGAAACCCGAAGATGCTCCCCGCGTGCTCGAAATCCTTACAGAGAAAGGGGAGAAGGCATCTGTGATCGGAAAAATTGTAGAATCGGAAAACGGAGGCGTCACAATAAGATAAATCATGACGAATCATGATGCAACTTGATTATACATGATGAATCTTGATGCTAAATGATTAAAAAAGAATAATTTAAAATTTATATATGAGAGCATTAATCAGCGTAAGCGACAAAAGAGGCATCGTAGAGTTTGCCAAGTCACTCAAGGAACTCGGGTGGGACATCATAGCCACCGGGGGCACTATGACTAAACTCCGCGAGGCCGGTATCGAAGTAATCAACATCAGCGACGTTACAGGTTTCCCAGAAATCTGCGACGGACGTGTGAAGACTCTTCATCCTAAAGTTCACGGAGGACTTCTCGGGCGCCGTGATCTTGCCGACCATATGGCTCAGCTTGAAGCCAACGGCATAGAGACAATCGAGATGGTTTGCGTCAATCTTTATCCGTTTGAGGCAACAATCGCAAAGGAGGGTGTGACACTGGAAGATGCCGTTGAAAATATCGATATAGGTGGTCCTTCAATGCTCCGTTCTGCCGCCAAGAACTTCCGCGACGTGACCGTGGTGTGCGATCCCGATGATTACGATAAAGTTCTCGCCGAACTTCGTGCCAACGGACACACAGAATACGAAACACGTTTCAAACTTTCCGCCAAAGCTTATACTCATACAGCGGAATATGACAGCCATATTGCAACCTACATGCGCAAGCATGCAGGGCTCGATGAGAAACTTTTCCTTGCCTTCGATGCTGTTCAGAGCCTCCGCTATGGTGAGAATCCTCATCAGAATGCTATGTTCTACCGTGCAGAGGAAGAGGTTCCTTTCTCGGTGGCCTTCGCAAAACAGCTCGGCGGCAAAGAGCTTTCATACAATAACATCCAGGATGCAAACGCGGCGCTCCAGCTCGTGCGCGAATTTGACGCTCCTTTCTGTCTCGGCCTTAAGCACATGAATCCCTGCGGAGCCGCAATAGGCGAGACAATAAAAGAGGCTTGGGAAAAGACCTACGAAGCTGACAAGGTTTCAATATATGGTGGCATCGTGGCTATGAACCGTCCGTTGGATGCAGAGACCGCCAAGCTTCTCAAACCGATCTTCCTTGAAATCGTGATGGCTCCCAAATTCGAGCCGGAAGCGCTTGAAGTACTCGCAAGCAAGAAGAATCTACGTCTGCTTGAAGTGAATATGGAGAAATCCGACAAGAAGCAGAAACAATATGTCGGTGTAACCGGTGGTCTGCTCGTCCAGGATGCCGACCTTGAATGCAAGGAGATCACAGAGGATATGTGTGTCACAGAAGTTAAGCCTACAGCTGAACAGCTTGTTGACCTCAACTTCGGCTGGAAGGTTGTGAAACACGTTAAGTCTAACGCTATCGTTGTTGTCAAGAACGGTGCAACCGCAGGTGTTGGCGCAGGGCAGATGAACCGTGTGGGTTCGGCCCATATCGCCCTCGAAGAGGCAAAGGCAGCCGGACTGACAGAAGGACTTGTGCTTGCTTCCGACGGCTTCCTTCCTTTTGATGACACCGTTGAACTCGCTTCAAAATATGGTGTGACAGCAATCGTTCAGCCCGGTGGCTCTATCCGCGACGAGGATGCCATCAAGAAAGCCAACGAGAAAGGGATAACAATGTTGTTCACAGGCATGCGCCATTTCAAACACTGATATGAAGACACTTGTAATAGGTAGCGGAGGCCGCGAACACGCAATAGTGGAAGCATTAAGCCGAAGCCCTCAGGTAGATAAGATATATTGCGCACCCGGAAACGCCGGAATCTCAAAACTCGCTGAATGCGTCAACATCGGTGTAACCGATATTGACGCTCTTGCAGATTTCGCAGAGCGAGAAAAGATAGATATGACGGTTGTCGGTCCCGAAGCGGCCCTGGCAGCCGGAGTGGTGAATCTCTTCAACGAACGCGGTCTAAAAATCTTCGGGCCTACTAAAGAAGCAGCCCGCATAGAGAGCAGCAAGGAATATGCCAAGCAGGTTATGGAGCGTTTCAATGTTCCGACTGCCGGTTATCGCGCATTTGACAACTATGAGGAAGCTCTCGCATATATAAAAGCCGGCAAGATACCGACCGTGATCAAATATGACGGCCTGGCAGCCGGCAAAGGGGTTGTGGTGGCTATGTCGCTCGATGAGGCCGATGCCGCATTGAAGGATATGCTTCTTGACTCCTCTTTCGGAAAAGGAAGAGTGGTAATCGAGGATTTCCTTGAGGGTCCGGAGTTCAGCTTCATGTGTGTTGTGTCAGGCGATAAGGTTTATCCTCTTGAACTCGCCCAGGATCACAAACGTGCATATGATGGCGACAAGGGACCGAATACCGGTGGGATGGGGGCGTATTCTCCTGTTCCTTTCATTGGTGAGGATGTTAAAGACAGAGCTCTTAACGAAATTATCAAGCCTGTGGCCGAAGGTCTCGTTAAAGAGGGGAATCCCTTCACCGGCATTCTATACGGAGGCCTTATCCTGACGGAAGACGGTCCAAAGGTGATAGAATTCAACGCTCGCTTCGGTGATCCGGAGACAGAAGTGGTGCTCCCGAGAATGAAGAGCGATATTTATGCTCTTTTCGATGCCGCTCTAAAGGGTGAGGATTTCGAGATTGAATGGGACACAGACGCTGTGTTGGGAGTGGTTCTCGCTTCAAAAGGATATCCCGGCAGTTATGAGAAAGGGGCTGAGATAACAGGCCTTGATGTTGTGAAAGGCAGCGTTTATCATATGGGTACGGCTCTTAAAGATGGTAAACTTCTCACTGCCGGTGGCCGTGTCCTTATGGTCACCGGAAAGGGAGCGACTCTCGATGAAGCTCATAAAGCAGCCATGGAAAGCCTTGGCAATATAGAATGTCCTTCGCTCTTCCATAGAAGCGATATCGGAAAAGCCGCAGTGAAAATTTAAATTCAGAAAGAGAGTTCATGAATCATCATGTTGAATCATGATTCAACATGATGATTCATGATTAATTAAAAAAAGAAAAAATGATAGAAAGATATGGGCGCGAAGTGATGCGCCAGGTATGGACAGAAGAAAATAAGTTCAAGGCCTATCTTGAGGTGGAGATTCTTGCCGCCGAGGCCTGGAGCAAGCTCGGGGTTGTGCCCGAGGAGGATGTAAAGAAACTGCGCGACAACGCTCGTTTCGACATTGCCAGAATCAAGGAGATTGAGCTTCAGACACGTCACGACATCGTGGCTTTCACAAGAGCTGTCAGCGAATCGCTTGGAGATGAAAGGAAATGGGTGCATTATGGCCTTACCTCAACAGACGTTGTTGACACAGCCAACGGTTATCTTTTCCTTCAGGCAAACAAGATTCTTCTCGCCGACATTGAGAACTATATTGAAATACTCCGCAAACAGGCCATAAAATATAAATACACACCCTGCATCGGACGCACCCACGGCATCCACGCCGACATCACCAGCTTCGGTTTGAAATGGGTGCTCTGGTATGAGGAGATGCGACGCAATCTCAAACGCTTCAAGGAGGCTGCCAGAGGTGTAGAAGTAGGTAAGATTTCGGGTGCCGTAGGCAATTTCGCCAATATCCCTCCATTTGTACAGGATTATGTGTGCGAAAAACTCGGAATCGAAAGCTCCAATATCTCCACACAGGTGATACAGCGCGACCGCCACGCATATTACATGGCCACCATTGCTCTTATCGGCGCTTCTCTTGAACAGATGGCTCTCGAAATCCGTAATCTCCAGCGCACAGAGGTGCATGAGGTGGAAGAAGCGTTCGGTAAGGGCCAGAAAGGTTCAAGCGCTATGCCCCACAAGCGTAACCCGATTTCTTCAGAGAATATCTGCGGATGTGCCCGCGTGCTGCGCGGATATATGGTCACAACCTATGACAATGTGGCTTTATGGCACGAACGCGATATCTCTCACTCAGCCACAGAGCGCATACTTATGCCCGATGCCACAATACTTCTCGACTATATGCTGAACCGAATGGGCGGCATTCTTGAGAATCTTGTGGTGTTCGAGGATAAGATGAAAAGTAATATCTATCTTACCAACGGCGTTATCTTCGCACAGCGCGTGATGAATGCCCTCATCGGCAAAGGATTCGCCCGCGAGAAGGCCTATGACACTGTGCAGCCCATAGCCATGAAAGCCATGGCCACTAACTCCAACTATCATGATCTCCTCAAGGAAGATCCGACAGTAATGGGAGCCCTCACAGAAGAAGAACTCGACGGCTGCTTCACGCTCGACTACTATATGAAGAACGTAGATTACATTTACAAACGCAATAAAATCGAAGACTGATGTCACAGAGATTAGTAGTGATCGGCTCCCAGTGGGGAGACGAAGGGAAAGGGAAAATCACTGATTATTTCGCATGCCGCGCCGATATGGTCGTAAGATATCAGGGAGGCAACAACGCCGGACACACCGTAGTGTTCGACGGACATAAATATTCCTTGCGTTCCATCCCCTCGGGTATATTCAACCCGAAGACAGTTAACGTCATGGCCAATGGAATGGTCGTGAATCCCGAATCAGTCATCACGGAGCTTGGAAAACTCCATGATCAGGGAATCACCGACTATCAGCTTTTCATATCCGATCGTGCGGCGATGGTCATGCCTTGGCATTCACAGCTCGACGGAGCGTATGAAAGCCTCAAAGGGAACGCACTTATCGGCACCACAAAGAATGGCATCGGTCCGGCTTATTGCGACAAATACAGCCGCGACGGCCTCCGCATAGGCGATCTTCTGGAACCGGAATATTTCGCCGAACGTCTAAAAGGTGCCTTAGCTGTCAAGAATCCTCAGCTTCGTATGCTCGGACTGCCGGAATATGATTTCCAGCAGGTTTACGACCGGTATATGGAGATAGCCAAGGAACTTGCACCTATGATCTGCGACACCTCCGACCTCATCAACCGCGCACTTCACACAGAAGCAAAAATCCTGTTTGAAGGAGCTCAGGGAATGATGCTCTGTATCGACCATGGCACATATCCCTACGTCACTTCCTCAACACCCTCCTCTGCTTCAGTGCCTGTGGGTGCCGGCATATCACCGAAATGGATAGACGAGGTTGTAGGCGTGGCAAAGGCTTACTGCACACGCGTGGGTGAAGGAGCCTTCCCCACAGAACTTTTCGATGAACGAGCTCATCAGATTCGTGAACGTGGACATGAATACGGAACCGTCACCGGCCGTCCGCGCCGCATCGGATGGTTTGACGCAGTAGTGGCCCGCTATACAAGCCGTCTTGCAGGTATCGACAACTGGGCACTCATGCTCTTCGATGTGCTTTCCGGTCTTGACAAGGTATGTATATGCACCGGATATGAGCTTGACGGCAAAGTTATAGATTATCCTCCATCTACTGTTTCAAAACTTGCCCGCTGTAAACCTGTGCTGATCGAGATGGAAGGCTGGAAAGAGGATCTTTCCGATATAAAGGATTATGATTCTCTACCGGAAGCTGCCAAGGCATATGTACGAAAGATCGAAGAGCTGACCGGTGTAAAGGTTGGTATCATATCAGTTGGTCCCGACCGTAAACAAACAATCATCATAGACGAAAAACTAAAACAATTCTGATTCTGAGATGGCATTTATAGATGAAAAAATCGTGCTCGAAGGAGTGACTTTCGACGACGTACTTCTGATACCGGCCTATTCTGAGGTAACACCCAATATGGTGATCCTGTCCGGTCGTTTCTCCCGTAATATCCCTCTAAATATACCTTTTGTATCGGCGGCAATGGATACCGTTACAGAGGCAGAGCTTGCAATCGCGATTGCCCGTGAGGGAGGAATAGGAGTGATCCATAAGAACATGTCGATCGCAGCGCAGGCCGCACAGGTCAGAAAAGTGAAACGTGCTGAAAGCGGCATGATCTACGATCCGATCACAATATCCAAAGATCAGACAGTAGGGGAGGCGCTTCAGCTCATGCACGACAACCGAATCGGCGGTATACCTGTGGTTGATGCCGATAACAAACTTATAGGTATAGTTACAAACCGCGATCTCCGTTTCCAGACTGATATGGACATGGCTATCGACAACGTAATGACAAAAGAGAATCTGGTAACTACCAACCGCACCGATCTCGCCTCCGCCGCAAATATTCTTCTCAAGAATAAAATAGAAAAACTTCCGGTGGTTGATGATGAAGGTCATCTCTTGGGTCTGATCACATATCGCGATATAACAAAGGTTCAGGATTATCCTATGGCCTGTAAAGACTCTAAAGGTCGTTTGCGTGTTGCCGCCGGTGTGGGCGTGACAAGCGATACACTCGACCGCGTAAAGGCACTCGTTGAGGCCGATGTAGACGCGGTGGTCATAGATACAGCCCACGGTCATTCGGCAAACGTAGCCAATACTCTCAAAAAGGTAAAGGCAGCATATCCGGCACTTGATGTGGTGGTGGGAAATATCGCCACTGGAGAGGCCGCAAAGCATCTCATCGAGGCGGGAGCCGACGGTGTTAAGGTCGGTATCGGCCCTGGTTCGATATGCACAACCCGAATCGTGGCAGGCGTGGGCGTACCCCAGCTTTCAGCAATCTTCGAAGTGGCTAAGGTGGCACACCAGTATGACGTGCCTGTAATAGCCGACGGTGGATTACGCTATTCCGGAGATGTGGTCAAGGCTCTTGCCGCCGGGGGCGACTGCGTAATGATGGGTTCAATGTTTGCCGGAGTTGAAGAATCTCCGGGTGAAACCATCATCTATAACGGACGTAAGTTCAAGGCTTATCGTGGCATGGGATCAGTGGAGGCTATGGAGGCCGGTTCCAAAGACCGTTATTTCCAAAGCGAGAAAGCTGATTCAAGCAAATTTGTGCCTGAAGGTATCGTGGCCCGCGTTCCCTATAAAGGAACTTTAAGCGAGACAATATACCAGCTTACAGGGGGACTGCGTTCAGGCATGGGATATTGTGGTGCTAAAGATATCGATGCCCTTCACAACGCGAAATTCACTAAAATAACCTCTGCCGGTGTAACTGAGAACCATCCTCATGACGTGACAATCACTAAGGAGGCACCCAATTACTCACGACGCGAAGCATAAAAAAATGGAAAAAATTTTAATATTAGATTTCGGATCCCAGTATACTCAGCTAATCGCACGCCGTGTGCGGGAGCTGAATGTATATTGCGAGATTCATCCTTTCAATAAGATTCCGGAGATTGATGCCGATACTAAAGGCGTTATTCTTTCGGGTTCCCCCTCTTCGGTGCGCGATGAGGATGCACCCGTGCCCGATCTGAGCAATATAAAGGGAAAACTCCCGCTGCTCGGCGTATGCTATGGAGCCCAATATCTGGCCTATGCTTACGGTGGACATGTAGAAGGAGCGCCTTCAAGAGAATATGGTCGCGCCATGCTGACAGTGGTGGATCCTGCGGATGCTCTCATGAAAGGCCTCCCTTCTCCCACTCAGGTATGGATGAGCCACGGCGACACAATCACCGACGTGCCGGAAAACTATAAAGTTATCGGTTCGACTGAGAATGTAAAATATGCCGCATATCATATCGAAGGAGAGCAGACATGGGGAATTCAGTTCCATCCCGAGGTGTACCATTCTACCGACGGGAAACAGCTTCTTGCCAACTACGTTCTCGGCATATGCGGTTGCTCCGGCACCTGGAGTCCGGCTTCATTCATCGAGACTACAGTAGAGGAACTGAAAGGGAAAATCGGCGACGAACGCGTGATTCTCGGTCTCTCCGGTGGTGTTGACTCTTCTGTAGCCGCCATGCTTCTCCACAAAGCTATAGGCGACAAGCTAACATGTATATTCGTGAACAACGGGCTTCTGCGAAAGAATGAATTTGACGATGTTTTAGACTCCTACAAAGGGATGGGTCTGAACGTAATCGGTGTGGATGCCTCAGAGCGCTTCTATAACGATCTTAAAGGCATTACTGATCCGGAGCAGAAGCGCAAGATTATTGGCCGTGACTTTGTTGAAGTATTCAACGCGGAAGCCAAGAAGATTGAGAATGCACGATGGCTCGCCCAAGGCACCATCTATCCCGATGTTATTGAAAGCTGCTCAGTCAAAGGTCCTTCTGCCACCATCAAGAGTCACCACAATGTGGGAGGCCTCCCCAAGGAAATGAATCTCAAGATTGTAGAGCCGTTGCGTTTGCTCTTCAAAGATGAGGTTCGCCGTGTGGGGAAAGCAATGGATATGGATCCGCGTCTCTTGGGTCGTCATCCTTTCCCCGGCCCCGGACTTGGAATCCGCATCCTCGGAGAAGTCACACCGGAGAAAGTGCGCATCCTCCAGGAAGCCGATGCAATATTCATCAACGGCCTTCGCGAAGCCGGCCTTTACGATCAGGTTTGGCAGGCGGGAGTCATGCTCCTACCCGTGCAAAGTGTAGGCGTTATGGGTGATGAACGCACTTATGAAAGCTGTGTTGCCCTCCGCGCCGTAATCTCCACCGACGGGATGACAGCCGACTGGGTACATCTTCCATACGAATTCCTTGCCAAGACCAGCAACGAGATCATCAACAAAGTGCGTGGCATCAACCGCGTAGTCTATGATATCTCCTCCAAGCCACCAGCAACAATCGAGTGGGAGTAATGCGCTCTCCACACACCACAAATAAAAAGAAGCACCCGAAATCTGTGGTGCTTCTTTTTTTGATATTATCACATTTTTTTGATATTATCTCGCGTTGTGTCGTCCTTCATAGTAGTTGATGAAGGCTTTGGAGACGAGGCGGTTGCCACCGGGGGTGGGGTAGTCACCGGTGAAATACCAGTCACCGGGATGGTCTGGTATGGCACGGTGCATGTTATCTACGGTCTGATATACTATCTCCACTTCAGATTTGATCCCCTCGGGGCGTAACAGCTCCGCTATCTTGGCAGCTATCTCTTCATCTGTGAAGGGAGCATATATCTCCTTGACATAGTTCACGCATTCCTCTTTGGGAAGGTTCTCCTGAGCCTTGCATTTGTGATATACGGAATCTATGATGTAACTCATTCCACGTTCTCTGAGAAGCTCTATGGCCGCCTTAAAGGCGATAAACTCCGACATGCGGCTCATATCAATTCCATAACAGTCAGGATAACGAACCTGAGGCGATGAGGAAACGATTACCAGCTTGCGCGGTGAGAGGCGGTCGAGAATGCGGAGAATGGATTCACGTAACGTGGTGCCACGCACTATGCTGTCGTCAATAGCGACCAGATTATCTCCCGGATTTATAGAGCCATATGTGATGTCATACACATGAGCCGCCAGATCATTACGGGTGTTACCTTCGGCTATGAAGGTACGCAACTTGATATCCTTGATTGCAACCTTCTCCTTGCGCACCCTATGGGCAAGCACATCGCGTATGTTATCGTCGGTCAATGCACCGATTGAGGAAAGCCTTTGGATCTCTTCAATCTTTTTCTTGATAAGATTCTCCTCGATCCCTTCCACAAGACCATAAAATGCCACTTCCGCCGTATTGGGAATGAACGATATGACCGTCCTGTCTATGTCATTATTTACAGCTTTCAGCACCTGAGGCACCAGGTTTTTACCCAGTTGTTTACGCTCACTATAAATATCTCTGTCAGAGCCGCGGGAGAAATATATCCTTTCGAAAGAACATCGTTTATTCGCACCGGCCGGCAAAATCTGTTCTATTCGCGACGAACCGTCGCGGTCAACTATAATCGCTTCGCCCGGAAGAAGCTCCTTTATATCGGAAACCTGAAGGTCGAACGCAGTCTGAATCACGGGGCGCTCACTCGCCACCACCACAATCTCCTCGTCACGGTAATAGAAAGCAGGGCGGATCCCGTTGGGGTCGCGCATAGCCCAGAGGTCGCCATTTCCTACAATTCCGCAGATCACATAACCGCCATCCCATGTCGGGGCGCAGCGATGAAGGATATTGGATACATTGAGGTCGCGCGCTATAGCCGCCGATCGCTCCAGGCCTGTAAGGCCAGCGGAGTTATGAATCTCAAAAAGACGCTCATTCTCCCGGTCGAGGGCGTGACCGAGCTGTTCGAGAAGAAGGAAAGTGTCGGCATAAAGGCGCGGATGCTGACCAACGGCTGTGATCTGATCGAAAATCTCATCAACATTAGTCATATTGAAATTACCGCATAGAAGAAGATTGCGCGCCGACCAGTTGTTGCGTCGCATGAAAGGATGCACGTAGCTCATTCCGGAGCGTCCGGTGGTGCTGTAACGTAAATGACCCATATATACCTCTCCGAGGAACGGGGTGTCTTCCAAAGATTCTCCTCTCTTGCGTGCATCCTCAATCTGGGAACCGATAGAAGCAAAAATCGTCTGGATTGCATCAGAACCTTGCGCACGCTCGCGGAAGATGTATTCATGACCCGGAGACGCATCCAGCTTGACAGAACCCACTCCGGCCGCCTCCTGCCCTCGGTTATGCTCCTTCTCCATAATGAGATAGAGCTTATTAAGACCATACATCGCAGTGCCATATTTCTCCTCGTAATAAGACAGAGGTTTGAGGAGGCGGATCATAGCTATTCCGCATTCGTGCTTGATCAGTTCCATAAGTAATTGAAATCTTCCGCAAAGTTACTATTACCTGTGAAATTATGCAAGAAAAAGGGAGCATGCAATAAAAAGACGCTCCCGACGTTACAATAGGATGAGCATTCTCATTAACTCTTCTCATATATGAAAATGACTTTTAACATCAGAAATTACTTATCCGATCTGCGTGATTTTCTTTTTCTTCCCGGGTCGGAATTAAGAAACGGCAATATCGATGGCCGTCTTGATTTTATCGACGGTCTGCGCGGTGTGACAATGATATTGGTGGTTTATTGGCACGTGCTCGTAATGAGTCTGGGTGTCACCACCTACACAGCTATGACGCTTCAGCTCTTCCGGATGCCCCTATTCTTCTTCATCAGCGGTTTCTTTGCATATTCATTCAGCTATAACCGCGATAAATTGAAGAAACGACTCGGAAACCGATGGCATAAGCAATTGCTTCCCACGCTCATAATATTCACCTCATTCATCATCTTCGAGGTCTCATATAAAGGTTTTTATCCTGATCCGGGAGAATTTATAAGCGAATTTTTCAGGGAATTTTCCGCCAACGGAATGAGTGAATTCAAATCAGGTTACTGGTTCACATTCGTTCTCGTGGAGGTGTTCTGCATCTTCGCTCTGATAAACTATCTCCTTTCGAGCCGTAATGTGAGCAGAAACAGGCAAGGTCTTGTATTTTTGGGAATAGCCCTCTTATGTGCAATCCTCGAATGGGTCTATACCACCCATGTCACTCCCCGGAGCCCTAAAAGCCTGAGAGCCGTATGCGAATTTTTCAGTCTGACGCATCTCACGCGTTACCAGGTATTCTTCTATCTCGGGGCGGCGGCGCGCGCATTCGATCAGCAGCTATGGAAGTTGTTAAGCCGTAACATTTCGGCAATCATAATCACAGTCCTTACCGTTGCCGTGTTCTGGTTCACTCCCCGTTTCCGGGTTCCTATTTGGGCGTTTTATGGATCCGCCTGCACAGGAATACTTTTCTCCATAACACTGTTTTTCTACCTTCGCCGCTTCTTCACCTGCAACAACGCTATCGGGCGACTCTTGAAATTTATAGGAAAAAACACGCTTCCCATATATCTGTTCCATTATTTCATCATACGCATGATGAAAGATATTCAGCTGCCATGGCTGGTGAGTGGAATCAAGGCTGGGGCGTGGGCAGAGATACCCATTGTGGCGATTATCTCCTTAGCGATAGTGCTCACAGTCTTAGGCATAGACTCACTGTTGAAAATAAAGCCGCGAATACACCGTATCATCTTCTCATACTGACCCATTAAACTCGAACCGATGAGAATAGGCTATGACGGCAAAAGAGCCGTAAACAATATGACAGGATTAGGGAATTATTCCCGTCTCGTAATAGAGGGTATCGCCGAGGAATTTCCCGGTGACACCCTTTTACTATATACTCCCGGCCAAAGCGATAACCCGAGGCTTGAAAAGATAATGTCTTTCCCGAATATCGAGTTCCGCTATCCGGCTCCCCAAGGGCTCAAAGGAAGCCTTTGGCGTACATATGGAATCACCAATCACCTTCGGGCCGACAAAGTCGACATCTTTCACGGCCTGAGCAACGAACTCCCCCTGAATATCAGTTCATCCGGAGTTCCATCGGTCGTTACCATGCACGATGTAATCTATCGCAGACTGCCGGAATGCTACAAAAGAATCGACCGGATGATATATGATTTCAAATATGGGCGAAGTTGCCGAAACGCAGACCATATCATAGCCGTGTCGCAACGCACCAAAGATGATGTGGTAGAACTTTACGGTGTAGACCCTGATAAAGTGACCGTAGTGTATCAGGGTTGCGACCCTCAGTTCCGAATCCAATGGAGCGCTGAAGAACTCCGGGCATTGAAAAAGCGTCTCGATCTCCCCGAAAGATATATACTTCAGGTCGGAACCATCGAGAAACGCAAAAACCTGGAAGTGACCGTAAGAGCGTTAAGCAACATATCCCCCGACATGAATCTTGTGGTGGTTGGAAAAGACAATAACGGATATAAGCAATACATAGAACGTCTGGCTGCCCGAAACGGGGTGACATCAAGAATAAAATTTATTGAAGGACTCCCTTTCAAAGACCTGCCGGGAGTGAATCAGGCTGCTGAAATCGTGGTTTACCCATCACGTTATGAAGGTTTCGGCATTCCCATTCTCGAAGCTCTTGAAAGCAGCCGACCTGTGATAGCCGCCACAGGCAGCTGTCTTGAAGAAGCCGGAGGCTCCGACTCACTCTATATAGACCCGGAAAACCCGGTGGAGATGGTGCAGGCCGTGCATTCCATACTCAGCGACCCCGCCGCCGCAAGAATGATGGGTGAGGCCGGGAAAGAATATGCCCGGAAATTCCACGGAGAGGCGATGGCCGCGAAGATCATGGAAGTATATGAGAATACAATTGAGAATTTTAAAAGCAAGATATTACCCAACAAAAACTGTTGATAAGTTTTTTCAAAAAAATAATTAAACGGCTCTCATTTATAACGCATTGTTGGCAAAAAATAGCTAACTTTACACATTGAATTTGTTAAAGATAATTTGCAATTGTAAATTATTGCACATTCAGCTTATGTTTTCCTGCGGGCTGCCTCCGGAATTTCCGATAAATAGGTCACAGCACGGAGGATTTAGAGTATATACAATAAACAGTTCCTGTCGGAGTTCGTAAAATAAGGAAAAGATGAACGAAGAGATATATCATATACCCGCATTATTTGAAGAAGCCCTTGAAGGTCTTGCAATTAAACCTGACGGTGTCTATGTTGATGTCACTTTCGGAGGCGGAGGCCATTCCAGAGGAATCCTTTCGCATCTCGGAATGCACGGCAAGCTCTACGGATTCGACCGCGATATGGATGCATTCGCTAATGTTCCCGACGACAGCCGCTTCACCTTCGTTCATTCAAATTACCGATATCTCTCAAATTTCCTGCGTTATCACGGGGAGGATAAGGTAGATGGCATCTTAGCTGATCTGGGGGTATCTTTCCATCATTTCGATTCTGCAGAAAGAGGTTTTTCCTTCCGCACCGATGCTCCTCTCGATATGCGGATGAACCGTAAAGGAGGAGTAACGGCCGCCGATATTCTTGCAGAATATGACGAAAAGGCCCTGACCACACTTTTCCGCACCTATACCGACCTCAAGAAACCGTATGCTCTTGCCAAAGCCTTGACAGCCGCACGGGCCAAAGGCGCAATCACTACAACTTTCGAACTGGCCGATACCGTGCGTCCTTGTCTGAATCCACGTCAGGAAAAGAAAGATCTGGCCCAGGTGTTTCAGGCTCTGCGGATAGAGGTCAACGGAGAGATGGATTCGCTCAAGCAACTCCTCACTGCATCGGAAAAGAATCTGAGGCAAGGCGGACGTCTCGCAGTGATCACATATCACTCCATCGAAGACCGGATAGTCAAGAACTTCATTAAGACCGGAAATGTAGAGGGGATAGAGGAAAAAGATTTCTTCGGAAAAGTCTCCACTCCTTGGAAAGCCATAACGCGCAGCCCGATTGTTCCGGGTGAAGAGGAGGTGGAACGCAATCCGCGGAGCAGAAGCGCCAAGCTAAGAATCGCCGAGAAACTTTAATGCGCTCCGCATCCGGAATAAACCGTAAGAGCAAAAATAACAGAATGGCTAAAGAAAAAAAACAGAATAAGAATAAAAAAGAACGCAGCACCGGCTGGATGAGCGAACTCCGCTACGGACGGTCGGTGAGTCTTGAGTTTTTCAAGACCCACGCATGGCTCATGCTTATTTTCGTTGTGGCTGTGATCTCACTCATGGGTCTGCGCTACAAGACCAAGACCAAGATGAGTGAAATCAAACAACTGAACAAGGAACTACAGCGTGTGGAGAGCGAAAAGCTGCAGGAAAAAGCGAGATACATGTCGCTGATACGCGAAACGGAGATGCGTAAAATGGTGGCCGAGAAAGGACTTGACCTCCAATATCAGGATCAGCCCCCATATGAGCTGACCGACGAATAGGATTTTATTGGAAGAGGGGAACCCGCAAAGAACAGAATAAATGGCTAAACAGAATAACAAGAAACACATACTTTTCCGTTACGGACTTATTTGTATCGGCTTTGTGCTTTTCAGCATCTTAGTGGTGTTCAAGATGTTCAAGACCACTGTCATTGATGCCGGGGCATGGAATCAACGCGCCAAATCGGAGCTTTCGAAGGTGGATACAATAGCTCCCGAACGCGGAAATATTCTTGCTGACAATGGCAATATACTTGCCTGCAACCTGAAAGTATACGATATAAAAATCGACCTTCGCCATAACAAGATAAAAGCTCTCAAAAGCGTGCCTTGGGAGAAGGTGGATTCTCTTGCCGACTCACTCGATGTTTATTTCCCGAGAATCGCAAATCTGCGTCAGCATCCCGACACATTTGCAAAATACTCATGGCACACCCGACTCAAGAAAGAATTCGACAAACCTCATGAAAAGCGTCCGCGTGCGTTGAGATTCGTGCAGAAAGGAACAATGGAGGATTTCGAGAAAATCAAAACTTTCCCGTTCGTCAAAGACTTCAAGGGCTCAGGATTCCGCAACCCGCTTTATAAAGAAGAGCGGAAGATAAGGATGTATCCTTATGGAAGAATGGCCTATCGAAGCATCGGTCGTGTGAACGAAAATGAGAAGACAAGAGAGATTCACGGCTATTCCGGTCTTGAAAAAGACCTCGACACACTTCTTTACGGTAAGCCTGGGCTCGCCAAGAAAGTGGCTCTGACCAACGGCATCACCAACTGGGTGGCTACCCCGGCACAGAGAGGTTATGACATACGCACCACCATCGACATAGACCTTCAGGATATGCTGGAGGAGGAGTTGTATAATATATGCTCGGAAGCAAACGCGGAATGGGGTACGGCAATCCTCATGGAAGTTGAAACCGGAGAAATAAAGGCAATCTCCAATATAGAGCTGCTGGAAAACGGCACATATGGAGAAGCCCTGAACAGAGCCGTGCTTCCGTTTGAACCGGGATCGGTGATGAAACCGATTTCGCTCATGATCGCATTTGAAGACGGATTGGTGAAAAACGTGACCGACATGGTGAGTTGCGCGCCTTTCCAAAAGACGAGCGACCCTCACGGCAGCGGCATGAAAACGATGAAACAGGTGATCGAGCAATCTTCAAACCCCGGCATCGCACGCGTGATTTTCAGAGGATATGAAACCAATCCGGCAAAATTCTACGACCGTATGGCTGAGATGGGATTCTTCGAGCCTATACGCTCCGGTATAGCGGGCGAGTGTACGCCTCGCATCCGCAAATTAGTGCCTAAGGATTCAAAAGGGAACAATATAACCATGACAGCCCGCCATCTTGACCTTGCGCGTCAGGCATATGGATATAACACGGAACTACCTCCGCTCTTCACTCTTTCGGTGTATAATGCCATAGCGAACGGAGGGAAGTATGTGCGTCCGCATCTTGTGAAAGCCCTCATTGACGAAGAGGGGCGCGACTCGGTTATTCCGATCCAATACATCCGCGATCGGATCTGCTCGGAAGAAACCGCGAGAAAAGTGAGGGAATGCATAAAAGAGGTGGTCTGGGGAGAACACGGCACCGCCAAACTCGTCCGCGATGACCGCGTGATGGTTGTTGGAAAGACAGGAACAGCATATCCGGTTGAAAACGGTGTCTACAATAAAGCCAAAAGACGCTATGCGTTCGCAGGATTCTTCCCTTACGAAGACCCGAAATACAGTTGCATAGCTCTTGTTTTAGCCAATGGAGGAAACTCAGCCAACCGCACATCGGGACAAGTGGTGAAGAACATGGCGGTAAAAATGTATTCTCGTGGACTGCTTGACAATTCCTCCACCTACACGGCGGTTAGAAAAGAAAGCCGTCCGGTATTGGCTGCCTCACAGACATTCGATGCTAAAAAGCTGTCGAAGAAACTGAATCTTGAAAGAGTAAAAAAGGTGAAGAGCCCGACACCTGCGTCAAGCGGGGCAGTGCCGAGTGTAATAGGATATGACGCCACCACAGCGGTGAAGATTCTGGAAGAGGCCGGAATCGAAGTAAGACTCCGTGGAAGCGGCATAGTAAGAGGACAATCGGTAGAAGCCGGGACACCACTGAAAAAAGGGATGGTAATGACACTTACCTTGAAAGTATAAATCAATCACCGGCCTGCTAAAGCCGGAAAACATAAATAAAGGAGCAATGGCAGTAAAATTATCTCACCTGCTGAAGGGGATCGAAACCCTCGAGGTGATAGGCGATACAGATAAGATAATAGTAGACCTTCAAAGCGACTCACGTAAGGTATGCAAGGAAGGTATGTTTGTGGCTGTGCGTGGAGTGACCACCGACGGTCATAAATATATACCCGTCGTAGCCTCCGCCCATGTAGGGGCAATAGTGTGTGAAGACCTTCCGGCCTCCCTTGAGAAAGGGGTGACCTATATCCGTGTTAAGGATTCAAGCGTGGCTTTGGGCAAACTCGCCTCGGCATGGTTCGGCCACCCATCATCCAAGCTGAAACTTGTCGGAGTGACCGGAACAAACGGTAAGACCACCACTGCCACTCTTCTATATGAGATGGCCAAACTCGAAGGCTATAAGGCAGGCCTTCTCTCCACTGTATGCAACTATATTCATGACCGTGCCGTGCCGGCTACTCACACCACACCCGATCCTCTCACTCTCAATGCTCTTCTGGCAGAGATGGTGGAGACCGGTTGTGACTACGCATTTATGGAGGTTTCCTCTCACGCTGCCCAGCAGCATCGCATCGCCGGCCTTACGTTTGCCGGTGGAGTCTTCTCCAACCTCACACGCGATCACCTCGACTATCACGGCACGGTGGAGAACTACATGAATGCCAAAAAGATGTTCTTCGATATGCTTCCCGCTGAAGCTTTCGCGCTTGTAAACGCCGATGACAAAGCAGGGGCATATATGGTTCAGAACACAAAGGCACGTAAATATACCTACTCCCTCCGTAGCGATGCCGATTTCAGATGCAGGATTCTGGAAACACGTCTCGATGGCACACTACTCATGCTTAATAATCATGAGGTGGAGGTGCGTTTCACCGGAAAATTCAATGCCTATAACCTTACAGCAGTCTACGGCGCTTCAATACTGACCGGCTTTAATGAGGAGGAGGTGCTGGTGAATATGAGCAAGCTTGTGCCGGTTGCCGGACGCTTCCAGACCATCAGAGGTGGTAACGACGTTACGGCAATCGTAGACTATGCCCACACCCCGGATGCTCTTGCGAATGTGCTTGACACCATCCGTGAGATTGTCGGGGCAGGAGGCGAGATAACCACTGTAGTCGGCGCAGGAGGGAACCGCGACCATGGTAAACGTCCGATAATGGCACGCGAAGCCGCTTGCCGCAGCGACCTCCTCATTCTTACCAGCGACAATCCGCGCGATGAAGAACCGGAGGCGATAATAGCAGATATGAAAGAAGGGCTCACATCAGAAGAATTGCGCCGCACCATCTGCATTACAGACCGAAGGGAGGCGATACGCACCGCTCTCAGAATGGCTAAACCGGGCAGCGTGGTGCTCGTGGCCGGAAAAGGACATGAGACTTATCAGGAAGTGAAAGGGGTGAGACATCACTTCGATGATAGAGAAGAAGTGAGAGAGGGGTTTTAAATAATCAAGATGCGACAAGATTAGTCAAGATGCAAACAACATAAACAACCCAAAATGTTATACGCTTTATTGGAACAATGGGAAGGATGGAATTTCCCGGGGCATAATCTTATGAGCTATCTGACCTTCCGGTCAGGCATCGCCTTCTCACTGGCGCTTTTGATAGCGCTTGTGTTCGGACAGAAAATTATCCACCGTCTTCAACGTATGCAGGTAGGCGAAGAGATACGTAACCTTGGTCTTGAGGGTCAGATGCAGAAGAAAGGCACCCCTACTATGGGTGGTGTGATAATCATACTCGCGATCCTTGTTCCATGTCTGCTTCTGGGCAACCTTTCCAACATTTACATGCTGCTGATGATTGTGGCCACTGTCTGGATGGGAGTGATAGGTTTTCTTGACGATTACAGGAAACTTAAATATCATAATAAAGACGGACTGCAGGGTAAATATAAAGTGACCGGTCAAGTCGGGCTCGGACTGTTGGTGGGAATCACCATGTGGCTATCGCCAGATATTGTAATGAGCGAAAACTTTGAGGTGGAGAATATTACCAGCCACGAAACCGAGATTGTGGTGTCGAAAGACGAGATAAAATCGCCTCAGACCACCATCCCCTTCGTGAAGAACAATAACTTCAACTACGAATGGCTTACAGGATGGGTGAAGAATAAAGATGCAGCCCAGACCTTAGGCTGGCTTGTCTTCGTTCTTGTAGTCATAATAGTGGTGACGGCAGTGAGCAACGGAGCCAACCTTACCGACGGTGTTGACGGATTATGCGCCGGAACTTCTGCCATAATCGGTGTGTCGCTTCTTATAATGGCCTATCTGGGTGGTAACGTTATATACTCTAAATATTTGAATATAATGTATATACCCGGATCTGAAGAGTTGTGTGTATATGCAGCCGCATTCATAGGTGCGCTTGTAGGCTTCCTATGGTATAATGCATTTCCGGCTCAGGTATTTATGGGCGATACGGGTAGCCTCACTTTAGGGGGAATAATCGCAGTATTCGCCATCCTGATCAGAAAAGAGTTACTTATCCCGCTTCTCTGCCTGATATTCTTCCTCGAAGACCTGTCGGTTATGATTCAGGTGGGATACTTTAAATATACCAAAAAGAAATATGGGGAGGGCAGGCGCGTCTTCAAGATGACACCTCTTCACCACCATTTCCAGAAAGATGTCGATCCCACAGCCAAAGTGCTCCTTCGCACTCCGGCACGCGGAATACCGGAATCCAAAATCGTGACCCGATTCTGGATTGTGGGTATCCTTCTGGCTGTATTAACTTTTGTAACACTGAAAATAAGATAAAATTAAGATAGATGGAGAAATTGGTAGTGCTTGGCGGAGGCGAGAGTGGTGTGGGTGCCGCTATCCTCGGTAAAGAGAAAGGGATGGAAGTCTTCCTGAGCGATATGGGAAACATACCCGAAAAATATAGATCCGTACTTATTGAAGAAGGGATAGAATTCGAGGAAGGGAAGCACACTGAAAATCGTATCCTTGATGCCGATATCGTGGTGAAGAGTCCCGGAATTCCGCCATATGCTCCCATGGTGGAGAAAATCGTGGCCAAAGGGATCCCTGTTCTTTCCGAGATAGAATTTGCCGGCAGATACACAAATGCACGGATGGTCTGCATCACCGGTTCAAACGGAAAGACCACCACCACCCTTCTGATTTATCACATACTCAGAAAAGCGGGTCTTAACGTGGGTCTGGCAGGAAACGTAGGGAAAAGCCTGGCATTGCAGGTGGCACGCGAACATCACGACTACTATGTGATAGAGCTTTCCAGTTTCCAGCTGGAGAATATGTATGACTTCAAGGCCGATATAGCTGTCATAATGAATATAACTCCCGATCATATGGACCGCTACGACCATAAGATGGAAAATTATGTGAATGCCAAGTTCCGTATCCTTCAGAATCAGACCTCCGAAGATTATTTCATTTATTGGCAGGATGACCCTATCGTAACAGAACAGATAAAACGCATTCAGACTGAAGCGATGCTTATGCCGTTCAGCGAGTTCCGTCAGGAAGACAGCAAAGCATATGTGGAAAACGGAATTGTGAAATTCATAGGTCCCAATGAGGTATGGGAGATTCCACGCGACAAACTTGCCTTGCGTGGTCTTCATAATCTCTACAACTCAATGGCGGCCGGCCTGTCGGCATCTATTCTCAACATCAAGGATGATAAGATAAGAGGTGCGCTTGAGGATTTCGAAGCCGTCGAACACCGTCTGGAATATGTGGCCACCGTAGGAGGCGTGAAATATGTGAACGACTCCAAGGCGACAAACGTCAACTCCACATGGTATGCGCTTGAAAGCATGACCACTCCGACGGTTCTTATTCTGGGAGGGAAAGACAAAGGAAACGACTACACCGAGATAGAGGAACTTGTAAAAGAGAAAGTGAAAGCTATCGTGTGCATGGGTAAAGACAACTCAAAGCTACTCGATTTCTTCACCGGCAAGGTGCCTTTGATCTCCGATACTCATTCTATCGAAGAAGCCGTAAAAGAATGCGCCCGCATAGCTGAAGATGGAGATACGGTGCTCCTCTCACCCTGCTGTGCAAGCTTCGATCTATTTAGAAGCTATGAGGACCGTGGAGAAAAATTCAAAGCTGAAGTAAGAAAACTATCTTGACAAAAAATATATGAACGACACACGCAATACATTCTCCGGACTTGACATTCATGAAACAATCGATGGCAAGAATGTTGAGACCGGGAAGATGGCTCCGGCCGAAAGCGCGGTAGCAGCTGTTGCCGCTGCGGCTGAAAGAGCCAAAAAGGCAACGAAACCCTCTCGTCCGGACCACTACATATGGGGGATATATATAATGTTCCTTCTGATCAGTGTGGTGGAACTGTTCAGCGCCTCCAGTTCTGAAGTCTCGGCATCGAACGTATACAGTCCTCTGATTCGCCATGGCATTTTCCTGGTGATCGGCGTCGGAATCGTTCTCGGTCTGCAGAAGACACATTATGTGGTTATGCGGCGGATGGCATGGATTGTGGCGATATTTTCTTTAGGACTTCTTGTGCTCTCCTCGGTGATGGGAATCGAAATCAACGGAGCGCAGAGAGCCATACGAATCGCCGGAATGACAATTCAGCCGGCAGAGATGATAAAGCTGGCCGCAGTGCTCCTCCTGGCCGCGATCCTGTCAAAAAACCAGGCACCCGGCGGAGTGACAAACAGTGGCGTGATACAATGCGCTATAGTGGTCGTGGTCTTCGGTGCGCTGTTGTGGAGAAACGGTCTGACCAATATGATTCTTCTAATGGGTGTCAGTATAAGCATGTTCCTCATTGGTGGAATTCAATGGCGCAAGTTCGGTATAGTAATGCTGGTGTATATGGTCTGCGCAGGAGCCCTTATGATGGTAAAATATATGCGTCCCGACACATCGCAGTTCGACGAGGTGAAGAAAGAACAGATGATAGCCGGTGCCACCACTTCAAGCGAGAAAGGAGGGGGACGCGCCGACACACATAAAGGACGTCTCTCACGCTGGCTCGAGGGCACGAGCCCCGATGACCCCATCGACGACATGAACCGGCAGGTGGTGTTCTCCAATTTCGCGCAAGCCCACGGGGGAGTGCTTGGTCAGGGACCCGGAAACTCTCGCGAAAGCGCGCGTCTGCCTCTGGCATTCTCCGATTATATATTCTCTATTATAATAGAGGATACCGGATTTGTGGGAGGCTGCTGTCTGCTGCTTCTATATCTGCTGCTTGTGGCACGCGCCGGAAGAGTGGCGTATAAATGTTCACGTGCATTCCCCGCATTCCTTATAATGGGTTGCGCTGTGCTGATTGTGTTTCAGGCTCTGGTTCACATGGCGATCGTGACCGGTCTTTTCCCCGTGTCGGGCCAACCGTTGCCATTCATCTCAAAAGGTGGAACATCGATACTGGTGATGTCGGCTGCTATAGGGATGATGCTCTCTGTGAGCCGATATGCCGTAACAAGCGGTAACAAACAGGAAATAAAGGCTGAGATGAAGGCTCTTCCGGAAGATCTTCAGGCAGCCAACATAAGTAACTATACAAACAATGGCTGAAAAATATAACATACTTATAAGCGGAGGCGGCACCGGAGGACATATCTTCCCGGCTTTATCCATTGCCAATGCTCTTAAACGTCGACTCGACTGCAACATCCTCTTTGTTGGCGCAGACAACAGGATGGAAATGGAGAAAGTGCCGGCAGCGGGCTATGAAATCACAGGACTTCCTGTGGCAGGCTTCAACCGCAAGAATCTCTTGAAGAATGTTCCGGTGCTTTTGAAATTATGGAAAAGTATCCGAAAAGCGCGTCGGATAGTAAAAGATTTCAAACCTGATATTGCAATCGGGGTGGGAGGTTACGCTTCTGGTCCGACCCTGAAAGCAGCACAGAAAGCCGGAGTGCCGACGTTGTTGCAGGAACAGAATTCATATGCCGGAGTCACCAACAAACTTCTTGCCGCAAAGGCAGCCAAAATCTGTGTGGCCTACGATGGCATGGAGAGATTCTTTCCGGCCGACAGAATTATAAAGACCGGTAATCCGGTGAGAAAGGATCTTCTGGAAGCAAAAAAAGAGAAAGGGAAGGCACGCGACAGTTTCGGCCTGGCCGCTGAAAGACCCACAGTGCTTGTAGTAGGCGGGAGTCTCGGTGCCCGCACTCTCAACGAAAGCATGGAAGCGCGTATACGTGAATTTGCAGACCGCGGCATACAGGTTATCTGGCAGACAGGAAAAAACTTCGGCGACAGAGGCCCGAAGGCAGCCAAAGGATTGAAAGGGATAGTAGTGACTCAGTTCATCACCGACATGGCATCGGCCTACGCAGCAGCTGATCTCGTAGTGTCGCGAGCAGGAGCAAGCTCAATAAGCGAATTGCAGAATCTTGGCAAGCCATGCATCCTTGTGCCTTCTCCCAACGTAGCTGAAGATCATCAGACCAAAAACGCTCTCGCTCTTGTGGAGCGTGATGCGGCGGTTATGGTGACAGATGCCGAAGCTCCCCGGAAACTTGCCGACACGGTAATCTCGCTAATATCAGATAAGGAACGACTGAAAAATATGGGGCACAACATCTCTGAAATGGCATTGCTCAACAGTGATGAAACAATTGTCGACGAAGTGATGAAAGTGCTCAGAAATCAGCAATAACCAGAAGAAATATCCGAGACGATGGAAAAAGGATTTAACCCATTAAATAACACTGAGGATACAAAACAGAAAAGTCTCTATTTCGTTGGAGCCGGCGGAATCGGAATGGCCAATCTCGTAAGATATTATCTGCGTCACGGGGCAGCTACAGGGGGCTACGACCGCACCCCTTCCGATCTCACCTCCGCCCTTGAGAAAGAGGGAGCCATACTCACATTCACCGACTCCGAAGACGAGATTCCGCAGAAATTCCGGAATCCTGAGAAAACTTTGGTAGTCTACACCCCCGCCGTACCGGAAAGCAACCGTATTTTGAGATGGTTCCGTAAAAACGGTTTCGAGGTGATCAAACGCGCCGCACTACTCGGAAAAATCACCCGGCATACCGAAGCCATATGCATAGCCGGAAGCCACGGCAAAACCACCACATGCTCAATGACAGCCAACATACTCAGAAATTCATCTAAAGGCTGCACAGCTTTTCTTGGAGGAATACTTCGCAACACCGGGAGTAATCTTGTGCTCGACGAGAAGTCTGAACTCAGCGTCATTGAAGCAGACGAATATGACCGCTCTTTCCATCACCTCAGCCCTAAAATAGCTGTCGTAACATCAACAGATCCTGATCATCTTGACATATACGGAGATAAAGAACACTATCTCGAAGCCTTTTCCATTTTCACATCGCTTATCAGAGAAGGGGGGACTCTGATCACCCACACAGGGCTTGAATATACACCCGATGTAAAACCTGGAGTGTCGGTGGAAACCTACAGCGGAGGTTCTGAAGGGGACTGGCATACGGAAAATATACGCTACACCCATGGAAAGATATTCTTCGATCTCATAGGACCCGGAATAAGGATCAACGATATAGAACCCGGGGTGCCGGTTGAGATAAATGTGGATAACGCTGTGGCCGCAGCAGCGGCAGCCATACATGCCGGAGCCACGCCCGAGGAGGTAAAGGAAGGACTTAAGAGTTTCAGAGGCGCACGCAGAAGATTCGAGATCTATCTCGACGGAAGCGAAAGAGAGAACGGCCCTGTGCTGATCGATGACTACGCTCATTCGCCTAATGAAGTGAAGGCTTCAATAGAATCTGTCAAGAAACTCTATCCCGGCCGAAAACTGAGTGTCATCTTCCAACCGCATCTCTATACGCGCACCCGCGATTTCGCAAAGGAATTCGCAGAGGCTCTCTCCGGAGCCGACGAAGTGATAATGCCTGAAATCTATCCCGCACGCGAGCTGCCTATTGAAGGAATAACCTCCTCAATCATCCTCGATAACGTAAAAAGCAAAGAAAAAAGCTTTTGCGCGAGAAAAGATTTGTTGAATCTGATAAAAAATAGTAATTTTGAAATCTTAATGACATTGGGTGCAGCCGACATAGACCGACTACTCCCCGATATCAAATCGATCCTTGAAAACAAATAATGACAGCGACGGGTAAAACCATAATGAAATGGAGTATTCTGCTACTCCTCTTCGCCTACTGTATCACCATGAGTGTATGGGCAAAGGGGGAGGCAGATCGTCATGTGTGCGAAGGGATAGATATTGAAGTCAAAGGGAACAGGAATATGGATACTGTGGTGGTGCGCGGTGTGGCCAAAGAGCTCGCGAAATACCCCCACCGCTTAAAAGGAGCAAGGCTTAATGAGATAAACACCGTCGAAATAGAAAAATATCTTACAGCACTCAACACTTTTGAAAGTGTGAACTGCATGATTTCGTCGGGCGGACGTCTGAAAATAGAGATTGTTCCTCTGGTTCCGGTGATGAGAGTCTTCATAGGAAACAAATCATATTACATCAACAAGGATGGAAAACAGATTGACTCCAAGGCTGAATTCTATACGGAAGCACCGGTAGTAACCGGCAATTTCAATTCAGAATTTCAACCCAAGGCCATTCTCCCCTTGGTGAAATACATTGATAAAGACCCCATGCTCCGAGAACTGGTGTCGATGATCGAAGCCCGAGATGCCAACAATCTGCTGCTTGTGCCCAGAATGTTGGGACATGTGGTGAATTTTGGCGACACCACACGACTTCAGGAGAAAAAAGAGGCTCTTCAATTGTTCTATAAGAAAGTTATGCCATATAAGGGATGGGAGGAATATGATACCATCTCGGTAAAATTCCGCGATCAGGTTGTGGCGACACGACGAATCAAGCCGATTGCACCGGCACCGATTGAAGACAGTGAGGATATTGATCCGGATGAAACAACATTAGGCGACCATCTGAACTCCACAGATGAGGATATAGCAAAAACAGAAGAATAGACGGGATATGAACGAAGATAGATATGTCGCTGCGATTGAGATAAGCAGTTCAAAGATAATAGGGGTTGTGGGAAAACTGCGACCTACAAACCAGCTCGACATCATAGCTTGTGAGCAGGATCACGGAGTTGAAGGTGTGAGATACGGAGTAATACAGAATCTTGAAGATACCTCGCTCCGCATTCAGCATCTGCTCAATAAGCTTCAGCGACGCGCCACGGTGCAGCCGCGCCAGATCACGGGCGTATACATCGGTCTATCAGGACGCTCACTGCGCTCACTGACCACAGAAGTGAGCAAGAACCTTCCCGACGACACAGAGATAACCCAGGATATAATAGCAGGCTTACGCGCCCAGGCTCTGAAGACTGCAATCGATAACTCTCTCGAAGTGGTAGATGCCATTCCACGCATTTTTAAGGTGGGGAAAACCGAGACAAGAGCCCCCAAGGGGATGATCGGCAACAGCATCAAAGCCACCTATGACCTGATTGTCTGCCGCCCGGAACTTAAACGGAATCTCGTCAGAACCCTTCACGATAAGCTTGGAATACAGATAAACGGGGCGATGGTTACGGCGTTATGCACAGGTCAGCTAATACTCCGCTCCGATGAAAAGAATCTCGGCTGTATGCTCGTCGACATGGGAGCCGAAACCACAACGGTCACGATATACAAGGGTGGTCATCTGCGTTATTTCGCTACCCTCCCCCTTGGCGGACGCAACATCACACGTGACATCACATCGCTGCATATCCTTGAAGACAAGGCGGAAGACCTGAAAAAGACATCAGGAGATGCGATAGCCCGCGATTCCGTCTCTTCGCTGAATATGAACGGGGTGAAAATGACCGACGTATCAAATCTCATAGTGGCTCGGGCTGAAGAGATCGTAGCCAATATCATAGAGCAGATAGCCTATGCCGACTTGAAGGAAAAAGATATACCGGGGGGTATAATCTGTATAGGCGGAGGCTCGCAGCTCAGAGGTATACTTGAACTTCTCGGCGACCGAAGCAAACTCTCGGTGCGCCGCGGACAGCTTCCAAGTTATATCCGTCTTGAAGACAACAGCAAGGCTCCGGCACTTGAAATCATAGAAGTGGCAAGTGTGTTATACACCGGTGCTACAAACAATAATGCCGAATGTCTTGTAATTCCACAACGTGAGGCGTTGCCCGTAAACGGTGATCCCCATGCGGAAGAAATAGTGGAAGAAGAAGAAAGCCGACGCAAAAGAGGTTCTGACAAGAAACCCAAGAAGAAAGGACCTTCAATCTTCGACAAATGGAGCAACAAGCTTTCTTCTTTCTTTACAGGCAACGAAGATGATGACGACGACATCATCGAATAATTCACTTACTCATCTCCAACACCAATGACAGAAGACTTTACATCAGATATAGATATCCGCGATATCAACGACACCTCCGGCTTCGCCGAGGAGAGAAACGACGCCATCATAAAGGTGGTGGGCGTAGGTGGTGGCGGCTGCAATGCTGTGAGCTATATGTATAATCTTCAGATTCCACATATCAACTTTGTTGTATGCAACACCGATAAGCAGAGTCTGGAGATGTCGCCCGTACCTAACAAAATACTTCTCGGTCCGGGGCGCGGAGCGGGAAACAAACCTGAAGTGGGAAGACAGTATGCTGAAGAATATCAGGATAAGATTGCCGAACTTTTCACCGACAAGACGGAAATGGTCTTCATCACCGCAGGTATGGGTGGCGGAACCGGAACGGGAGCAAGCCCGGTCGTGGCAAAAATAGCCAAAGACTCAGGAATGCTTACCATAGGAATTGTGACCGTGCCGTTCCTTTTCGAAGGAGAGAAGAAAATTTTAAAAGCGCTTGACGGTGCCAAAGAGATGAAGAAACATGTGGATGCGCTGCTGGTTATCAATAACGAGAACCTCGTAGAGCTCTACAAAGACCTGAATTTCTTCAATGCGTTCGGCAAAGCCGATGACACGCTTGCTAATGCAGCCCGCTCAATCTCAGAAATCATTTCCGACCCCTGCTACATCAATGTCGACTTCCAGGATGTCAAAACCACTCTCAAGGACTCCGGAACTGCAATCATATCCACAGCATACGGCGAAGGCGAACACCGAATTTCCAATGCAATCCAGAATGCACTGCATTCCCCTTTGCTGAAAACCCATGATATCTACAGTTCCAAGCGACTCCTATTCAAATTCATGTGCTGGAAGGATTCTCCAAATCCGCTGCGCACGGAAGAGATTTCGGAAATCACGCAATTCACCAATAAGCTGCCATCGAGCATTGATGTGAAATGGGGTATAGGTGATGACCCTTCCTTAGGAGATAAAGTAAAGATCACCGTGCTCGCTTCCGGATTTGACGTGACCCTCCGCGAAGGAGAGGAAGACAAACCGGGAGGAAAAGGGAAGATAATAGTCATGGGCAATAATGGCGAAGACGACAAGAAAGCCCAGGCACAGAAGCAGGAAGAACGTGTGGCCATAGAGGAATATTATGGTGGCGACCGCCTCACAAAACAGGCTCGCGACGCCGATAAGCTCCGCTATGCCGTGCTCACTCCATCGATGTTCGATGATTACGAAATCATCGCACGTCTCGAACGCACTCCCGCTTATAACAGACCGACGAACTTCAACGAAACTCTCAAGAAATTGAGTGAGGCCACTGTTATGCCCGAATCAAAACCGGAACCAAGAAATGGATACCGTCCAGACAGCTCGTCATCTTCCGGCTCGAGCGGAGAAAACGTAATAACATTCTGATAAATAGAAAACCTACTTACAACCAGAATAAGCATTAATGGAAAATAAATTTTCAATGGTGGCCAAGACATTTCAGGGTCTTGAAGATGTGCTCCGCGACGAGCTCATCTCCTTGGGTGCTGAAAATGTAGAGATGGGCCGCCGTATGGTTAGCTTCGAAGGCGACCTCGCTCTTATGTATAAGGCTAATCTCTGCTGCCGCACAGCTCTGAGGATTCTGAAGCCGATTGAAAAATTCACGGCTCATGATCCCGACGAACTGTATGATATCGTAAGAGATATTCCATGGGAGAAATATATGACTCCCGAAACCACATTCTCTATCGATTCAACCGTCAATAGCGATGAATTCACCCATTCCAAGTTTGTGACCTACCGGGTGAAGGATGGAATAGTGGATCACTTCCGCGACCTCACCGGAGAGCGTCCATCGATCAGAGTTACAGGAGCTGACCTGATGCTTAATGTCCATATATTTGAAGACCGCGTCACCATCTCGCTCGATTCAAGCGGAGAACCCCTTTCAAAACGCGGTTATCGTGTGGCACAGACCGAGGCTCCCATTAATGAAGTGCTGGCCGCCGGAATCATCATGAAAACCGGTTGGAGAGGAGATTGTAATTTTGTAGACCCGATGTGCGGCTCAGGAACATTCCTAATTGAAGCCGCGCTCATAGCCGGAAATATAAATCCGGGTATATATCGCGAAAATTTCGCCTTTGAAAAATGGACCGATTTCGACAAGGAGCTTTTTGAAGAACTCTACAATGACGACAGCGCCGAGCGTGAATTCGATTTCAAGATCTATGGAGGTGACATTGATCCGGAGGCGGTGAGCATAGCCCGCAGGAATATAAAGATGGCGAAAGTGGACGATATGGTGGAACTTACCTGCCGTCCGATGCGCGACTGGGTGGATAATCCGGAAGATGGGATCCTTGTCATGAATCCGCCCTACGGAGCAAGACTCAAACCCGATGATATGACCGAGCTCTATAAAGGGATCGGTAGCTGCCTTAAAAAGAACTTCCCCGGCTATCATGCATGGATCATCGGCATGAACGATGAGGATTTTGCAAATATCGGTCTGAAACCGTCATTGAAGATTCCATTGCTTAACGGAAGCATCGAATGTTCGCTGCGTGAGTATGTGCTCTTCGATGGCTCTTATTCAGATTTCCGTGCAGAAGGAGGTAAAGTGAGCCATTATGATGAAGAGGATGCGGAGGAGCGCCGTCCACGCAAAATGCGTCATCTTTCAGACGATGAATGGAAAGCTGAAACCCGGAAGTTCGGACACGGGAAAGAGAGATCGTCAAAAGCCGGTAAAGGAGCAAAGGGTAGTTTTGGAAACGACCGTAGATTTGATAAGAAAAACAAACCTGCGAGAGCCGAACGCAAACGTTTTGACTCAACTGTAGACATGGATGGCTTCGCAGAACAGGATTTTTCACGTAAAAGCGACAGCCGTAAGGAAAGACGCTCTTTCGACACAGACCGCAAATTCGGTGGCGATCGTAAACCCGGCGGTGACCGCAGATTTAGCAACGACCGCAAACCGTCCGGAGATCGTAAATTCAACGATGACCGTAAATTCAGCGATAACCGTAAATTCAGCGGAAAGCGTGATTATAAGAAAATCGAACCGCAAGGACCTAAGATCTCAGCCGACAGAGCATATGTATTCTCAGATGTGCCTATGCGCTCACGAAAAAAGAAATATCGCTCTGACGAGGATAGCACAGCCGAATGAAGTCTCGATTAGGCGACTTCAAAAAATCAGCAGCAGCCAATGAAGCATAAGACATTAGGAACAGAAGAATTTTTAGGGGCTGTGGTGTTAGCCATAGCCCTTTCAATTATATATTACTTCTCGGAAGCACACACGGCAAACACCT
Source organism: Bacteroides sp. (assembly GCA_014801535.1). Classification (GTDB taxonomy): domain Bacteria; phylum Bacteroidota; class Bacteroidia; order Bacteroidales; family Muribaculaceae; genus Lepagella. The sequence continues at coordinate 37,125 of JAAVEA010000031.1, forward strand.
CAAATCTGGGAGTGTGTCTCCCGTCTCCGAACCTCTGGCCTATTCCGGAACTCTGGTCGTGGGGATTGAATCTCGCCCTGATCTTAGGCACCGGGATAGCGCTTCATTTCTTCAATAAAGCCTTTTCGGTGATTCAGACCGCCGACATGGTGCTTCCGTCGATGTTTCTGATACTGACTGTGAGCAATCCCTGGGCCGATGGAATGCTCGGCTCATCATCGCTTATGGTGGCGATCAACCTCCTCTGTATGTCGACCATATTCACATGCTACAAATCCAATAACGCCACTCAGGAGATTTTCGTTGTAGCAACAATGCTCTCTTTAGGAAGTATGTTCCAATATGGATTCATATTCCTTATGCCCGGCTATATACTCATAGCAATAATGATGAAATGTTTCCACATCCGTGAATTAGTTTCATTCATTATGGGAATATGCGCCCCTTACTGGATAGCGATAGGAATGGGAATAGTGCCTTTAGATTCATTCCATTTTCCGGAATTCACAAGTCTATTCAACAGTTTTTCCTCAAAGGGTGATATACTTGTGGGGGGAATAAGCATCGGGCTGACAGCACTTGTGGCGATACTTATGGCCCTGAACAATGCTGTGAAACTTTATGCCGGAAACACCCAGAGAAGACTTTACAATAATGCCATAGCCATCATAGGGTTGGTCTGTGCGGCCGGGATAGCAGTAGATTTCAACAATCTCACCACCTATCTCGCATCGTTCTATCTGGCAGCGGCCGTGCAGATAGCCAACACATTCGCTCTCTGGAATATAAGAAAAGCCACTCTTTGGCTGGGGATAATAACAGCAATATATGTCATATTGTTCCTGATCATGGTGTTGTAAAATAGCTCTACAGAAATCTCATGCATAATAACAGACCCCGATTAAAGATTGACAAAAACATCCCCTATATAAAAAACCGTCTGGAAGATGTTGCGGATGTGGATTATCTCGACCAGCATGATTTTACAAAAGAATCTGTAAAAGATGCCGATGCCCTCATAGTACGGACTCGGACACTGTGTGACGCCGATCTTCTTGAGGGTTCCGATGTCAGACTTGTTGTCACTGCAACCATAGGAACCGACCATATCGACCTGAATTATTGTAGGGAAAATGGGATTGAAGTGCATAACAGCCCCGGGTGCAACGCTCCCGGTGTGGCGCAATATGTATGGAGTTCAATCCTTCATTTGGGTTTCCGCCCCGGCAAAGATAAGATAGGAGTAGTGGGATATGGAAATGTAGGAAGCATCGTTGCCGACTGGGGCAGGCAGACCGGAACAGAAGTTCTTGTGTCAGACCCTCCCAAATCGCGTAAAGCACTCGATGAAGGGAAGAGAATGATTCAAGAGAAAAAAGATGAAGCCGATATACGTGAAGCCTCACTTACGGAGATTCTCAGGGAATGCGATGTGATAACACTTCACACGCCGCTCATAAAAGAAGGGAACGACCCAACATACCATCTCATTGGTGAAAAAGAATTGAATCTGATGAAGCCCGGAGCTATCCTCGTCAACGCTGCCCGCGGTCCGGTTGTAGATTCCAAAGCACTCAAGGAGGCTTTGAAAGAGAAACGTATAAGAGCCGTGATCGACACATGGGAAGGGGAGCCGGAGATCGATAGAGAATTGCTTGAACAGACCTCAATAGCCACTCCTCATATAGCCGGATACTCACGTCAGGGAAAAGAACGAGCCACAAGAATGGCGATAGAGGCGGTGAATCAATTCTTCAGAACAGATGGTGATACATGCGGACTTACAGGAAATTATGAACCTCCGCTTAAGCTTACACCTGAGGAAATAATGGAATCCTACAATCCATATGAGGATGATTGCATGTTAAGGGACAACCCCGCTGCGTTCGAACAGCTAAGGCATGATTATAAATATCGCGAAGAGACCGGAAATAAACACGTCTGCTTATGAAGAATTACAGCAAAAGATTTTATGTGGTCTGGAAAGGCCGTGAACCCGGGGTCTATGATGATTTCAACGATGCCATGGCACAAGTTGATGATTTTCCCGGAGCGATGTTCAAGAGCTATGAGACATCTGCAGAAGCAGCCGCTGCATTCCGCAAAGGAGAGAGCCGTCAGGATCGTTCCGAACTAACCAATCTGCTTGTAGGAGCAGGAGAACATAATCTTCCGAAGGCAGGTCAGCCAGACTATTTCCAGTTTCAAGAGATCGATCTCAACGGATGGGCCGTAGATGCATCATGCCTGGGGAATCCCGGAAAAATGGAATATCGTGGTGTGGAGCTTATGACCGGGAAGGAGATTTTCCGTGTGGGTCCTTTCGAACAATCCACCAACAATATAGGGGAATTCTTAGCTATTGTCCATGCTTTGGCATTGCAGAATCAAAGCGGCGAACGTCACACCATCTACAGCGACTCAAAGACCGGGATGGCATGGGTGAGAAACAGGAAGGTGAAGACCCAGCTCACGCGTAATTCAAAGAATGAGAAATGTTTCCGCATGATGGAGCGCGCCCTGTCGTGGCTCAACAGTCATCCGGCCTCAGAATATCCCAAGATATTGAAGTGGGAAACAGACCGTTGGGGGGAAGTGCCGGCCGATTTCGGGAGAAAGTGATGATTGGAGAGATTACTTCCATATTGGAACAAAGCGGAGCTGTGGCCGTAGGGTTAGCCAAGGCGGCTCCGGTGGAGGAGAGTGCGTGGAAAGGTTTCCTCGACTGGATAAGGAGGAGAGGACATGCCGGAATGGGATATATGGAGAATCATAGCGCCATACGTCGTGATCCGCGACTCCTTCTGGAAAGTGCAAAGAGCATCATATCCTTGGCATTTCCATTCAAACCTCCACAATTCAGGGAAAAGGATAAGGAGATGATAGCCTGCTATGCCTACGGACTCGACTACCACGACGTGATAAGGAAACGCCTTAACCGGGCAGTGGAGGAGATGCGGGAATCTTTTGGAGGAGAATATAGGATATGCGTTGATTCAGCTCCTATAATGGAGCGGTATTGGGCTGTAAAGGCAGGAATAGGAAAGATTGGAGCTAACGGTGCCGTGATTGTTCCGGGTCATGGGAATATGGTGTTTCTGGCAGAAATAGTCACGACACTCGATATCGACTGCTCAGGAAATCCTTTAAAACTTGATAATGATTACCGGCATTGTCTTCATTGCGGTGAATGCATCGGCGAGTGCCCGGCGAGTGCGCTGCTCACAGACGGAACGGTGGAATCATCACGATGCCTTAGCTATCTCACCATCGAACATCGCGGAGAATGGACCGAACCGGAAGCAATCGAGGCCATGAATACAGATGCCGGGAAAAACCTCATATTCGGTTGCGACCTTTGCCTGAGAAACTGCCCACTGAACTATGACACACCATCCACTGCAATTCATGAATTCCTACCTTCAAGAGAAGTGATGGAGCTAAGCAAGGAAAAGATAGCGGAACTAAAACAGGAAGATTTTTCCCGCATTTTCAAAGGTTCTCCCATAAAAAGGTGCAAACTTAGCGGATTGAAACGAAATATCGGTGAAAACTTATAATAATTTAGTGTTTAAACTTGCAAAATTCCATAAAAATTAATTAAATTTGAAGCCGTAAACCTACCATTCAAGGCCTCCCCCCATACATGAAGCCCCAAAGAGGCACAACGGGAGAAGGACTAACCAAAAAAGACTCAATCATCATGAATATAAGAAATAATTTTATCCTTTTCGGAACACTTATCCTTTCAGCGGCCGGTCTCATGGCACAAGCCCCTGCGGGCTATTATGACTCCCTCGACGGAAAGAGTGGAGCAGAACTTAAAAAGGCTGTAAAAAACATAGGAAAAAAAGGCTTTCACGCTATTTCCTACAGCAGCGGCACATGGAATGCCTTCCGTACAACCGATGTAAGAATGATTGACGGGAAAGAATGTTGGTGGGATATGTACAGCTCCAATAATGTAGCTGTTTCCTCCGGCCATTCAGGCATGAATGTGGAACATTCCGTCGCCAACTCCTGGTGGGGTAAAACCCAAAATGATGCCTATAAAGACATCGTGCATCTCAATCCTTCAAATGCGGATGCCAACAGCAGAAAGGCGAATTTCCCGCTTGGTGAGATAGCCACAGGGAAATGGGACAACGGCATAACCTTCGTGGGCACGCCCAAGAGCGGCCAAGGTGGCGGATGCACCACCGTCTACGAACCTCACGATATGTATAAGGGAGATTTCGCACGCGTCTTCATGTACATGTTCACCATCTATGATGACATAAGCTGGCAAAACGCCACCAATACAGGTGACGGACGCGGAAGAATGTATACATATTCAGGTGGAGTGGCCGAACTCCAGCCATGGGCATACAACCTCATGCTCGCCTGGAGTGCAAACGACCCGGTGAGCGAAAAGGAGATAAACCGTAACAACGGTATCCAGAAAGAACAAGGAAACCGCAATCCATTTATCGACCTTCCCGATCTGGCCGACTATATATGGGGATCAAAGAAAAATGAAGTTTATCATATTGACGGCGCACATATCCCCGATCCGACTCCGAACCCCGGAGAAACAGATCCCGATCCTGTAATTCCGGAAAATCCCGTCACCCCGGATATGGAAGGTAAGTATATACTTGTTGAAAATCAGAATGATCTGATTGACGGCGAGAAATATATAATGGTATCTCATGATACTAACCTCGCTCTCTCTATCACAACCGGAAACAATTGTCTGAATCCTACCACTCAGATTAGCATCGTCAACGGAATGATTGAGGAAACACCCGAACAGACAGCCCTGATAACACTCGAGGTCTCAGGCAACAGCTATCGTCTGCGCTTATCGGATATGAACGGTCATGACCTCGGCTATCTTGCGTCGCCTAAGTCAAAGGTGCTTAGCATAGCGGCCTCGGCAGAAGAGACCGGCACAGAAGCCACAATCAGCGTTTCCGGTGACAAAACTGATATAATCTACGGCACAGCCGGACACCTGAAGTATAATGCAAGCGCAAAAATGTGGCGTACATATCCCAGTGGTCAGGAAGATCTGAATCTCTATAAGTTCATACCAAAGAACACAACGACAGGAATCATGGAAGTTTCCGACACACCTTTCTGCGTCACCATCTCAGGTAACAGCATCATTGCTCCCGAGGGCAGTCTTATCTTCGACCTAAACGGCCGTGCAGTGAATGGTGAGAACCTCGAGAAAGGAGTCTATATCGTTGTCTCACCCGAAAGAGCCAAGACAGTGAAAGCTATGGTGGGATTCTGATAGCACTACATTTTCTATAACCTGACAAAAACGATAAAATGAAAAAAATTATATTGGCCGCCAGCATCGCCACCGCTATAATTGCACAGGCTGAAATCCCGGCAGGTTATTACAATTCTTTATCCGGCAAAAAGGGTGAGGAATTGAAAACCGCCGTGAAAGCTGTGGCTCATCCCGACGACTATATCAGAGTGGAATATGGTAAAAACACCACATGGGAAGCATTCCGGAACACCGATGTGAGAACTATCAATGGAATGACTATCTGGTGGGACATGTATAGCAATAAAATGGTTCCTACCTCCACTACTGACGGATTAAACATAGAGCATTCAGTGGCTAATTCATGGTTTGGTGCCAAAGATGCCAAGGATGCCTACGCTGATCTTATACATCTTAACCCGTCTAACGAGGCGGCCAATAATCAGAAAGGAGACCTCCCCTTGGGTGAGGTGGCTACCATTTCATGGCAAAATGAACTTGTAAAGATAGGAGCGCCAAAAGCAGGAACAGCCGGCTCTGCATCAAAGGTATTTGAACCGGCCGACGAATATAAAGGGGACTTCGCCCGAGCATATTTCTATATCTTCACCGTATATGATGGGGAGACCTGGAAAAGCGACCAGCCAATGTATAAATATGATGAAGTCGCCACATTAGAGCCATGGGCTGTGGATCTGCTCTGTCGCTGGGCCGCTGAAGACCCCGTTGACTCCAAGGAGATAAAACGAAACGACGAGATCTTCAAGATTCAGAAGAACCGCAATCCTTTCATAGATTATCCGGAGCTGATCGACCATATATGGGGTGGCAAGAAGGATGTGGCTTTCACACCCGGTAAGCAGGCCGAAGCAATCGACCGCCCGGCCGAACCGGTATTCACATCACGCCGCCTTACTGCGGTGAATACATACTCTTCACGTTGGTGGGACAGTGAGGTTATTGGAATCACTCACGGAGATGGCGACCTATGGGTGAGCATCAATGGTGGCGATTACCAGCAATACGGACCCGGAGTGGAGATCCCCTCCGCATCGAGTCATGGAGCAACGATGTCATTATCTGCCTACACGGAGGCTGAGAGCAACGGCCTAACATTAAGAAGCTCGACCGCTTATCTCACGCTTACCGGCCGCGACCCGCAGATTGACGACTATACTGAAGCTCTCTATACCCCCGTTACCTCCGATTCAGAATTAATCATCACACCCGAAACCTTATATATCCTCTATTCCTCCTCCAACGGCCACATAATGGGACATAACGGAGGAACATCCTCTTCAAGCTTTATGCCCGATGCAGGAGAAGTGGATTTCCAAGGTGACGAGATAAACCGTCTCCCCATGGAAGCTGCCATAATCCGCTTCAAGCAGAGCGAAGGGGGGAAATATCTCCTGGAGGTTCTGGATGCCCTGAATAACAGATCCAAGGGATTCTGGAATGTGGGAGGCTCAGGCAATAAGAATACACTTAAATCTAATACAGGGACAAGCACTGAAGTCAAAATCGATGATGACGGCACTGCCCTTATCACCTTCGATGGAGGCAGAACATTAAAGTATAATGCCTCACAACCACGCTTCACCAACTACAACACAGCACAGACTCCGGTGAAGCTGGCCCGTTTCTCATCATTTCTGGATATTGCGTCAGCAATTGAAAACGTGGATGGTGACGACGAGGGTTGCATCGCTATCGATGGCAATAACATCCACCTCCCTCAAGGCTGGTCTCTCTTTGAATTAAACGGCCGTCAGTCAGAAGGCAAATCTCTCGAGCCGGGCATATATATTGCTCGTTCGGCAAAAGGGAAAGCTGTCAAGATACTGATAACCAAATAACCTTAAATCTTGGTTTTCTAAGAATTATTATTTAATTTTGCGCAAGACAAGACCCGTGAGGCGTCTTGCGCTCCGGCAGAGGCCGGGAGTTCCACAATTTTATTTAACAAAACTATTCGTTATGTCAAAAGAAACGAATGTAAAGACCATCGACAGAGTGGTTATCCGATTCGCCGGCGACTCCGGCGACGGAATGCAGCTTGCCGGAAATATATTCTCTAATATTTCGGCAGGAGAAGGGAACGAGATATCCACATTCCCCGATTATCCGGCGGAAATACGCGCCCCGCAAGGTTCGCTTAGTGGAGTGTCAGGATATCAGGTTAGCGTCGGAAGGGATGTGCATACTCCCGGAGATGCGGCTGATGTGCTTGTGGCGATGAATCCCGCAGCTTTGAAAACCAACCTGAAATATCTCCGTCCCGACGGAATCATCATCTGCGATGAAGAATCATTTACCCCTGCTAATCTGAAAAAAGCGGAATATACCACTGATAATCCCATAGAGGAATTAGGTATCAACCCCGATCGAATTCTGCTCGTGCCTATGGCGACGCTGCTGAAGCACACTCTGGCCGATTCAGGTCTCGACCAGAAAGCGATGATGAAATGCAAGAATATGCTTGCACTGGGTGTGATCTGCTGGCTTTTCGACCGTCCGGTGGAAAGCGTGCTTAAAAAACTTCAGGCCAAGTTCGCAAAGAAACCTGCCGTTTATGAGGCTAATGCGAAAGTGGTGCAGGCCGGTTGGGATTACGGCCACAACACCCACAGCTCTATGCCCGTATATCGTATAGAGTCTTCTGAATCAGCTCCCGGAACATATATAGACATAACCGGCAACACCGCCACAGCATGGGGTCTGATAATGGCCTCTGAGAAAAGTGGTCGCCCGCTATTCTTAGGCTCATATCCTATCACTCCGGCCACCGATATTCTTCACGAACTCGCCAAACGCAAAGACCTCGGCGTGAAAGCTATCCAGATGGAAGATGAGATAGCAGGTGTGTGCTCGGCAATAGGCGCTTCCTATGCCGGTCGCCTGGCCGTTACCTCTACTTCCGGTCCCGGTCTCTCACTTAAATCAGAGGGAATAGGTCTTGCCGTTATGGCTGAGCTTCCCCTGGTTGTAGTGGATGTTCAGCGTGGAGGACCTTCTACGGGTCTCCCCACGAAGACAGAACAGACCGACCTTATGCAGGCACTCTACGGCCGCAACGGTGAGTCTCCTCTCTGCGTTGTAGCCGCCACAAGCCCCACCGACTGCTTCGACATGGCCTTCAATGCCGCCAAGATAGCTGTTGAACATATGACTCCCGTCATCCTCCTTACAGATGCCTTCATCGCCAACGGCTCATCTGCATGGAGAGTGCCTGAAGAGAAAGACTATCCCGAAATCACTCCGCGCTTCGTGTCGGAAGATCAGATCAAAGCCGGATGGAAACCCTACGACCGCACTGGAGAAGACTTCTCACGCTTCTGGGCGGTGCCCGGCACAGAGGGCGCAATGCACCGTGTGGGAGGTCTTGAAAAAGACTTCAACACCTCCGTGATCTCTACCGATGGCCCCAACCATCAGAAAATGGTTGAAGCTCGCCGCCGTAAAGTTGCTGCAATAGCTAACGACATACCCCTGATGAAACCTCTCTTCGATGAAGAAGACACCGACACTATATTGATAGGATGGGGTGGAACATACGGCCATCTCCGCACTGCGGCAACAGCCCTCAATGCCGAAGGGAAGAAAGTGGCTTTCTATCAGTTCCAGTATATCAACCCGATGCCCGAAAACGCTATTGAGTGCATCAGCCGTTACAAACGCATTATAGTTGCCGAGCTCAACACCGGTATGTTTGCCGACTACCTGCAGATGCATCTCCCGGGCAAAGAGATTCTTCGCATCAACAAAGTGGAGGGCCAGCCCTTCCTCGTGAAAGAGATTGTAGACGGTGTTAAAAAATTTATGGAGGATTAATAAAGGAGGAAAATGATTATGGAAGATAACAAAAACACAGGCTTCGCGCCTGCCGACTATAAGAACAGCCAGAGCGCACGCTGGTGTCCCGGCTGTGGTGACCACGCAATCCTCAACGTGCTCCACAAAGCAATGGCCGAACTCGGTGTGGCTCCCAAAGACACCGCAGTGATTTCGGGCATAGGTTGCAGCTCACGCCTCCCATATTATATGAACACCTATGGCATGCACACCATCCACGGACGTGCAGCAGCAATCGCAACCGGAGTGAAGACCGCTAATCCGGAGCTAACCGTGTGGCAGGTTTCGGGCGACGGCGACGGCCTCGCTATCGGTGGTAACCACTTCATCCATGCAGTGAGAAGAAATGTGGATATCAATATCCTTCTATTCAACAATAAGATTTACGGTCTGACCAAAGGTCAATACTCCCCGACATCAGATCGTGGCTTTGTATCAAAATCTTCTCCCTACGGCACGGTCGAAGATCCTTTTATTCCTGCTGAACTCTGCTTCGGCGCACGCGGAAACTTCTTCGCACGCTCCATCGACATCCTTCTCGACACCTCACGCGAATGTATGGTTGCGGCCGCTCGCCACAAAGGCACGGCAGTGGTCGAGATCATGCAGAACTGCGTTATCTTCAATCATGGCATACATGAATTCTTCGCCAATAAGGATAACCGCGCCGAACACACCATCATTCTCCGCCACGGTGAGAAAATGCTCTTCGGCAAGGATAATTCGAAAGGTCTGGTGCAGGATGGCTTCGGTCTGAAGGCCGTGACAATAGGGGAAGACGGCTACACTATCGATGATGTGCTTGTCCATGATGCCCACTCTGCTTCCAACTTCCTTCAGCAGCAGCTCGCCATGATGGATGGCCACGAACTCCCTCTGGCCCTCGGGGTGATACGCGATTACTCCGCTCCCGTATACGATCAGGAGGTTGAACGTCAGACCGCTGAAATCAAAGCCAAGAAAGGATTCTCCAATCTTCGCGATATGATTCTTAAAACCTGCGAACACTGGGAAATCAAATAAAAAATTCCACAATTTTTGCACAAACCAAAAATATTTGTGCAAAAATTGTGGAAAAATTTCATTATTAGGATTTTTTTTATTTACTTTGCAGCCTGAAACTTAGCGAAAGACCCTAAGAGTGACTTTGCTAAACCATAAAAGGTCAGAAAACGGCAAACCGCAAAGAGATGTTTGCCTGTCAAGGTAAAAAGATAGAAAAGAAACTAAATACTCACAACATCAAAATTTTACAGATATGTCAGATATCGAAAACAAAGTAAAAGAGATTATCGTAGACAAGCTCACAGTAGATGAGGCAGAGGTAACCCCCAATGCAGAGTTCAGCAAGGATCTCGGTGCAGATTCACTCGACACCGTAGAGCTTATCATGGAGTTTGAGAAAGCCTTCGACATCACAATTCCCGATTCAGATGCTGAGAAAATCACCACTGTAGGTGACGCTATCGCATATATCGAGAAGGCAAAGGCCTAAAACCAAATTAGCCGGCATCAACGCATACCGGCTTAAAAACAGACGAAAATCATTCCGGCATCGGGAACGGATGTTCCCGGTGTCGGATTCCAAACATAAAATCCGGATATGGAATTAAAAAGAGTTGTAGTAACCGGTCTCGGCACCTTGTCACCGATCGGCAACGATGTTGCGACAACATGGGAAAACGCCAAGAAAGGCGTGAGCGGGGCAGGCCCGATTACACACTTCGACGCCAGCAAGTTCAAGACACAGTTTGCATGTGAGGTAAAGGATTTTGATCCTTCCGCTCATTTCGACCGCAAGAAAGCACGCCAGCTTGATCTTTATGCAATGTATGCTCTTGTAGCTGCAGACGAAGCGATCGCTGACGCAGGTCTTGAAAACGAAGGAATCGACAAAGACCGTGTGGGTGTGATCTTTGCAGCCGGTATCGGCGGTCTTCACACATTCGAAGAGGAGGCAGGCTACTTTGCGCTCCATGGAGAAGAGCAGGGACCCAAATACAATCCTTTCTTCATCCCTAAGATGATTGCCGACATCGCCGCAGGTCAGATTTCTATCGACCATAGTTTCCGCGGCCCGAATTTCGGCACTGTTTCAGCATGCGCGTCATCAAACAATGCCCTCATCGATGCCTTCAACTATATCCGCCTCGGCATGGCAGATGCCATTGTTACAGGAGGAGCTGAAGCCGCAGTCTTCCCTGCGGGAGTTGGCGGATTCAACTCTATGAAGGCCCTTTCCACCCGTAATGACGATGCCCAGGGTGCTTCTCGTCCGTTCAGCGGAAGCCGTGACGGTTTCGTGATCGGTGAAGGCGCGGCAGCTCTCGTGCTCGAAGAGCTTGAGCATGCAAAAGCGCGCGGTGCTCATATTTATGCGGAAGTGGCAGGCGCGGGAATGAGCGCGGATGCCTATCACATCACCGCTACTCACCCGGAGGGTCTCGGTGCGAAACTCGTTATGGAGAATGCACTTAAAGATGCAGGCATGAAACCCGAGGATATCGACTACATCAACATGCACGGCACATCAACTCCCGTAGGAGACCGCTCGGAAGCAAAAGCTGTGGTTGAAGTGTTCGGCGACCATGCCTACAAGATGAACCTCAGCTCCACAAAATCAATGACAGGACACCTTCTCGGTGCAGCCGGAGCAATTGAAGCCCTCTTCAGCATCAAAGCAATGAACGACGGCATTGTGCCTCCCACAATCAACCACGTAGAGGGAGACAATGATCCTGAAATCGACTATAACCTCAACTTCACTTTCAACGAACCTCAGAAACGTGAAATCAAAGCCGTGCTTTCCAATACCTTCGGATTCGGCGGCCACAACGCTTCTGTAATCTTCAAGAAATACGAGGAATAAAATAGCTTGGATTATCGATTAAATCGAGCTAAGATCTTTATCAGGAGCATACTTGATTCTTTTCAGGTATGCTCCTGATTAATTATGTTTTTATGCCTATATATCCCCTTAATGTCATATTTTTTTATTATCTTTGTAAATTGAAGAAATAGAGCTTAAAAAGCTGAATTATGGCAATAGAAGAAGAGAATAAGAAATCATATCAGGCCGATAATATCCAGGTGCTCGAAGGCCTGGAAGCCGTTCGCAAACGTCCTTCAATGTATATCGGAGACACCGGTGTGCGCGGTCTCCATCATCTTGTCTATGAAGTGGTGGACAACTCGATTGATGAGGCGCTTGCCGGCTATGCAAACCATATCGAGGTAACAATTCTTGAAAACAACTCGATAAAGGTTGTAGATAACGGTCGAGGCATCCCTGTTGACATGCACGAGAAGATGCACAAACCGGCTCTTGAAGTGGTTCTCACCGTGCTCCACGCAGGAGGAAAGTTCGATAAGGGTTCATATAAGGTTTCCGGTGGTCTCCACGGTGTGGGTGTGAGTTGTGTGAACGCCCTTTCCGACTATCTCCGAGCCGAGATTCACCGCGATGGTAAAGTGCATATGCAGGAATACGCCTTCGGAAAGCCCACAAGCGAGCTTTGCGTGATAGGAGAGACAGACCATACCGGAACAACAATAATATTCCACCCGGACGCCACAATCTTCTCGGAAACAATCTATGATTACGAAACTCTGGCCAACCGTATGCGCGACCTCGCCTTCCTTAACGCCGGCATAACGCTCAAACTTACCGATATGCGTGTGCTCGATGAAGAGGGCAATCCAAGAAGCGAGGTGTTCCACAGCGATGAAGGTCTGAAAGAGTTTGTAAAATATATCGATGAAGGGAAAACACCGCTCATTGAAGACATAATCCATCTCAACACTGAGAAAAACGGGGTGCCTATCGAGGTGGCTATGACATATAACACCGACTTCAACGAGAATATATACTCCTACGTCAATAATATCAACACTATCGAGGGAGGAACCCATCTCACCGGTTTCAGACGCGGTCTCACCACCACACTCAAGAAATATGCCGAAGACAACGGAATGCTTGAGAAAATGAAAATCGAACTTTCCAAGGAAGACTTCCGCGACGGTCTTACAGCAGTTATCTCCGTCAAGGTTGCCGAACCGCAGTTTGAAGGTCAGACCAAAACAAAACTCGGTAACAATGAGGTGTCGGGAGCCGTGCAAAGCTCTGTGAGCGAAGCCTTGCGCATATATCTTGAAGAGCATCCAAATCAGGCAAAGACTATCGTAAACAAGGTTAAATTAGCAGCCGAGGCTCGCCACGCCGCATACTCAGCCCGTATGCGTGTTCAGAACAAAAGCTCCTTCTCCGGAGCAGGACTCCCCGGTAAACTGGCACCTTGCAAAAGCCGCGATGCGGTGGAATGCGAGCTCTTCCTTGTCGAGGGAGATTCAGCGGGCGGCTCAGCAAAACAGGGTCGCAACCCACATTATCAGGCAATCCTTCCCTTGCGCGGTAAGATTCTGAATGTGGAGAAAGCCAACGACAGCAAGGTTCTCAGCTCCGACGAAATTGTGAACATATATAAAGCCCTTGGAGTGACAATAGGCACCGAGGAGGATGAGAAGGCACCCAACATGACAAAACTGCGCTATCACAAGATAGTGATCATGACAGATGCCGATGTCGACGGAGCGCATATCGCAACACTCCTCATGACATTCTTCTATCGTCGCATGCGTCCGATAATCGAAAACGGTTATCTCTATATAGCCACTCCGCCGCTTTATAAATGCTCGCTGAAGAATAAGAAGAATGTAGAGGAATATTGCTGGACTGATCAGCAGGTGCAGCGCTTCGTAGACGATAAATGTAACGGTGAACGCAACCGTCTCGTGCTCCAGAGATATAAAGGTCTTGGTGAGATGAATCCCGAGCAACTTTGGGAAACCACTATGGATCCTGAAAACCGTATGCTGAAGCAGGTGACTCTTACAAATGCAGCCGAGGCAGACCGCACTTTCAACGTTCTCATGGGAGAAGAGGTTGGCCCGCGCAGGGATTTCATCGAAACACACGCAACCTATGCTAATATTGATGCATAGTTATAGAGCTACTATGATTTAGAAACTTTTTTTGGAGATAAGAGATAAAGACTCTTTATCTCTTATCTCCAAAAAATTTAAAACTTAAATATCAGCGCCTTATATAATCGCTGATATTTTTTTTCAAAAAGATTTGGTAGTCTCGGAAAAAAGAACTAACTTTGCATTCGCAAACGGGAAGGAAAGCCTGACCGGAAATAAAATCCTTGGTGCGGTAGTTCAGTTGGTTAGAATACATGCCTGTCACGCATGGGGTCGCGGGTTCGAGTCCCGTCCGCACCGCTGAGGAGAGAGGAAGAGCAGCATTGTTAACATTTTTGTTACGTGCTGCTCTTTTTCGTTATAGGAAATGATAGGGGCTTGGGGCCGGATAAGCCATTATGCTTTTACGAATTGATCAGGTCAATGTAAGCTTTTGCCACTCTATCTTCATTAAACCGATTGAAAGCACTCTTCCACATCCTTTCCCTTGTCTCCTTAAACGAGGGGGAGATACCCTTTTCATAAGCCCACACAAGCCCTTCAGCTATATTTTCTGCCCTGTTCTTCAACACGTCGCTCCATTCCACAAGGAAGCCCGTAGAAAGATGGTCTATTATATCAGCTTGTCCACCGCGCGAAAAAGCTACAGGTATGCACCCATATGCCTGACCCTCGACAAGAGTGCCGGGGAGAGTTTCATAATGTGAAGTAGAGACTACACATTCCGCATCTTCATAAACTTTTCTCAACGCATCCCTGCCGGAGATACGACCGAGATGAGTATGAGATATTGCTATGCCATCGAGCGATCGCGGATCTTTTGCTTCTCCGAATGTGACAAGTCGCATGCGTGCCGCCAGCTCCGGATATTTCTCTCTCAACACCCGTGTAGCCTCCACGAGGGTAGGAAGGCCTTTCACAGTGTCATCTAATCGGGCAGCTCCGAAGAGAATCCTGAATTCTCGATTCTCAGTCGCTGGAGAAACACCTTTTTTTACCTTATATTCTTTATTTTCAAAAGGAAAAGCATTAGGTATAACGGTGGGACGCACGCCATTGAATAAAGTCGACCTCATTCCTCGGTCGGCAAGCCAGTTGCTGACTGCCACAAAATGGATGTCGGCCTCTGAATAGAGTCTGGTTTTACGCTTCTGCGTCCTTTCAGCAAGTTTCTTATCAAGAGCACGCTTCAATAGAGGGCAGCAGTCACATACAGTTTCGTATCTATCGCATTCTCCGGAATGATGACATATTCCGGTAAAGCACCACATATCGTGCATGGTCCAGATTATTTTCTTCCCTGCGCGTGCCAATCTCCTGATACCGTTTAAAGATAGCATCCCCTGGTTGATCCAGTTGAGCATAATCACGTCCGCTTCTCTCACCACAGAATTATGCAGAAGGTCAAGACCATCGGAAGCCGTGTCGATCTTGAAAAGAGTGTCGCGGTCAAAACCGTTTTCAATAAAAATTTTCAAACGCTCCTCAAGAAAGGGGATTCTGCATTTCAACTCCGAAGCAGCCTCCACAACATAGGGGGAATCGCTCAGTTTCTCCACGACAACCATACGCGCGTCCATGCCGGCCCGACGTAATGCTTCCATAAGACGGAAGCTCACCACGGCAGCTCCACCCGTTGAATCCGATTTATTAATAATGGCAATCTTCACTGTTTCCTAATCTTGGTTAAGAATCTATATTTTATGCCGTTTTTTGAAGTGAGTATCTCCGACTCATCTGTAGATTCCCAATCGGCATCCGGAAGAGCCGGAAAGAATGCATCTGCATCATCGGCATCCGCATCTACCATTGTAATAAACACTTTCGACCAGAATGGAACAGACTGTTCATATATCTGAGCCCCTCCAATAATAAAAGGAATTTCCCTACAGGCATCCACAGCCTCTTCAATCGACCCGAACACCTCAGCCCCGTCGGCATGATAGGCCGGATTTCCCGACACCACTATATTTCTTCTTCCCGGCAAAGGGCGCTTTGGAATAGATTCCCATGTCTTGCGGCCCATAATCACCGGATGTCCCATGGTCAATTCCTTGAAATGACGCAGGTCTTCAGGAAGATGCCATGGCATGTCACCGTTTCTCCCGATAGCATTATCACAGTTCATGGCCACGATAGCCCATACTTCTCGTCTGCGGGAAGTGCGGGAATTGAACGTAGAGAAAGGATGCAGCTGCAGCAGATCTTTTTCCGAAATCATATCCGGATCAGAGGGGAAAAGAACGGATGTTTCCATTTATCAGGAGTGTTGATGATGATTGAATAGGGGAGATGAACAGTTATGACGAATGATCCGGACAGCAGTCTTACACCTTTAATGATGAAAAAAATCTCCGGAATCTTCGTAAAGTTAATAAAAATTTCCCTAAATTTGCGGAAAAGGAGGATAATAAAGCCTTCAGGCAATAGAAAATCCGGAAGATTATCAAAGCCATGACCATAATAAATGAAAGTCACAAAAAATCCAAATAAATGAATTATAGCATAATAGACTTCATAAGCCTATTAGGAGCGGTGTGCCTGTTCCTCTATGGCATGAAGGTAATGAGTGAGGGTCTGCAGAAAGTGGCCGGCGACAGGCTGCGTAATATCCTCGGAGCAATGACCCGCAACCGTGTAGCCGGTGTATTGACCGGTATAGCCATTACCGCCCTTATCCAGAGTTCAAGTGCATCTACCGTAATGGTTGTGAGCTTCGTGAATGCGGGTCTCATGACTTTGCAACAGGCCATGGCGGTGATTTTCGGTGCCAATGTCGGCACTACCGTCACCACATGGATCATCTCGGCTTTTTCTTTCGAAGTCAGCATCTCCGATTACAGCATCCTGCTTCTTGCCATAGGCGTGCCCATGCTGTTCATGAAAAAGAGCGGTTACAAGAGCTTCGGTGAGTTTCTTATCGGATTCTGCTTCCTATTCATGGGTCTTGACCTTATCAGCCGCTATGTGCCGAATCTTCAGGAAAATCCCCAGATGCTGGAATTCGTTACCAACTATACCCAGCTTGGTGTCGGATCTATCCTCATATTCTTCGTTCTCGGTATAGTGGTGACGATGGTGGCCCAAAGTTCTGCCGCCACATTTGCCATCACCCTTATAATGTGCTCGCAGGGATGGATTTCATTCTCTCTCGGATGCGCCATAATCCTGGGTGGAAACATCGGAACGACCATCACACCGGTGCTCGCCTCATTAAGCGGTAATCTCGCAGCAAAACGAACCGCGATGGGCCATGTGCTCTTCAATGTGCTCGGTTCCATAATAGCCCTTTGTGTTTTCCAACCTTTCGTGGAACTTGTGGGCGATATAACAAAGGCCTGCAACGGCATCAATCCTCTTGACATAAGTAAGGCTCAGGAAGCCGGACTCGCTGATTCTACCCTTCTCAATCCGAAAGGCGGTCTGACTTCAGCCGCACAGGGATGCATAGCCTTCGGTCTGGCAATGTTCCCGACAGTCTTCAATGCCGTCAACTTGTTGATAATGATATGGTTCACAAAACTATACGTTAAGATTGTATGCTGGATTATGCCTGCTCACCATAAAGATGAAGAGGAAGATTTCTCACTCAAATTCATCGGACGCGGAATCCTTTCTGCTTCCGAGCTCAATATAACGCAGGCTCAGAAAGAGATTTATCTCTACGGACAGCGTGTCGACAGGATGCTGACTATGGCCCGGGAGCTTATACATATGGATCCTTCCGATGATAAATACACCAAGACCTATTCCCGTCTTGAAAAATATGAAGAGATTTCCGACAAGATGGAGATTGAGATAGGAAGCTATCTGAATAAAGTGTCGGAAGGGCGTCTTTCCCCGGAAGGTAAGATGCGGATTGCAGGGATGCTCCGCATAATCAGCGAGATTGAATCTATCGCCGACGGATGTTTCAATGTAGCAAAGACATTGGGTAGAAAGAACCAGATTCAGGTTAAATTCGACGAACCGGTGCTCAAGGAGATCGACACGATGTTTGATCTCGTTTCAGACGCGATGGCGAATATGCTTGAAATATTGAAGGAGATGGAGACTCCCGATGGAGCGCTGGTGGTGAAGGCCTACAACCGCGAGCGTGAGATCAATAATCTGCGTAATAAACTTCGTGATGGCAATATATTCAATATCAATAATAAAACCTACGACTATCAGGAAGGCATATTCTTCATGGATCTTATCGGCGAAGCTGAAAAGTTAGGCGATTACATGATAAATGTGGTGGAAGGTGTGAAGCACCAGTTCAAACCCGCCGTAGCCGAATAAATCAATATTTCAAAGCAAATCACACCTCAAAAATTCAGAAAACTATTATGAATCACAGATATTGCGTTATAATGTGTGGGGGTGTAGGCTCCCGTTTCTGGCCTTTCAGCCGTAATGACAGGCCAAAACAGTTTCTTGATTTCTTCGGCACCGGACGCACTCTGCTGCAGATGACAGTCGACCGCATCCTGCCTCTGATTCCGGCCGATAATATAATACTTGTGACCAACAGTGCCTATGCCGGCATTATACGCGAACAGCTACCGGACATCAAGGAGAGCAATATTCTTCTCGAACCGGCACGCCGCAACACAGCTCCCTGCATATGCTGGGCCGCACACCATATTCAGGCTCTCGACCCGGAAGCTTCTATAGTGACTCTTCCTTCGGACCATCTTATCCTGAAGGAAGATATTTTCCGCGATGTTCTTGAAGAAGGTCTCCGGTTTGTGGAAGGGGGCGACCGCCTGCTTACCATCGGACTGCGTCCGGGGTCGCCGCATACCGGCTATGGATATATACAGCTCGGCCATCCTCTTGATGAATACCCTGGAATATGCAAGGTGAAATCATTCACCGAGAAACCCGACCTTGAGATGGCCAGGGTATTTGTGGAAAGCGGTGAATTCTACTGGAATTCCGGAATGTTTCTCTGGACGGCAAAAAGCATTCTCAATGCTTTCAACAGGTTCGCACCCGAAACGGCCGCAATATTCCAGGAGGGTGAAAAAATGTATGGCACACCGCAGGAAACCGCTTTCATCGACACCGAGTTTCCACGCACCCCTTCTATCAGCATAGACTATGCCATAATGGAAAAGGCCGACAACGTTTATGTAAAGACAGCCGATATCGGATGGAGCGATCTCGGAAGCTGGAAAGCCCTTTATGAAACCTCCCCAAAAAACCGTGATGGAAATGTGACGCAGAGGTGTAAGGTGCTTACTCACGAATGCCGCAACAATGTTTTTGCCGTTACAGGCGATAAACTCGTCGTAGCCTCCGGACTTGAAGGATATGTAGTGGCCGAAAACAAAAATGCTCTTCTGATATATCCTATCTCGGAAGAGCAGAAAATACGTCAGGTTGTTAATGACGTACGCGCACGCTTCGGTGAAGATTACGTATGATTATGAAAAAGTTCCTCTTTATTTTACTTTCGGCATTTATTATCGTGGGGTGTGCCAAACCTAAGTTTGATGTAATTTTCGAACTCCCTGAATCGGTGCATGCCGCATATACATTCACCTATTACGCTTCCTCTTCAAAACAGGGGAAATGGATCGAAACAGGGGTAATGGTTCAGGGTGGACGTGGCAAAATGACGCTTCCTGCCGCCAATCCAACCGTTGTCTCCCTCTCGGCCGGTAGCAACGTGGTGTATTTTTATGTGGAGCGCGGCGATAAGATAAAGATAAAAGGGGAGAGTGCTGATATATATTCCTGGCAGATAGAGGGGAATTCCATTAATGAGGAGTGGAGCGCGTGGAGACGCGAAAACGTGGGCTCGCTGAGTGCGGGAAATGTAAAAAAAATAAACGATGCCGTGGAGAAATATGTGAAGAAAAACCCTTCCAATCCGCTCTCGGCTCTTCTCCTTCTCTATGACTATGACAGGAGTGAGAACAATATCGGCTTCCTTAACCTTTGGAAAAGTCTGAAGGGAGATGCGGCAAAAGAGAAATGGATCACTATTTCCGGACGCACCGATCTTTATACCAACACTCCTCTCACCCCTCCCGATCTGAAAAAGAAACATACCCTCATTCTCAAGTCGCTCGGCAATGGAGCCGATACGGTTGTTACAGGCAAAGTGCCCGTCGCTCTTCTTTTCTGGCACAATTCCGACAACGAGCGCACAAAGATGATTGATTCGCTTAAGGCTTTGAGGAAGGCTCATCCCGATTCGGCTTCATATATCATAGCCGACATCTGCCTCGATCCTGATTCACTCAGCTGGGTCTCCCCTTTAGGACGAGATTCTCTTGAACACACCATACGCGCCTGGAATCCGATAGCCGAGGCCGACTCGGTGATACGCTCTCTGGGTGTGGAGAAAACTCCGTCACTTATTCTTTTTCCGGCCATAGCATCCACTCCCAAGAAAACAGACGACAAAAAGAAAGACTCTTCAGTAAAAAAGTCTAAGAAATAAAATCTACTACTCATGCTCACAAAGATATATTCGGCTGCCATAAGCGGCATAGATGCGTTTCCGGTCACGATAGAGACCGAAATATGGAAAGGAGCCGGATTCACTATCGTGGGTATGGCCGATACCTCTATCCGTGAAAGCTACGAACGTATGCTCTCGGCTATCCGACATTCCGGATATGAGTTCCCTCACCATCGCATAACCATCAATCTTGCTCCGGCCGATATAAAGAAGGAGGGGGCGCAGTTCGACCTCCCTATGGCCATAGGAATCCTTACTTCGGCAGAGTTTGTGCGCCCGGCCGATTTATCCTCATCCATGCTTACGGGCGAACTTTCTCTCGACGGATCTGTGTTGCCGGTGAAAGGTGTGCTCCCTATGGCTATAAAGGCTCGTGAGATGGGTCTTAAACGATTGATCGTGCCTGAAGGTAATGTAACCGAAGCTGCTGTGGTGAATAAGATTGACGTTTACGGTGTGAAGACCCTTCAGGAGGCGGTGGCTATTCTCGAGGGTTCATCCGATCTGTCACCGGTAAGGATAGACACACGCGCCCTTTTTCTCGCCTCTCAGGAGGAATTCGATTATGATTTTTCCGAAGTGAAGGGACAGGAGAGTGTGAAGCGCGCGTTTGAGATCGGATGTGCCGGTGGACATAATCTAATAATGGTGGGGCCTCCAGGAGCAGGAAAATCAATGATGGCTAAACGTCTTCCCTCGATAATGCCCCCTTTGAGCATGGCCGAGGCGCTGGAGACAACTAAGATTCATTCCGTGGCCGGAAAACTGTCGCGTGGTTCCATGCTTATGACCAAACGTCCATTCCGCACCCCTCATCACACTGTTTCTCCCGTGGCTCTTGTAGGTGGAGGTGCCAATCCGATGCCCGGTGAGATCTCACTGGCTCATAACGGTGTTCTTTTTCTGGACGAATTTCCTGAGTTTCCACGCCAGGTGCTCGAAGTTTTGCGTCAGCCTATTGAAGATCGTATAATCACCGTGGCACGCGCGAAATATACCGTAAATTATCCTTCAAGCTTTATGCTCGTGGCCTCGATGAACCCGTGTCCATGCGGCTATTACGGACACCCCTCGCGACCATGCACTTGCACTCCGGGAGCCGTAAGTAAATATGTAAACCGAATATCAGGTCCTCTGCTCGACCGCATCGACCTGCAGGTGGAGATCGAGCCCGTGGCATTCGACGACATGGCCGATCCTACACCTACCGAACCCAGTGCCTCCATACGCGAGCGGGTGATGAAAGCCCGAGAAATTCAACAGGAACGATACCGCGAAATAAAGGAGATCCACTGCAACGCACAGATGAATTCACGCCTTTTAAAGAGATATGCATGGCCTGATTCCGAAGGAATGGCCAAACTGAAAGACCGCATGACAAAACTCAATATGTCAGCGCGTGCCTTCGACCGTATCCTGCGTGTGGCTCGCACCATCGCAGATCTCGAATCAGCCTGTGAGATAATCTCATCATCGCCGGAAAAAGCCTCTCTTACCTTGCAGGAAGCCGCCTCACGCCCCGTGCTTGTGAGACATATAGCCGAAGCCATAAGCTACCGCGCTCTCGACCGCGGCTCCTATGGCTCCACTTTCGGCTGATTTTTTAACTTGCCCAATATAAAATTTTTATTAATTTTGCTCTTTGAATTTAAACAACTTCATGATATGACATTAATCGACGGTAAAAAGACAGCGGCTGAAATCAAACAGGAGATAGCCGCACAAGTTAAGGAGATGGAGAGCCGTGGCGAACGCGCTCCACATCTTGCCGCCATCCTTGTAGGCCACGACGGCGGATCGGAGACTTACGTAGCCAATAAAGTCAAGGCTTGTGGTGAATGCGGATTCCGCAGCTCTCTCATTCGTTTCGAGGACGACGTTACTGAAGAACGTCTGCTTGATGAGATTAAGCGTCTCAATGAAGATGATGAAGTGGATGGCTTCATCGTTCAGCTTCCCCTTCCGCGTCATATCGACGAACAGCGTATAATCCGCGCCATAGATCCCGAAAAAGATGTCGACGGCTTCCACCCTGTCAATGTGGGTAACATGTCTATCGGTCTTCCGGGTTTCGTATCGGCCACCCCTGCCGGAATCATGGAGCTTCTGCGCCGTTATGGTGTGGAGACCAAAGGTAAGCATGCCGTGGTGCTCGGCCGCAGCAATATAGTGGGCAAGCCGATGGCTACCCTCCTCATGCAGAAAAGTAACCCCGGCAACTGCACTGTAACCGTATGTCATTCCGCCACTCCAAATATCAAGGAGATATGTCGTGAGGCCGATATAATCGTGGCCGCCCTCGGTGTGCCCGGATTCGTTACCGAAGATATGGTAAAACCCGGTGCCACAGTGATTGATGTCGGCACAACACGTGTGCCCGATTCAACACGCAAATCAGGATGGCGTCTGCGTGGAGATGTCGATTTCGAGAATGTGGCTCCCAAATGCGCCTTCATCACTCCCGTGCCCGGGGGTGTCGGGCCGATGACCATCTGTTCCCTCATGATGAACACCCTCAAAGCGAAGCAAAAATAACATAATTCCCTCGGATGAAAAACCTTGTGATAGTAGAGTCGCCGGCCAAGGCGAAGACCATAGAGAAATTTTTAGGACCCGACTATAAGGTTATGTCGAGTATAGGCCACATCCGCGATTTGAAATCGAAAGGGATGAGCGTGGAGATCGACAAGGATTTCTCTCCGGTCTATGAAATTCCGGCAGAAAAAAGAGATGTGGTCCGTGCATTGAAGACCGAGGCTGCCAAGGCCGACACCGTGTGGCTCGCTTCCGATGAGGACCGCGAGGGGGAGGCTATCGCATGGCATCTCGCTGAAGTGCTTGGTCTCGATCCGCAGAAGACAAAGCGAATAGTATTCCACGAGATTACAAAGCCTGCAATATTGGAGGCTATCGCCAATCCACGCACAATAGATATCGACCGTGTAAACGCTCAGCAGGCACGCCGTGTGCTCGACCGAATAGTAGGATTCGAGCTTTCGCCGGTGCTCTGGAAGAAGATTAAGCCGGCTCTTTCGGCCGGCCGCGTGCAGAGCGTGGCCGTAAGGCTTATATGTGAGAGGGAGAAGGAGATAGATGCTTTCAAGCCTGAGCCTTTCTATCGCGTAAACGGTATATTCTCCACCTCCGCCGGAGAGGCTATGAAAGCCGAACTAAAACATCGCATCGATAATAAGGAGACTGCCTTACGCCTTCTTCATGAATGCGCCGATGCGGAATTTGAAGTGTCGGAAGTAGCCGTCAAGCCGGTGAAGAGATCTCCCGCACCGCCATTTACCACCTCTACTCTCCAGCAGGAGGCCGGCAAACGACTCGGTTTCTCCGTGAAACAGACCATGCGTACCGCCCAGAAACTATATGAGGAGGGACGCATCACATACATGCGTACCGACTCCACCAATCTGTCGGCGCTCGCATTGCGCGATATAAAGAGCGTGGTCGAAGAGGATTATGGCAGCCAATATCACAAGGAACGTCATTACCACACCCATTCAAAGGGTGCGCAGGAGGCTCACGAAGCAATCCGCCCTACATACATATCCAACCGCGACATACCGGGTGATGAACGCGAGCGTCGTCTCTACGATCTGATATGGAAGCGTGCGGTGGCTTCTCAGATGAGCGATGCTCTCCTTGAGAAGACCAACGTCGATATTGAGGTGCGCCGTAATGGAAAGGGCACAGGCGAGGAATTCCGGGCCGAGGGTGAAGTGATCACTTTCGAAGGGTTCATGAAAGCTTACGGTGCCGATTCCACGGATGAGAGCGGACTTCTGCCTAAAGTGGAGAAAGGTGAGAAACTATCTGATATTCAGATCACCGCAACAGAACGATTCACTCTCCCTCCGGCACGCTACACCGAAGCTTCTTTAGTGAAAAAGATGGAAGACCTCGGAATAGGACGTCCTTCCACATATGCTCCCACTATCTCCACTATCCAGGATCGCGACTACATACGTCACGGTGAGAAACGTGGGGAACCACGCGAATACGATATTCTCACTCTCAAGGATGGGAAGATTTCCTCAGAAACTGTCACCGAAATGGCCGGAAGTGAGAAAGGTAAACTTATACCTACCGATGTGGGTATGGTGGTCAACGACTTCCTTACAGCCAATTTCCCCGATATTCTCGATTATAATTTCACTGCACGTGTTGAGGAGAAGTTCGATGAGATTGCCGAAGGGAAGCTGGGTTGGAAAAATGAGCTGTCGGGCTTCTACGATGATTTCCACCCGTCCATAGACCGCGTAAACGCAATGCGCACCGAACATAAGGTAGGCGAACGTATCCTTGGCACCGACCCCGCTTCCGGACGCCCTGTTTCTGTCAAGATCGGACGATTCGGACCCGTAGTGCAGATAGGGGAGGCCACCGATGAGGAGAAACCGCAGTTTGCGAGTCTGAATGCAGATCAGAGCATATATGATATAACTCTTGAAGATGCCTTGAAACTTTTCGAGCTTCCACGTGTGCTTGGAGAATTGGAGGGTAATGAGGTAAAGGCTGCCATCGGTCGCTTCGGGCCTTACGTTCAGATAGGGAAGGAATATGTATCCATACCCAAAGATATGGCTCCACAGACCATAACTCTCGAGGAGGCTGCAGAGCTGATCCGCGCCAAACGCGAGGCAGATGCCAACCGTCTGATCAAGACCTTCGACGAAATGCCGGGACTTGAAATCCTCAACGGCCGCTTCGGCCCCTACATCGCCTATAAGAAAGAGGGTGCCCGTAAAGCCGTAAACTATAAGATTCCCAAAGGAACCGACCCCGCTTCTCTCTCTCTCGATGAAGTGAAGGCTCTCATGGAGGCTCCCGCTCCCGCCAAGCGCAAAACTTCCACACGCGCCAAAAAGAAATAAGGAAGAGAGAATGAGAAGAGAGCGGATGAGAAGATGAGCGGATGAGAAGAGAGCGGATGAGGAGAGAGCAGATGAGGAGAGAGCGGATGAGGAGAGAGCAGATGAGGAGAGAGCAGATGAGGAAAGAGCAGATGAGGAGAGAATGAAGTAGCCGTCTCTGTTTGTTTCGGCGTAGGCCGCCTTCGGTGGCCGATTAGGCCGATTAGCCGCTCAGGCCTGATAATGATAAAGAAAACACAACAAAAATTTGTTAATTTTTGTTGTGTTTTTATATGAAAGAGATTCCTGAAGAGAAAAATATAGATTCCACCCCGCAGCCGGCCGATAAGAAGCGTTCATTAGCTGCACGGATAGCCATTGTCTCCGCCTGGACCATTGGAGGGTTCATAGCCCTTGTCATTCTCCTGCTCGCCGGAGCCACATGGTGGCTAACCCCCGCGCGCCTCACCGAAATTGTAAACCGAGAGGCAAGCCGCAATCTATATGCCGATGTAGAAACTCATAACATCCGGTTCACCCTCTGGAGTTCCTGGCCTCACCTCCGCGTCGAAATGGATTCAATGACAATCCGTTCACGCGTATTCGACAGCATCCCTTCTTCTATCAGATCCACACTACCTGCCGATGCAGATTTCCTGGCTTCCTCCGGAAGATTCAGCGGCGGCATAAACCTCCTCTCGCTTCTGAGAGGAGAGATCTCCCTGCATGATGTCGACCTCGGATCGTTGCGTCTGAATCTCGTAACTGTAAACGATTCTCTCTCCAATTTCAATATCGTTCCCCCCGATTCGGTGAAGACAAAGATACCGCATTTCACAGCCAACCGCGTGCGTCTACTCAATCCGGGCTCCATCAGATACCGTTCACTCGCCGACAGTGCCAGCGCAAATGTCGACCTACGCGCTCTCTCACTCAACCTTACCGATAAAAAGAAAAACCGTAAAGATCCCTCCCTTCCGCGTTATTCCGACAACTATTCTCTGAAAATTCTCGGCAACGTGGATGCCTCCGTGGGAGATCTATCCATACTCCGTGGTTTTCCGTTCGAACTCGGAGGAGATGTTGCCCTGGGGTTCGATCCTCTCCGCTTCGCCACAAGCGATTACCACGTCAATCTCGGTGCCCTCCACGGCAATATAGATATGAGAATGCAGGTGGGAGGCGATTCAAGTCTCGATTCATTCTCCTGGCATTTCGACAATTTCGATCTTCTGCGCATATTGGCTTATATACCCGGGCTTGATCTCTCCTCTATCGAGAGCCTCGATGCGCCCGTCACTGTCAATGCCACCGCGCGCCTCACCTCTCCCTGGCGTCTTTCTTCAAATGTGCTTCCTTCCGCTGAAGTGGACTTCAATATAGTCGACGGCAATATGAGCTATACCATGAGCGACGGCCGCACCTGCACCCTACGCCATGAAGGAGCCGGCGGACGTCTGATCTTCGATGGTGTCAATCCATCCGCCTCATCCTTCGTAGTGCCTCCTTTCCGACTCTGCGGAGAGGGTGTCGACCTCACTATAGGAGCAGATATGACCCAACTTCTCGGTTCGCCGCTCCTGGAAGCATCCGTGGAGGGGAATGCGATGCTGCAGAAACTCGCCGCCGCCTTCCCTTTCCTGAATCAGTATTCACTTAAAGGGGATGTTCAGACCATGGCCGTGATCCAAGGCCGCATACCTCCTCTGTCTCAACTCAGCAACGGTGCCCCGCTCACCCATGCCGATGTCTCTCTCGACGGCAAGATAAAACTAAGCGATTTCTCCGGTAAGTTTGCCGCAAAGAAGATCACGGCATCTGCAAAGACTCTTGAGATAGATCTTGATGGACAATCGGCGGCAGGCAATCTTCCGCGTAAGATACATCTTTCCGGAGCAGGGGAGGGTCTTGCCCTTTCCATCCCCGGCGATAATATGAAACTGGCGCTCAAAGACCTCAAAATAGCCGGAGAGATGGATATGGCTTCCTCCGGAGGGAGATTGTCTGCAGGAAGTTCTGCGCTGTCTCTCACATCGGGAGCCGAAAAAGTAAATCTTGCCGGAATATCACTCGATTTATCCGCCGACCGCCTGTCATCACCGAGAAAAGTGAGCGATTTCAAGATACCGGCTTTATGGTTGGCCGACACCTCCTCTCTCGCTTTCGCTCCCCATTCCTCTCAATTCCTTCAGGTGAAGCTTCCCAAGGAGGCACGCGATTTTATGGCTCAATGGAAAGCCGGCATGCATCTTAAAGTGGCCGCCGGTTCTCTCACCACACCCTCATTCCCCGGAAAGAACAGATTGCAGAAACTCGACATGACCGCTTCTTTTGATTCTATCGTGCTCAACAGCCTGCGGCTCCGGTCGCGTTCATCGGCCATGGCAATGCGCGGCAATATCTCAAATCTGCGGCAGTTCCTCTGTTCGTCAACTCCGGCTCCTCTCTATGTAAATCTTGAGGTAGCTATGGATACAATGCAGATCAACCAGCTCGCCGGAGCCTTCCTTAAAGGGGATAAGGGTACGCGTCTGAGTGCATCTCCCGATAAGCAGGAATCCGACACCATAGCCCTCCTCCTTCCGCGCAATATAGTGGCCGATATACACGCCACGGCCGATGAGACGCAATATATGAATCTCCATCTCTACGACCTCAACACAGGCCTTCACATGCGTGATGGAAACATGCGCGTGGAAGACCTTCGGATATCGGCCGATTTCGGACATGCCTTCCTAAATTTCAACTTCAATACATCCGACATACAGCGCATAGGAATGAAAGCCGACCTCGGGTTGCTCGATGTCGACGTGGTGCGTTTCTTCGATAATTTCCACACGCTCCTTCTCATGATGCCTCAGATGAAGAATCTGGAGGGAGAGGTGTCGGCCGAAGCCAATTTCTCGCTCCTGTCATTCCCGAATATGTATGTAAATGTCCCATCGCTTGGAGCCGACATAAGAGTGCAGGGCGACGGTCTGACAGTTCACCAGAGTCCATTCATACGCCGCATCACCCGTATGCTGCTCATCCATGAGAGCGGTCCGCTGCATATCGCCGATATGGATGTCCACGCCTCGCTCCACGACAACCTCCTTGAGCTTTACCCCTTCACATTCGCCGTAGACCGCTACCGGCTTAAAATGGAAGGATTGAACAATTTCGATGGAGACCTATATTACCATATCGGGGTAGAGAAATCCCCCGTACCTTTCCCCTTCGGTATAAATATTCTCGGCAAGTTCTCTCATCCTAAAATACGTTTCGGAGGAGCCGGCTGGAAAATAAAGAAAGGGGAGAAGATCACCGCATCCGTAATGGAAGAAAACCGCATCAACATAGTGGCCGAAGGACGCAAGTTTCTCAAGGAATTTCTACGCAAGGCCGCTGAATCAGACCAATAGATAAAAACAGAGCGAAGGAGGCTAATCTCTGCGATCGGCCTCCCTCTGAATTAAAATTAGGTTGAATCAAATCATCTTATTCATATCTTGTGACGTACGAACTTCAATTCAATCAAATTTTAATTTCAGTAGACGAGAGTATAAAACCGGAAATCCGGCTTAACTCTCCTCTACTTCCACAATCAGAGTAATTTACTATCACTTAATGAGTTGTCCTTGGATAGGCATCCTCACCTCTGACCTATACAACCATTCAAATAAGATTTCAATCAGTTATCAAAAATTGCAACGTAAGGTTTTCAATTTCTTATTTTCCATGACCTCTTTCTATCTTTTCTACACCTCCCATCCATCATAATAATGGGAGAATAAATATAACACTCTAAAACTAAGAGTAATTACAATAATCTTTAAGAATACCTGAAAAACTATATTTTGTAAATCAAATATCTTATTTCCGGCAACAGAAGTAATTAATTTCTTATTTTCGATGGCAAATCTACAATTAATTATTTATATGTGCAAGAAAAAGTGAGAAAAAATTTAAATTTTTTCTCACTTTTTCTTAAAATTCCCTAATTTATATATCTTTTGATCTCTTTTATCTTAAAATTAAATCATTTTTCCTCATTAATAAGAGAAAATGAGCGAAGAGAGGAAGAGAGTAGGAGAGAAGGAGTGAATGAGAGGAAGAGAGAATGAGTGAATGAGAGGAAGAGAGAATGAGTGAATGAGAGGAAGAGAGAATGAGGAGAAGAGGAGAATGGGAGAATGAGTGGATGAGTAAAAGAGAGGATGAGAGCCGTGGTTGTTTGTTTCGGCGTAGGCCGCCTTTGGTGGCCGTTAACAGGCCGTTAACAGGCGATAATCTGCCAGAGCGCGATAGCCGCGCTGCAGGAAACATTCAGGGAATGCTTGGTGCCATGCTGAGGAATCTCCAGGCAGACATCAGCCATATCCACTATCCGTTGATCCACCCCCTCAACCTCATTTCCTACCACAAGCACAAGCCTCTCCTCCGGATTTCTTCTGAAAGACTGTAATGGAACGCTTCCGTGAGCCTGCTCCAACACTGCTATACGCCACCCCTCACTCTGAAGCCGCAAAGCCTCAGACAATGCATCCTCCGTATAATACCATTTTACTGAATTTTCAGCACCCAGAGCTGTCTTTGCTATCTCAGGATGCGGTGGACGCCCCGAAATTCCGGTAAGTATCACCTCATCTATTAGAAAAGCATCCGACGTACGGAAAATAGCTCCTATGTTATGCATCGACCGCACATTATCACACATCACCTTCACCGGAAGCTTCTCCAGCTCCCGGTAACCGGCCACATCACATCTCGTAAGTTCTATTATGCTCTTCTTCTTCATAGGCTCATCTCCAGCATCCGCTCTATAGGCTTGATGGCCTCCCTGGCTATCTCCGGATCCACTGTAATCTCCGGGCTTTCATCGCGGAGACACCTGTACACTTTCTCCAGCGTATTCAGCTTCATATAATCGCATTCGTTGCACTGGCATTCCGAATCCTCGGCAGGAGCCGGCAGAAATACCTTCTCAGGACATTTAAGACGCATCTCACGCAGAATGCCGCTCTCCGTCACCACTATATACTCCTTCGCATCATCCTTTCCCGCAAAATCAAGCAGTGCCGCCGTAGAGCCTACCTTATCGGCTATCAGCTGCAACGGTTTCCTGCATTCCGGATGGACCAATATCTTAGCCCCGGGATGCGCCTTCTTCAGTTCAAGAATCTTCTCCAGCGAAAACCTGTCATGAACATGACAGGCTCCCGGCCACAGCACCATCTCGCGGTCGGAAACCGTATTGATATATCCTCCTAAATTGCGGTCGGGACCAAAGATTATCTTTTCTTCCTTGGGAAGCGACTCCACGATCTTGCGCGCATTTCCTGATGTCACCACGATATCGGTAAGAGCCTTCACGGCAGCCGAAGTGTTGACATAACTTATCACCGTATGTCCCGGATGCTGCTCTATGAAATGACGGAACTCTTCCGGATCGCAACTGTCGGCAAGCGAACAACCGGCTCCCATATCGGGCACCAGCACCTTCTTGTCGGGACATAGAATCTTGGCCGTCTCACCCATGAAATGCACACCGCACATCACAATTATATCGGCATCCGTCTCCGCCGCCTTACGGGCCAGGGCCAACGAATCGCCTATGAAATCGGCTATCTCCTGAATCTCGTCACGCTGATAATAATGAGCCATGATGAGTGCATTCTTCTCCTTCTTCAATCGCAATATGGATTCCTTCATCTATATCTTTATATTGAAATGATTTTACTTTTTAACTATGAGACCACCGGCAACGCTGCCGATCCCTTTTCCGCAAAGAAAAGGAGAATAGATTGAAATTCCAAATTATTATTAAATTTTTTTATCAATCCCTCTCCGCTTCTATCTTTATACCGCCCCCTTTCCCTTCCCTTCCCCGAGAAGAGAAAAGAAGAGAGGGGAGGAGAAGAGAGGAGAAGAGGAGAAGAGGAGAAGAGAAGAGAGGAGAGAGCTAAGGGAGCTGTTTGTTTCGGTGTAGGCCGCCTCCGGTGGTTGATGAGGCTTCCGAGTCTCCGGTTCGGGAGCCTATGCGTTTTTTTATTTTTATTTCTATGAATTTTAAAAAAGGATAAATTCCTAAAAAAATAAAACATCAACAATAAAGCCTGTCGATAACTCAAATAACTTTTAGCTCAAAAATTTGGAAATAAGAGTTATTGTGCTCTGAAAAACGGTTATATACATATTATCAACAAGCAGTTTTATTGATTATCAATCCGATCGTACACTTTACCTACACCCTGTAGATAACCTTATCTGTAGATAAAAATGCCCGATTTTAGACTATCCGGATGTAGATAACCCACGGTTTCAGTGTTGAAAAACCTGCTGAAAACTCCTCCATAACTCCTCCCCTAAATGCTTGCGTCCGCTCCTACGAGGCGGCCTATAAAAATATCAGAGAATATAAAATATACGCTAACTTACTTATATACCACTTATTGCAGCGTTATAAACATACTTATCTAAGGGTTATCTACAGCTTATCTACAATTAGAATTGAAGGGAAGAAAGGGAGAAAGAGGAGGCTTTTGCCCTCTTTCTCCCTCTTAATAGCAGTTTGTTTAGGAGCCGGCTCGTGGAGCCGTCGCTGTTTGTTTAGGAGCCGGCCGTGGGAGCCGTCGCTGTTTGTTTAGGAGCCGGCCGAGGAGCGGGCTCGTGGAGCCGTCGCTGTTTGTTTAGGCGTAAGGAGCCTCTGGCTCCGCGAGCAGCAGCGAAGCGGCTGCGAGTTAGTGCGCGTCCAGCCAGTTGCTACCTGCGCCGCAGGAGGCCGTGAGCGGCACGCGCCCCTTATAGGCAGCAGGCATCAGTCGCTCCACGAGCTCCTGCATCTGCGGAAGCTCCTCCGGCAAGACATCGAAATTCAACTCATCATGAACCTGCATGATCATTCTCGACTTCAATCCCCGTTCACGCATCTCACGCGCTATGCTCACCATCGCCACCTTGATTATATCAGCCGCCGATCCCTGTATAGGGGCATTGATGGCATTGCGCTCCGCATATCCTCTCACCACCGGATTACGGCTGTTGATATCGGGGAGCATACGCTTGCGCCCCATCTTCGTCACCACATATCCCGCCTCACGGGCACGCTCCACAGAATCCGACATATACTTATGAATCGTGGGGAAGGTGGAGAAATAATTATCTATAAGTTCCTTCGCCTCTCCTCGTGGAATACCGAGACGCGAAGCCAGTCCGAAAGCCGAGATCCCGTAGAGGATTCCGAAATTGGCCGTCTTAGCGTGGCGGCGCTCGTTGGGCGTCACCTCCTCAGGGGTCTTGTGATAAATCTTGGCTGCCGTGATGGCATGTATATCCTTATCATTATGGAAGGCATCGAGCATGATTTCGTCATCAGCGAAATCGGCCACAAGCCGCAGCTCAATCTGAGAATAATCGGCCGAAAGAAAGATATGTCCCGGGTCGGCTATGAAAGCGCGTCTTATCTCGCGTCCTTCGTCATCGCGCACCGGTATGTTCTGAAGATTGGGAGACGAAGAGGAGATGCGCCCCGTGGCCGTCACCGTCTGGTTATAGTTGGTATGCACCTTCCCCGTCTCCGGATTGATATTGGCGGGAAGAGCCGTGAGATAGGTATTGAGAAGCTTACGCAGCGCACGGTATTCAATTATCTTACCCACGATTGGATGTTTCGGGGCTATCTTCTCCAATATATCTTCCGATGTGGAATATTGACCTGTTTTGGTTTTTTTAGCCTTGGGATCGAGCTGCAGACGGTCGAAAAGAATCTCACCCACCTTCGCCGGCGAACCGACATTGAAATCTTCTCCCGCGAGTTCATGAATCTCTTTCTCCAGCACGGCTATGCGTCGCTCCATCTCCTTGGCTGCCTCATTGAGGGCATTCACATCGAGTCTCACTCCTGTCAGCTCCATATCGGCGAGCACCCTCACCAGCGGGAACTCCACATCATAAAGCAGCTTCCTCATATCATCGCTCTCCTTGGCCAGCATCTCTTCGAGAGGTTTTCTGAGACGCAACGCCAGGTCGGCCTGTTCGCAGGCCCACGGGAAGAGGCCGGTGATTTCGATATTCGCAGCCACAAAGCTCTTGGCCGTCTTCTTAGCTCCTGAGGTTGACTGGGGGAGGGGCATGGCAACATGATTGAGATATTGCGCGGCGAGGTCGTCCACACCATGACGCATCTCCGGTTGAAGAATATAATGAGCCAACGCCACATCATAATAATTCTCTACGGCCGGGGCATCATCCGTTCGGCGGCGCGAGGCCACCACATAATCGCGCTTCGTGTTGGCGCTCACCTTCATGATATCCTTGCGGGCCAGAAGGTCGAGCACGAAATCGCATCCCTCCTTGAAATCGGCAGGTAAATACACACCCTTTCCCGGTGCGGTGGCTATGGCCGTTCCAACCCAGGAAGAGGTGGCGTCATTCTCACCGTCGGCAAGAATGAAGACTCCGCATTCCTTCAGCGGGAGCATCTCATCCGAGAGCCGGTCGAGTTCCTCGGTGGAGTTAAGGAGAGAATAGCTGGTGGTTATGGGCGCGACAGGCATTACGGGCGGAACAGGCGTTGTGGACGCATTGTCTGCTTCAGCCATTCCGCCTATCTCACTTTCATCGAAGAGCGAAGGCTGAGAAGCTTTCGATGCAGGAGCCTGAGAAGAATTTATCCTTCTCCCCACGCGATCTATGAGAGTGCGGAATTCGAGTTCCTTGAAAATAGCGAAAAGCTTATCCTTATCCTCCGCACACCGTTTCAGGTCGTCCGGATCA
Organism: Bacteroides sp.; assembly: GCA_014801535.1. Classification (GTDB taxonomy): domain Bacteria; phylum Bacteroidota; class Bacteroidia; order Bacteroidales; family Muribaculaceae; genus Lepagella. The sequence continues at coordinate 71,305 of JAAVEA010000031.1, forward strand.
ACATCCACGGGCACATCGGTGCGGATCGTGGCAAGGAACTTGGAGAAACGTATCTGCTCCGCGTTCTCCTCCACCTTCTTTTTCAGCGCCCCCTTCAGCGAAGAGGTATTGTCGAGAAGATTCTCCACCGAACCGAACTCCTGAATCAGTTTCACAGCCGTTTTCTCACCCACGCCCGGACATCCCGGAATATTATCTATCTTATCACCCATAAGAGCGAGGAGGTCGATCACCTGCTCAGGCCTTTCGATTCCATATCGTCCGCACACCTCCTCTTCGCCGCGCAGTTCGAAATCCTGTCCCCTGTAAGCCGGCTTATATTGGAGTATGGAAGGAGATACCAGCTGACCGTAATCCTTATCGGGAGTCATCATATAAGTGGTGAAACCCTTCTTCTCCGCCATGCGTGCGAGAGTGCCGATCACATCATCGGCCTCGAAGCCCTCCACTTCCACCACAGGAATATTATAGGCCTTCACTATCTCCTTTATAATGGGAACAGAGAGCCGTATATCCTCCGGTGTGGCCTCTCGTTCCGCCTTATATCCCTCATAAGCTTCATTGCGGAAAGTGGGTCCCTGCGGGTCGAAGCACACCGCGATATGCGAAGGGTTCTCTTTTCTGAGAATCTCTTCCAGAGTATTCACGAACCCGAAGATGGCCGACGTGTTGAAACCGGCCTGAGTGATCCGAGGCATTTTTATAAGGGCGTAATAAGCGCGGAAGATCAGCGCATAGGCATCCAGAAGGAAAAGGCGTTTCTGCTCCATAATTTTCATTATTTTTGATTTTACAAAAATAATAAAAATAATTGGGATAGGCGGAATCGGAGGAATCGGAGGAATCGGAAGAATCGGAGGAATCAGAAGAATCAGAAGAATCGGAAGAATTGGAAGAATCGGAAGAATCGGAGGAATCAGAAGAATCAGAGAAATCGGAAGAATCGGAGGAATCAGAAAAATCGGAGGAATCAGAAGAATTGGAAGAATCGGAGGAATCGGAAAAATCGGAGGAATTGGAAGAATCGGAGGAATCGGAAGAATCGGAGGAATCGGCATTAAGGATGCGGAGCCACGGGGCGGGAGCCTCTGAGCTTCCGCAAACTACTGCGGGGTTCGATCCCCCGCAGTAGTTTTAATATGCTCAGCGGAAGCTCGGAGGCTCCCACCCCATTGCGGAAGCCCGGAGGCTCCCACTCCATTACGGAAGCTCGGAGGCTCCCACCCCATTGCGGAAGCTCGGAGGCTCCGGCCCCATTACGGAGCCTCCCGCCTCGGCAAGCCTATTTCTCCTAAAAAAAATGGATTTTCATTTTTTTTTACTACCTTTACGCTTTAAAAGAAAATTTAAGGCAATTATGAAAAAAGAATTTATCTATATCGCTCTCGGGGTAGCCCTCCTCGGCACCACCGGCTGCACCAAGAAGCTTGGTCAGTTCCGCAGCGATTTCTTCACCACAGCCCCGACCCCCCTCGCTACCGTAGGTGAACAGGTGCCCGGCACCATCAACGGCCGTATACCTGCAAAATTCATGGTCAAGAATGCAAAAGTCACAGCCACTCCCGTGATCCGTTGGGAGAACGGTGAGGTAACGGCCACCCCCGTCATCCTTCAGGGAGAGAACGTCCGCGCCAACGGTCAGGTGGTGAGCTTCGCAGATGGCGGCACAGTCACCATCCCCTTCAGCGTGGCATACCAGCCCGACATGGCCAAGAGCGATCTCTATCTCTCTTTCGCCGTAGACCAGAACGGCAAACTCTACTCCCTCCCTCCCGTAAAGGTAGGCTTCGGTGTGGTGGCCACTTCTACACTCGCCTCGGCAAAGACCGTGGTTCCTGCAGTGGCCAAAGACAACTTCCAGAAAGTGATCACCGAGAAATATAGCGCCGATATACACTTCCTCATCAATCAGGCCAACATACGCGCCAACCAGACCGACAAGGCCGACTACATCGACCTCAACAAACGTCTGCAAGAAGCTAACTCCGCCCCCAACCAGGAGATAGCCGGCATCACCGTGAATTCTTACGCTTCTCCTGAAGGCACACTCGAGTTTAACACTCAACTTGCCGAGAAACGCGAGCAGAACACCACCAACCTCATAGAAAACCAGCTCAAGAAAGATAAGATCACCGAATTCGGCGAACTCACATCCTCTTTCACACCCGAAGACTGGGAAGGATTCGAGAAGCTTGTGGAGAAGAGCAACATCCAGGATAAGGATCTCATCCTGTCGGTGCTTCGCATGTATCCCGATCCCGTGCAGCGTGAGCAGGAGATCCGTAACCTCTCCGCTGTGTTCAACGAACTGGCCGATCAGATACTTCCCCAGCTCCGCTATTCACGCGTAATGGCGCAGATCAACGTCATCGGCAAGAGCGATCAGGAATTGATCAATCTCTTCAACACCGATCCCTCCAAGCTCACCGCCGACGAGATGCTTTATATCGCAACCCTCACCAACGACAACACCAAGAAGATGGAGGTGTATAACAAGGCTTGCGAAACCTTCCCCAAAGACTACCGCGCATACAACGACCTCGGTCTCACCCAGTATGTGGAGGGTGACTACGATGGAGCGGAAGCCAACTTCCGTCATGCTCTCCGTCTCTCCCCGGGGGCCAAGGAGCCTGAGATGAACCTCGGCCTTATCTCCATGATCAAGGGCGACTACAGCCAGGCCAATTCTCAGATAGGTGCGGCGGCAGGTGTGCCCGAGGCTTCCGATGCCATGGGTGTATACCATCTCGCTCACGGCGACGTGAACAAAGCCATCACAGCCTTCGGCGACTCCAAGACTAACAATGCGGCACTCGCCCAGATACTCGCCCAGGACTACACAACGGCAAAGGCTACTCTCGGCGGTATAAAGAACCCCGACGCCACCACCTACTATCTCAACGCCGTGCTTGGTGCGCGCACCAACAACGAAGCCATGGTGATGAACAATCTCCGTCAGGTGTCGAAGCTCGATCCGAAGATGCTGCAGCGCGCCAAGAACGACCTCGAATTCTCAAAATATAATCTCTCTTTCCTTTAATATATAGGGGATAAGTATCCTTTAATATATATAGGAGATAAATCTAATAGAAGATTTATATAATATAGGAGATTGAAGATTACTGTGGCTGGAGCTTGTAGCTTCCGCCACAGTTATTTTTACTATCTCTGCCGAGGCTGGAGCAAGAACGAAATTATGTCACCGTACAGAGCGGAGCCCCGGGGCGGGAGCCTCCGAGCTTCCGCAAAAGTGGTAGTGGCTCGATGCCACTACCGCTTTTCTATTTCTTTCCTCACTTTTAAATCTGAAAATTATATGTGGTTTCGAACCACATATAATTTTGCGGAAGCTCGGAGGCTCCCGCCCCGGCAGGGATTGATCGGGCAGTCTCAGCGGAAGCTCGGAGGCTCCCGCCCCGGGACTCCGCATCCGACGGAGGTTTCTTGGTTTTTCACAAGATTGGTTTTCTCAGAGTTTTCGCGAGATTGGTTTTAAAACCGCAGGGCGGTTTCACTTTCTATTAACCCCGGGTTGGCGACGAAAGGAGCTTACCCGGGGTTTTTCATCCATATGACTCACCCAACCGCGGAGCGGTTGCATCTTCCCATCATATCCCCAGTATCCTAAAACTTAATATCCCCAATATCCTAAAACTTAATATCCACATTATCCTAAAACTCTTCATTCTGCCCCAAAAATATGCTTTAAAACATGTTTTAAAAATTTTTTAAAAAAAGTTTAAAATTTCATGATAAAAAGTTTGTGTTTGATTGTTATTGTATTAACTTTGCACCCACAACCTCATTACTAACACTCTTGCAATTATGAAAAACATCTCATAATTCAAAAGATTGCTACAATGAAACCCCGGTTGATGACTTTACCGCTATCCCGATTCGGCTTAACATCGGTGAAGCCTTAAAACGCAAGGTGATTGATAATTTTTATGAAATGATGGAGTCAGATTAAGACTTCATAACTTGCAAACTCGCCCTTACTGATTCTTCAGCGTGGCATCGGCGATGCACATGACGAAAAGATGAGGAGACAGGACACGACACAGAAGCTGATGTTTTGTCCGGAATACGCCGGACTCCATAACAGACCCATAATTAAACCAACCGACGAAAAGAGCTTAACTCAACCCGTCAAAACAAAATTAAAAAAAGTCTCCCGGAGGCGACACAGCTCCGGTGACACTAAATAAGGAATTATGAGACGACCTACACTCATCGTAATGTTGATGGCAGTGATTTCGCTGCTGTTGCCGCGCGAAGCCCGCGCCGGAGATGACATAGCACTCAAGACCAACCTTCTCTATGATGCCGGTCTGAATCCGAGTCTCGGCATAGAGTTCGGCTTGGCTCCGAAATGGAGTATGGATATATCCGGGCAGGTGAACAACTGGACCGTTTCAGGCAAACGATGGCGTCACTGGGCAGTGCAGCCCGAGGCCCGCTTCTGGCTCTGCGAACGCTTCCAAGGTCATTTCTTCGGACTTCACGCTCTCGGCGGTCAGTTCAATGTAGGTAACGTCAACGATAATCTCAAATACATATTCCTTGGTCTCGACGACCTCTCCACAAAACGCTATCAGGGTTGGATGGCCGGTGCCGGCATCGCTTACGGTTACGCATGGGTGCTCAACAAACACTGGAACATCGAGGCCGAGATAGGAGCGGGATGGATCTACTCCAAAAGCGACGTATATCCCTGCAAAGACTGTGGAAGCAAGATTCAGGAAGGTTTTACAAAGAATTATATCGGCCTCACAAAGGCAGCCGTCAATCTCGTTTATATTTTCTAAAACAGAGCAACAGCAATGAAAACAGCAAAACTCACCTTAATTTCATCTCTGATTTTCGGGTCGGCCTTCGGCGCTGCTGCTGACAGCATGACGGCAAAGGTGAACCCCTCCATAGGGATTCAGAACTTCGATCTCCGCAAGGATGGCAACCTCCTTCTTCTCGATATGACTCTCGACGCGGCCAAGCTCCGCATGAGCACCAACCGCGAGATGGTCTACACTCCGATGATCGTCAACGGCAGTGACACCGTAAGGATGCGCCCGTTTGCAGTGGCAGGGAAGAACCGTTTCTTCAGCCATGTCCGCAGCGACGACAACACCTCCGAGCCGGTGGCTTACCGCGCCGGTCAGATAAAGGAACCCCTCGTATATAATTACGAGATCCCTTATGCAGAATGGATGGCCGACGGCCGCGTGGAATTCGAGGCTCAGGAACGCGGCTGCTGCTCCAAGAACGGTAAGGCCACCTATGTGCCTGTGGCGCAGATTGACCTCGTGCCGAAAAACTATACTCCCGACGTGGTTTACGTAACCCCCAAGGCGGAGGCTATCAAGGAACGTCAGATCAATGCCCGCGCATATATCGACTTCCCGGTAAATAAGATAGAGATCTATCCCGACTACCGCCGCAACCCGCAGGAGCTAAAGAAGATTCTCGCCACGATCGACTCCGTGCGCGCCGATGAGAACCTCACTTTCAAAAGCATCCATATCAAGGGTTACGCTTCTCCCGAAGGTAGCTACGCCAACAATACCCGTCTCGCCAAGGGACGTACGCAGACACTGGCCGACTATGTGCGCAACCTCTATAAGTTCAAGCGCGACGTGATCACCACCTCCTACGAGCCTGAAGACTGGGCCGGACTGGAGGAATATGTGAAGAGCGAGGCCGCACAGCGCACTCTGACAAATCCGGCTGGAATCCTGGCTATCATCACCGACCCCGCATACCGTGGAAAGGATGATGCCCGCGAGGCAGCTATAAAGAGCAAGTTCCCCAAGGATTACCAGTTCCTTCTCGCCGAGGTTTATCCCGGTCTGCGACATTCGGACTATGCGGTCAACTTCACCGTACGCTCCTATCAGACCCCCGAGGAGATCGCCGACATAATGAAGAAGGCACCACAGAACCTTTCGCCCAGTGAACTCTTCGTTTACGCACAGAGCGTCACTCCCGGAAGCAAGGAATATAACGAGGCTTTCGAACTCGGCGTCAAGCTATGGCCCAACGACCCGGTGGTCAACCTCAATGCCGGAAACGCGGCTCTCATGCGCGGCGACACCGCAGCGGCAGCTAAATATCTCGCCAAGGCGGGCGACTCCGTAGAGGCGCAATATGCCAGAGCCACACTCGCTGCCATGGAGAAAGATTACGATAAAGCAAACTCTATACTGAATAAAATACAGCAGCTTCCGCAGGCACAGGCCGCCGAGAAGCAGATAAAGACTATTACAGAGAACAAAGGAAAACATTTCAAACTTCTCACCGACAAGATCTGATCACCCCTCCTTATTAAGGAGAATGTGATAAGGAAATCTCTTAAGAGATCTATTGTTTCTTCTCGAAGAAACAATAGAGATTTCTAAGGGTAGCCCTCCGTGAGTCTACTTACCGAGCGAGGGGCAATATAAACAAGAAACAGATAAAATTTAATTTCATACTTTTAACAAAAAACTCTAACATGAAAAAGATTTATGGATTTGCAGCCCTCTGCGCAGCCATGACGCTCGCAAGCTGCTCCAACAACGACGAACCTATCGTTCCCGTTGACGGCTCAACAACAGCAACTGTTGCAGGTTACCTTTCAGTTAACATTGCAAATACTAACAAAGACACTCGTGCTGTAAATCATCAGGATTACATCCAGGGAACAGCAGGTGAAAGCAAGGCTACTAAAGCTACTTTCGTTTTCTTTGCCGCAGATGGTTCGCAGATCTCAATGTCGGCTGATCAGGCTCTTACTTCTACCACTGAGCACACAAGTAACATCGAGCGCGACTACAACGTTATGGTTCCTGTGACAATCACTGAGACAGGAGACCACGATGCAGCTTACGTACAGGGTGAGATTGATAAGATCGACCGCGTTGTTGTTATCCTCAACCCCACTGCCGATATCAATGCCGCAGTATCAGACAAGTCTGAACCTCAGGTATTGGCTGTGGCTGCCGACTACTCTACTCTAACTTCTGACAATGGATTTGTTATGACAAATTCAGTTTACATGAAGGAAAATGGTAAAGCCTACGTTTACGGTCAGGATGTGAATGGTAAGATCTATTCAAGCCAGCTTGAGGCTACTCAGAACGCAGTAGATCTCTATGTGGAGCGTGTAGTTGCCCGCGTAGATGTTAAGTATGATCCAACCGGGTTTACTAATACTCCCCAGAGTGAATCTATCTATGGCTACGATGCAAACGGCAATTTCACAGAGACTAAACAGACTCTTAATATAGTTATCAAAGGTATCGAGGTTGCTAACATAGCAAATCAGTCATATCTTGTTAAGAACCTTGACAACTCATTCAAGACAACCGGCCGTTTTGATGCTTGGAATGATGAGTCTAATTTCCGTTCACACTGGGCAACTGCATGGACTCTTGACACTGATGTTAAGGCTCCTTCAAGATTCGTTGAAGAAGATAATCAGGATAAAATCGATTATACTTGGTTCAGAAACCAGTCTTATAACAGCTTCGATGATTTCTCTGCATCAAGCACAGGAGCAAAATACTATATCAACGAGAATACAAACGAAGACTATAAGACAGCTCTTGTAATTTCAGCTCAGCTTTGCGATGAAAATGGCGATGCCGTTACTTTCTATCGCACTGTAAAAGATGGCCGTTACTATTCAGAGGAAGGTGCTTACAATGTGCTTCTCGACATGCTCAAACGTGAAGGTTATTATGTAGCAACAGAATATGATGCAGAAGGTAAACCCTCTAAGTTGCGTAACCTTACTGAAGCTGATCTTGAGTTCAAATCTGCTGTTCAGAGCGAAGTAGAAGGTGCTGAGGGTTATGAAGGCTATCTCGAATTCAAGAAAGACACTTATGCTGATAAAGATATTTACCGGACAACTGACGGTGGCGTGAATTACGTGGCTGTTACAAACTTCACTGAAAACGTTCTTCATTCTTCAAACTATGAGGTTTGGAAATGGAATGAGGGTATGTGCTACTACTATGTATACCTCACCAATGGTGAAGAGGAGAATATCGCAGCTGAAGGCGAAGAGGCAAACATGGTAACTATCGACGGTATCGTACGTAACCACATCTACGATGTAAATATCCAGAGCATCGCCGGTCTTGGTGTTCCTGTATTCGATCCGAAAGATGTTATCATCCCGACAACTCCTGATAAGATCACTCCCAATGATGAATGGTCACTTGCTTGCAACATCCATATCCTCTCTTGGGCACGTTACACTCAGCATGCTAACTTTACTAACGGTACTGACTATTAATCCATCCGGATATAATATACAGGCTTAAAAAGGAATCGGAGTTTAATGCTCCGGTTCCTGTAGAAAAAAAGGTAAAGAGGAGTGAAATCCTCTTTACTTACCAAAGAAAAAGATTGGGGAAGAAACCGATCAAAAAAATTGTAATACTAAATAATACTCTAACATGAAAAAGATTTATGGGTTTGCAGCCCTCTGCGCAGCCATGACGCTCGCAAGCTGCTCAAACGAAAACGAGCCCAACAATGTGGTGCCTTCAGGCGACCTTGAAAAGTGCTACATCGCTGTTAACCTCGCTACTGCACCTGACACCCGTACAATGGGTTTCAAGGAGGGAGAAGGTAATGAGGATGACATTCACGATGTTACTTTCATCATCTTCGATTCAGCAGATAATTATATGGCTATGTCAAAACGTATCACTAATTTCAATTTCAAGGCTGGTGATAATGATATAGAAAATACTGCAGCAAACATCGTTGAGATCGATAAAGTAGCTGGTAAAACTGTAGGTAAGATCATCACCGTAATCAATGCTCCTTTTGATAAGGATCACTCTCCTTTTACAACTACTCAAAGCGTTGACGATGTAAGAAAGAAGGTGATTGATTACTATACTTCTACAATAGAAGGTAAGGAGTATTTTGTGATGAGCAATGCCGCTTATGGCACCGGTAACTATGCCAACGACTTCACAAATAAGGTATACAACAGTCTTGGAGCTGCAACTGAAGCTTTAAATAATCCTGAGAAGGTAGAGAATATATATGTAGAGCGTGTAGCTGCACGTGTTGACTTGAAGGCGGTTGAAAATTTTGGAAAAACTACTGTGACAGGTGAGAATGCAGATGGAACTGAGATGACAATCAATGTTGCCATCACTGGTTACAACTTCATCTATGCCACAACAAACTCTTATTTTGTAAAAGATATTGATGGAGTTGGAAATCCCTTCGAAGGTTGGAATTCTACTTACCGTTCTCACTGGGCTGCCGGTGTAACAGATACTGAAGGTTACGCTACCACGGATATCTACTATTCGAATGCAACAGAAAACGGTGTTGTAGGTACTGTGGCAGAAGGAAAGAATAAGAAAGAATATCTTTTCGAGAATGTGAATCAGTCAACTCCTACCTATGTTGTCATCACCGGTGAAATCACTGTCAATGGCAAGAAAGGTAAGGATGCCGAGATCTATCAGCTCTGGCAGAATGGTAAATACTATCTTATGGATGGTGCTTTGAACCAGCTTTGCGGTTATCTCCTTCAGGATGGCTACAAGTTGGTAAGCGACACAGAGGAGAGAACTGTTAATCCGGATGATGTAACTTTCACTGAGAGCCAGGATAAAAGCAAAGACTATGATGCATATCTTACCATCAATGTTCCCGCCGGTTACACCCTCAAAAAGAACGACACAGCTATTGCTGCTTCCGAAGCAACCTACAATTTCGACAATAATGTAGAAACGATGTTGGTTGACGGAAAGTCTGTTGCATACAAGAACAAATATCGTATCTACAAGTGGGGTGGTGGTCAGACTTACTACTATGTTCCCATCAAGCCTGACGATCAGGGTAAAAAGATGGGTGTGATCCGTAACCATATCTACGATATCACATTCAACTCACTCAAAGGTCTCGGTACTCCTCTGTTCAATCCTTCTAACAAACTTATCCCGAAAGATCCGGACGATCCCAATACAGAGGTTGAGAAGTGGTTCTTCAACGCTTCTATCAATGTCCTCAAATGGGCTACTTATTCTCAGGAAATGAATTTCGGAGAGAAAGAATAATCCTCTTCTCTTGATAGATTCAATAGTATGAATCATAAAAGAGGAAGCTATAAACCCTGCGGAGCGAATGCCCCGCAGGGAGACAAAAAAGGTAAGGAGGCGTGAAACCCTCCTTACTTACCAAAAAGAAACGATGGGTGGACGTTCGCTGCGTCTGAGAGAGCACCCGGTCGTAAAATCCGTAACTTAACCGGGCCATAGGGCCGTTGGAGTGACTGAATTCTGTTTTCAGTTTACTGTTGTCCGCGAATTTTATTTCCGGATTATGCTCTGAAGCGTAGGAAACTTCTCTGAGTTTTTGGAGGTGAAATATTTTAAAAAATATTTTCACTTACTTTAACTTTTTAATCTTATTTTTGTTATTTTTAACAAAAGACTGCGACACCGTCATCCGATGTAGGGACGCACCACGGTGCGTCCGGAAAAAGGATTGCAGGTTCTTCCGTAAGATGCCGGACGCATCAGGATGCGTCCCTACGGAGAAAAGGCTTAACTTGTTAAAAACGTATAGATTAATTAAGTACCATAAAAACTCATTCCACCGTTTTCCTTCACTCTCAGAGTCTTTTTTATGTCCATAGCTCTCATGGATTAAAAAGACAAGAGAATATTAGGATAAAAGATTAGACAGTAGAACAGTAAGACAGTAGATCAAAAGGGAAAACCTCCCGTTCTCCTGTTCTCCTGTCGAAAAGATTGAGACAAATACAATAATTAAATATAATACTGTAACTTAACTCGCTTATATAGAATGTTTAACGTGAAGAATTACCTTAATTGGCAGGTTGCCTGCGCTCTTCTTGGCGCAGCCTCGCTTTTTACATCATGCGACAGCAACCCCATCTATGAAGACCTCGCACCGTGCGAGACCCGTCATGCGGTGCGTTTCCAGTGGGACAACAATATGCTTAGCGCCGACGC